>JBLIGQ010000004.1:0-119459 GCA_047636995.1 Flavobacteriales bacterium | reverse complement strand
CTTAGAGCAGCGAACATTTGATTTGCATCAATTAATCAATGAGGTCATGCAGATGGTACAACCTCAAATATTGAAGAAACAGCTTCGATTAACAAAACGCATTGCCTCAGATGTTCCTCAGTTCGTGCTTGGAGATTCAACACGTATTCAGCAAATATTAATCAACCTATTGGGGAATGCCATTAAGTTCACCCAAGAAGGAAGCATTGATCTTTCTCTGAAAAATCAGAAGTTGATTGGTGAAAAACTAGTTTTATCGTTTACCATCACTGACACCGGTATTGGTATTCCTGATGATAAAATGGATTACCTCTTTAAGAGTTTCTCGCAGATTGATTCGAGTACCACCCGGAAATATGGAGGAACAGGTCTCGGACTGGCAATTAGTAAAAATCTAATTGAACTTATGGGCGGGGAAGTCTCGGTCACAAGTGTTTTAAGTGAAGGTTCCCAATTTGCATTTAGCCTTGAGCTGAGCATTCCTGATGCAGAAGAAACGGGTGTGCCTGCTAAAAAACAAGATGAGGCAGAAGAAGTAATTAGCAATCACTTATCTGTTCTGGTTGCAGAAGATAACTTAATCAATCAACAAGTTATTTTTAAGATCTTAGCGAACATGGGGATTGACGCTACCATTGTCAAAAATGGAATCGAAGTGTTAGATGCTGTGCGGAAAGCGAATTTTGATGTCATTTTCATGGATATCCAAATGCCTGAAATGGATGGCTTGGAAGCCACGGAACTGCTTCTTTCTGAAGAAGAATTTAAAGGGCGAAAACCTCCAATCATTGCAATGACCGCCAATGTAATGGATAAAGATCGTGAGCGTTGCAAGCAAGTGGGCATGGTTGGTTTCATCTCCAAACCCATCAATATGGATGAATTGAAAGGTGTTCTCAATTCAATCATTACTGATAATGTGAAATCACGCTTTTGATGTCACCAGTGCCCGTGCTATTTGTTACCTTTGCGTGAACAGAGCGTCCAGTTTAAGCTATGGCCCAACGCACCCAATACTCTAAGTTCTATCTAATTTTCCTGTCGTCGATCGTCTTTTTGATCGTGCTGTCACAATTGATCATTAACTCAAGGTTAACAGATCAAGAAAATGCAGGCATGGAAATAAATATTGCTGGAAGACAACGCACGCTCGTGCAGGAAATGGCCAAGTCAGCTTTGGAAATGCACTATAATCAGCGCAATGTTGTTCCCGCTAAGTCTGAAATACAAGACCTGCAAGTGATCGTTAATCGATGGAGGAATAGCCACCGAGGCTTGATTCAAGGGAGTCCATCGTTGAAATTGGAAGGAGATAACTCCGAAGAGATCAATCGACTTCTTGATGAGGTCAATCCTGTTTTTTATGCCATTGAAGAGAACGTCAATTCTCTGCTTAAAAAGGAAGGTGTTGGAGTTGAAAAAGAAGTTGTGGCGTTATTGAGGAATGACGAACCTTATCAAGATTTAATGGACAGAGTTGTTCATCAGTATACCAAAGAAAGTGCTGATAAGATTCAGAACCTAAGAGTAATAAGTTGGAGCTTAGCGCTCATTACTGTGGCAGTTCTGTTCTTCGCGTTTATGTTTTTAATCAGACCAATCCTGCTGAAATCACGCATTCAGAATGAAGAACTTGTTTTCTTGAACCGCAATTTGGAGAAAGTGAACCAGATCAAATCTGATTTTCTAGCGAACATGAGCCATGAGATTCGGACACCAATGAACGGAATCTTGGGGATGTCTGATTTACTACAAAAAACAGAATTGAATGAGCAGCAGTCTGAGTTCGTCAAAACAATTAAAGGTTCATCTGAAAATTTATTGGTGATCATCAATGACATTTTAGATTATTCCAAGATCGAAAGTGGAAAAATTGATCTTGAAAGTGAAGTTTTTGAATTCATTCCTGCGCTTGAAGAAGTTTTTGATTTGCTGAAACCCACAGCACTTGAGAAAAAGTTGGAGCTCATGATGTATGTTGAGCCAAACGTTCCCGTGCTCGTAAAGGGAGATAGCACAAGATTAAAGCAAGTGGTCATTAACCTGCTCAACAATGCCATCAAATTCACAGATAAAGGGGAGGTGTTATTGCGGGTAGAAAATATACTGGAAGAGCATGATTTTCAGCAATTGTGTGTCTCAATAAAGGACACCGGGATTGGGTTAGATTCTGATCAGGTAAATCATTTGTTTCAATCTTTTACTCAAGCAGATTCTTCTACCACAAGAAGGTATGGAGGCACGGGCCTTGGCCTTGCGATTTGCAAAAAATTGGTTCAGCTTATGGGCGGGCGGATTTGGGTTGAAAGTGTGATAGGGAAAGGGAGTACTTTTTCATTCACCCTTATTTCTGAAGTAGTGGGCAATGGGCTTCACGTTCCAGAAATTAGCCAGCTAAAAGGCTTAAAAGCATTGATTGTAGATGACAACACAACCAACCTTAAAATCTTAGTAAAGCAGCTCAGCAATTGGGGAATTCAGGCTACGCCATTTAATAGTCCAGAGTTGGTGGTTGAAATAATAGAGAATCTAAAGAAATTTGATTTTTGCTTGCTAGATATGCAAATGCCAAGGCTTGATGGAAGAGCCTTAACAGCAAGCATTCGCCTCCATTATTCAAAAGAAGAATTGCCAATCATCGTTCTCTCTAGCATGGGGACCTCTGTTTTGAATGAGCAAGAAGAAGAGTGGAATAGTTACCTCACGAAGCCTGTGAAGCCCAAGAAGCTGCTTGAGGTAATTCAACAAAATTTAGGTTTTGCAGTAACACCTAAATCTGTGGGTGAAAAGCATAAGGCAAAAATTGATGTTCAACGCGACACATACCGGGACTTGGATATTTTGATTGCTGAAGACAATGAAATTCATCAGGCGGTAGTATCAAAGACTTTAGAAGTAATTGGCTTTAGAGCGAAGAAAGCTTACAGTGGATTAGAAGTGCTAGAGAAAATGACCAATCAGAATTTTGATTTGATTTTGATGGACATTGATATGCCTGATTTGAGTGGGCAACAGACAACTGAAAAAATCAAGAAAATGCTCAACGGGCAGGAGGCTCCCGTAATCATAGGGATGAGCGAACTACCAAATGCAGTTGAACGAAAAGCATGCCTCAATTCGGGAATGGATGATTACCTTCCTAAACCACTGGATGCAGATGAGCTCAATGCTAAAATCAATGAGTGGTTTCCGAACTTAAATGACGATTAAGACATTGGCTTAATACCCAGCTTTTCGAATTGCCCGCACATATTCTCGTGCATATACATTGTGTTGACGCAATGATTTACTGAAATTATGGGATCCACTGAAGTCGGCTTTAGCACACATATAGATGTAATTGTGCTTTTCTGGTGACAACACTGCTTGGAGGTAGTTCACATCAGGGTAGTTTATTGGCCCCGGAGGTAATCCACCATATTTGTATGTGTTGTAGGGAGATTCAATTTCTTTGTGCTTGTCTAATACACGCTTGATGGTGAAATCACCAGAGGCATAAATGAGCGTCGGGTCAGCTTGAAGAGGAATGCCGCGTTCCAGTCGGTTTAAATAAAGACCAGCAACAATTGGTGCTTCGCTTCGCATTGCTGTTTCAGCTTTTACAATAGCGGCCAGAATTCCAACTTCAGATTGACTCAGACCACGTTCTTTCGCTGCAGCGATTTTTTTTTCATTCCAAAACTTTTTGTACTCGATCGCCATTTTTTCAACGAACCCATTTGCATCTGTATTCCACCATATTTCATAGGTGTTAGGAATGAACATGGTGCGGTAAGACTCTTTGTTGAATCCATATTCTTTTGCCAAGTCTTCTGATGTTAAAGCTTGCAGAAGGGATATGCTATCCGCTTCAAGTTGATCTGCTAATTTCCCCGCTAATTCCTGTGGCGTGCGTGCAGCATTGAAGATTAATTTGATGGGCGTTTGATTTCCGCTTCTGAGGAGGTTAACAAGATCGTTGTTGCTGGCACCATTGTTAATTATGTAATGGCCTGGCTTGACATTGTTAAAAAAATTCTTTTGTTCAGCAACCCACAAGAAAGAAGCTGTATCAGCAATAATTGAGTCGCCAACTAGTTGGTTCAGAAGGTCTTCAAATGTACTATTGGTGCCAATGTATAGTGCTTTTTGAGGTTTTGAAAATGCAGTATTCGGTTCTGTAACATCTTTGTAGTAGGTGTATCCAAAAACGCCAGCAATGAGTAGGGCAAGGAATACCATCAATGCAATCTTCTTCATTCTTCGGTATTAATTAGTTGATAAATCAACTCGTCTATCCATCCTTTGCTCGTGTTGAGCCAGTCTTTTCTTGCGCCTGCCTTTTTAAAACCTGCTTTTTCAAATAACGCAATACTTGCTTCATTATTTGCGGGGATATTGGCATAAATCTGATGGAGTTGCAAAACATCAAAACCATATTTAATGATAATGCCAAGGGCATCATGGGCAATGCCTTGCTGCCTTTCTTCTTTTTCGCCAATCAAGATTCCAACGCCCGCGCGTCTGTGAGTAGGGTCAAAATCGAACAAGTCTATAGCGCCAACCGGACGAGCTTTCGTAGAAATAACCAAGCGCAATTGTTTATCAGCATAAATGTCCCGAATGCCCGTAATATAGCGCTCCAGATCATGTTTTGAAAAGGGCGCTGTCGTTCCACTTACAAGCCAGTTGTGAGTGTCGTTTTCCCAACGAAAGAAATGCTCAGTGTCATGCGGTTCAATGGCCCTGAGAAAGCATTTTTCTCCACTTAGTTTCATAGTTGTTCAATAAGTTCCGGTGGCCAGCAGCACTAATGTGCAAGCCTCTTCTGTCTCAATTCCGGCTTGCTCCAATTGTTGGATCAGCTCAGGGTTGTGCGTTCCTGGATTAAAGATGACTCTTTTTGGAGCAAGTTCTAAAATATAGTCAGCCCACGCAGCTTGATGGGCTGGACCTACGTATAAAGTTACTGTTTCAACATTTGAAATGTGCGGTTGGTCAGTAATAATGGCCTGCGCACCTATAACACCAGCTCTAATGCCAATTGGAAAGACCTCTTCGCCATGGGCGTTGAGTTTCAAAGTGGAATTGTGACTGTATCTTTGTGGATTCGGACTAGCTCCAATTACTACTGTTTTTGCCATGTAGCAAAGGTAGTAATGCTTTTGAATGAAATTGACACAGATTGATATACAGTTCTTGCCTCAGATTTGCCCGCTGTTCCTTACTTTTGTTTGATTGCCTTTATCCAAAGAGCAGAGCCTTATGAAACAACTCGTACTTTTTCTTCTTGTAGTCATCGGATTTTCTAGTTGTACAATCAACAGGAACGTGATGTTCAAGACAGATCATGATTATGTTTTTGACACCCCTTCTGATAGTATCGTTCAAGAAGAATACCGCATCTCTCCAACGGATGTTATTTTGTTCCGATTATTTTCTAATAGTGGGGCTAAATTATTGGACATCACTGCTGGTACAGCCGATACAGAGAAGTTTATAGCCTTTCCAAATACTACGTTTTTGGTTGAAGCTGACGGGACAGTGGAGCTTCCAGAACTCGGTGAGATTTATGTCAAAGGCCTTACGCCCAACGAGGCAGAAGAGAAACTGGAGCAGCTTTACACACAATACTACCAAGACCCTTTCGCTATTGTTCAAGTAATGAATAATAGAGTTGTAGTGTTTCCAGGGGCAGCCGGGCAAGCCAAGGTAATCAACTTGATCAACCGGAATACAACAGTCATTGAAGCGCTTGCATTGTCAGGCGGATTAGCTGACCGAGGGGATGCGCGAAAGGTAAAACTTATCCGGTTGATTGACGGGAAGCGGGAGATTTACCTGATGGATCTTTCAACCATTGAAGGAATGCAATATGCATCTCTTGTTGTGCAGGCAAATGATGTGATTTATGTGGAGCCTGTTCCAGAAATTGCAGCTGAAATAATGAAAGACGTTGCGCCCTATATCACCCTTGTGTCTGGGGTCGCACTCATCTACGCAATTTTAATCGGTGCTTTTTAACGAATGCAAGAAAATCAAGACTATTCAGAATACCGAGAACGGATAACGAACTTTTCAAATGAGTTCGACCTTGGTTTGTTCCTTCATATTGTGAGGCGATCACTTCCTTGGTTGATTAGTTTTTTGATCTTAAGTGCCATTGCAGCCTTTCTTTATCTGCGGTATACACCTGATGTCTATGAGGCAAAAGCAATTCTCCAATTGGGTGAAGATGACAGCGCAAATAGGGTGCTTAATGTAAACCAGTTTGTTAGTGACAATGGTCTTGAAGGAAGAGTAGAGTTAATGCGTTCTAAACTTTTGGTCCAGAATACTTTAGGTATTATTCCGCTGCAGGTGAGTTATTTTGCCAAAGGGCGAATATTAACCAATGAACACTACATCCTTTCACCCTACCGAGTTGAAATTATTGAGCTAGAAAACAATCAATTACTGAATAAACACATTGTTGTTTCTTTTCAAGATGATCTGTCATTCTCATTGAGACATGGTGCCTCAACCTATGAGAATGTGCAGCAAAATGAAGTAGTTCAGCTTCCTGGGGCGAAAGTGAAGTTGGTGGTTATTGACGAAGAACAAATTCGTGGACTAAAGGGAAGTAATGAACTGTTTTTTCGCATCAACAGCTTGAGCTCAATGGCCAATAGGTTTGTGAATTCATTGGATGTGCGTGTGCTGAACAATACCGCAAAAACGGTGCAAATTTCGTTCAAAGACAATAATCCTTACCTCGCCCGTGATTTTGTGCAAGCCTTATCAAATGAATTTATTCGGTTTGATCTGGAAAAGAGACAGCGGAGTGATGAGAATATTCTTTCTTTCATTGATACACAGATTGATACGGTTTTTCAAAACCTTCGAAATTCAGAGACACTCCTAAACAGCTACAAACAAGACAACAAAATCTCTAACCTCGAGAGTCTATCTGGTGTTTATCTTACGCGTCTAAGCGAAATTGAGAATAGGGTTATTCAGCTCGAGGTTGAAGAGAAACTGTTGAGTCAAGTGCGCGGACTGACAGGCCAATCTCCTGAAAATATTGAAGTTTATAATTTGGTTCCGCTGGTGGCAGGCAGCCAGTTCGAAAGTTCCTTGAGCGGTTTGTTGAACAACCTTTTCAACCTTCTTCTGAAAAAGGAAGAAGCGTTATTTACTGTCACTGACGAAAGTGACATAGTTAAGTCTTATGAATACCAAATTAGGATTCAGAAAACGTTAATTGTTGAGACCATTGACGCCCTTCTTTCTAAGCTTGTAGAGCGAAAAGATGAGAATTATAAAAAGCTAAAAGAAGTTGAAGAAGTATACTTCCAACTTCCAACCAAAGAGTTGGAATTTGCGAGATTGGAACGGTTGTTCAACATCAATGAGAAGTATTATACAATGTTGCTTGAAAAGCGCATTGAGTACCGCATCTCGAAAGAAGGTTTTGTTACCCAAAATCAGGTTTTAGATGATGTAAGGCTTCCACAAATTCCTGTTGCACCAAAACGAAATATCATCTTTGTTTCGTTCATCATGGCCGGAGTTATATTGGGCTTTATTTATATCAGTTTGCGCTATTTACTGCACAACCAGGTTACTTCATTGAACGAAATAGTGCGGCTGTCTAATGCATCTATTTCGACCCTGGGAGTCATTCCGCGCTACAAAGAGAACATTCCAATCTCAATGCTCTTGGTAGATAGAAATCCCAAGTCAATGATTGCTGAATCGTTTCGATCTGTTCGTACAAATTTGCAATACATTGACAATACACCGGGAACGAAAATTGCCGCTGTAACTTCTACGATCAGTGGGGAAGGGAAGACGTTTATTGCACTGAACCTCTCAGGGATTGTAGCTTTTAGTGGAAAGAAGGTGATTGTGCTTGATTTGGACATGCGTAAGCCGAAGATTCACAAAGCATTTGATGTAGCTAATACCAGGGGCATGAGCACGCTCCTTATTGGTGAGTCTAGCATAGCCGAATGCGTGAATAGAACTGAAATGGAGCATTTAGATTTCATCACTGCAGGTCCAATTCCTCCTAATCCGAGTGAACTGATCATTAGCGCGCGCATGGATGAGATTCTTGATGAACTGAAGAAGTCCTATGACATGATCATCCTTGACACCCCTCCAGTAGGTTTGGTGACAGACGGAATTGCGATGATTCAAAAAGCAGATTATCCGCTTTACATCTTTCGTGCAGATTATTCGAAAAAGCAATTCGTTCAAAATGTTGACCGCTTGATTAATGAGAATAAGATTTCGAAATTGTCAGTGATATTAAATGGGGTTGATTTAGATCGAAATAAATATGCCTACAGCTATGGCTATGGCTACGGATACGGCTATGGATACGGCTATGGGTATTACGATGAGAATAATTCAAAACGCAAAGGAAGAAAGAAATGAATGTGAAGTCGCTGAGTATTGAAGGGTTGCTAATCCTTGAACCTTCTGTTTTCACAGATCACCGTGGCTACTTTATGGAACCATTTAACCAACAACGTTTTCAAGAGGCCACAGGCTTGGGGGTGAACTTTGTGCAAGACAATGAATCAGGTTCGTTAGCGAATACCATGCGCGGATTGCATTTTCAAATACCTCCTGCTCAGCAAGGGAAACTAGTGCGGGTCTGTCATGGAGCTGTCTTAGACATTGCCGTAGATTTACGCACAGATTCACCAACGTTTGGGCAGCACCAATCTGTGATTCTTTCAGCGAAAAATAAACTTCAGTTTTGGATTCCACCTGGATTTGCACATGGATTTCTAACCCTTGAAGATCAAACTGTCTTCTCTTATAAGTGTACAGGGTTTTACAACAAAGAATGTGAACGAAACCTGCTTTGGAATGACCCCGGTTTAGGGATTGACTGGGGCAATGAAGACCCGGTGATCAGTGATAAAGATGCTGAGGCCACACCTTGGCAATCATTCGAATCGCCATTCACCCTTTAATATGTTATTATATGTTCTGATTTTGGCAACCTTAGGTTGGGCAGTGAACTTCTTGCTGTTGCGCTTTTTGAGAACCTTAGGGACAAAAAACCAAACCGCTGATTTTCAGGTTCGTTGGAGCAACCAAACGAAGCCAACTATTGGTGGTGTTTCATTCTTTATCGGCTTTCTGGTGTCAATGATTTGCGCCTTTCTTTTTGCAGATCAAACAACCCTCATGTCAATTCAAATTGCAGCGTTGGGATTGTCTGTAGTTTTGGCTTTTCTAATGGGCTTAGCAGATGATGCATTTAATACAAAGCCTTGGCTGAAGTTTGTAGCTCAATTATGTTGTGGATTGGTTTTGTTTTTAGGTGGAGTATTCATTGAAACAGGCCTAGGTGTTTTTTCAGACTTATTGATTACGGTTTTCTGGGTAGTAGGCTTGATGAACTCAGTGAACATGTTAGATAATATGGATGGTGTTACTACGGCAGCTGTTTTACCCCCTTTATTATTAATTTGGTGGCTTTATCCGTCCACCTTTATTGGTTGGCTATCACTTGGGATGCTTGCCACATTACTCGGGTTCTTGGTCTTAAATTGGCATCCTTCAAAGCTTTATATGGGAGATTCAGGCAGTCAACTCTTGGGGGTCTTCGTAGCAGGCGTAACCATTGTTTTTGTTTGGAACCATCCTGCTATTTCCGGGCAGTTTGCATCCCCTCAAAACTGGGTGCTTCCTGTTGTAGTTCTGTTCACGCCGCTTTGTGACACGACTCTAGTTACCATTAATCGAATTCGTCATAAAAGATCGCCTTTCGTGGGAGGGAGAGACCACAGTACACATAACCTATCGTATTTAGGCATGAAAGACGGGAGCATTACGCTTGCATACTTTTTCTGGTCTTTTTTGAATTCCACATGGGCATATATTTTATTAACATACCAAGGAGAAGAATTATTTCGTTTGAAATGGGGAACGGTGATTTATTTATTGATCGTTTTCATATCTTTCTTTATGGTTTCACGCAGAAACTTACAACAAGGTAAATACAGCTATTCATGACATCCAATCCTAAAGCCTTTTTCTGGCCAATCATTACTTTTTCAATTGTAATCATTGCACTGTCACTTTTCTCTTTTGATTCAGGGCTTCCAGAAAAAGACATGGATGCGAAGTACCAAGACCATATAGAAGAGAACTATAAAGTATTTTCATTAGCTACACCTGAGGATGTCACTTTTGGTGGAGTAGAAGTGCCCCTTAATAAATTTGGAGTGAAGGAGAAATTGGACCGCGAATTACTCGTGAATACCTACTGGCACAGCAACAGCTTTCTAGTTTTCAAAAGAGCAAACAGATGGTTCCCGGTCATTGAACCTATTCTAGCTAAGAACAATATTCCAGATGATTTCAAATACTTAGCAGTCATTGAAAGTGGATTGACCAATGCGGTTTCTGCAGCAGGAGCAAGTGGGTTTTGGCAATTTATGGATGCAACAGGAGAGAGCTACGGACTGGAAATTAATAATGAAGTTGATGAACGTTATGATGTTGTAAAAGCAACTCAAGCAGCTTGTGAGTACCTCCAGAATTCGTATGATAAGTATGGAGATTGGGCATTGGTAGCCGCTTCGTATAACATGGGCATGGGGGGCGTTGACAAGCAACTTAATAAGCAGCAAGTTGAAAGCTATTGGGATTTAATGTTGAACAGCGAAACGGGAAGGTATGTCTACCGTATTTTGGCTGTTAAAGAAATCCTCAATAATGGCAGCAATTACGGATTTGTTGTTCGTCCAAAAGATTTATATCAGCCATATATAACTCGCACGGTAGCTGTAGATTCTACAATTGATAACCTAGCAGCTTTTGCCCTAGAACACGAGGTGAATTACAACATCTTGAAAACCTTGAACCCTTGGCTAAGAAGGAATGCTCTTCGCAATAAATCTAGAAAAGAATATCAAGTGCTGTTTCCTGCGAAATAATTTAAACTTCTTTAAATTGAAAAGCGATGGATGACAGACGTTCGGTTTTCTCTCCATGCTGCTCCTCTGAGCAAAGCATCTTTTTTGCCGCTGGTGAATTCATCACCTCATCAATTGAGCGAATTGCTCCTGCGGGTATTTCATGATCATGGCAATACCTCAAGAAATCACCAGAATCCATTCGTTCTATATGTTTAGACAGTGACTGTTGCAACGCTGGCCTGTTAATCACGCGTTGCGCATTGCTTTGAAATTGAACTTCTAGCGCCAATTCACCAGCCCCAATGTATGCGCAAAGCAGTTGAAATTGTGCATCGCTCCCTACCGCTAAAACAATTAATTTTCCATCGGCACAATTAAACGTATCACCATACGGCGCAATGTTTGGGTGTTGACTACCGATGCGCTGCGCAACGTGGTTCGACATTAAGAAGTTTGAAGCTTGATTTGTAAGAGCTGATAGCCCGGCCTCTTCCAATGAAACCTCAGAATAAGAGCCCTGGCCCGTTTTTTCACGCTGAAATAAAGCGAGTAATAGAGCCTCTTTCATTTGGTGTGCAGCCAAAATATCAATCATGGCAACGGGCATTTTAACAGGACCAGAGTCTGCCGTGCCGTTCATGCTCATGAATCCTCCTTCAGCCTGCAATACAACATCATATGCAACGCGCCCATCATCTTGCCAAAACCCCTTAAGGTGGCAGTGAATCAGCTGTGGGAAACGCCTCCTCAATACTTCAGGAGCCACTCCGAATTTTGAACGGTCTTTTGCTTTGAAGTTTTCAATGACTATGTCTGCTTCGCCAAGCCACTTATTCACTTGTGCACTGCCTTCTTCAGTCTTTAAATCTAACAGATACGTTTCTTTTAAATAATTGACAGAAGCGTAGTAAGCAGATACTTTTTTGTCTTTTTCTTGTGGAAGGCGCCATTGATTGGTTACATCGCCTCCTCGATTAAGGTTTTCAACCTTGATTACTCGTGCTCCTAATTCAGCAAAAAAAGTACCTACAGAGGGCCCGGCTAGAACACTCGATAAATCTAAAACGAACAAGTCTTTCAATGGATTCATGAAGCAAAGGTAGTACGAAAGTAAGTTTCACTCTAATCAGATAGGGCCTCTTTGTAGACGGCAAGCACGCGTTCTCTTGCCATTTTGTGCTCAACAATAGCTTCCGGATAAGCGCTTGAGCCATACTCGGGAACCCACTTTTTGATGTACTTAAATTCTGGGTCGAACTTCTTTTGCTGTGCATAAGGATTGAATACCCTAAAATAGGGAGCAGCATCGCAACCAGAACTTGCTGCCCATTGCCAGCCACCAACGTTACTCGCCAGCTCAAAATCAAGTAGTTTTTCTGCGAAATACCTTTCTCCCCATCTCCAATCAACCAAAAGATGCTTCACAAGGAAACTAGCAGCAATCATGCGAACGCGGTTGTGCATAAAACCTGTTTTGTTCAACTCACGCATGCCCGCATCTACAATTGGATAGCCTGTTTTCCCTTCACACCACGCATTGAAATGTACTTCATTGTTAACCCATTCTACACGGTCATACTTCGGCTTGAAGGCCTTATTTACCGTGTGAGGATGAAAAAAGAGAATCATTTGGTAGAACTCTCGCCAAATTAATTCATTCAGCCATTTGTCACTTTCCGCTTTAGCTAACTTCACAAGCATTCTAATTCCAATCGTACCAAATCTCAAGTGCATACTTATCCGCGTAGTTCCCCGTATTGAGGGAATGTCTCTGGTGGCTTCATAGTTGGCAACAATTGAACTCTGGACTTTGGTAGAAGGGAATTCGATGGCTGATGGGGTAAAGCCCATTGATTCTAGAGAGGGAATCTTTACCGAATCTATTGGTAAAAGAAAATTAAGATGGTCTTCAGAACGAACAGGAGTGATGTGAGCTTCTGTTAAAAGTGACTTCCACTTCCGCATATAAGGAGTGAAAATAGAATAAGGAGATCCGTTGTCTTTTGTAACCTCATTCTTCTCAAAGATGACTTGGTCTTTTGCGCCAATGAATTTGATGTCTTTTGCTAACAATAGGGTATGAACTGCCTTATCACGGTCATGAGCGTATGGTTCATAGTCGCGATTGGTGTAAACAGAAGAAGGATTGAAATCCTCAATCAATTTCGTCCAAATTTCTGATGGTTTTCCATGCCGTACGATTAAAGTAGAACCCTTTTCTTCCAACTCCAATTGAATTCTTTGGAGCTCTTGGTGAAGGAATGTTACTCTAGCATCATCTTTTGCCGAAAGTTTTTCAAGTATGGTGGTATCGAAAATGAAAACACACAACACTTTTTTGCCAGAGGTTAAAGCTTTGTTTAAGCCAACGTTATCAGTGAGTCTGAGGTCTCTTCGAAACCAAAATAAGGCTAAATCATCTTTCTTCATGTGCATAGATAAAAAAATAGCCCAGCTTTTACACCAGGCTATATGTCCAAAATCAAATGAATTGATTTCACCTTACGTTGCATCTCTCTCAAAAATGCAAAGTTATAACAGCATCTATTCTCTTTTGTTCAAACCATTATTTTCAAGCGAAATTTATTTTTTTTCATTGATTTTGAGTCTTGAGATTTCATGAATTACCAATAGTGTAATTGTATGAAAACCAACGTTTTAGATGTTTAATTTAACATGATTTCACAACTTGAAATACTGAGGGATTCCAACAACTGTTTAATGTGTATTCAAAGGCGATAAACAAATTTAGGTTGTCATGAGTTGTAAGGACTAAATCATCCAAAATAAAGTCATTATGAAAAGAATTTTCTACACTATCGCACTTGTGTTCGCTGCATTTGCAATGAACGCACAAACTGTGGTTCAGGTTATCATTGATAGTCCTGATCACACAACATTAGAAACAGCTGTTATAGCAGCTGAATTAGACGACGATCTTTCAGGAGAGGGTCCATTCACTGTGTTCGCACCAACAGATGATGCATTTGCTAACCTACCAATGGGTGTTCTTGATGCATTGCTTGCAGATCCAACGGGAGCCCTAGCAGACGTATTGCTTTACCATGTTGCTGGAGGAGCTGTTTTCGCAGGAGATCTTTCAGACGGACAAATAGTACCAACGTTGTTTGGACAAGACGTAACGGTAACAATTGTTGACGGAAACGTAATGATTAATGATGCCACGGTAATCATTGCTGACATTGCAGCAGATAACGGAGTAGTACATGTAATTGACGCAGTACTCGTTCCAGCAGCATTGCCAGCAACAGTTGTTGACATTATTGTAGACAGCCCAGTGCACGAAACATTGGAGGTAGCAGTAATTGCAGCAGATTTGGCAGGCGCTCTTTCAGGAGACGGACCATTCACTGTGTTCGCACCAACAGATGATGCATTTGCTAACCTACCAATGGGTGTTCTTGATGCATTGCTTGCAGATCCAACGGGAGCCCTAGCAGACGTATTGCTTTACCATGTTGCTGGAGGAGCTGTTTTCGCAGGAGATCTTTCAGACGGACAAATAGTACCAACGTTGTTTGGACAAGACGTAACGGTAACAATTGTTGATGGAAACGTAATGATCAATGATGCCACGGTAATCATTGCTGACCTTGAAGCAGAAAACGGAGTAGTACACGTAATTGATGCAGTACTCGTTCCAGCAGCATTGCCAGCAACAGTTGTTGACATTATTGTAGACAGCCCAGTACACGAGACATTGGAAGTAGCAGTAATTGCAGCAGATTTGGCAGGCGCTCTTTCAGGAGACGGACCATTCACTGTGTTCGCACCAACAGATGACGCATTTGCTAACCTACCAATGGGTGTTCTTGATGCATTGCTTGCAGATCCAACGGGAGCCCTAGCAGACGTATTGCTTTACCACGTTGTTGAAGGAGCTGTTTTCGCAGGAGATCTTTCAGACGGACAAATAGTACCAACGTTGTTTGGACAAGACGTAACAGTAACCATTGTTGACGGAAACGTAATGATCAATGATGCCATGGTAATCATTGCTGACCTTGAGGCAGAAAACGGAGTAGTACACGTAATTGACGCAGTACTTGTGCCGGCAGCATTGCCAGCAACAGTTGTTGACATTATTGTAAACAGCCCAGTACACGAGACATTGGAAGTAGCAGTAATTGCAGCAGATTTGGCAGGCGCTCTTTCAGGAGCTGGACCATTCACTGTGTTCGCACCAACAGATGACGCATTTGCTAACCTACCAATGGGTGTTCTTGATGCATTGCTTGCAGATCCAACGGGAGCCCTAGCAGACGTATTGCTTTACCACGTTGTTGAAGGAGCTGTTTTCGCAGGAGATCTTTCAGACGGACAAATAGTACCAACGTTGTTTGGACAAGACGTAACAGTAACCATTGTTGACGGAAACGTAATGATCAATGATGCCATGGTAATCATTGCTGACCTTGAGGCAGAAAACGGAGTAGTGCACGTAATTGATGCAGTACTCGTTCCAGCAGCATTGCCAGCAACAGTTGTTGACATTATTGTAAACAGCCCAGTACACGAGACATTGGAGGTAGCAGTAATTGCAGCAGATTTGGTAGGCGCTCTTTCAGGAGACGGACCATTCACTGTATTCGCACCAACTGACGATGCATTCGCACTTCTTTCTGAAGGAGTACTTGATGCATTGCTTGCAGATCCAACAGGAGCTCTTGCTAACATCTTGCTCTACCACGTAGCTGCTGGAGCAACATTCGCAGGAGACCTCTCAGATGGAGATGCAATTGAGACTTTGTTTAACATGGAAGATGTTATTGTGACAATAGTAGACGGAAACGTAATGATCAATGACGCCATGGTAATTATTGCTGATCTTGAGGCAGAAAACGGAGTAGTACACGTGATTAACGCAGTATTACTTCCTCCAACAAATGTTGAAACGGTAAATATTGATGCAATTAGCATTTATCCTAACCCTGCACAAAATGTAATTAACATTTCAGGTGATGTGCCTGCTGGAACGCAGTACACAATCATTGACCAAACTGGTCGTGTGATTGCTACAAACACATTCACTGGAGTGACTACAATTGATGTAAGTGGCTTTGAAGCTGGAATTTACAGCTTCATTATAGTAGGCGATAACACCCTGACTGCAAAGCAGTTTGTGGTGAATTAATAGCTAAGTGTAGATAGAAAGCCCCCTCTTCAGTTGAAGAGGGGGCTTTTTTATGTCACCTACTTTTTAGGACGAACTGGAAGCAGATTGATCTGGCCATAAAATGAAAAGGGGGGGAGTAACTAGAAGAGCTCGTTAAATGCGTCATTTATGTGGCCATGCTTCAGGTCAAAATTGATTTTTGCATGCTCTTTTGAGACCACTTTTTGAGAATTAAGAATGATTTGAGACATCTCACCCAAAACCAACTTTAGAATAAATCTGGGGACTTTTGGCGCCCAGAATGGTTTGTTCATGCTCTGGGCAAGTTTTTTTGAGAAATAATGATTGGTAACAGGGTTTGGTGATACTCCATTAAAGACTCCTTGAATTTCTGGGTTTTCTAATATGTGAATGAAAAGGGAAACCAAATCATCTATGTGTATCCAGCTTTGCCATTGCTTTCCTGAACCCACAGCAGATCCCAATCCTAATTTGAAAAGTGGAATTAGCTTTTCCAAAGCGCCACCATCTTTAGATAAAACAATGCCAATGCGCACAAATGCAAGTCGGCTGTTTTTTGCTTTTTGTCCTTCCTCTTCCCAAGCCTTTACAACCTCTTGTAAGAATCCATCTCCAGGAGCAGTGCCTTCATCAGAAGTGTCAGATCCAAAAGGGTAAATTCCAATTGCACTGGCATTTATGAGTGTTTTTGAGACTGTTTTTTCAAGTGCTTCAACTACCGTTCGCGTGCTGAGGATTCTACTATTAAGAATTTCTTTTTTAGCTGAATTAGTCCATCGTTGAGCAACGTTTGCGCCAGCCAGATTAATTATTGCATCACATGCATCCACAGCTGATTGATCAATTTGAAGCTTTGAAGGATTCCATTCAGCATAGGTTATACCCTTCTTTGAAGATTTATTTGCTGCATTCCTGGTCAAAATAACAACTTCATGTCCTTTATGAACTAAGGCTTTAGAAAGGGCTGAACCTATGAGGCCAGACCCACCTGTGATGATTACATTCATTGATGTTTTTTAGTCAAAACAACGCACTAGGTTCGTTGTTCTGTAGATGAAGCGCAAGATTATTTGTATCTTAGAGCGTACTTTAACAAGATAACCAATATGTATTTCTTTCGCACAATAGCCCAGCATTTTTTAATAGCAATGGGTTTTTTATTATCCATTTCTTCTTCAGCACAAGACCTTTGTGAAAATGGATTGGCTGCAGGATTATATCCTTGTAATAATGTGAACTTGCTGGCGTTTATGCCCTCTTCAGAGCTAGGAGGGGCGGGCGTTGAATACAATGATATTTGGGGCTGGACAGATGCTTTGGATGGAAAGGAATATGTGATGATTGGGAAGAGTGATGGAACAGCTTTCATTGATATCTCTGATCCTGTAAATCCTGTTTTCTTAGGAGAACTTCCGAGCCATTCTGGGAATTCAATCTGGAGAGATATTAAAGTATACGGAGATTATGCCTTCGTTGTGAGTGAAGCAGGCGGACATGGAATGCAAGTGTTTGATCTGACTAGATTGAGAAATGTAGTATCTATTCCTGAAACTTTTACTGAAGATGCGCACTATGCTGGGTTCGGCAACGCACACAACATTGTGATCAATGAGGGAGTAGCCCTTGCTTATGCAGTAGGGACAAATACCTTCAGTGGGGGCATGCATATTGTAGATATCTCGAATCCATTGGTTCCTGTGATTGCTGGTGATTTTGCCGCTGACGGTTACACGCATGATGCACAAGTGGTAACGTACAATGGACCAGACGTTGCACATGTTGGCAAACAAATTGCCTTCAATGCAAATGAGAATACCCTCACAATTGTAGATGTGAATGATCCAACAGATACTCAGCAATTGGGTAGAGTTGGGTACTCAAATTCGAATTATGCGCACCAAGGTTGGGTAACTGAAGATCATACTTATTACCTCATGGGAGATGAGCTAGATGAGGCCAATTCAGGAATCCCAACCAGAACCATAATTTGGGACGTGTCAGATTTGGACGCTCCCGTTGTGATTGGAGAGTTTTTGAGCACAGAGAGCGCCATTGACCACAATCTTTATATTAAGGGCAATCTTGTTTACCAGTCTAATTACCGCGCCGGATTGCGTATTCTTGACGCAGTAGATATCTCAAACGCCAACCTTTCAGAAGTGGCTTATTTCGATCTTTATCCTGCAAGCAATTCAGCACAATTTAATGGGTCATGGAGTAATTATCCCTACTTTCCTTCAGGAGTTGTGGCTGTCAGCCACATTGAGGAAGGATTATTTTTGCTTCAACCACAGTTTTTAAATGCGAGTACGGCTCAAGATAGCTACTGCTACGAAGATGATGTGGTGGTTGATCTTACTGTTGAAATCGGCTGGGAAGGACCAGTTAATCTTTCAGTAATCGAAGGGCTTCCCGCTGGTGCTGTTGCTACTTTCTCTGCGAATGGTGTAGGGGTGGGTAGTTATACTTTAACTTTAACGAATCTTCCAGATGTTACTGGAGATCTTAACCTTGTAATTGAAGGAGTTGGTTCATCTGATTCTTACAGAGCCAATGTTTCGTTCTTGGTATTCGATTGTGGGAATGATATTTTAGGTTGTACAGACAACACAGCAGACAATTACAATCCTGCCGCAACCATAGATGATGGAAGTTGCACCTATCCTTGTTTTGATGCAACGCTTTCACTTTTAACAGACTGTTGGGGTGCTGAGGTGAGTTGGACACTAAGTGATGACCAAGGGAATATCATTCAACAGGTTGCTGGAGGAACGCTCGGGAATCAAACATTATTTACAGTTGATTTCTGCCTTGAAGAAGGATGCTATGAATTTGAAATCCTAGACTCTTTTGGAGATGGTCTATCTGGAGTTGCCTCTGGTTGTGCGATTGACGGAGATTACTCAATCATAGATTCTGACGGTAACGTATTGGTTCAAATGGCTGCCGCAGACTATGGGTCAGGTATCCTTGAGTCTTTCTGCATCACTATACCAACCAGCGGGTGTACTGATCCTTTGGCCTGTAACTTTAATCCTGCAGCAAGCATTGACAACGGTTCTTGCATTCTTCCAAATGGATGCACTGATGCAGCAGCCTGCAACTTTGATCCTGCAGCTACTTGTGATAATGGATCTTGTATTCTTCCAAATGGATGCACTGATGCAACAGCCTGCAACTTTGATCCTGCGGCTACTTGTGATAATGGATCTTGTATTCTTCCAGACGGATGTACTGATGTTACTGCATGCAATTACGATGTGACTGCACTTTGTGACAATGGATCTTGCGTTGCCACAATGACCTATTATGAAGATGCAGACAACGACGGATTTGGAGATGCAGCAAATAGTGTTCAGCTATGTGCGCCTCAAGCAGGGTTCGTTTTAGACAATACAGATTGTGATGATACGAACGCATTCGTCTATCCTAATGCGCCAGGAACAGGAGAAGGAATAGATAACAACTGTAACAATGTAATTGACCTAGACGAGGAACAAATAACATGCTTAGGTGATTTTGACGGAGACGGCCTTCGCAATGTCTCAGACATCCTAATCTTACTAGGAGATTTTGCTTGTTCAGGTGGATGTGTTGCTGACATGGATGGTGATGATTTGGTCAACACCACAGATATATTAGCATTCTTGAATGTCTTTGGGATAGACTGCGATTAATCAGTCTTTTCCTCTTCCAGAAGTTGTTTCTGGTAAAGCTCAGCATAAGAACCAGCGGCATCTACCAAATCTTGGTGGGTGCCGCTTTCTATTATAGAACCATCGTCCAAGACCAAGATCTGATCAGCATGCTTGATAGAGGATACTCTGTGACTGATGATAATGGAAGTCTTGTTCTTCATGAGTCGCTTCAGGTTAGAAAGAATGGCTTCCTCTGTCTCTGTATCAACTGCAGATAAACAATCATCGAACATCAGTATTTTAGGTGACTTTATGAGTGCACGTGCAATTGAAATGCGTTGCTTTTGTCCGCCAGAAAGGTTAATTCCTCTTTCACCTAAAAGCGTATCATATTTTTTAGAAAACCCCAGAATGTTCTCATGTACATGCGCATCTTTAGCTGCTTGTTCAATCATTTCTTGTGTTGCATTGTCTACTCCAAAACCAATGTTTAGGGCAATGCTTTCTGAGAAAAGGAATACTTCCTGTGGCACATAACCAATGTTTTCTCTCACCTGAAAAAGGTTGTGATCAGGCAATGCAAATCCGTCCAATTCTATTTGTCCATCTATTGGGTCATACTGGCGCATGATTAGATTGGCAATGGTTGATTTCCCACTCCCCGTTCTTCCAATGATAGCAAGTGTTTTCCCTTCCTTCAAACTAAAAGAGACATTCTTCAAAGCTTGGATGCCAGAATCAGGATAGGTGAATGAAACATTGTTAAACGAAAGATCTCCCTTGATCGCTTCTTTGCGCTCAGCTTTGTTTTCAACTTCAGGTTTCGTCCCCAAGAATTCATTGATTCTTGTTTGTGAGGCCTCAGCTTTCTGAACCAATGAAGTTACCCAACCAACAGACGCAAACGGCCAGGTTAGTAGATTGACATAAAATACGAACGAGAAAATCACACCCACTTCTAATTCCCCTGCGATCACTTTTTGTCCGCCAATGTAAATAGTGAGAATTGTACTCAATCCTACAAGTAAAACAATGAGGGGCATAAAGAGCGCGTCTATTTTCACTAAATCGAGGGCACGCATTTTGTAATTGTCTGATTCAGCAGTAAATGTTTCATGGCTGCTTTTTTCTCTGCTGTAAGCCTTCAATACCCGAATTCCAGAAATGTTTTCCTGAACCATTGTGCTCAACTTCGACTGCTGACGTTGAGCTGCTTCACTGCGTTTGTTGATCAAGGTGCTCACATAATATACGCCAATAGACATGAATGGAAGCGGCATTAAAGCATACAGGGTGAGTTCTTTGTTTTTAGACCACATTACACCAACAACCAACGCCATCAGTACAATGAGGTTCAAAGTGTACATCACTGCAGGGCCAAGGTACATTCTGACTTTACTCACATCTTCACTAATGCGGTTCATCAAATCGCCTGTATTATTCCGTTTGTAAAATGCCATGCTCAACTTTTGATAATGACTGTAAATGTCATTTTTCATATCGAATTCAATCAGTCTTGACATCACAATGATGGTCTGTCTGGTCATGAACAAGAAGATGCCCTTAATGATATAGGTGATGATGTAAACAATGGAAAGCAAGACTGCAATGGCACCAAGAGATTTTAGAAGGTCATCCCAGTTGCGCAATGCGTAAGATGATTTGCCAATGCCCGTGAATTCAGAAATATATCCCAAGACCATTGAAGTGCTCAATGCTTTGCCCGCAACCAATGCGTCTTTATCTATGGGAGTGCCATTGGCATCTGCCTCAGCTACAGGTTCGAAATAGTTTACATCTGCTTCGCGAAGCACACCAACTGCATCTTCAACTAACTGAGGAGAGAAAACAGCAAAAATATTCGTGAGCACAATGAACAGCACCCCGAGAAGCAGGCGCCCCTTGTATTTCCAAAAGTATTTATTGAGTGTTTGAAGTGCTTTCATAGGTTAAAAACGGAAATTCCATGTGACAGAAGGTAAAATAGGAAAGAGGCTCACTTGGAACGCTTTTATTTCTAGGTTTCCTTCACTCAAGTTTCCGTCGTTACCAAAGTAAATGAAATAAGGGTTCTGTCTGTTGTACAAGTTGTAAACCGAGAAAACCCATGAACTTTTAAATCTACGAGGAGTTCTGATTTCGTTGCCCGTTTCAGGGTCAAAACTTTTCTTAGAATTTTTCGGCGTGAGCGTTGCGGCGAAATCTACACGGTGGTATGCCGCCATGCGAAAGCTGTTTCGGTCTCCATAAACATCAACCACTCTTCCTTCATAGAAATACCTTGAAACGGGCAAGGTTATGGCACTTCCTGTTCCATAAACAAATACCCCACCGAATTCCCATTTGTCATTGAGTTTATAGCTCAAAACCAAGCTCAAATCATGTCTGCGATCAAAGCGGGAAGGATATTCATTTCCGTCATTCAAGTCTTCAAATAGGCGCATGGTCTTGCTCCATGTATAGCCAACCCACCCGTTCAAATCACCAAATGATTTTTTGATGAATAGCTCAGCTCCATAAGAGTATCCACTGCCGAAAACCAATTGACTGTCTGTATTATTGTTCAACGTATTTTCTGGCGAAGCTCCCTCTTCATATTCTACCAGATTATCCATGTCTTTGTAATAAAGCTCCACTGATGTTTCCCACTTATCATTGGCGAAATTTCTGAAGTAACCAACAGAATATTGCGTTCCAAATTGAGGATTCACCACGTCTGAACTTGGCAGCCAAACATCGCCAGGAAGCGAGGTGGGAGTGAGGCTAGCCAAATGTACATATTGATAGTTCTGTGAGAAGCCTGCTTTGATAGATGAACGTTCATTGAGCGTGTAACGCGCACTTAGTCGCGGTTCAAATCCGCCATAGAATTTCACGAGGTCACCTTTGCCATAGACTATGGTTTCGTTGGGTTGCGTTTGAGAAAAATTAGATTGATTTGGGTCTTCAATAAAACGGGTAAACGGACCAACATGAGCAAAAGAAGAATAACGAAGACCGACGTTGACTTTGAACACATCAGATACTGTAATTTCATCTTGGATGTAAAGTGAAGTTTCATGGCTGAAGGTCAGCATGTTTTCTCCTAGGTCAAACACAACGTCTTCAGATTGAGCGGTGGCTTGGCTAGGCGAAAAGGTGTGATACACATAATCAACACCGCCTTTGACTTCATGTTTTAGATTTGGATACCAGCTGAATTGAACTTTTCCTGACCAGTCTTCAATGCCAGATTGCAGGCTGAATTGAAAGGCGTCTTGGCTGCCGTTGAATGCGAATTCATATTTGCTATAGGTCAGGTTCGTATTCATGAACAGCTTATCGCTGAACAAGTGATTCCAGCGCAATGAAGCCATAGTGTTGCCCCATGGAATTTCCAAGCCAAACCCTACTTGCGAACTGTTAAAGGTGAAGACATCTCTTCCGAAATAACCACTGGCAAAAATTTGGTCTTTATCAGAAAAACGATGATTGAACTTCGCATTCAAATCCAAGAAGTAATAACCAGACCCAGCAAAATTTGGATTCCCTTCAATCAGCGGTCGCGCTAGAACATCTATATACGTTCGTCTGCCAGAAATAATAAAGCTAGAGACGTTCTTTTTGATGGGTCCTTGCGCCGTGAATCGTGAGCTAATTAAGCCAATTCCTCCTTCAAAAACGTACTCCTTTTTGTTCCCTTCTTTTAAAGTAATGTCTAAAACCGAAGAAACCCGTCCGCCATATTCAGCGGGCATTCCTCCTTTGATCACTTCTACGCTTTTGACCGCATCTGCATTGAAGACAGAAAAGAATCCGAAAAGGTGAGAAGCATTGTAAATGGTGGCGTTGTCAAGCAGAATTAGGTTTTGATCAGGGCCGCCTCCACGCACGTAAAAGCCACTGTTCCCTTCTCCAGCTGCTTGAATTCCAGGTAAGTACTGAATGGTTTTGAGAATGTCTACTTCCCCGAGTAACGCAGGTAATTTTTTGATGGTCTCCACCTCGAAGCTGGCGCGCCCCATTTCTGTGCTTTCGGTGTTTTTACTCTTTTCGCCCTGAATGATGACAGTAGGACCTTCAATTATACCTGATTGAAGTTCTAAACTGATTGAAGTATTTTGATTTAAGATCACTTTCTTCTCTGTAGTCTGATAGCCAATAAAGCTGTAGGAAAGAGTGTACGTTCCTTCTGGAATTGTTAAAGAGTAAAATCCGTAGACATTTGTAGGAACACCCTGGTTTAATTCTTTCACAATTACATTTACACCAACAATAGACTCACCGTCTAAAGCGTCAGTAATGGTACCGCTTATCGTGAATTTATCTTGTCCGAACGAAGTGCAAAATAAGATGAAAAAGAGAAATGAAACGAGTAGTTTTTTGAACATTTTTTCAGATGAACTGAGATCAGCAAAGTTAGGTAAAGGAGCTTTCCAGACCATAAATCTTGTAGCATTTTAACAGCTCAGTTCTCTGGTTGTTTTAAAGGAGGGAACCTTCATGCGTTTTAGGCGTAAACACTAGAAGAAAAGCACTCAATGAAAATACTAGTTAGATATAGTTTATTAGTCTTTGCGCTAATAGCTTTCGTACAGATCTCAGCTCAGGAGACAGACTATTTAGACATCAAGCTTGATGAAACCAAAAAACGGAAGTCTTCTTTTAAAAGGGAACTTGTTGAAATTGCCGACAATACCTTTAAAGCGATCATTCGAACAAGAGAAGAATTTGTTAAAGCCGAAGGTATCTACATCTTTATAGATGAGAAGTTCATGGAGCATGGAGAATTCGTTTTTTATCATTCCAACGGAAAGGTCGAGTCAAGAGGGATGTACAATTACGGTCTTAAAATTGGTGGATGGGAACGATACACCACCTCAGGACAGCGGAAAGCTGATCGATATTACAACCCGGAAACAGTTGAGGTAATTCGAGATGCAATGACCGAGTAAGTTCAATATCTTCGCAGCTATGAAGCTGCAGATTAACTGTACTATTTTAATTCTTTTGACATTTAGTCTGAGCGCCTGCTATCAGAGCTCGAGCGAAAAGGAAGAAAAAGCCGTTTTCACTTACAATGAGTCGAATGGGATCACTTCTTTGGATCCTGCTTTCGCTCGTAATTTAGAAAACATGTGGGCGGTCAACCAATTGTTTGACGGACTTGTTTCTTTAGATGAAAATCTTCAAATTCAGCCATCGATCGCTGAAAGTTGGAAGGTCAGTGAAGACAGACTTACTTACACTTTTTCCCTCCGTCCAAATGTATTCTTTCACTCTTCTGAACTCTTTCCAGAAGGAAATAGACCCGTAACAGCGGCTGATGTTCTTTACAGCTTCAACCGTATTTTGGATGAGAAAACAGCCTCTCCTGGTAAATGGATTTTTGATCCTCTAAGGTCTGAAAGCCCAATTGAGGTGGTCAATTCATCAACACTTCGCCTTCATTTAAACAAACCTTTTCCGCCGTTTTTAGGCATGCTTTGCACGCAATATGCCAACATTGTTCCAGAAGAAATTGTTGCTCATTTTGGGAATGATTTTAGATCGAACCCCATCGGAACGGGGCCTTTTAAGTTTGCTTTTTGGATGGAAGATGTGGCCCTCGTGTTTCACAAAAACGAACAGTTCTGGGAGTATGATGAGGAAGGAGTTCAACTCCCTTACCTCGATGCCGTGAAAGTAGAATTCGTTCGTGATATGAGTGCTGAATACCTCGGCCTCTTGCAAGGAAAGTACGATTTTATGTCGGGCTTGCACAGCTCCTTTAAAGATGAGTTACTTCTTCCAACGGGGGAGCTTCGCGAAGCGTTCAATGATAAACTGAATTTCCAGCGTGTCCCTTTTATTAAGACAGACTACATCGGGATTTTGGTAGATGATTCTGCGGCTATTTTGGAAGGTCATCCGCTTAAAAACAGGTTGGTAAGACAGGCGTTGAACTACAGTGTAGACCGCGAGGCGATGGTGCGTTATTTGAGAAACAACTCAGTGTATGAAGCCGGACATGGTTTTGTGCCAAAAGGGCTACCAGCTTTCAATGAAAATGCGCAGTATGGTGTTCGGTTCGATTTAGTCAAGGCTAAAGAACTGCTCAAAGAAGCGGGATATCCAGAAGGAAAGGGGTTGCCATCAATCCCCTTGAGCACCACAAGTGACTACGTAGATTTGTGCGAATTCTTGCAGTTCCAATGGGCACAAATTGGCATTCAAGTTGAAATAGATGTGCTTGCAAGTTCGTCTCACAGGGAAAAGGTGGCGAAATCACAGGCACTTCTATTCCGTAAATCTTGGTTGGCAGATTATCCTGATGCTGAAAACTTTCTGATGTTGTTTTACAGTCAGAATTTTTGTCCTGGGGGGCCTAATTACACGCACTACTCAAATCACACATTTGATTCTTTGTATGATGCAGCTAGTATTGCTTCGCCCAAAGAAAGGCTGAGTTTATATCAATCCATGGATAGTCTGATCATGCAAGATACTCCGGTAATCCCTTTGTTTTATGACCAAGTATCTCACTTCGTTCGGAAGGAAGTAATTGATTTTGAAACGAATGGAGTGAACATGCTCGAGCTCAAACGGACCAAGAAGTAATTAGTCACACACTTCAAAAAGTGCTTTAGTTTCCTTTCTGTATTTCGGTGCTTTTGAAGTTAAATCAGCTTCTGAGCGCTTTCCAACAGCCAATATGACACAAGCGTTAAGCCCTTTTTCATCAAGCTGAAGTATGCGGTTGTATTCTGATCTTTCAAAACCTTCAATCGGACAAGAATCAAGGCCCAATTCGGCGCAAGCGGCCAGGGCATTCCCCAGGGCGATATATGCTTGTTTTGCGGTCCAATTATTTTGCTCATCAGCACTTAGAGCGCCAATTTTACTTTTCATGAAATGGGTGTAACCCTCAATCTTGGCGGCATCCATACCTTGTTTTTCACCCTTCGCTTTTGCCATTTTGTCAATATGTGCATCTTGTACTGAGGCATAATTGCAGAAGACAAATAATTCTGAGGCATCAGTAATTTGTGGCTGATTCCAAGAGGCTGGTCTTAAAATTGCTCTTACTTCTGAATTCTGAATTCGAAGTATTTTATAGGGCTGCAGTCCATAGGACGAAGCAGACAGTTGAATGCAAGATTGGAGGTATGTGATATCTGCTGACGTAACCTTGTACGCTGAATCAAACAGCTTCACAGCATAACGCCATTTTAGATTTTCTTTTAACGACATTCCATTATTATTAGATGTTCATGGGAACTTCCATGAATAGAACGCGGGCATCGCTTTGAGCTGTCACGTTAAGTTCTGTGACATTCCAAATACCGAAACCATCGCGTTTGTTTAAGGGTTGTCCAGCAATGTTCAAATCTCCTTCCAACATAAAGGCATACAAGCCATTTGAAGGGTCCTTTAGCTTATAGGTAGCACTTCCGTCTTTCGAGAAAGTTCCAATGTGAAACCAAGCATTTTGATTCACCCAAACACCGTCATCATTGGGGTTGGGAGAAACTACTTGAAGAAAAGTATTCTGTTTCACTTCTTTCGGTAAAGTGATTTGATCATAACGTGGTTCAACATTTCGTTTATTTGGGAACACCCAGATTTGTAAGAATTTAACGGCATCACTTTCGCTTTCGTTGAATTCGCTGTGCTGAATTCCGGTGCCAGCGCTCATCACTTGTACATCCCCAGATTTGATGACCGCCATATTTCCCATGTTGTCTTGGTGTTTCAAGTTTCCTTCGAGGGGAATGGAGACAATTTCCATGTTGTCATGGGGGTGTGTTCCAAATCCTTTTCCTCCTTCCACAAAGTCATCATTCAATACGCGAAGCACACCAAAATTCATGCGCTGGGGATTGTGGTAATTCGCGAAACTAAAAGAGTGATTGCTTTTTAGCCAACCGTGATCAGCATGACCGCGTGAGTCTGCTTTGTGAAGTACTGTATTCATCGTTTGTATCTCAGTATTGGGTATGTGATTGAATCCTACCTGGTCCATCAACTTATCATAGGTCGAATGCTTTTTGAATTCAGTGAATGTAGCCGCTTCTAATGCGCTTGGTATGAATGCTGCAGCAGCAGAGGCAATCACTGATTTTTTGAGAAAGTCTTTTCGATCCATGCGCTTAATTTTTTTTCAAAGGTCGTTACATCAATCGGGGAAGGGGATATGAAAAAGGGACAATGACGTATGAAAATCCGATGTTAGGTAGATTTTTTGAACTCGGTAGGTGATTGGCCAGTGCACTTTTTGAAAAAAGCAGAGAAGTGTGAAGGTTCTTCGAATCCGAGTTGAAAGCCAATTTCTTTAGTTGAGAGTTCTGTGAAATAGAGTAAGCGTTTTGCAGCTATGATGATGCGGTCTTGAATTGTTTCTTTCGCTGTTTTTCCAATGAGCGATTTAATTGTGCGATTGAGGTGGTCAGGCGAAATGTTCAGTGATTTAGCATAGTCAGACGTAGAGTGCCATTTCGCATGGTTGGCATTCACCATTGCTTTAAATCGTTTTAAAATGGTTCTTCCCGCTTCCAATTCTTCGTTAGAATCCAATGGTAAAGTACAATAACTGTTGGAGCTGATTAAAAAGAGCTTGAGCAAAGAGCCCAAGGCTTGCTCTTTGAGTTGCTGGTCTGAGGCATACCAAGTGAGCATCTGTTCGCAGTAGCCTTGCAGCGTTTCTTCAGCCTCATTTTTTAAGGCCATTGCTGGTGCAGCGCTTTCTGCTTGAAAGAGATGAACGTCTTCAATGAAGCTAAGAGGAATGTTGTTTGCTGCCAAGAATGAAGCATTGAATACAATCGCATATCCAACGCTTCTCCTATTTTCAATGATTTGATGCACCTGACCCGGACTGATAAAATAGGCTTGGTGACTTGACAAAACATGCGTGTGAAAATCAATCACGTGCTCTCCTTCGCCATTTATGACCAATACAATGGTAAAGTAATCATGGCGATGCGGCACATCAGGTTTCCCTTCGTGTCTGTCATAAATCTCTTCCATCCTAGAAATGCCAAATCGAAGGTGATCATTCTTCCGGTGCACTGAGCTGTAGGTCTTGATTTCATTCACACCACAAAGGTAGGTCTTGGTTATCAACGAAACCCAGTGTTTACATCTCTTTTCGCTTCAACTCGAAGAGGTCTTTTCTTCGATCTTTTAGGTTACGTACACTTCCAAATTGGTTCAGTTCGCGCAGCAAGCCAATGTCTACATCAGCAATCAAGATCATCTCAGTGTTTGGAGTGGCCTCAGCTTTTATTCCATTTGCAGGGAACGAAAAGTCACAAGGCGTGAACACCATTGATTGGGCAAATTGAATGTCCATATTTTGGACCTTTGGGAGGTTTCCAACACTGCCAGCAATGGCTACATAACATTCGTTTTCAATGGCACGTGCTTGGGCGCAATGACGCACTCTCGAGTACCCGTTTTGCGTGTCAGTGAGGAATGGAACAAACAAGATGTCCATGGCTTCGTCAGCCAGCAGTCTGCTCAATTCCGGGAATTCAGCGTCATAACAAATCAGAATGCCAATTTTACCACAATCTGTGTCAAACGCTTTGATTTGACTGCCACCTACCATGCCCCAAACTTTAGCTTCATCAGGCGTCACATGCAGTTTTTCATAACGCTCAATGGAACCGTCACGCTTGCAGAGGTAGCCCACGTTGTAGAGTCGGTCATCTTTGATTTCAGGCATGCTTCCTGAAATGATGTTGATGTTGTAAGAGATGGCCAGCTTCGCGAAACGGTCAACAATGACTGAAGTATGCTTTGCCAGCTCCCGAATAGCTTCTGAAGTGGACATGTGATTATTGTCTGCCATTAGCGGAGCGTTGAAAAATTCTGGGAACAACGCGAAGTCTGACCGGTATCCTGAAACGGCATCTACGAAGAATTCCACTTGTTGCAGAAGCTCGTCAAGATCTTTATATGGACGCATTTGCCACTGAATCAGTCCCAGACGCACTACTTTCTTCAAAGCCGAGACTTCCAAAGAAGGCTTTTCGTAGTAGATGTTGTCCCACTCCATCAAGACGGCAAACTCATTGGAAGCTTCATCGCCTTCCAAGTACCCTTTTAAAACTTTTGAAGGGTGGAAATCGTTTGAGATTTGAAAATTGAGCACAGGGTCATGAATTTCCCTTCTACGCACTTTGTCGATGTACTCTTTTGGCGACAGGTCAGATGCGTGTTTGTGGTAATTTGGAATTCGCCCTCCGAAGGCAACACCTTTTAGATTCAAACGCTCAGCTAGTTCTTTTCTGTAATCGTAAAGTCTTCGCCCTAAACGAAGACCTCTAAATTCAGGCTTAATGAACACGTCAATTCCGTAAAGGACATCTCCATTGGAATTATGGGTGTTGAATGTGTATTCACCCGTAATCTCCTTGTAGGTGTGTCCGTCCTCATATTTGTCGTAATCCAAAATGATTGACAAAGCACAGCCAGCAATTTGATTGTTGATTTTTATAACTGCCTGCCCTTCAGGGAATAGGCTGATTAATTTCTGAATTTGCTGTTCTCTCCAATAAGAGTCAGGCATGTTCAAGTATGAATCAATCATCGCTTCTTTTAGCTCTTGATAATCATCAATGCTCAGAAGGGAAAGTTCAATATTCTCTATTGTTGGCATAGCGTTCTTTTCGGTCGGAACTTAGCAATTCAGAAATCACAAAGACGTGTTCTAATTCAGCTAATTTTTAGTGCGAATGTCGAATAAAATTAATTCCATTTGACCGATTGAAATAAATTTTAAGTGTATGTAAGACAGTTTTTTAGGGTTGTTGTTATCGGTAACGGCCTCCAAGTCGCATCGTTTTTTGATCCGACTTCTTTTCGCTCCTTATTGGAGTAAAAAGAGAAGTCATTTGTGTATGATTGTCAAATTAAAAGCGGCGGGATAAGGAGTAATGCTAAATGGGAAGAGAAGAAATTGAAATTTTCTAATCGCGTTGAAAAGGCTATTTTCGCTGAAAAGGAATAAAACGATGCTGAAAATCGACATGCACACCCACATTCTACCAGCCAAGTTTCCCAGATGGGCTGAAGTTTTTGGATATGGTGATTTCATTCACTTGGAACACCATCGGCAAGGGTTTGCCCGGATGATGCAAGGAGGTCGTTTTTTCCGTGAGATTGCCTCCAACTGCTGGGATGCCGAAGAACGCATTGAGGAGTATGCGAAATTTGACACACAGGTTCAGGTTGTGTGCACCATTCCAGTGATGTTCTCTTATTGGGCGAAACCTGCTGATTGCCTTGAAGTATCCAAGTTTTTAAATGATGACCTTGCTGATTTGCAGGTCAGGTATCCGAAAAATTATGTTGGTTTGGGTACCATTCCAATGCAAGATACTGAGCTCGCTATTCAGGAGTTAGAGCGCTGCAAAGCCATCGGGTTGAAAGGGATTCAGATTGGAAGTAACATTAACAACCGGAACCTATCAGACGAAAATTTCTTTCCCATTTTTGAGGCAGCAGAAGAATTGGGGATGTGCATTATGATTCATCCTTGGAATATGATGGGCAAAAAAGACATGGAGAAATATTGGCTTCCATGGCTCGTGGGAATGCCCGCAGAAACAAGCAGAGCCATCTGCTCTTTAATTTTTAGTGGTGTTCTAGAACGTTTGCCAAAGCTTCGTTTTAACTTTTCACATGCGAGTGGTTCTTTTTTAGCCACCATTGGGCGGGTAGAACACGGCTTCAATTGCAGGCCAGACTTGGTAGCCGTAGATAATCCCGTGAATCCAAGAGATTACCTCGGTAAGTTTTGGGTAGACAGCATTACACATGATGATAAAATGCTCAAGTACGTTCTTGATATGGTGGGGTCAGAAAAGGTGAGCTTGGGAACTGATTATCCATTTCCGCTTGGCGACTTGGAAATCGGGAAATTTATCACTGAAGCTGGCCTCAGTGAGCAAGTTGTTGAAGATATTTTCTGCAATTCAGCCCTTTCTTGGCTTGATATGAAGAAAGAACACTTCTTGTAGGGGAATTCTGGCTTTCATCTCTTGGTAGTTTTTTTTCATTTTGGCGCAACCCTTTTAATCTAAGGGGCGTCTTCCTCTTGAACAAACCAAATAATGACTGACCTTAGAGAGATCATCGAAGGTTGCAAAAGCAACAAAGCGAAGGACCAGGACTTGCTATATGCCCGGTTCTCCAAGATGCTCTTTGGTACATGTTTAAGGTATACACGTAATGCATTTGATGCGGAAGATGTGCTTCAAGAAGGATTTGTGAAAATCTTTAAGAACATCAATATGTACTCTGAACATAAGTCATTTGAAGGTTGGATTCGACGCATAATGATCAATACGGCTATTACGCACTATAGAAAACACTTGAAGCATGCCTATCACGATGACGTGACAGAATCATATGATTTAAGTGATGACTTAGGGCCAGATCAAAACTGTGAATTCACAAAAGAAGAGTTGATGGAGGCAATTAATAAACTGCCAGCCGGATATAAAATGGTCTTCAACATGTACGTTGTTGAGGGGTACAAGCACAAAGAAATTGCAGATGCACTTTGCATCGACATAAATACTTCAAAATCTCAGCTTTCTAGGGCGAAGAAATATCTTCAAAGAGAATTAGCTGAAATGAGTAAGATTAATCTGTGAGGATATGATGAAGCGGCACGATGATCCATTTTTTGAAATGTTCCGGGAAGGGTTGCAAGGTTATGAGGCAACACCGTCTGCCGGAGTGCAGTCAGCTATTAAACAACACATGGCGAAAGGAAGTTTCTTCCACTTCGCCTGGAATAGACTGAATGTATATTATACAGCCCTGCTTTTAGGAGCTGGAATTGCGGGAGCATTTGTTCTGAATAGTGGCGAAAGTTCAATTAATGGGCAAATAGCAGCGGTGCCACACATGAATTCAGAATTGGTACTCAGCGCAGTGCACAATCGGTTGGCGATTCAGAATGTTGATCAAGTAATTGAAGAAAGTGAATTACCTGAGTTCTTAACTGTAAAAGAAATTTCGGAGAAAGAGATAAGTGCATTGGCTACTGTAGCAGTTATAAAGGTAAATCAGAAAGCCAGCACAGGTACTATTTGTGCAACAGGTGGAGGCTCAGGAGAACAAAACAATCAACAGATTTCAGAAATTGACCCTGCCAAAACAGTTCAGACTGAAGCAGGAGTTCAAATTCAAGCAATGGCTAAATTGAATGATTTACAACTTCCAATTGATTGGATGAATCACCTTCAGTCACCAAACCTTTCAAGTTTGTTAACGCAGCTTGATTCTGACAACGAAACCATTCACATCACTTTACCAGTGAAGGTGACCGTTCAAAAGTAAGATTGACCTATATTCGTGGTCATCACCAAGAATGACTCTAAAACAATACAATATTCGAATTGCGGGCAGTATCCAAAAGATGCTGCTCTTTTTCGTTTTCGTTTTTTCTGCTTCCCTTGCTTCAGGATTCATATCACTTTCAAATGATACCATTGTTCTTGATGGTAAAACGGTAATCGTTCAAAGGGAAGTAACCATTGATACTGTATCTACCACAATCGCTCATCCGCTTGATGAGAAGAAGCGAAAGAAGAGACTAGATTTTGGAACATGGCGAGGCGGGTTTAGAGCTGAAGGGTATGTGCCAATTGATATTTTAACTTCAAAAGAGCAAGGCTACAGCAGTGTAAATGCCTTCGTAGGGGCTGATAGGCGACGAGGGAATGGATCTGGAATCATGCTTTTCATTGAGCGCGGAGTAGGAAAAAGAGGGTTTTCATTCAATTCAGGGGTAGGAATTGACTTCATTACAGGTACCAATTTTAATTTCGACATAAATGAGCTAAATGATAGCCTGCTCACCTTCGCTAATTTCGTACCCAATCAACTTGACCAGATTCTGCTGCTTAGGTATGAACTAGGGAGTGAATTTGATACCCTTCGTGTAAATTTGGAGAACAACCCATTCAAAACAACATGGTTGCGAGTGCCATTGGGAATGCTGTGGGAAAGAGAGATAAATAAAGACGTTACCATGCGATTTGGAGGAGGAGTAAATCTTCGCTTTTTACTTGCAAATGAACGTCCTGATGTTGTCTTCCTGCCAGATCTAGGGAAAGAGATTAGGGCCATTTCTTCGCAAGATGAGTCGTGGTCATATAAGACTGTTTCAGCCACCCCTTTCCTTTCTGGAGGAGTAAGGTTTTCAATGGACCGAAATTGGTGGCTTGATCTTGGACTCAAGGGCGGATTCCCTTTCAATCCTATTCATTCTAACGCTGCAGGTGTAGAATACCAGAGCATTCTCCTGAGCGGAAACGCAGGAGTCATGTATCTTTTTGGTAAATAATCTTGCCGTTTAGTATTCTCTCCCCCAATAACCTTCGTTCGATTTTCTGCAACTCTTGTAAAGCAATTCACATTTTTTTTGATTTCGAATACAACAAATCAAGGAGTAATTGAGTTTTTATAATGAGAGTTTTAGTTCGATTCTACCGAGTAATCCTGCAAGGTTCTTGGATAGAAAATTCTAAAGTTGTTTTGGTTAAGGTAAAAGGAGGGCTCAACGGAGCTCTCCTTTTTTTATGCAACTAAAGGAACTGAAAATGAAAGTTAGAATGCGCGCCTACTAAAATTCATGCGAATTAGGTTTTGAAGCCCAACCATTTATGTGTATTTTTAAATTTGAATTAAAGACACATGCGTTCAAAGTCCACTTACCTATTTAGTCTTTCCATCTTTATCTCATTGAGTTGTTTAGCCCAGATTCCTAATCCTAGCTTCGAACTTAATTCTGGGATGCCTTCTGAGATGGGTGAATGGTCTTTAGTAAATGCTTGGACGAACGCTGCAAGCATAGATGCAAGTCCAGATTACTTTCATCGCAATGGAAGCCTTGCGGGAGATCTTCCAGAAACCCCAGTTGCGTTAGTTGACCCGTATGACGGGGACGCGATAATGGGCTTTATTGCAACAGGAATAAAAGGAACCAACAAGCGGGAGTACCTTTCGGTTGAGTTGGATACACATCTTGAGCCAGGTAAAAAATACCAAGTAACATTCAATATCACCAATGGCGCGGTAACATCAAACTCTTTGAGCGGCTTAGGTTCCAATGACCTAGGAGTTGGTTTTACAGTTGGTGCCCCAAATCAAATCTCAAATACGCCTCTTGATATTACGCCAAATTTTATTATTCAAAGTATTCTATACGAGCGTGAATGGGTAGAGTTTTCATTCAGCTTTATAGCCAATGAGGCTTTATCGCACATGACAATAGGTGTTTTCGGAAACGATGATGATAAAAATATACAGCCAATGGAAGGAACAAATCCGGTGATCTCTTACTACTTCGTAGACAATTTCAGAATGGTTGAAATTCCGGTGGAAACCACCGCTGCAAACGAAGACAAAGGAGGAGTTCCAGAAGAGGATACTATCGATGTTACTCCTGAAGAGCCGGCCTATTATATTCCAAATGCTTTCACTCCAAACGGAGATGGAGACAATGACTTCTTTTTTCCAATTGTTCCTTCCTTTGCAGGGTACAAATTCTGTATTTACAACAGATGGGGAGAGCTGTTATTCTTAACAACAGATGTAAATATAGGTTGGGATGGGCTTGATAGGAGCGGAAAAACGCACCCGGCCAATGTATATGCCTGGGAACTTTCCTATGATGTTCAAGTTCTTGATGGAGAGTGGATTACGAAAACTCACTTGGGTTCAGTTAATTTGTTGAGGTAATTTTTCTTTTTCCCTTACTACCTTCGCGCTATGCGCTGGAACCACATACCTTACATTGAGTCGAAATCATCAAGCGATGTTTTCAAACGTCTGTTGACCCAAGACTCTTCTTTAAAACCATTTATCAATCATTATCCTACCCTTCAAGGCATTAGAACCTATGCCGAAGAAAGGCCGTTTGAAGCTGAAAAACGTTCGGTTCTTGTGGCATCTTTGACACATCAGAATAAAGGACTGGCCTCACCTGAGTCTATGTCTAACATTGCGAAACTGGGGTTGGGGAATACGTATTCAGTCACAACAGGGCATCAGCTAGGGATCTTTTCAGGTCCGGCCTTTTTCATATATAAAATTGCACACACCATCGGGCTTTCGAAAGCGATGAATGAGCAAATTCCAGGTAAAACATTCGTTCCGGTCTATTGGATGGCGAGTGAAGACCACGATTTAGCAGAAATCAACCACTTTTCAGCCTTTAAAGAATCTTTTCATTGGGAAGCGAAAGAGCAGGGAGCCGTTGGGCGAATGTCTACAGATGCACTTTCAGATGTTTTGGAAGAGTGGGCAAAAGTGATGCGCTGGGATGAGACCAACACGCGGTATTTGCTCTTTAAAGAGTACACTGAGCAACGTAACCTATCAGAAGCTACACGCTTCTTGGTCAATGAGCTGTTTGGAGACGAAGGGGTAATTGTTCTTGACGCAGATGACCAGAAGCTGAAACAGATGTTTACCTCCTGCATGACGAAGGAGGTTACGCAAGGCATTGGGAAGACAGCAACTGAAGGAATGAGTTCTTTGTTGAAAGCGAACGGACTTAATGAGCAAATTTCTGCACGGGATATTAACCTGTTTTATTTAACAGACAATGCGAGGCTGAGGCTTACACATGAGCAAGGCATGATCACGGCGGTAGGAACCAATCTAGAATGGACGATCGAGGCACTTTTGTTAGAGTTATCAGCTTATCCAGAAAGGTTTAGTCCGAATGTAGTTTTGAGACCGGTATATCAAGAAGTGATTTTACCAAACTTAATCTATGTGGGTGGTCCTGGTGAATTGGCCTACTGGCTCCAGCTTAAAGGTGTTTTTGACCAATTTGAAGTGCCGTATCCGGTGCTTATGCCAAGAAATGGGGCCACTATTCTTGCTGGGCATCAAGTGAAGAAATTGACCAAACTCAATGTTGAATTGGTTGATTTGCAAACAAGAGAGGAAGACCTAATAGCGATGTGGGTGCAGAAGAACGCCTCTGTTTCTACTTCGCTTGACGATGCGAAAAATCAAACGAAAGCCCTCTTTGATGAGGTGCTTCTAAAGCTTCAGTTGGTAGACCCAACATTGAGAGGCAAAGGAGAAGGTGTTCTGGCAAAACAAATGAAAGAGCTTGAAAGGTTGGAAAAAGCAATGGACCGCGCCTTGAAAGTGAAAAATGATACTTCTATCAATCAATTGATTCAACTTAAGGCAACTTTATTCCCGAATGGCAATCCACAAGAACGTGAACAGAACTTCTTTGCGTTGGAAAGTGCTGTTGAAGGAAATCTCATTCAAAAACTCATTGAACAGTTTCCTGCATTTGAGCCTGGAATGCTTGTGGTTTCATAAAACTAGTGATGTTCTTGAATGCAAATGTTGATTTCTAATCTAGGTTTATTAGATTAGTGTTATAAACACACTTAGTATGTCCCGTGACCTTAAAGTAGCTACTGACGACCAAGGAAATGAAGCTTCCCCGGTGTTGGCAGAAGGAGTGAAAAACTACCTGATTGACATTGATGGCACCATAACAGAGGATGTTCCAAATGAGCAGCCTGAAAGAATGGCGACCTGTGAGCCTTTTCCAGATGCCTTGGAAACCATGCAGAAATGGTACGATGAAGGACATATCATGACTTTTTTCACCTCCCGCACTGAGGAGCATAGAGAAGTTACTGAAGCATGGCTCGCCAAGCATCAGATTCCTTACCACGGATTGCTCATGGGGAAACCTAGAGGAGGTAATTACCATTGGATAGACAATCACATGGTCCGTGCGACGCGCTTCAAAGGATTGTTTACTGATTTAGTGAAGGAGATGAAAGAAGTTGAGGTATTCAAGAAGGGCTCTTGATTCCTTATTTTAACTGTGCTCCTAGGTCTTTTAAGTCCTCAAAGAATCCCGGGTAAGATTTCGAAATGGCCTCAGCACGTTCAATACGTATTGGTCCGCCAATCATGCCAAGGCATGCAGCTGCCATCGCTATGCGGTGATCATTGTGACTGTCTATGGTGCAGGGTTTTGGTGTTCCAGGATGAATGGTCATTGCATCCCCATTCAAGTCAACTTGAATGCCCGCCTTTGCAAATTCTGTTTGGATAGCCAATCCTCGGTCACTTTCTTTGTGCTTCAACCTGCCAACTCCAGTAATAGTGGAAGGTGCTTTTCCACCAACGGCCAATGCGGCCAAAACAGGAAATAAGTCTGGAGAGTCAGTGGCATCGAAGTTGAATGATTTCAATTTGTTCGCTTGAACGCGAATGCCATTGGGAAGGTGCATCAACTTGGCTCCACCAAAAAGTAAAGGACCTGTGATGGCCCTGTCAGCTTGCGTATAATTGTTTCCCAACCCTTCAATCAGCACGCCTTTCTTACTGGCTAAAGCTCCAGCAACTAATAAAGTAGCTCCGGCGCTCCAATCTCCTTCAACTTCTACTTCAGCTGCGATGTACTTCTGTTTTCCTTGAATGGTAAATCGTTTGTATGCTTCGTGTTGAATTTCAATGCCAAATGTTTTGAGCACTTCAATGGTCATGTCTATGTACGGAGTACTTTTTAGTTCATTCACAACCAGAATGCTATCCTCCTTCGCCAAGGGCAAAGCCATTAATAGGCCACTCAGAAACTGACTGCTTACGGAACCATCTAATGTGATTGTTCCTCCTTTGAGCGGGCCTTCAATAATTGCAGGAAGATGTCCTTCTGTGGTATCTATTGTAGCACCCATTTGAGGAAAAACTTTTTCGAATGCAGTTAGGGATCGAGTGAGTAAACTTCCTTCGCCCGTTAAAGTAACGGGAAAACCAGCCATGGCTGCTACGGGCGCAAATAAGCGCATTCCCAATCCAGATTCACCTACATTTAAGGGAGCTGGAGGATGTTGTTTTCCGCCCTCAATAATGATTTTTTCTTCTAACAATTCAGCCTCTGCCCCCAGCAATGCGGCGCATTTTAAAGCATGGAAAGAATCATCATTTTCAGCGGGCTTGTGAATTGTTGAATACCCTTCTGAAAGAAGGGCGGCAACAATAAACCGTTGCATGAGGCTTTTTGAACCGGGTGCTCTAACGGTTCCTTCAAGATCAGAAGGAGAAACAGTAATGGTCATTAGGCTATCTTTTCACCGGTATAAATGGTTGCAATTCCACCTGTAAGTGCTTTCCGATTCACATTGATGTAGCCACATTTTGTCATAATAGCGAGGAACTCATCTCCTTGAGGAAATGCCTGAACAGATTCTGGTAAGTAGGTGTATGCTCGATTGTCTTTAGAAACAAGTTTTCCTACAATTGGAAGAATGACTTTAAAATAGAACCAATACATCTGCTTGAATGGGAATGATTTAGGTTTTGAAAATTCCAAAATAAATCCAGTACCTCCTGGCTTGAGTACACGCAACATGTCTACTAATCCTTTTTCAAGATTTTCAAAGTTTCTCACACCAAAAGCAACCGTATAAGCATCGAAGTAATGGTCTTCAAATGGCAGGTTTTCACTGTCGCCATAGCGCAGGTCAATTAACCCTTCCATTCCTTTTTTCTTGAGTTTTATTCTTCCTACGTCAAGCATTCCATTCGAAATGTCAACACCAATGATTTCTTTGGCATTCACACCCATGCGTGCTGCTTCTATGGCAAAGTCACCTGTTCCAGTAGCAACGTCCATCACGCGCTCAGGGTTCAGTTTCTTCAGCATTTTAATCGCTTTTTTTCTCCAACGAATATCAATACCGAAAGAAAGAAGATGATTCAGTTGGTCATAAGAATGGGCAATGTTGTCAAACATTTCTGCCACTTGCTCTTTTTTTGCACGGTCTTCGGCTGCTTCGTACGGTGTTATTTTTGTTCCCAAGATGATGTTATTTCTGCTTTGAAAATGCGTAGTTCATTTTCAATAGGCGTTTGCATTTATAAGTAGATTCAAAGGTAAAATGTTTTCTGTTAGCGCAATTAGATGCCAATCAGCCAACCATAGTATGTCCTTCAGGGTATTTATAGTTTTTTGAAATGAGCTTAACTCCAACAGCAAATGCAACGGTTAACGTTCCTACTCTTCCAATAAACATACTTACAATGATGGTGATTTTCCCGATCGGTGAAAGGAGAGATGTGATCCCCGTAGAGAGACCAACCGTTCCGAGTGCTGAAACCTCTTCGAAAGCCAAGTCTAGTAAATCTCTTCCTTCCATGGCTAATATTTCTGATTCTGAAATTGAGAGAATGAAGATTCCCAATACGTCGAATACAATGAAGAACAGCAGCACAGAGTAAGCTCTGGATTTTAAGATGGGCGAAATAGTTCGCTTAAAGAGCTCCGTATTTGGAGCGCCTTTAATGGTGGCAAGCACATCAGCAGCCACAATGGCGAACGTGCTTGTTTTAATTCCACCGCCTGTTGAGCTTGAGCTTGACCCAATGAACATCAGAATAATCAACATGAATAATCCAGGGACCCCTATTGCTCCAATGTCTACTGAGTTGAATCCACTTGTTCTGGTTACACTCTGGAAAACAGAAGTAGTAATTTTTGCGAAAAGATCCATGCCTGCCAATGTTCCATTGTACTCTAAGAAAAAATACCCAACAGATCCAATTAAAACCAAGCCAATGGAAAAGTAAAGTGCAATTTTGGTCATGAATCGAATGCGCTTCCAAGGGGCTTTCATTCGTTCGCGCAGCGACTTATAATCGAATAGATCAAATACGGCAACCATTCCCAGTGCTCCAAAGAAAACCAGAATTGTTACCATCCAATGGATGAAGTAATTGTGACGAACAGCCTCAGTGTATAATCCGTCTGAGAAAAGAGAAATTCCTGCATTGTTGAAGGCCGAAACAGAATGGAATATGGAACTGAAAATCTTATCTCCATTGCCTTTGAAAGGAATGTTCTGATCCCAAAGAAAGAACATCATAACTGCTCCAATAATTTCAATACCTGAGCTCCAGATAATGACTTTTCGCAGCATGTCTTTGGCACTTATAAAAGTATCTTTATTGACGAAATCTTCAATTACATCATGCTGTTTCACTTGCAAGCCAAAGCGCGCTGCGAGCATTAAAAAGGAGCCAAATGCAATGATGTTTAATCCGCCAAGTTTGATCAGGATCAGCAGGACGACTTGTCCTTTGAAGGTGAAAAAAGAGGGTGTGTCTTCAACCATCAAGCCTGTAACACATGATGCACTTGTGGAGGTGAAGAGTGCGTCTAAGAAATTCATGCCATGCAAAGTGTTTGACATTTCGGGCAACATAAGGAGTCCTGTGCCGGCAAAAATAATGATGGCAAAAGAGGCAATAAAGATCAGTGCGGGATTCAGTTTGAATCTGGGAAGTACATTTCCTCCTTTACCAAGTCCAATTATAACGGCAATGAGGAAGTAGATCTGGATGAACAATGTACTCAGATCAGTGAAATTTATGACCCCTAAGTATTGGGCTATTCGCTCAAAAATGAGAATATCAAACAAATTATATGAGATCCCCTCAATGGTCAGTAAGAACATCAAAACACCTTCAAACCAGGTTTGCCTCAGAAAGACAATGGGGTGAAAGTCATAGATGAATCGGAATACGTAGTGCACAACGTAGAAGAGAAAAGAAAACTTGATAACCATCAAGAGTTTTTCGCTTGTTTCAGCATCTAGCTGAAATCCATAATAGTAAACCAACGTAGCAATGGCAATAAGGGAAACAATGATGTTCAGTATTTTCCCAGTACCTAAAACAACTTCTTTGTTTCCGTAAAGAAACAGATTGGCTCTTTCTCTAAATTTATGCAAACTCATTTAGCAATGAGTTTCTTTGCCTCAGAGAGAAGGATTGCCTTATTGATAGGCACGACACCTACTTTTTCGCAAACCAATCCGCCTGCAAGATTCGCTAATGCAGCAATGACTGAGGGCGAACATTTTTTTGCCAATGCCAATGAAGCCACACTGATTACCGTGTCTCCTGCTCCTGATACATCTAAGATTTCTCTAGAGTGAGCAGAAATTAAAATGACGTTTTCTCCTTCTTTCACAAGAACACCACGTTCAGAAAGGGTGACCAAAGAAATCTGATTATTTAAGGCTTTTTCAAGCGTTTTTATAGCACTGAGAATTCCTACGTCATCTGCCTTTTCAACTTCAACCTTCACACCTTCAACCAATTCTTTGAAATTAGGCTTGAACATGGTCACTCCTTGGTAATCAAAGAAATGTTCTTTCTTAGGGTCTACAGTTGTGGGAATGTTTTTGATTTTGGCGAATACAGAAATTGCTTCTATTACGTTTTTCGTCAGAACTCCTTTGTTGTAGTCTTCAAAGATAATTACGTCTATCGCATGCGCCGAAATGACCTTTTTACAGAGGGCAATAAAAGCCTTTTCGTCTGAAGCATTCAGCTCTTTGGTGCTTTCTTCATCAACGCGAAGCAAGTGATGTCCGCCACTGATGACCCGTGTCTTTACCGTTGTAACTCTGGCATCGCTTTTGAAAATTCCATCTGACGAGAACCCGCGTTTCACAAGCAATTCATCAAAGAGTGTGCTCTTTTCATCTTGTCCAATTACGGAGCAGATGATAGGTACCGCTCCAAGGCTCATGAGGTTAAGCGCTACGTTAGCAGCTCCACCAAGTCTGTTTTCGCGCTCTTTTACTTGAACAACAGGAACAGGAGCTTCAGGCGAAATGCGGTCTACTTTACCCCATAAATAGGCATCAATCATTACATCACCAATGACCAATACCTTCATGCCGTTGAATTCCTCAAACAGCTGTTCAAGTTCCTGCGGTGTAATCTCTGGTGTATACTTTTTTATCATTTCAATTGATCAAGTGCACGTTTGATGCGATTGATGGCTTCTTTCAATTCTGCTTCGCTTGCCGCGTAAGAGATTCTGAAGCAATTCGGATCTCCAAAAGCTTCGCCAGTAACCAATGCAATGTGTTCTTTTTCGAGCAAGTAATTGCACAGTTCTGTTACATTGTTAATTACCGAAGTACCATCAGATTTGCCAAAGTAAGAAGAGGCGTCAGGAAAAATATAGAAAGCGCCTTTTGGAACGTTGATTTTCAATCCATCAATCATACTCAGGCCTTCAATCATAAGGTCTCTTCGCTTTAAAAAAGCCTCTTTCATAAAGTCAACCGCAGAAGGGTCAGCTTCAACAGCTGCTTTGGCTGCCATTTGAGAGACCCCACTAGGAGCACTTGTAAATTGTCCTTGAATCTTAGCGCAAGCCTGCGCGATCCAGAGAGGAGCGCCAAGGTATCCCAATCTCCATCCTGTCATAGCGAAACCCTTTGACACGCCGTTCACAGTGATGGTTCGATCATACATTCCGTCTAATGTACCCATGCTGGCATGGGCGCCGGTGAAGTTGATCAATTCGTAAATTTCATCACTCACAACTAAAACCTGTGGATGCTTTCTCAAAACAACGGCCAAAGACTCAAGTTCTTCTCTTGTATAAACAGATCCACTCGGATTGCAAGGGGAACTGTAAATCATCAATTTCGTTTTTGACGTAATAGCAGCTTCAAGCTGGGCAGCTGTAAGTTTGAAGTCGTCTTCTATGGTTGTAGTTACCGCTACAGGAATTCCATTAGCAATTTTCACCATCTCGCTGTAACTTACCCAATATGGAGCAGGAAGCAATACTTCGTCCCCTTCATTCACGAGGCTTAACACAATATTCGCAAGTGACTGTTTCGCGCCTGTAGAAACAATAATCTGATCTGCCGTATAGTCTAAATTGTTGTCGCGCTTGAACTTCATTGCAATCGCTTCTCTCAATTCAACATATCCGTTCACTGGAGGGTAGTGCGAATAATTATCATCAATGGCTTTTTTCGCTGCCTCCTTAATGAAGTCAGGAGTGTTGAAATCAGGCTCGCCTAAACTCAATGAAATGATATCAAGTCCCTTCGCTTTGAGTTCTCGACTGATGCGCGCCATAGCCAATGTTGCAGATTCGGATAGCCTTGATATAAGTTCGGATGCTTCTTGCATTGTTGTCTTCGTTGAAATGAGGTAGCCACAATAATCTGTTGCAAAGTTAAGAATTCAGTTCATGAAATTAGCGGTTAACTATCTAGTAGTTGACCGCTTTTTTCAGTTGATGGAGTCATGAATAAGGTCGATAAATATAAAAGGCCAAACGTTAGAACAGAATTCAGCACGATGTGAAGCGCACCAAAAACAAAACCATCAAACCATTCCTTGCTGTTCGAAACAAAGATGTAGGTAAGAATTGGGGCTAAAACAGCAATGATGGGAAAGGCAGTGGGATTGGTTCTTTTCTTGGTGAACAAGCCGAAAGTGAAAAGCCCAATCAGCGGTCCGTAGGTGAAACCTGCTAAGAAGATGAGCTGACCAATGGCAGATAAGTCTAATGTATAATGTAAGATGAGCACCACAAAAAACAGCGCGAATGACATCCCGATGTGGGCCCGTTTTCTGATTCTAATCTGTGCGCGCTCTTCTTTCTTTTCAATGTCTAAAAAGTCTACACATACTGAAGTGGTAAGCGAAGTGAGCGCGCTGTCAGCGCTTGAGTACGCTGCGGCAATCAATCCGAGTAAAAAGAATACACTCATGGCCAGTGAAAGGTTAGAACGAAGTGCTATTTCAGGGAAAAGCAGATCTGTGCGCAGTTTTCCGGTGTCACTCATTGGAATGTCAATGCCTTGTTGTGCTGCAAATAGGAATAGAAGCACTCCGAGCGCAAGAAATAGAAAATTGACAATCAGTAAGACGCCTGAAAAACTCACCATGTTCAGCTGCGCTTGCTTGATGTTTTTGCACGCTAAGTTCTTTTGCATCATGTCTTGGTCCATCCCCGTCATGCCAATGGTAATGAACATCCCACCAAGAAAGTGTTTGATGAAATGATTTCCAGAAGTGGAGAAATTATCAAAGAAGAACCATTTCCCCATTCCGCTGTCAGTAATGGTTTGTACCAGTCCAATATCAGACGTGTTCAAGGCGTCAGTTAGGATGTACAATGCCATTCCAAGGGCGATAAGCATGAACAAGGTTTGCAAGGTGTCTGTCCAGATAATGGTCTTTATTCCACCTTTAAAAGTGTATACCCAAATGAGCGCGATGGAGATTGCAACGGTTACAGCGAAAGGAACACCGAGTTCATTAAAGGCAAACTCTTGAAGGACATTTGCCACAAGTAAAAGACGAATGGCAGCTCCCGTTGTTCTAGAAATCAGGAAATAGAAGGCCCCCATTTTATACGCCGCTTGGCCGAAACGTTTTTGAAGGTAGGTGTATATGGAAGTAACATTTAGCTTGTAATACACAGGCATGAGCACAAAAGCCACGAAAAGATACCCAACTAGGTACCCTAAAACCATCTGCATGTAGGCAAACTGCTCAACAAATTCTCCAGCTTCATTTATAGCTCCCACTTTTCCGGGGATACTAATGAAGGTGATTCCGCTCAAGCTAGCGCCCACCATTCCAAATGCCACAAGGTACCAGGGAGCGCTCTTCCCGGCTAAAAAGAAGTTCGAATTGGATTCGTTTTTCGAGGTTAACTTGGAAATGACAACCAAGACAAGAAAATAGAAGCCAATAATGGCCAGCATAAGTGTAGCACTCATTTACTCAAGTTATAGGAGTTCAGAGGCAAGGTGCAAGAAACACTTGGTTCAGAAAAGTGGGTACGCATAAAGTTTTCAGCAATTGAACTGAGGATTCTGCAAAAGCACAGGCACTTTGATTCAATGTGAACGTTGAAAGTGTACTTTTGTCACTGTGCAATTTTCATCAAGACTCATAGAAGAAGCCGTAGATCAAATGGCTTCGTTGCCAGGGGTAGGTAAAAAGACTGCTTTGCGGCTTGTTCTTCATTTGTTAAAACGCGAAGACGAGGAAGTAGCCCGGTTTTCCCGCGCTTTCGTTAAGCTCAAAGAAGAAATCAAAGCCTGCCAAACGTGTTTTAATCTTTCAGATAGCGCCCAGTGTGAAATTTGTAGCAATCCATTGCGAAACCTAAGTACGGTTTGTGTGGTTGAAGGCATTCGTGAGCTAATGGCCATTGAAGGAACAGATCAATACAGGGGTGGATACCACATTTTAGGCGGGGTTATTTCTCCCATGGATGGCGTTGGGCCATCTGACTTAAATGTAGAAGGACTGGTTGATCGGGTGCGAAAAGGGGAAGTGACTGAAATTATTTTCGCCCTAAGCACAACCATGGAAGGAGAAACAACGGCATTCTATCTTTATAAGAAATTGGCTAGTTTCGACGTTCAAGTAACGGCCATTGCCAGAGGCGTTGCTGTTGGTGATGAATTGCAATATGCTGATGAAGTAACCTTAGCAAGGTCAATCCAACAGAGACTACCTTACGAAAACCTAGCCAAGAGAGGATGAAGCTCAGCATCATCATAGTCAATTACAACGTGGAGTATTTCCTCGAACAATGTTTACTTTCCGTAGAGAAAGCCATTGCGCATTTGGATGCCGACGTTTACGTAGTAGACAATCAAAGTGTTGATGGCTCCTGTGCAATGGTTCAAAACAGGTTTCCTTGGGTAAAGCTGATCGCAAATAAAGACAATGTTGGTTTTTCAAAGGCGAACAACCAAGCCATGTTGGTGAGCAATGCAGAATATGTGCTTCTGCTAAATCCAGACACTGTTGTTGAAGAAGATACCTTCCACAAGGTGGTTGATTTTATGGATGTCCATCCAAATGCCGGTGGCTTGGGCGTGCGCATGGTAGACGGAAAAGGCACGTTTCTTCCTGAAAGTAAACGCGGATTACCAACGCCCTGGGTATCGTTTTGCAAAATTAGTGGCATTTATCGGGTTTTTCCGCGTACCAAGAAGTTCAACCATTATTACATGGGCTACTTGAGCGAGCATGAGACGAACAAAGTTGAAATTCTCAGCGGTGCGTTTATGATGATGCGGAAAACGGCGCTAGAGAAAGTGGGCATGCTAGATGAGGCTTTTTTCATGTATGGCGAAGACATTGATTTGAGCTGGAGGATTATCCAAGGCGGCTATGAGAACTATTACTTCCCTGAAACGCGCATCATTCATTACAAGGGCGAAAGCACTAAGAAAGGAAGCTTGAACTATGTGTTTGTGTTCTACCAAGCGATGATCATTTTTGCTCGAAAGCATTTTTCTAAGCGAAATGCGAAACTCTTTTCATCACTCATTAACCTGGCTATATACGCAAGAGCTGCGGTCGCGGTCATTTCTCGTTTTGTCAAACAAGTATGGTTGCCCTTGTTAGATGCTGCGCTGCTTTTGCTTGGGGTTTGGTTATTGAAAGAGTATTACGCAGATGTACAGCACAAGATTTTCGATTCTACCTTAACAAAAGTGGCGCTTACAGGTTACACCCTGGTTTGGATGCTTTCGGTTTTTTTCTCTGGTGGATATGACCGTCCGCTGAGTATGTTCAAGATTATTCGAGGTGCGCTTATTGGAGGTGTATTGGTATTGTTAGGCTATTCACTGTTTCCAGAAGACTGGCGTTTTTCTCGCGCATTGGTCTTGCTAGGTGGTGCTTGGTCAGTCGTTTATTACGTGATTTCGAGGGTGATTTTCAACTTGATTTCGCCCAGTGGTTTTGCATGGGAAGGGAATAAAAGTAAGCGGTATGCCATTGTTGGAAGCAGTTCTGAGATTAATCGAATAGAAGCGTTGCTGGTTCAAACCCGGGTTCAAGAACCCTGGTGGGTAGGGGTAGCCCCAGATGGAATGCGCTCAGATGTGCACATTGGAGAAATTGATCAGCTTGAGGAAGTCTTGCGCGTTCATGGGATTGATGAGGTGATTTTCAGCGGAAAAGATGTGAGTTCTGCTCAAACAATTGACATAATGAGTAAATCTTCATCTGAGGGGCTGGAATACAAGATTGCGCCTTCAGATACGCTCTACATGATAGGAAGCAACAGCATTGATTCCAATGGAGATTTATTCATGTTAGAGGCGAATGGAGTGCATAAAAGTGCCAATAAAAGGAACAAACGGGTGTTTGATGCCCTTATTTCGCTTACACTTTTGATTTCTTTGCCGTTTTCAATCTTCTTCGTAAAAAGAAAACTTGGGTTTCTGCAAAATATTTTTAAGGTCTTATTCGGACTCGCCAGTTGGGTGGGGTATGCTAAGGCAGATTCCCAGCCACAAGGACTTCCTACTTTGAGGAAAGCAACATTGTCAGCGGCTTTAGGGTTGCCTCCGGGGCCTCAGAACCAAGATACATTGAAGAGAATGAACCTGATATATGCACGTGATTATCGGGTGCGAAAGGATTTCATTCTGCTTGTTCGGCATTTCGAGCACTTGGGAGACAGGGTTCGTTGATAAGACCCATTCAATAAACCTTTTCAGTACCAGAAAATCGTGTAATTTTGTGGGACCTTAAAAGCGAAGGTACTATGGCACAAACGGAAATTCTCTTGCCCAAAATGGGCGAAAGTGTTGCAGAAGCAACCATCATCAAATGGCTCGTTGAAGAGGGGCAGCAGGTTGAAGCAGATGAACCCATTGTAGAAATTGCTACAGACAAGGTTGATTCTGAAGTGCCTGCTCCTGAAGATGGAGTGTTAATCAAAATGCTTGTGAGCGAAGGTGATGTGGTAGCCGTAGGGCAACCGATTGCAATTTTCGGACAAGCAGGAGACAGCGCAGCAACACCAGCAGCAGCCCCTTCAGAAAAGGGAGTTGCGTTAGAAGCTACACCAGAAGCTGAAGTTTTAGAAGCAGTAGGCGCTCCTCTGTCAAATGGGGCAGTTGTTCAAAAGACAGGTCCTAGTGGTAGATTTTACTCACCGCTTGTACGAAGCATAGCCAAAGAAGAAGGCATTGCAATGTCCGAGTTGGAAGTAGTAAACGGTTCTGGCTCAGAAGGAAGAGTAACCAAGAAAGATATTTTAGCTTATGTGGCCAATAGAGGAAATGTACCTGCGGCAACAGCAGCACCTGTTCAAGTAGCAGCTTCATCTCCTAGCGTTGCGGCTCCTAACGTTGCAGCCCCAAAACCAAGACCAGCTTCTAAAATCAGTGTAGGTCCTAATGACGAAATCGTTGAGATGGATCGCATGCGGAAAATGATTGCAGATCACATGGTTTCATCTGTTCAGACCTCCCCACACGTAACGTCTTTTGTTGAGGCTGACGTAACTAATGTGGTGAACTGGAGACTCAAAATGAAGAAAGAATTTGAGGAACGCGAAGGAGAAAGACTCACTTTCACACCCATCTTTATTGAGGCTGTAGCAAAAGCCATAAAAGATTTCCCTGGAGTGAATGCCTCCGTTGACGGAGACCGTGTCATTATTAGAAAAGACATCAACATAGGCATGGCAGCCGCACTTCCAAGCGGAAACCTCATTGTTCCTGTAATTCGCAACGCTGACCGGTATAATATGGTGGGGCTTGCAAAAGCAGTAAATGATTTGGCTGGGAAAGCCAAGACCAATAAGCTTTCTCCAGATGACATTCAAGGTGGAACCTACACCGTGTCAAACGTTGGAACGTTCGGTAATGTGATGGGGACACCTATTATCAATCAACCTCAAGTTGCAATCCTTGCACTGGGAGCCATTCGCAAAAAGCCAGCAGTGCTTGAAACACCTGATGGAGATGTTCTTGCAGTGCGTCACATGATGTTTCTGTCACACAGTTATGACCACAGAGTGGTAGACGGAATGTTGGGCGGAAGCTTCGTTAGAAGAGTTGCTGATTACCTTGAACAATTCGATGTGAACAGAGCACTTTGGTAAAAAGGGGATAATGATTGGTAAATCGAAAGGAATTCAACTAAATTAGCATCACTAAGCCAATATGCTATTAATGAAACGATTATTGCTTGCTTCCTTGATGCTGGTACTCATACAAGGTGCATTTGCCCAAATGTCCAATGGTGATTACAACTCTAAATTCCTAGAGGCTAATCAGTTAATGGAAGAGAAATTGTGGAATCAATCTATTGATATCTGGCAAGAAATCTACCAAACCGGTTACGAAACAAACGCCAACGTCAACTATAAAATCGGTTATTGCTACCTGCAATCTGCCAATGATAAACTCAAAGCCCTTCCGTTTTTGGAATTTGCTGCGAAACAAAAAGTCAATGGCAATTATGATCCCTATGATCCGAAAGAAAAAGCGGTGCCTGTTGAGTCTAAGTTCTACCTAGGAGAGGTGTACCATCTAGATTACCAAATGGACAATGCTATTTCTGAGTACAACAAGCTCTTGAAAATCTTGCCGGAAAAGCACCGTCTCTATGATTTGGCAAAGCGTCGAATAGAGATGTGCAATAACGCAAAGTACCAAGTATCGAATCCTCAAAACTTCTTGATCTCAAACGTAGGTCCAGTCATAAATAAGGAAGGTAATGATTACAGCCCGGTAATCGCTATTGATGAAAGTGCGTTGTTCTTTACTTCGAAAAGAATGCGCTCTGATAGTACAAACCAATTCATCAATGATCCAAATACAGGTGAGTTCAAAGAAGATATTTACGTTTCATACAAGGACCAATCCGGTAACTGGTTGGATCCCGAATTGTTGAACATAAATACAGATGATAACGCTGCGTCGATTGGTGTTTCACCAGACGGACAAGAACTTTATTTGTATTTTGACGAGGCAGGTGATGGACAGCTTTGGAAATCTGTGCTTGTTGGTGAAACATGGAGTGATCCAGAGAAACTTGGATCGAACATTAATACAGATGCATGGGAAACTCACGTAACCGTATCTGCTGACAACCGTTTGCTCTATTTTGTGAGTGACCGTAAAGGTGGTAAAGGCGGAAGAGATATTTACCGTTGTGTGAAACTTCCAAACGGTGAGTGGTCAAAAGCACTCAACGTTGGCGATGTAATTAATACACCTTGGGAAGAAGATTCTCCTTTCCTTTCAGCTGACGGAAATACACTTTATTTTTCTTCTAGTGGCCACAGTAGCATGGGCGGATTCGATATCTTTTATTCTACTTTGGGTGAAGACGGTGAATGGTCTGCACCTGTGAATATTGGTTATCCCGTGAATACCGTAGATGATGATGTTTTCTTCGTGCCAACAGCCAATGGGAAACGTGCTTATTACTCTTCTAGAAAAGAAGAAGGTGAGGGTCTGAAAGACATCTATGTAGTAGATATGCCAGATAGTCCAGTTGAACCAGACTTGTCTGTGTTGAAAGGATTCATCTATGCTGCTCAAGGTGAAGAGCTTCCTGAAGATACTTATCTTCTCGTAACGAATAAAGAAACAGGAGAAGTTACAGAATACCGTCCTCGCTCTCGAGATGGCGCCTATGTGGCTGTTCTACCTCCTTGTATTTCATATAAAATTGAATACTTCGCAAACGAAGTAATGGTGCATGAAGAGTTCATAAATGTGCCTTGTGATGCTGCTTATAATGAAATTGAAAAGGAAATTTATTTGCTTCCTGTGAATTTGGGCGGTGCTACGGCTTCTTCTGAAGAAGAACCAAAAGAAGCTCCGAAAACAAAACCAGGTGACATTCGTCCGAATACTCCAAAAGAGGTCAAAGAAGATGATGTTGTAGGTACTATGTTTGACAATGTACAAGCTTATTACCAGCGGTACTTTGTCTATGATATGGGTGAATGGAATGATGCAGCTGTGAATGCGACATTTGAAGAGTTCATTGACAACATTGAGAAACTGATCAAGGAGAATGGAGCATGTCGGATTCTTGTTGAGTCAAGTGCTTCGAAAGTTCCTTCAAGCAGATTCAAAAGCAATGACGAGTTAACCGCATTTAGAAACAAACTGGCCTCCAATGAGGTGACTGCTGCGCTGGAAGCTAAAGGATATGTTTTAGGACAAGATTTTGCTTTTCAATCACCACGTAAACTGGTTCAAGGACCTGATTACCGAAATGATGCCGTAACGAAAAAAGCAATCTATGAGGAGTCTCAGTATGTAAAGGTTTGGGCTGAGTAAGCTTCTTGTACATACCGTATAAAATCAGAAAACCCTTCCATTCCGGAAGGGTTTTCTTTTCTGCCTGTTTGTAGTCTCAGCTTTAATGAGACCTGCTACTCTACCAATTAGATAACGCATTCCTTTTTCTCTTTGGTATGTACAACCCCCCATTTTTATTTTTTCCGGTCAATAAGTCTGAATTCTGTCTTGCCTTTTGCCTTACTATCTGTCACGAATTGGTACTTTAGTCTTATGGAATTAAACCTTAAACGTCCGCTTGTTTTCTTTGACTTGGAAACAACAGGAACAAATGTCGCGAGCGATCGCATTGTTGAAATTGCACTCGTGAAAGTGATGCCTGATGGCACATTGCACACGCGTCCAGAAAAGCTAGGGAAAGAGCACCGTTTTCTCGTTAATCCTGAAATGCCTATTCCTGTTGAGTCAAGCATGATTCATGGGGTTTATGATGAAGACGTCAAGGACGCACCTACTTTTAAAGATATTGCAGCCAAACTTTTCAAGTTTTTGCATGATTGTGACTTAGGTGGATTCAACTCTAACCGTTTTGATATTCCATTAATCGCAGAAGAGTTTCTTAGGGCGGGCGTTGATTTTAGCATTGAAGGACGAAACCTTATTGATGCTCAAGTGATTTTCCATCTCATGGAACAGCGTACATTAAGTGCAGGCTATAAGTTCTATTGTGGAAAGTCATTGGATGGTGCGCACGAAGCACTTCCAGATACCATGGCTACATTCGAAATATTCAAAGAACAGATTGCCAGGTATGAAGGCATGAGTGCCATTGATATTCGCACTAAGAAAGATATAGCCATCTCAAATGACATGGAGCAAATTCATGCATTCTGCACTCGGAACAGACATGCAGACCTTATGGGACGCCTTGTATACAATGACAATGATGAAGCGGTGTTTAACTTTGGGAAGTACAGAGGGAAGTCTGTGAAAGAGGTCTTGTCTAAAGATGTTGGATACTATGGCTGGATGATGCAAGGTGATTTTCCCAACTACACGAAAAAAGTACTCAAACAAATAAAGGAAAGCCTCTAAGTGAATGAAGCACATCACGGTTCTTGTTTCCAATGACTTGGTCCATGACCAGCGCGTTCGCAAAGAATGTGATGTGTTTGTGAATGCAGGTTTGAATGTTACTCTGGTTGGAAGAGAAATGGAGGGCTCAGAGCCGCTTGAACGTCCATATGAGGTCAAGAGATTTAGCCTGCCTTTTACCGGAGGCGTCCTGTTCTATGCAGCGCTTAACATTAGGTTGTTTTTCTATCTACTAGGCCAAAAGACAGATGCGATCTGGGCCAATGATCTTGACACCTTATTGCCTGCATTCTTAGTGGCTAAAATTAAAAAAATTCCGCTATTGTATGATAGTCATGAATACTTTACAGAAGCCGCCGGACTTGCAGGACGGAATCTCCCTAAAAAAGTGTGGGAAGGCATTGAAGGATTCGTTTTCCCGAACCTAAAGCATGTTTTTACTGTGAACGAGAGCATTGCAGATGTTTTTAGAACGAAATACAATGTCAAAGTCAATGTCCTTCGAAATGTTCCGGAATTAAAAGTGGTCAAGGCTTCCATGTCAAGAACCGCGCTTGGCTTACCTGAGGATAAAAAGATTCTTCTTCTCCAGGGCGCTTTTATGGATAAAGACCGAGGTGTTTTGGAGGCTGTTCGCGCCATGAAACACCTATCAGAAGACTATCTTCTGTTGCTCATTGGAGCAGGAGAGGAGTGGAATCAAGCCGTGAATCTTCGAATTGAATTAGGTCTAGAACGCCAAATTACTTTGCTCCCCAAGCAGCCGTATGACTTACTTGTTCATTATACGCGCGCGGCAGATGTAGGATTGAGTTTGGATAAAGGATTGTATTTTAATTACTACTTCAGTCTTCCGAATAAATTGTTTGATTACGTGCATGCTGGTACACCAGTGCTGGCAACCTCTCTGCCAGAAGTCAAGCGTGTAATGGAAGAATATCAAATTGGAGCAGTCATTAGTGAATGCACGCCTGTGAATATTGCACAAGGAGTAGAGTCTGTAATGGCAGCTGGTAAAGATGCTTTCTTGCCCGGTTTATTGCGCGCCCAAAAGGATTTTAAATGGCAAACTGAAAGCAAAGTCATTCTAGATGAACTGCGCAACGCGCGCTTGATTACCTAAGTCTCTTGCGGAGGTACTTCATCGCTAAAACAGCGGGTTGATACCATAAAATCTTATAGGATAGAACCTCTTTTTTAACTTGCCACTCTTCCAGATACAAAGCGGTGTTAAAGTTCTTTGACAATCCGTCTGAAGCGCAATTCGCCACATGAATATCCTTTATTTCAGCTTTTGCTCCTGCATAAAAGAGTGATAAATTCAAATGGTAATCAGCAAGTATTTTGAACTGAGTAGGGAATCGGTACGTTTTAAAAACACGTTTGCGATATGCCGTTCCTTGATGATGTGCAATGTTCCGAATGCGAATTTCTTTGTTCCACCTTGGTTCATACCATTCGGGAACCTTAGGGTGACGAGGCGCGAGGTTATGCGTTCTTCCAATTACCAGATCACTTTCGTCAGGAATATCAGCTAAAAGAGCTTCCAAGCAGTTTTTTGAAGTCAATTGATCATCAGCACCAAGAAAATAAATCCAATCGCCTGAGGCAAGATCAAGTCCTTTGTTCATTGCATCATATACACCAGAATCCTTTTCTGAGCGGTAATGCGCAATCTGAGAAATAAAGGGAGAAATTGTTTCTTCTGTAGGATCAGATGACGCCCCATCTATTACAATCAATTCAACTTCAGCGGTCTGTTTAACGATACTCGTTAAACAGCTTTCGAGGGTTCTAGCTGCATTGAAACAGGGTACAATGACACTAATTCGCATGATTACTTGTATGCGTAATCAGAGAAGTGATTGATACTTGCGGCATCCTTTAACTTTCCGTCCATGCAGACCAAGGTGCGCGATTCAAATTTTTTCATCGAAGCATAATCGTGCGTTGCCATTAAAACGGCTTTACCGCTTTTCGAAATTTGAAAGAGAAGTTGAAGAATGCCCTCTGTAGTTGTAGGGTCAAGGTTACCGGTTGGCTCATCTGCAAGAATTAGGTCAGGCTCATTGAGGAGCGCGCGGGCTATAGCAATGCGTTGTTGTTCTCCTCCAGAAAGCTCATGCGGCATTTTATATCCCTTTGTTTCAAGCTCTACTTTCGAAAGTACCTCTTCGCAGCGCTTCTTCATGTCAACCTTGTTTTTCCATCCCGTGGCTTTCAGAACGAAAAGCAGATTGTCATTCACACTTCTGTCAGTAAGCAACTCAAAATCTTGAAATACAATACCTAGTTTTCTGCGTAAGTAGGGAATCTTCTTTCTTTTGAGGTTGGTCAAATCATGTCCGCAAACATTTCCCGTGCCATCAGAGAGGGGCAAGTCACCATACAACGTTTTCAAAAGTGAACTCTTTCCACTTCCGGTTTTCCCAATCAGGTAGAGGAATTCACCTGGTTCAATGGTTAAATTGACATCATTGAGCACAACGTTTTCATGCTGAGCAATGGTGCCTTCGGTGATTTCTACTATTTTTTCGAGGGTATCAGACATTTTGTGCGCTTTTTGAATGAACGGAATGAGCGTTAATCCATTGTGTCTCTTCTAAACAAAGTTGAACGAAAATAATCCATTTGCGCAATGCTGGTGAGATACTTACTGGATGATCATTGTGAATAATAGACCAATTGCACTGTGAGCCTTGGAGTGTCATTTATGAGATCAATAGAAATTCATGCGCAATCCAAGGCGATGTCTTCCCGCATTCTCATACCAACTGTCAAAAACATCATCACCGCCGGTGAGCATGTTTGTTACTGTTGCGCCGTAGACCAATTCGATTAGGATGTCTGACTGGCCCCATAATTTAGGCAGCGCAATACCTATGTCAACTCTTAGTACTGCAGCGCTCGCTTTCGGCCGGCCACTCTCGAGGGCTGGAATGCGAAATTCAATGGCCGGACCAATTAACAAGCCTAGTTTCCGTGTATGAAGGGGGTTGTTGATTGCAAGGTGAATTGGGATATCGCAAGTGAGCGGATAAATCTCGTGTGTTGCTTCTTTAAAGTTGGCGAAATCATATGTTACTGTTGTGGGAAGAATGGATAACAGTATTTGGGGACGAAGCGCTAGTTTTTCAGAGAGCGGAAAGCTCGCTGAGAAGCCTGCTGAAACGCCCACACCAAAATTACCTTTTACATTGTCAAACTTTGCTGCTGCTTCAGCGGAAGGAGCGGAACTTCCAAAGATGAGGCCTGATTCAATTCCAACTTCCCATCCCCAATAAACAATGGTAGAATCACCTTCAAAGGCATCTCCTTGTGCGAGAAGTGAGAGCGCACTGCAGATGAGTAATCCTGTGCTTAAAACTATTTTCATCATCAAACGAAGTTAGAATGCTGCATTGAATTTTGGAAGGCAACACCTGGGGAGATTTGAACAATCTTTTAAGAGCATTCATCTCAAACAAAAAAAGCCAGCGAATCAAAGAGATCGCTGGCTTTTAAAAAGGGTGTTCGTGTGTTTTAGTTTACTTTGAATTCAGAGCTAGAAATTCTTCTATTCACTTGAATTTCGTCCAATTTCACTTCGATTGTTTGAGGTCCAGCAACCTGAATTAACTCACTTGGGAAAAGAACCCCTTGCGCTTCAGTGTATTTCTTAATGGTTGCGGTAATGGGCATGTCGCCTTGAGGCGTTTCTTGCATAGACTCAGTGTGAACTTGAAGTCCAGTGGCAATGTTAAAGTAGTACGTTGACTTCACGCTGCCATCTTTCATCAGATCTACAACGTACACTGGCTTCTCATCAAAACCACCGATGCCTTTCAATTCAGCTGACATGTTGTAATTCTCAAGGTGCAACAATGAGAGCATGTCATTTTGCATCTTCGCTTCAATAAGTTCCTCAGGGCCCATTTCAACTGCCTGTCCCATTTGCTCAACTTGCCCACGATTTCCATCTAGAACTTGTTTTTGGAGCACATTTCCGCCCATTGTTACAGACATCATCATTTGGTCAGTTCCCTTTGATTTGCGCTCATAATTCAGCGCCATTGGGCCAACACTCATGGTGCCAGTCTCAATTACGGTATTAATCTTTCCAATAGCTTCAATTCCACCAATGGCTTCATAGTACTTATTGAAAACATCCAGAGCAGTCATGCCCTCTGGGGCAGCCTGAATTTCACTGTAGGTTTGGCCATAAAGATCAAAGAATTCAACTTCTCCAGAAGCGGCAAACTGTGCCAGACTTTCTGCTACTTCTTCACGATTACCAACAACAGTGATGTTTAGGTTTTCAGGCTTGAGATACGCTTTCGCAACACGCAAAACGTCGTCTGTAGTAACAGCTTCTAACTTAGTAAGGTAAGTAGAGTAGTAGTCTTTAGGTAGGTTGTAACGCTCAATGTTCAAAGCGAAACGCGCAATCGTTTGTGGAGATTCAAGGCTGCGCGCAAAACTTCCATTCATGTAGTTCTTAATGAACTGCAAAGAGGTGTCTTGAACTTTTTCTCTCGTCATGCGGTCAATTTCATATAAGAACTCTACCACGGAACTATCAGACACTTCGTTTCGAACTGAAGCTGAAGCACTAAATTTACCGGCTACTTCATCTGTTTGAAAGGAAGCCCGCGCTCCATAAGTGAATGCTTTGTCTTCCCTCAAGTTTTGCATGAGTCGCCCACCAAATACGCCACCTCCAAGGATGTTGTTCATCACACTAGCAGCAATGGCATCAGGATGTCCGGGTGTTATTTGTACTGGTTGTGTTACCTCTATTACAGATTGAACTGCACCTTTCAAAGGAACAAAACAAACGCGGTTTCCAGCAGGTAGCTGAGGAGCAGCATACGTGTGCTCTGGAACATCTGCTTTTTCCCATCCACCAAAGTACTTGTTCGCTTGGCTTTTAGCTGTTTCTAAATCGATGTCGCCTACAACGACCAAGTATGAAATGTTTGGACGGAAATAAGTGCTATAGTAATTCAAAAGATCAGCGCGGGTGATGGCTTCAGTTGTTTTCTCAGTCTGTTGCTCGCCGTAAGGGTGATCTGTGCCGAAATCCATTGCTTGAACAATGTTGGCACTGATTTCATTCGCGCTTGTCTTTGACGAAGCAAGACCAGAAAGTGTTTGCTTACGCAATTTTTCTACCTCATCATCAGGAAAAGCAGGGTTCAAAAGAATGTCAGACATCACTCCAAGCAGCTTATCGCTGTGCTTAGACAAGCAAGCACCGTACATTCCATTAGAATATGTTGATATGCTTGCGCCAATAAAATCTACTGCTTCGTCAATTTCAGATTTCGACATGGTTGTTGTTCCCGTTTTCATTAGAGAACCTGCCATGCTCACATATCCTGCTTTCTTTCCTTCGAAAATAGGATCGCGGTCTACTGACAATTGGTAAGAAACGCGTGGAAGCTTTTCGTTTTGAACAACAATTACTTTCAGTCCGTTCTCAAGCTCAAACGTTTGGTAGTCACCAATATTAATGCTAGGTGCAGCAGCTGGTGTAGGTACAATTGATCGATCTAGTTTTCCTGAACAAGCAGCCAAGAAAAGAATCATAAATGGGGCTATGTATTTTAACATTTTCATCTTGTTTGGAGCTTAGTTTTGGGTTTCTTCTGCTCCTTCGTCTAAAAGGAAATAAAGTGTCACACGGTTTTCAGTCGTGTAGTATTTCTGCGCAGCAGTTTTAATGTCTTCACGGGTCACTTTTAAGTAACGATCTACTTCCGTGTTAATCAAATTGGCATCGCCTAAGTACATGTGGTAATTCGCTAATGATTCAGCAATTCCAGAAAAACTTGAATTGCTTGTCACGAATTGATTTTCAATCTGATTCTTCAATTTTTGAAGTTCATCAGTACTGATTAAAGTGTTTTTTACTTTTTCGATCTCCATGTTCATCGCTTCTTCAACCTGCATTGGATCAACATCCATGTTGGCCATAGCAAAAGCAAGCGTTACTCCTGGATCTTCGAGCGGGAAAGAAAAAGCGCCACAAAAAAGGGCCAATTGCTTTTCGTCAACAACAGACTTGTTCAATCTGCTTGATTCACCGCCACTCAAAAGTTGGTTCAACATATCTACAGCATAGAAATCTGGTTCACCTTGTGCTGGAATTGAATAGGCCTGAACTACCAATGGAAGTTGGTCATTTCCAAGAATTGTATCTCGCACTTCAATTGATTTTGAAGGCTCAACAATGGTCGGACGAGGGATTTCTGTTTTTCCTTTTGGAATGCTAGCGAAGTACTTAGCAATTTCCTTCTTGATTTCTTTTGGGTCGAAATCTCCAGCAATTGAAAGAACGGCATTGTTAGGAACGTAGAATGTTTTGTAGAAATCTATAAAATCGATCTCTTTTGCAGCATTCAGGTGGTCCATTGAACCAATCACTGGCCAGCGGTAAGGGTGCTGCGTATAAACGCGAGACATTGTTTCAGCAAGCAAGTTTCCGTAGGGCTGATTGTCCATACGTTGACGCTTCTCTTCTTTCACTACTTCACGTTGTGTTTCAATTCCTTCATTCTCAACTGTTGCATGCAACATACGTTCAGATTCCAACCAAAGACCAAGCTCTAGTTGATTTGACGGAAGCACTTCGTAGTAAAAGGTGCGGTCATTTGTGGTGTTGGCGTTTAATACACCTCCAGCATTTTCAACATACCTAGAGAATTCACCACGTCCGATGTTCTCAGAGCCTTCGAACAAAAGGTGCTCAAAGAAGTGTGCCATTCCTGTACGCTCAGGATTTTCGTTTTTCGAACCCACATGATACATCACCGTAACGGCAACAATTGGTGTGCTATGATCTTCATGAAGAATTACGTGAAGACCATTTTTCAGATCGTATTCTTCAAACTCGATGGATGGTTGTTGTGCAAGGGCTGTCATGCCTGAAAAAGCTAGGGCGACAAAAAGCACAGATTTTGATAGTATCTTTTGCATTGATTTTTTGGTTTGCAGTAATTGCGAAAGTAATACTTAATGCTAAAAGCTCAATAAAATCTTATACTAACGGACTTCCGAAAGGGGTGAGCGGTAAATCAAGCAAAGAGTGTAATTTTGCCAATATGCAGGAACAAGAAGAAGACCATAAGATTTCGCTCAACGATGTGACCATTGAACAACTGGATTTCGCACTCTCTTCGCGGAAGCACATTAGTATCGGACCGGAGGCTAAGGGCGCCATTGAAAAGTGCAGAACTTATCTAGATGAGAAGATTCAACGTGCTACAGAACCCATTTACGGGATAAACACTGGATTTGGCTCACTGTATAAGCACACTATTTCCAATGACGACCTTTCAACGCTTCAGCGAAACCTCGTTTTGTCTCATGCTTGTGGCACAGGAGATACCGTACCACAAGAAATTGTGCGGTGGATGCTGCTGCTGAAGGCCAAAGGCCTGAGCAAAGGCCATTCAGGAGTTCAGCTTGCTACGGTTCAGCGAATTCTTGACCTCTTAAATAACAATCTTCTTCCTGTTATCTATCAACAAGGATCTTTAGGTGCAAGTGGAGATCTAGCGCCTTTAGCTCATTTAAGCTTACCAATTATTGGAGAAGGTGCTGTATGGCAGGGAAAACTGATAAAGCCTACGAAAGAAATCTACTGGTCCAATGGGATGGAAGCCATTGAGTTACAGGCGAAGGAAGGTCTAGCACTTTTGAATGGTACACAGTTTATGAGCGCCTATGGCTGCCATCTATTGATGGCCTGTCAGCGTCTACTAGACTGGGCAGATGTTATTGCTGCTATGAGTCTTGAGGCATTTGATGGACGAAAAGAACCTTTTGGCGAAGCAGTAAATGCCGTAAGGAGACAAGCAGGACAGATTCAGGTGGCAGCAAATGTGCGGGCTATTTTGACTGATAGCATTGGGATCAATCGCGTGAAGAAACATATTCAAGATCCTTATTCGTTTAGGTGCGTGCCTCAGGTACACGGAGCATCAAGAGACGCCATAGCCTATGTGAAGAATGCCATGCAAAACGAAGTGAATGCCGTTACTGACAACCCAACTGTTTTTCCTGATTTGGATGAAGTTGTTTCTGCAGGTAATTTTCACGGTCAGCCGCTCGCGTTGGCGCTTGATCAAATGGCCATTGCGATGGCTGAAATAGGAAGTATCTCTGAAAGAAGAACCTACAAGTTGGTGGGGGGATTGAGAGAACTGCCTGAGTTTTTAGTTGCCAACCCCGGGCTGAATTCAGGATTTATGATTCCACAATACACCGCTGCCTCTATTGTGAGTCAGAACAGGCAGTTATGCACTCCTGCTTCAGTAGATTCAATTGATTCATCTAACGGACAAGAAGATCATGTGAGCATGGGAGCTAATGCAGCTACCAAGGCTTACAGAGTAGTGAAGAATGTGCAACAGGTTTTGGCCATTGAGTTATTCAATGCAGCTCAAGCGCTAGACATTCGCGGAGTTGATGAAGCTTCACCTTATCTGCAAGAAGTGCATGGAGGGTTTCGGAAAAATGTACCGTTCCTTGACAATGATGAATACATGCATCCGCATTTGATGAAGGCACTAGCTTTCCTAGATCAATCACCTTCTGAATTTCCAACGATTTAAAATTTTTCCGCGGGCGAAGCTCGCGGAAAAATTAAGTTCACACGGGGGCGCCTTAACCCACGAAAGGATTTCGTGGCTACTATAACAGTCCAATTCAAGTTGGTGGACCCTTTTTCCCACGAGCTAGGTTCGGGGCTAGACCTAGTGACTTTAAAATTGGTAACCGTTTGAATGGTCGCCTGGTTAGGCGACCCTGCTGGAGTCCCGTTGAAAAAATAATTCCTATTTCTAAAAACGAGATCGTTAGCTACATGTAGCCACGAGCTTAGCTCGTGGGACGCGGTCACAATATGACTTTTAATTTTTCCGCGGGCGAAGCTCGCGGAAAAATTAAGTTCACACGGTGGCTCCTTAACCCACGAAAGGATTTCGTGGCTACTACAACAGTCCAATTCAAGGTGGTGGACCCTTTTCCCACGAGCTTCGCTCTCGGAAAAATTAATTTCACACGGGGGCGCTTTAACCCACGAAAGGATTTCGTGGCTACTATAACAGTCCAATTCAAGGTGGTGGACCCTTTTTCCCACGAGCTTCGCTCGTGGTAATTTGGCTAAACCATCTCTGCCTTCTGAGCAGCAATCTTCTTGCTGCCTATGTACTCATCAAAAGTCATCATCTTGTCCAAACACCCATTCGGTGTGAGCTCCACAATGCGTGTAGCAACAGTCTGTGTGAAATGGTGGTCATGTGACGTAAACAAAACCGTTCCAGGGAAGTCAGTTAAGGCGTTATTGAAAGCCGTTATTGATTCCAAGTCAAGGTGGTTTGTTGGTTCATCTAGCATCACTAGGTTTCCGCTTGCTAGCATGATACGTGAGATCATGCAACGTACTTTTTCTCCTCCTGAAAGTACATTTGATTTCTTGAAGGTTTCTTCGCCACTGAATAACATCTTCCCAAGGAAACCACGAATGAATACTTCGTCTTTGTTCGCAGAGAACTGACGCAGCCAATCGATCAAATTCAAATCATGTGACTCCTGAAAGAAAGGGGCGTTTTCATTCGGTAAGTAGCCTGTAGTTATTGTTTGTCCGAAAGTGAAATCACCAGAGTCAGCTGCCATCGCACCGTTTAAGATTTCATACAGTGCAGTAGTGGCCAAACTGTTCTTGCTGATAACCGCAATTTTATCTCCCTTGGTCACATTTAAGTTCAACCCTGAGAACAACACTTCACCATCCAACGATTTTGAAAGGTTGTTGATGTGAAGAATTTGATCTCCTGCATCTCGATCTTGTCCGAAAATGATGGCAGGATATTTACGCGTGCTTGGTTCAATGTCATCAACATTGATTTTCTCAAGCAATTTCTTTCTACTTGTAGCTTGTTTAGATTTAGAAGCATTGGCGCTAAATCTAGCAATGAATTCTTGAAGCTCCTTTTTCTTTTCATCAGACTTTTTATTCTGAGAGCTACGTTGACGAAGCGCCAACTGACTACTTTCATACCAGAACGTATAGTTACCAGTATACATTTTCACTTTCTTAAAGTCGATGTCTACAATGTGCGTGCAAACCGTATCCAAGAAGTGGCGATCGTGAGAAACGACAATAACGGTGTTCTTGAAATTCAAAAGGAAGTCTTCTAACCAAGTTACTGTTTGAAGGTCAAGATCATTGGTAGGCTCATCTAAGATTAAGATGTCTGGATCACCAAATAATGCTTGTGCAAGCAAGACGCGGACCTTTTGGTTACCATTTATGTCTTGCATTAACTTGCCGTGATCACTTTCCTCTATGCCCAATCCACTGAGTAAGCTTGCTGCATCAGATTCGGCATTCCATCCGTTCATTTCTGCGAAGGTGTCTTCAAGCTCTGAAGCTCGCATTCCATCAGCATCAGAAAAATCTTCCTTGGCGTAAAGCGCATCTTTCTCAGACATGATTTTCCACAACACTTTGTGTCCTTGGATTACCACATCCAATACGGACACTTCGTCATATTCAAAGTGATCTTGCTGCAGCACTGCCATTCGCTTTCCTGACTCAAGCAGCACTTGTCCGCTATTGGCATCCATTTGCCCAGCAATAATTTTCAAAAGAGTTGACTTTCCAGCGCCGTTCGCACCAATGACACCGAAGCAGTTGTCGCCTGAAAATTTTATGTTAACGTCGTCGAAAAGAACACGTTTACCGAACTGAAGAGAAATGTTAATTGCAGAAAGCATACACCTTGATTTTAAGGGCGTAAAGGTAGGTAATTCAAGTCGTTTGATGAAATTTAGAGGGGTGAAGCATGTTTCTTATGGTTTTCACACTTTTTTCCCGTGTTACTTTGGTTACATTTTGCATCATCTTGTGGTTGTATCTTTGCCTTTCAAATAAAGAAGCTGAACCTTCTTTCAATGGAAGAACTTCTTGGAAGGAAACCTGTTTAGATTAGTAACATGAAAGAATTGTTAGCCTATTTTGGAGAAAGCATTGTCCAGTCTTGGGATTGGACCCTTCGAATGATCACTTTCGATGTGCCTTGGTATAACAACTATTTTTACGGATTACTTCTTATCTCACTTGCGGTATGGGCCCTTGAACTGGCGTATCCTTGGCGCAAGCAACAGGGCGCTTTTCGGAAGGATTTCTGGCTTGATGGCTTCTACATGTTCTTTAACTTTTTTGTTTTTTCCATTGCCATTGCAGGAACCTACAAACTCTTGGAGGTTGGTTTCGCAAGTATCGGGGTGAACATTGATGGCATGGTTTTTTTCGACCTAGGCGCTTTTCCTATGTGGGCGCAACTGCTCATCTTTTTTGTAGTACTTGATTTCGTTCAGTGGTTTACTCATGTCATGCTTCACCGTTTTGAATTTTTTTGGCGCTTTCACAAAGTGCACCATTCGGTTGAAGAAATGGGCTTTGCAGCGCACCTTCGCTACCATTGGATGGAAAACATTTTCTACAAGCCCTTGAAAACAGTAGGGGTAATGCTCATTGGTGGCTTTGAACCTGAACAAGCATACATTGTGCATTTTGCTTCCATCGCCATTGGGCACCTCAATCATGCCAACGTACACATTACATGGGGGCCGTTAAAGTACATCTTCAACAACCCTGTAATGCACCTTTGGCATCACGCTTACCATTTACCTGAAGGAAGGAAGTACGGATTGAACTATGGGATTTCACTCAGCCTTTGGGACTACTTATTTGGTACGGCCGAAATTCCAGAAGATGATCCAAATGTAAAACTCGGTTACCCAGGAGTTGAGAACATGCCGAAAGGATTCTTCAATCAATTGGTTCACGGATTTAAAAAGAACAAAGCTTAACTCCGAAGGAGTATTAGTACATTGGAATTGCCTCTAAGATGGTCTAATTTCGAATGCCTCAGCAAAAGAAATGTATGGCTAAAACAAGCTTCTTTAAAACGAAAATATTCCCCATTCTTCTTGTCAATTTCATTGGGATCTTAGGATACAGTGTGGTCATACCCATTCTGATTTTCTTGGTTATAGACTTGGGCGGAAATGGATTTGTCTATGGGATATTAGGAGCTATGTATCCGCTATTTCAATTCATTGGGGCGCCCATCCTTGGGAAAATGTCAGATCGAATTGGACGAAAAAAAGTATTGATTATTAGTCAACTGGGTACCTTTTTTGCATGGTGCTTGTTTATCTTATCTTTCTTCCTTCCTAAAATCGAATTGTGGTCACAGTCAGGTACTTTTACAGGTGAGTATGTCATGACACTGCCCCTTATTATACTCTTTGTCGCACGTATTTTTGATGGCTTTACGGGAGGTAATATTTCCGTCGCGAACGCGTATTTATCAGATATCTCTACTGATGAGGATCGAAATAAGAACTTTGGTCAAATGGGAGCAGCCACTAGTTTCGGTTTTGTGGTTGGCCCCGCATTCGCTGGTGTGCTTGCTGCATCAGCCATGGGTACCTTGCTCCCAATTATTGTTGCAGCTGTCATTTCATTGGGAGCGATTTTTGTCATTCAAGCGCGCTTAATAGAGGAAGATCCGGGCGTGGTAGACACCGGGAAACGAAAATGGTCAATTAGAAGATTCTTTCAAGTTGAACAAAAAGACTGTTTCAATCAGGAAGAGGATAAACCGAATAACTCAAAGCTAAGAGCAATTTTAAAAGTTCCTCAGATTCCGCTGCTGTACTTTATTTACTTTCTCACCTTTCTTGCGTTCAGTCTGTTTTATGCCGGATTGCCTATCTATGCGAACACCATATTAAATTGGAATGCCGCTCAATTAGGTGTGTTTTTAGCCTATTCAAGTTTGATCATGGTCATCGCACAGGGTCCCTTGCTCTCATGGCTTTCTAAAAGAGTGACATCAAAAACACTCATTGCTTCTGGGGCCCTTTTGCTAGGACTTGGATTCCTGATGTTAACTTCACAGAATCAGATTGCACTCTATGGAGGGTGCACCGTTTTTGCGCTAGGAAATGGGTTGATGTGGCCAAGTTTTATGGGCTATTTGGCAGGGCTTGGAGACAAAAAAATACAAGGAGCCATTCAAGGATTTGGGACAAGTATGGGGAGTTTTGCGAGCATCATTGGATTGGTGGTTGGCGGAATTCTATTCGAATATTTAACAACGATGGTCTTCTTTATTGGTGCAGCGGTGTTTTTTCTCATAACAGTAATCACCTTGCTGCGTTTTAAGACTGAAAATTGATTTAACGCAATTGTTCAAAATTCGTTGAAGAGCTTTTTTAATCTCTTACATTTTGAGTTGTCACCTGCGTTATCTTTGAACTGTGCGCTTATACTTGCTCATAGGACTAATTTGGGTGGCTCATTTGGCTTCGGCTCAACAAACCACTATTATCAATCACTTTGAAGGCGATACAACGTCCTTGGGGAGTGATCAAGGCTATGTGCTTTCAACTTCTGAAAGACATACTGTTATCATTAACTATTATGAGATTGCAGGTGATACAGATGAAGAACGCATGAAATGGCTGCTGTCTGACGCTTTGAACTTTTACATTGACCGGTCTATCTTGGTTGACAGTGAAAACATGAACCTGAAAGGCTCGCCCAATAGAACGTTGAAAGACTTAGACGCCATTGTTGCAGATGCGATCGATTATTATCACTTTAAAGAAATTGAAGATTTTAATGGATTCTCAAAACAGATTTCTGCGAAGCTCAATGAGCTAGACGGAAAACAGATAGAAAAAAATTGGAATGCGCAAAATCAAAAAGGCGTGGTCATCAATGGTGATGCGGGTTTTTTGTTTGTTGAAAACGAAATAAATGAATTGAAGCAATTGGTGAACCAAGAATTGAGCGTGTTCACCATGGGGAACTTAATGGTGAAAGTTTCTACAGGCCAAGAATTACTTGATCAAGCGCAGTTGGCGAAAATTGAAGAGGCGAAAGCATTCAAAACGAATTCACTTCTTGAACCCATGGAAATTGACTTCAGTAAATCTACCATGACGTTGCTGGCGGCTGAAGATGATTTCGTCTTGCCTTCAATGGAAGAGCGTTTTCCCAAAGGAGATTTAGCAGATCAAATTCTTGACTTGTTGGAAAATAACAACCGTGAAATTCAATCGCTTCGGAACGAAGTGTCAGAAGTAAAAGCAGCACAGGCTGAGGAAAGCGAAGCGCGGATGTCTGCTCAGAATAACCAACTCCAAGCACAAATTGATGAACTTAGACAATTGTTGACTTTATTAGTAGAGCAAAATTTGAATCAAATGACGGGGGTTGCTCAAGAGCGCCCAATTGCACTGCCTAAGAATCAGCCCAATTCTACCAAGCCCCATCCACGTGGTTCAAACAAGGTATCTAGTTTTTCTGTTTCCTTTTACAGTGGAAGCACAAGTATAAGCTTGAACGCACAATTGCAGTTGAATGAATTGGTTTCGCTCATGGCTTATGACACTGAAATGCGAATTATGCTCACCGGCTATGCAGACAAGGTAGGGTCAAGAGATGAAAACCTGAAGCTTTCCAAAACAAGGGCTCAACGCATTAGAAAGTACTTGCTTGATAGCGGAATTGAAACCCATCGCGTTCTGGTTAATTTCTTTGGAGAGGAAATGGCCAGCGGAAACGCAAAAGGAGATAGAAGGGTAGAGGTCACTTTTCTTCCTGCAAACTAATTTAGCTCCTTATCTTCGCGCCATGAAAATCATTTGTATCGGAAGAAATTACGCAGATCATGCGAAAGAATTAAAAAATGCGCTTCCAACAGAGCCCCTCTTTTTTCTCAAGCCAGACAGTGCTATACTTCCAGGAAATATTCCTCTATACATTCCAGAGTGGACGCAGAACTTACAATATGAAGTGGAAGTGATTGTGAAAATAAACCGCTTAGGGAAATACATCGCTGAAAAACATGCCCATAAGTATTATAATCAAATTGGTCTAGGGCTTGATTTTACCGCGCGTGACATTCAAGAGCAATGCAAAGCGAATGGATTGCCATGGGAAAAAGCGAAGGCTTTTGATGGTTCTGCTGTGATCACCAAGAAGTTTATTGCGCTAGAAGAGCTAGGTGGCGATGTCCAAAACATTGATTTTCGCTTAGAAAAAAATGGGGAAGTGGTGCAAGCAGGAACTACTTCAGACATGATTTTTAACGTGAATAACTTGATAGCTTATGTTTCACAATTCATGACTTTGAAGATTGGAGATTGTCTTTTTACGGGAACGCCCGCGGGTGTTGGGCCAGTAGCAATTGGCGATGAGTTGCTCGGTTTTATTGGTGACCGCCCGATGTTTCGTACAAATATTAGGTAAAGAGTAGGGGCGGAATGATGTCCGCCCCACTTCTTAATTCATAAATTCTATTACCTTCTCTTTTTCCAATTGCTTTCTGAAAACAATCTTCCCGTCAAACACATCAAGAACAACTTGATTCGTTTTATCAATTGTATTTCTCAAGAGTGCTTTCGAGAGTTCATTCAACACTTCTTTTTGAATTACACGTTTTACAGGGCGGGCTCCAAATTGTGGGTCATAGCCACTGTCTGCTAAATAAGCCATGGCTTCTTCACTGGCTGCCATGCGAACACCTGCGTGTTGCAATCTTTCAGATAGTCTGGCCAATTGTAGTTTAACAATGTCCTTAATCTGAGAACGTGTCAAAGGAGTAAACATGATAATCTCGTCAACTCGGTTCAAGAATTCAGGACGGAGTTGTTTCCTTAAAAGGTCCATCACCTCATATTTCGTTCCTTCAAACGTTGCCAGTTCTTCTCCCGCTCTCATGCGTTCGTAGTTCTCCTGAATGATGTGACTACCTGTATTGGAGGTCATGATGATTATGGTGTTTTTGAAGTTCACCATGCGACCTTTGTTATCAGTTAATCTTCCGTCATCTAAGACTTGAAGCAAAACGTTGAAGACATCTGGGTGGGCCTTTTCGATTTCATCTAAAAGAACCACACTGTAAGGCTTTCTTCTAACCGCTTCAGTCAATTGTCCGCCCTCATCATAACCAACATATCCGGGAGGTGCTCCTACCAATCTGCTCACACTGTGGCGTTCTTGGTATTCACTCATATCTATGCGCGTCATGGCGTGCTCATCATTGAATAGGTAATCACTGAGTGCTTTTGCCAATTCTGTTTTGCCAACTCCTGTAGTACCTAGGAAGATGAAACTTCCAATTGGCTTTTTATCGTCGGCTAAACCAGAACGAGATCTTCGCACCGCGTCAGAAAGCGCAACAATGGCCTCTTCTTGTCCAACTACACGTTTTCCAAGTTCATCTTCAAGTTTGAGTAATTTGGCAATGTCGCTTTCTAGCATCTTAGTAACAGGAATTCCCGTCCATGCAGCAACTACTTCAGCAATCTCTTCAGCATCTACCTCTTCTTTGATCATTTTGCTGTTCGTTTGCAACTCAGCGAGTTTTTCACGTCCAGCAACAATCATTGCTTCAAGCTCTTGGAGCTTACCATAACGAAGTTCGGCTACTTTTCCATAGTCTCCTTCGCGTTCAGCGCGCTCGGCTTCCAGTTTGGTTTCGTCAATCTGCTTCTTCGCATTTTGAATCTGGTCTACCACATCTTTCTCTGCCTGCCAGCTAGCTTTTAGGCTGTCTCGCTCTTCAGAAAGATTGGCTATTTCCATGCCTAATTCAGCAAGTTTAGCGGTGTCATTTTCTCGTTTTATGGCTTCACGTTCAATCTCAAGTTGCATGATTCTGCGCTCAATCTCGTCAAGTGCTTCAGGCTTCGAATTGATTTCCATGCGGAGTTTACTTGCCGCTTCATCCATCAAATCAATGGCTTTGTCTGGAAGGAAACGGTCTGAGATGTACCGGGTAGAAAGTTCCACAGCAGCAATGATCGCTTCATCTTTGATCTGTACTTTGTGGTGGTTTTCATACTTCTCTTTGATGCCTCTCAAAATAGAGATCGCACTTTCACGGTCTGGCTCTTCTACCAAGACTTTTTGGAAACGACGTTCTAGGGCTTTGTCTTTCTCGAAGTACTTCTGGTATTCATTGAGTGTTGTTGCTCCAATGGCCCTCAGTTCTCCTCTTGCCAAGGCTGGTTTCAATATATTGGCTGCATCCATGGCTCCTTCGCCACCACCAGCTCCTACAAGTGTGTGAATTTCATCAATGAAAAGAATCACTTCGCCATTGGCATCTTGCACTTCTTTCACCACAGATTTAAGTCGCTCTTCAAATTCACCTTTGTACTTCGCGCCAGCAATCAAAGAACCCATGTCCAATGAATAGAGGGTCTTTGACTGCAGGTTTTCAGGAATATCACCTTCAACAATTCGGTGGGCGATGCCTTCGGCGATTGCGGTTTTACCAACGCCAGGTTCGCCTATTAAAATCGGGTTATTTTTTGTTCTACGTGAAAGAATTTGAAGCACACGACGAATTTCATCATCCCTTCCGATGACCGGATCCAATTTGCCTTCATTGGCCAATTGGTTCAAATTCTTAGCGTACTTTTTCAAAGAGTTGTAATTTCCTTCGGCACCTGAAGAGGTTACATTCTGTCCTTTACGCAAATCTAGAATGGCCAATTTCAGATTCTTTGGCACCATGCCGCTGTCTTTCATCATGTTGGCCGTGGTGTCTGAACCACTCGCCAACGCCATGAGCAAATGCTCAATTGAGACGTACTCATCTTTGAAATCTTTGATGAGGTTTCCTGCTTTCACAAGCACAGTGTTCAGGCTTCTTGATAAATGCAAGTCGCCACCTTCAACACTAGGGTAGCTCGCAATAATTCGGTCTAAGGCTTGTTTGAAAATGACATCGTTCACTTCCAATTTTTCCATGAGGTAGGGCGTAACATTTTCGTCGACCTTCAGAATCCCTTTCAATAGGTGAGCCGTATCTACCGCCTGCTGTGAATTTCCCGAAGCAATCTGCTGTGCCTCTTGAATCGCCTGCTGTGATTTTATGGTGAGTTTTTCAAAATCCATAGTTATTGTTTTGCTAGCGAATCATCTGCAAATTGGTGCCCAAAAGGAATTTTAGTCTTCATTTCATAAATTTTGACATCAATTTTGCCTTTTTCCTGACGAAATTTCCGATTGTTATTGTGAAACCTGACGAATTGATACCGACTTTTGTTGCCAATGAGAATATTTCTAGTGGGATACATGGGGGCTGGCAAAAGTTCCGTAGGAAAGCGACTAGCTAAAAAGCTAGACGTTCCTTTTCATGATCTTGATGGGATTATAATTGCACGTGAAGGGAAATCAGTACAAGACATTTTTTCTGATCAAGGAGAAGCGGGCTTTCGTGGGCTAGAGCGAAAGTACCTTCGTGAAACAGTCAATGAAGACCAAGAATTTGTCTTGGCCACTGGTGGCGGGACACCTTGTTTTTATGACAACCTAATGTTCATGAAAGCAAATGGACTCACTATTTACTTGCAGATGGACATACAATCATTGGTTCACAGGCTTATGTATGCAAAGGAAGCTCGGCCACTCATTGAAGGTAAGTCTGAAGACGAGCTTAAGTCCTTTGTTACCAGTCACCTTGAGAGTAGAGTTGAATACTACGAAGACTGTGAGTTAGTTTTTCCTGCGCTGGGGTTGAGCAAAATGAAATTAGATCGTTTGCTTCAACTGATTAGCTCCAAGACGGAAGATTAAACGAGGTAAGCAGAAAATTTTGAATTCTCTTTTTCCACTGTTACATGCTCTTTCAGGTTCGTTGAAAGCGTCAATCCAACATAGTCAGCACGAATCGGGAATTTGCGATGGATGCGGTCAACCAGAACAAACGTTCGTAGAACTTTTGGCCCTGCATCAAGCAAATGACTTGCAGCATAAATGAGTGTTCTTCCACTGTTCAAGACGTCATCTATCAAAATCACAATCTTGCCTTTCATAAACTTTAAGGGCTCAGAAGTAGCAATTTCGGAGTTCAAGGGCTTCTGCTTGTCAATCTCAAGATGCACTAATGTAGCAGGGATATCTGAAGCTTTAGTGAATTCTTGCAGCAGCAATTCAGCAACAAGTGTCCCCATGCCTTTTACCGCAACAAACACAATTTGCTTCTCTTTGTAATGCTCTTCGAGTACTTGATGTGCCATTCTTCGAACCTTCTGTTCGATTTCCCAATGGTCTAAAATAAGGGTAGGGTCTTTCGCTTCCATACGTTACGAAATTACTGCTTTTTCTCTAGTTCGAAAAAGAACTCTTTCCCGTTTCGAGGTTCAATTGATCGGGTAGATGTGTGCAGGTTAAGAAGTGTGAATTTCTGCTCGAACAATGCGCGGTATTCTGCTTCTGAACCACCAAATGGCGGACCTGATTCTGTTAGCGGAAAATTGAAAAGTAATCCGCCCAATTTCCCCCCTGGGGCTAATATTTTGAACATGTGTGAAGCATAATCAGAGCGAAGACTTGGGTCCAAAGCGCAAAAGAACGTTTGTTCAAGAATCAGATCGAACTGATCTTCGACTTCGAAGAAATTTTTGTGAATCAGCTGGGAAGCGGGGAAGTCTGGGACACGATTCTGCAAAGCTTGGAGCGGCTCATTGGTCAAGTCTACCACACAAACATTAGAATACCCCATCTTCCATAAAGCTTCTGCCTCGTATGCGTTACCTGCGCCAGGAATGAGAATACGAGCTTCCTTGGGGAACGCAGTAGCAAAGTCGATCAGTTGCGGTGCGGCATAGCCAATGTCCCAACCCGTTTGTCCTTCTTGATAGCGTTCAGACCAATAAGCTTCGTCTAAATCATTCATTGTTTGTCAAATTGAGCAATGGCTTCAACATGCGAAGTATGTGGGAATTGATCTACCAACTTAAAACGTGTAAGCGCATACCCAGCTTCTTTAAGAACAGCAGCATCTCTTGCCTGTGTTGCTGGATTACATGATACATAAACAATGCGCTTGGCATCTAACAAAATAACCTTTAGTAAGGTTTTAGGCGCTATTCCAGCTCGGGGAGGGTCAAGCACTACAGATCCAATTCTTCCTTGGTATTCTGGGAAGTCACGTAAAAACTTTCCAACGTCAGCTGCAAAGAAAGTTACGTCACTAACGTTGTTGATTTTAGCGTTCTCTTTGGCGTCTTTTATAGCACTTTCTACAATGTCAACACCAATTACAGGAAGATCATTGGCGTTGGCCAGAAGCTGCGCAATGGTGCCGGTACCACAGAATAAATCCATGATTACATCACCAGATTGAACTTCTCCTGCTGCAAATTCCACCACATCAGAATAGAGTATTTCAGCACTTTTCGGGTTGGTCTGGAAGAAGCTAGACATGCTAATGGTAAAGTTCAAGCCATTTATTTGCTCTGATATTTTTTCCTCTCCAAAGATGACTTTTGATTGCCCGGCCCGTGATTCAACACGTTCGCCTTGGTCATCATTGATGGTATGTAAGATCCCTTCGATGCGTTCACCCCACAATTCCTTCATACAAGCAATGAACCCTTCAAGGTTGAATTGATCTAAGTTGTCACTTGTTGTCACAAGGTTAAAAAGGAGCTTGTTGCTGTGAAAACTCTTTCGCACCACAAAGAAGCGAAAGAAGCCTTCTCTTTTTGGTGGATGCCAAGCTGGAAACCCGGTTGCTTCACACCATTTTCTTAACACGTGTAATTTCGATTCTACTTCTGCATCGAAAAGACCACTATCTGCATCGAGGTTTTCTACCATCCACCACGTACCCCGGTGTTTGAAGCCCAAAGCAAATCCGTCAAACTCTGCTTCTTCTCCTTTCGCGTCAGCTTCAATATCAAAACCGATGCTCGAAAAAGAGTATTCCATTTTGTTTCGATAGTGCCATGTTAGAGGAGACGCGATCAATCCTTCATAAACGTCATTGATTTCAGTAATACCGCCAATTCTTCGGTACAAATCAAGCGCTGTATCTTCCTTCATCTTGTGCTGAACTTCTATGGGAATAGTGGCATAAGGTGCGCCTGGAATGGCTTGGAAAGACGTGTCTGTTTCTTCTGGTGCGCGAGTCAAAACGCGTTCGAGCTTGCATTCCGCGTAGCGTGATTTACATTTCACAACCCGAGCCAAAACCGTTTGGCCAGGAAAAGAATTCTGAACGAAAACAGTGAAATCGCCCTTCTCGGTAGGGACTTTTGCAATTGCTTTTCCGCCAAAGGCTACATCAGTGATTTTTACCTCAATGATCTCGCCTCTTCTGTATTGTCTTTGTGGTCTAGTTCCCATTTGGCAAAAGTATCAAAAGAAAGCCATCGAAGTTCGGTTTCAGTGAGCGCAAAATTAGATGAATTAAGAAGTGCTTGAAATCAGCCTAATGTAGGGTCTATTCACTTCTTCTTCTTATTTTCGTCCACTATGACCATGTTGAAACTTCATCAAGCCATTTTCGTCTCCCTATTTTTAACCATTTCGTTGCCTTTTTTGGCGCAAACGGAGGTTCAAATTATGACCTTTAATATTCGGTATGACAATTCGAACGACCCGCTAACTTGGCCAGAACGTAGAGTAGAGGTGGCGCAAGCAATGGTATTTCCAGATATCATTGGGGTGCAAGAGGCATTGGCGCATCAAACCCAATTTATTGATGAAAGTTTGCCCAACCATTCTTATTTTGGTGTTGGACGAAACGATGGAAAGGCGGCGGGAGAATTTGCTCCTGTTTTCTACAACCATAACAAGTTCGAATTGGTCCATGGCGAAACCATTTGGCTTTCTTCTTGGCCCCGCTCCGTGGGAAGCATTGGCTGGGATGCAGAATTGCCCCGCATTGCTACAATTGTCATTTTGCAACACAAGAAGAGCGGGAAATTGCTGCGGGTCATCAATACTCATTTTTCCCATGTAGGTGAAATTGCACGTGAAAATGCGGCGCAACTCATCCGAGGCTATGTGTCTTCAAGCCCCGAAGATCATGTTGTTGTAATGGGAGATTTCAACGAAGAGTCTGATGAGCCGGCCTTCAAACTATTGAATGCCGCTCCTTTGAAAGATAGTTTCGAAGGCAATCAAAACAGGTGTAGAGATCAATTTACAACCTATTGCACCTTTGATCCTGACGGTTCTTACATCAAACGCATTGATCACATCTTTACAGATTTGTATGTTGAGTGGATTTGCATTGAAGAACTCATCAAATACGGCTACTTCATCTCAGATCATCATCCACTTTTTATTGTAGTGAACTTGTGAAAGGACTTCCAAACCTCAAGCTGGTAGGACTCATTGCAGGTCCGCTCGCATTTCTTTTATTGAATTTAGCGCAATGGTCCAATATAGGTACAGAGGCAAGCCAAGTGATTGCAGTGGCCGCTTGGATGATCATCTGGTGGATTTTTGAAGCCGTGCCTTTGGCTGTAACAGCCTTGTTGCCGGTGGTGCTTTTTCCGCTCACAGGCATATCAAACGTGAAAGAAGCAACGGCTCCCTATGGAGATCGATTTGTCTTTTTGTTTTTAGGAGGATTCATGTTGGCCCTCGCAATGGAGAAGTGGGATTTACACAAGCGCATTGCTCTTCGGATTGTATTGATCTCAGGATCAAGTGCATTACGGATTATTATGGGTTTCATGATTGCCACAGCGTTTCTAAGTATGTGGATTAGCAATACGGCCACTACGTTGATGATGTTGCCCATTGCTGCCAGCGTAATTGGCCTGGTGAAGGGGAAGATAGAAGACCCTAAAATGGCAAAGAAATTTGCGGTGGTGCTGTTGTTGAGTATTGCCTATGCGGCCAATTGCGGAGGTATAGCCACGTTGGTAGGTACGCCTCCGAACCTAGCGATGGCAGGTGCCATTAGCGAAGGATATGGCATCAAAATTGGGTTTTTAGAATGGATGGTGATTGGTTTGCCATTTTCTTTGCTCATGCTAACGCTCACTTACTTCTTGTTAACGCGGGTCTTGCACAAGGTGCGCATTCCTGATTTCGAAGGGGGAAAAGAACTCATCCAATCAGAGTATAAAAAACTAGGTGCGCTGTCAGGTGCAGAACGATTAGTTCTTTGGGTTTTCATTGGTACCGCTTTGTTGTGGGTGACTAAGTCATTTATCAATTCCATCCAGAATGTGATTCAATTGAATGATACAAGCATCGCCATCTTCAGTGCGATCTTGTTGTTCATTTTCAACGCAGGTAAAGGAAAAGGGAAATTATTGACTTGGGAAGATACTTCTAGACTGCCTTGGGGCATTCTTTTGCTTTTTGGTGGAGGATTGAACCTCGCAAATGCATTTAAATCTTCTGGCCTGATGGAATTTGTAGCAGGCTTATTCATAGATCAAACCCTATTTGGGATCTTAGGAATGATGCTCATCCTCACTGTGATTGCTTTGTTTTTAACCGAAGTGATGAGTAATCTGGCCCTGGTAGTGGTATTTGTACCCGTAGTGGCTGCTATTGCAGATGGAATGGGGTTATCTCCATTGCAATTTGCCGTGCCTGTTACACTGGCCGCAAGTTGCGCCTTTATGTTTCCAATGGCCACTCCTCCAAATGCCATTGTCTTTGCCACCGGTGAAATCTCTATTCCTCAAATGGCGCGAACGGGACTTGTTTTGAACATTGTTGCTGCAGTTGTAGCTACACTATTCTGTTCCCTTGTGTTGGAGCCTTGGTTGGCTTATTTTTAAATAACTTGCCTCCATGCAAAACCTCCTTGAAAGATTGCGCGACAGCCACAATCAGATTTTAGTTTTCCTTTTGTTTGCTGCCTGTCTTGTAACGCTGCTCTATCTGTATCCAAGAGAGGCCCAATTCAAATATGAGTACAGTGAAGGCAGGGTCTGGCAGTATGAAGATTTTGTTTCGCCTTATGACTTAAAGGTGATGAAGCTTGACGAAGAAGTACAAGCAGAGCGAAGAGCCATTCGCACAGCAGCCGTTCCTGTGTATCGGTTTAATAGAACCAATGAAGAGCAAGCGTATCAACGAATGGTTTCTGTTTCAGACTCCCTATTTAGGAATGATTCAATCAGCAATCAGCGCGCAAAAGATTTGGGTGTAGCTACCTGGGATCTTCTTTTTGAGATTGGAGTCATAGATTTAGAAGTCATCCATCAAGGAATTCCGCCGGAAGGAACTCTGCAATTAATAGACGGCGCTTATTCAAGCGAGGTAAAAAGATCTGAAATTCTTTCTGGAAGCAGAGTTAACATGCAGATGACACGTGTTTGGAATGCTTTATTGGATGGTAAAGTGGGGGGGATAAAACAACGGCAGGTTTTAGAGTCTGGCAGGGCATTTAACTTGGTTTATGACGAAGAACGCACCCAACGGAGCATTGAGCAAAAGTTAGAGGCCGTTAGAATGGATGTAGGAAAGCTTAGGGCCGGTGAACTGATCATTCGTCAAGGAGAAGAAATAGGCTTGGAACAATTGCGTGAAATTGATTCTGTGAGCCATGCCTATGAGGAACGTGTTGGAAAGGGTAGAAGCTGGTGGATTATTCTTTTGGGACAAGGACTGCTCATCACCCTTGGACTCATAAGTATTGTGATTATTCTTCGCATGTTGGAACCAGAGATTCTGGATGCACCCTCGAAAGTGACCTTCATATTGGTGCTCATTGTATTGATGGCACTCATTGTGAAGGTGACCTTGCAGCTTGAGATGCTCAGTATTTACATTGTGCCTATCTGTATCGTTCCCATTGTCCTTCGCGCTTTTTACGATGCAAAGTTGGCCATGCTCTTGCACATTGTAATTGTTTTCATGTTGAGCTTCATTGTTCCTAGTTCATTTGAATTTGCTTTTCTTCAAATTTTCGCAGGAATCCTTTTGCTATATGGAATGAAAACTTTGGCGAAACGATCACAGTTCTTCAACGCGGCAGTGGTGATTTTTCTGAGTTACTCAGCTACCTACCTCGGCCTGAATATTGTTCAGGAAGGTCAGTTTACGGGTATCCATTTATCTAATTACGCTTGGTTTGGGGGGAATGCCCTCCTGTCAATGCTCGCTTTTCCTTTGATTTACTTCTTTGAACGCTCATTTGGATTTTTATCTGAAATCAGTTTGCTAGAGATTAGTGACTCGAACAATGATTTGCTGCGCGCCTTAAGTGAGAAAGCTCCCGGAACATTTCAGCATACCTTGCAGGTAGCGAACTTGGCTGAAGAGGGAATACGGGAAATAGGAGGCAACGTATTACTGATGAGGGCAGGAGCGCTGTACCACGATATTGGGAAAATGGAGGCGCCTCAGTTCTTTACTGAAAATCAACATGGCATTAATCCGCATGATGACATGGGCGAAGAAGAAAGTGCACGAACAATTATTCATCACGTGATCAAAGGAATTGAGCTTGCCCGGAAGCATAGACTTCCTGAGGAGGTCATTGATTTCATCCGCTCTCATCACGGGACCACGCGCGTTGAATACTTCTACAGAACAGCGGTCAACCAGAGGGGAGAAGAGGATGTAGATGAAGCCTTATTTCGTTATCCAGGTCCAATGCCATTCTCAAGAGAGACAGCTGTGCTAATGATGGCTGATAGTGTAGAGGCGGCCTCGCGAAGTTTGCCTGATTATTCAGAAGAAAGACTCAATAATTTGATTGAAAGCATTGTTTCACACCAACAAAAGATGGGACAATTCGAAAATGCTGATATTACTTTCAAGGAGATTACGAAGGTTAAAAAAGTGTTTCTCAAGAAGTTATTGAATATCTATCACAGTCGAATCGCCTACCCAGATTCTGTGAAGTAAATTTTCGCTAAAATGTATTGTCAGAAACAAAAGTATGCGTACTTTTGCCGTCCGGTGGAAGCCGAAAGGAGAGGTGCCTGAGTGGCCGAAAGGACTTGTTTGCTAAATAAGCGTACCTCAAAAGGGTACCCTGGGTTCGAATCCCAGTCTCTCCACGAAAAGGAGGGGTCAGAAGATCCTTTGAAGAATTAGTCTCGGGGCGTAGCGCAGCCCGGTTAGCGCACCTGGTTTGGGACCAGGGGGTCGCAGGTTCGAATCCTGCCGCCCCGACTACATTCTAGCCGCATTCAACTATGTTGAATGCGGCTTTTTTCATGCCCCGTTTTCCCAAAGACGTCATCCTGCCCACAAACAGAATATGAAATCGTCAATGGTCCAGGCACCAGTAGGGGCAGACGTTAGTCTGCTCGAAAACCGAGGACGTCATCCCGCCCGTAAATAAAAATGATCATATTGAAGGGTATTACCGTCAGTCTGCCCTTAATCCTCCAACCACCCAATCCCTTTCTTGAGCAAGTTAAGCGTAGCTTGCTCAGGGCTGCCAGGTTCAACTTCATGCATGTATTCCCAGCTAGCATTCGCAGGGAGACTCATCAAGATAGATTCCGTTCTTCCATTCGAAACCAATCCGAATCGTGTGCCACGGTCATGAACAAGGTTGAACTCAACATAACGACCTCTTCGCAGGCCCTGCCATTCTTTTTGGGCAGGCGTAAAAGGCAGGTCTTTTTTTGCATTCACAATCTTGGTGTAGAGCGGAGCGAAGGTATTACCAACAGCGCAAGTGAAATCAAAAATAGAGTTATTGCCTTGGAGGTCTTTCCCTAAATGATCAAAGAAAATGCCTCCAATCCCTCTGGTCTCATCTCTGTGTGGGATAAAGAAGTAATCATCAGCCCAAGCTTTGAACTTGGTGTGGTAATCAGCATCAAAACGGTCACACACAGCTTTCATGGCTGAGTGAAACATGACCGCTTCTGCTTGTTCAATGTAATGAGGTGTAAGGTCAATTCCGCCGCCAAACCAAGATACACCATCACTTAATTCAAAGTAACGAATGTTCATGTGGATGATTGGGACGTTCGGGTTGTTTGGGTGAATAACAATGCTCACACCGGTTGCGAAGAAAGAGTCAGCATCACTCTGCAGTTGCTTTTTCATTCCTTCGGTACAGGGGCCATGAACTTCAGAAAAATTAACTCCGCCTTTTTCAAAAGCCTTACCTCCTCTAATCACACGTGTTCTTCCGCCACCGCCACCGTCACGCTGCCAAAGGTCTTCTTTGAATTTTGCTTGGCTGTCACATTGCTCAAGGGCTGTGCAGATTTCATCTTGAATGCGTTGGAAGGCCTCAGTGATTGAGGATCGACTTACTTTCGTTGAGTTTTTCAAGTTGCATTTCATTTTGACGAACTACAAAAACATGAGTGTTCTCATAACCACTGTCTAGTCCGGTCTTGGAATAATTGAACGACATTTGAATCAAGCTTGATGTGTCTATCAGCTCAAATTTGTTGGGGAAATTGATGCCAAATTGAATCAGGCCATTCCCATAAAACTGCATCACATCATATCCTAAGAATGCATAGTTCGAAGGGTCATTCCTGAATTTTTCTTGGTAATTCCTTACAAATGTTTGACTCCTTGCATTGGTGTAATCAACGAAATTTGCTTTTGTTACAGCCAATTGAACACGTTCTTTGAAACTTACATCTAGAAATTCATAATCGAGCCATTCATCTGAAGCGAAGACGAGTACATCGAAGTCTGTTGGATTTAACAGTTGCACTTTGGTCTGTAGGTTTGCGATCATACTTCTGCTTTGTTTTCCCGCAGGTACAATTAGAATATTCCGGCGCACTTTGCTAAGCTTCGAGTTCAAATTTCCAACAAATTTGCTGCTTGACTCTACAACGGTTAACGGGGCAGCAATAGAATCACTCCATACGCCCAAAGCCTGTTTATAATACTTTTTGAACAGCTGAACTGATCGTGCATCTTTAACGTCTTTACTGTCAATCAGAATCACGTTTTCGCCTGAATGGTTATCAGCCACGTACTTCGCCATTTGTTTCATTTCTGAATCAGATGAAGGATAGACCTTACTTAGGTTTGGGCTCCTGAGCAGCACCTTGTTTGATTGAGGTACCGGGCAAACGACATGAATACCTTTTCGTCCGGCAAAGCTAGCTACTTTTTCAAGCGGCTCCCGTTGGAATGGCCCTACAATGAGATGGGCATGTTTTACTACGTTCTTTTGTAAAATGTTCTCTATAGATGAATCAGAAGTCACATCTAGAACCGTCACATTCAATTTTGCCCCATGTGCTTTCAGGCTGTCCAAAGCGATTAATGATCCGTAGTAATATTCCAATGCTATTTGACGAAGTCTACCTATTTTTCCTGATGTATTAAACTCCTCCTCTATTGGTTCTGAGAGGTACAGCGGAAGCATAAAGACCACATTATACGTGTCTTTTAGGTATAGGGTGTCTTTGATTTCTAGCGTAAGATCAATGGGGTCTGTTTGTTTCGAAAAGAGCTCATCTCGAATCGGTAATTTGAGGTTTTGTCCAGCTTTAAGTCCTTCGGGGAGGCCGTCATTTAAATCACTAATACTTTCTGAGGTTACGTTATAAAACTTACTAATTCCATAAAGTGTTTCTCCTTGTTTCACGGTATGAATTTGCCATCCATCCATTGGGCCTGGCTCTGCTAGTTTTGATACGGGCTCATCTGCTTCGCGAATAGGAAGTTTGATTTCTAATCCAGGTTGCAATCCCAGCTCAATCCCACTGTTCAGTTCAAGTATTTCATTGATGTCGGTTTGGTATTGCTTACTGATGCCATAAAGTGTTTCCTTTCGTTTGATGCGGTGAATGTAAAACCCCTTTTCAATTCGAATGGGATTGGTCCATTCATTCTCATTGTAACTCCCAGGCACGGGGATGTCAAGTGTCTGACCAATTTGCAGACCAGAGGTAACAGAAGGATTGGCCTTCTCAATGGCAGAAACTTCTACCTGATACAACTTACTGATGGCATAGAGCGTCTGTCCTTGCTCAACTTGGTGAACAAAGAACGTAGAGCCATTCTTTTCCACGGTGACCCGCTCTTGCGCTTGCGAGCAAATAGAGATGGACATTCCTGCAATTAGAAATGCGATAGAAACAAACTTATTCATATTCATTCAGACGTCTTTTTCGTCAAAGGTTACTCCCATTCAATGGTGGCAGGTGGTTTCGAACTGATATCATATACAACGCGGTTTATACCTCGAACCTTATTAATAATATCATTGGAAATTTTCCCAAGCACATCATAAGGAAGATGACACCAATCTGCGGTCATTCCATCTGTGCTACTAACGGCTCTGAGTGCAACGGCATTTTCATACGTTCTTTCATCACCCATCACTCCAACGCTTTGAACTGGAAGCAATATAGCACCTGCTTGCCAAACTTCATCATATAATCCGTTGTCTTTAAGTCCTTTGACCCAGATGTGATCTACTTCCTGCAATATCCGTACCTTTTCTTCGGTTACATCTCCTAAGATTCGAATGCCCAGCCCCGGTCCAGGAAATGGATGTCTTCCAAGAATGGTTTGTTTGATGTTCAGTGCTTTTCCTACTCTTCGCACTTCATCTTTGAATAGCAAACGCAAAGGCTCTACTACAGATAATTTCATAAAATCTGGCAATCCACCAACATTGTGATGAGACTTGATTGTAGCGCTGGGGCCTCCTGTTGCTGAAACAGATTCAATAACATCAGGATAGATTGTTCCTTGACCTAGCCAACTTACGTCTTTCAGAAGTTGAGCCTCTTCATCAAAAACTTCAATGAATGTTTTGCCAATGATTTTCCGTTTGGTTTCTGGGTCTGATTCGCCTCTAAGGCCGTCATAAAAACGTTTTGCTGCGCGAACTCCTTTCACATTTAAGCCCATGTCATTGTAGCTTTCCAGCACTTCTTCGAACTCATTTTTTCGAAGCAAGCCGTTGTCTACAAAGATGCAGAAAAGGCGATCACCTATGGCTCTGTGCAGCAGCTCTGCAGCTACTGAAGAGTCTACTCCCCCAGACAAGCCCATAACTACTTTATCATTCCCAATCTGTGCTTTTAGCTTGGCAACCGTATCATCTACAAAAGACTCAGGCGTCCAATCTTGTTTGCAACCACAAATGTGAACGATGAAGTTTTCAAGCAAGACTTTCCCCTCAGAGCTATGGTACACTTCGGGGTGGAATTGAATGCCGTATGTATTTTCATTCAGCGCTTCGAAACCGGCAAATTCAACATCATCAGTTGAGCAAATTGTTTTAAAATTTGGACCAATTGATTTGATCGTGTCACCATGAGACATCCATACCTGACTGTTGTTAGACATGCCCTGCATTAATTTGCTAGCGCTATCTAATGAGGCCAAATTTGCTCTCCCATATTCACGGGTGTCAGAAGGAGCTACTTCGCCACCAAAATTGTGAGCGATGAATTGCGCACCAAAGCAAACACCCAGTAAAGGCAGCTTTCCGCGGTATGCAGACAAGTCAGGATGAGGTGATTTTGGATCACGCACGCTGTGTGGACTGCCTGAGAGAATAACTCCTTTGAAGGCTGAAGTTAATTCTGGTGCTTTGTTCCAAGGGTGAATTTCAGAATACACATTTAATTCACGCACCCGACGGGCAATCAACTGAGTGTATTGCGAGCCGAAATCAAGAATAAGAATCTTCTCTTTCATGCTGCGAAATTAGTCTTTTGATTTTGTTTGAACAGGCTAAAAAAAGGCAGGTTTTCAACTTTGTTACATAATTTGACTTCAGTACATTCGAACTATGAAAATCTTGAAGAATTTAGAAGGAAGGAAGATTGTGTTGGCAAGCAAGTCTCCAAGAAGACAACAGCTTATTCAAGGCTTAGGTGTTGATGTTGAAATAAGAACCAAAGAGATAGATGAGTCCTTTAGCTCTAGTCTAAAGCGTGAGGAGGTTGCGCTTTATTTGGCTGATAAAAAAGCAAGCGCCTTTCAAGGAGAACTCGCGGAAAATGAAATTCTGATCACCGGAGATACCATTGTATGTTTAGGGGAAGAAATTCTTAATAAACCAGAGAACTTTGATGACGCTGTGCGCATGTTGAAGATGCTCTCAGGTAAAACACACACTGTGATTACAGCTGTGTCTATCTCAGATTCAACCAAAAGTGAACTTTTTCACGGTGAGACAGAAGTGCAATTTGGTAAATTAGACCAAGAGGAAATCGAGTATTACATCACCCAGTTTCATCCTTTTGATAAGGCGGGTGGTTATGGAGCTCAAGACTTCATTGGTTACATTGGTATTATTGATATGAAAGGATCTTATTACAACGTTATGGGCTTTCCTTTGCATTTAGTATATGCATGTTTAAAGTATTGGTAGCCTGATAGGTGCAGTGTTCGTTGAGCATTAGGTGTTGATGATGTAATTTGTGTTTTCGGATAAGCGCGGATATTCCCCTAGCACCGTAAATAGGCTACGTAGTGATGAAATTGCTTTGCTGTATCAATAATACAGCAAGCTATGAAAAACACAAAAAAGAAGTACTCAGATATTCACAGTTTTCTTAAGGACTTTGGAACCTCAGAACAATGTTATTCTTATCTGATTGAACTCAAGTGGAGCAAAGGCTATTCTTGTAGGAAATGCGGTCATAATGTTTGTGTAAAAGGCCGTAAATGGAGCTATCGCAAGTGTCAAATCTGTAAGTATGACGAGTCATGTACAGCGCATACGTTGTTCCACAATATTAAATTCCCGATCACCAAGGCTTTCCTCATGATTCACCAAATCACAACATTAAAGAAAGGGATGTCTACCCATGATTTGGCAAGACAACATGCTATTCATCAGAACACCGCGTGGTTCTTTAAGCGCAAAGTGCAGGAAATGATGACGATTAACGGTCGCCTGACACTAGATGGAAGTGTCGAAGTGGATGAGACAGTAGTTGGCGGAGCTGAAGCAGGTGCTCAAGGCCGAAGTGATGGGAAAAAGAAAAAAGTTATGGTTGCACTTCAAATTGAATACCCAGAAGAAGAAGAGAGACCGGTGATCAAAGCAGCCTCCGCTGAAGTCATAGAAAATTATTCTGCTGAGCAGTTGGAAAAGGCCATCAACAAAACTGTTGATCAAGATGCCCTAATAACTACAGATGCCTGGTCAGCCTATCCGAAAGCTGTTGGCCAAAGAGATCACCTCGTGTTTCATTCCTCAGAACTAAGCAACTTCGCGGACCTACACTGGTACATCTTCAACTTAAAGAACTGGATTAAGGGAGCTCATCACCATGTTTCCAAAGAACACATGAAGAGGTATTTGAACGAGTTCAACTACAGGTTTAACAATCGAAACTACAGTGGTGATGGATTTATAAGGGGAATCAAATTTATGATGAAAACACCCTATCTTCCACGTCAAATGGCTGTAGGGGAATAAACGCGCTTATCCGATTGTGTTTTAACAAATCAACCCTTAACTTTGTTCAGAATAACTGTGAAATGACTTCATCTGAGTTTAATTTTAGCGTGCTGAAGTCCCAGTCTGATGGGGGCTTTTTTCAATTCATGTTTGAGCAACTTGACGATGGAGTAATTGTCACAGACAACCAAGGGGTGGTGCTATTCTGGAGCAAATCAGCAGAAGGCCTTTACGAACTTTCAGCCGAAGAAATGGTGGGTCATCACATTAACAAGTTGGGCCCAGTATTTGACATGGACTATTTCAAGCAACGTTTGATAGATGGAAATCCATCGCTATCAGGTGAATGGAATAAGGAATTTGAAGATGGGCAACAGCGCACGTTCCGCATTACTACCAAATCACTAGCAGATGCTCAAGTACAATTCATAGGAGTGATGTGGTTGTCTAAAGAGATCACCAAAGAAAAAAAGCTTCAAGCAGATTTAGAAGAGGCGATCATTGCTGCGCGGGAAACCAGTAGGTTAAAGTCTTTATTTATGTCGAATTTAAGCCATGAGATTAAGACCCCGATAGCCGGTATTATTGGGCTTGCTGATCTGATTCAGAGCATCACTTCTGACGAAGATCTGAGGAGCTATGCACAAATTCAAAAAGACAGTTGCGAAAGATTGTTGACCACCATGAGTAGCATTCTTGAAATGTCGAAAATGGATGCAGATCACAATCAGTTTTCAGAAAAGATATGCAACTTACCTGAAGTGGTAAGTGAATTGATTCCTCCTTATGTGGTGCTTGCTTCTGGTAAAGGATTGAAGTTTGATTTTACCAAAAGCAGCGAAAAAATTCTCACTCTAGTTGATCCGGTTATTCTATCTCAAATTGTTTTAAACTTGATTAGCAACGCCGTTAAATATACGCTTGAGGGTTCTGTCGGTTTAGACATCCATCCATGTCCACAAAACCCTAAACATGGATGTCTGATTGTTACTGATACGGGAATTGGTATGGACAATGACTTTGCAGTGCGTCTTTTCGAACCTTATACCAGAGAAATGAGGGAAGAAGTGCTAAAAAGGGAAGGACATGGCTTAGGGCTGAGCATCGCCTATCAGTACATTAAGATCTTGGGTTGGAACATTGAGGTTTCTTCATTCAAAGGAAAAGGGAGTGCGTTTAAAGTTCTTTTTCCTTTATTTGATGCTTCGGAAGTAACAAGTTTTGACGTTTAAAGAACTGTAATTAACGTTTGCTGTGCGCTTAATATTTTTCCAATTGGAGTAAGATTTAATCCCTTAGACGTTCCTAAAGAAACAACTTCTTCAACGCTTTCGGCAGAGACAGAAACCAGCAGCCCACCGCTTGTTTGAGGGTCACAAAGTAAGTCGCGTAAAAATCCTTGTTCCATGCTTACATGATGACCATAGCTATCGAAATTTCGCTTCGTTCCGCCAGGAACTGCTCCTTCTGCATGGTACTTCTCTAATTTACCTGGGATAAGCTGTGGTATTTTATTCGCATAGATTTCAGCGCTCAGGTTCGCTCCTTGACACATTTCAACCAAATGGCCCAAGAGACCAAACCCTGTAACATCAGTCATCGCATTCACACCTGCTATTTTGGCTAAATCTTGACCGATTTTGTTCAATGTTTGCATGCTTTCTACCGCTATGGCAACATCCTCGTCTGTAGCTAAACTTTTCTTTTGAGCGGTTGTAATCATTCCTACTCCAAGCGCTTTTGTAATGAACAAGGTGTCTCCCTCCTTTGCACCGCCATTCTTTTTGAGTTCAGAAATAGATACCCTGCCCGTAACAGCTAATCCAAATATGGGTTCTGGGCAGTCTATTGAATGTCCTCCAGCAAGCGGGATCCCTGCTTCTTCACAAATTGCTCTTCCTCCTTCAAGCACATCTCCAGCAACCGCAGGATCTAACTTATCTATTGGCCACCCTAAGATCGCAATCGCCATCAATGGAGTGCCGCCCATTGCATAGATGTCACTAATTGCATTGGTGGCTGCGATGCGTCCAAATGAGAAGGGATCATCAACAATGGGCATGAAAAAATCAGTGGTGCTTACAATGGCAGTGCCGTCTCCTAAATCCATCACTGCGGCATCGTCTTTTGAATCATTGCCAACAAGCAGCATTTGATTTGGGCCTTGCTTGCCTACTTTCGAAAGAATGGAATCTAAAACAGCAGGGGAGAGTTTGCAGCCACATCCCGCGCCATGACTGTATTGAGTGAGTCTGATTTTTTCTTTTAAATCCATGATCCTTGATTTGAAAGCAGATAGTCTGCAATTTCTTCGTGTGATTTACCAGTCATATCAATGCGTGTTAAACGGCTTGAGTCACGTCTAGTAAGTCCGTGCTCATACGTTTTGTCATAATAAGACAGTGCAATGTCTGCCGCTGCAATGAGGTCTCCATTGTCAACAGATTCATGGGCGTCTTTTACATTTTGGCCACCAAGGCGACGTTCAATTTTCGAGAAACCAAATTTTAGTTTTTCCCGATCGATTTCGCCGTAGTCTTTTGCCAGAAAAGTAGCGCGTTCAAGTCGTGTGCGCTTTATGGCGATTACATTCGAATTTCGCAGCCTATGGTAAAAATCTTCAGGCAACCAGACGCTTCCAATTGTTCTACTTTCATCTTCACACCAGATCGGTTTTGAGGTGTCAAGTTGCATGAAATGTTCACCTAGTAGATTCACAAACTCCTCAACCTCTGGCTGCTTATCTTCGTCTAGGTTGCCGAAGGCTGATCCCTTATGCTTGGCCAATCCTTCTAAATCAATGATTTGAGCTCCTTTCGAATGCATTAATTGTAAAATGTGTGTTTTCGCACTTCCTGTATAACCACCTAAAACCAAAATGGTTCCTTCATTGATGAGCTTCGTGCTTAGAAAAGTGCGGTAAGCTTTGTAACCGCCTTCCAAAACAGATACCTTCATGCCCGCAGTTGTGAGAAGCCATGCCAATGAGTTAGAGCGCATGCCTCCGCGCCAACAATAAATAGAAATAGGTTGGCCTTGTGATAAACTTTGTGCTTTATCTACCATGCTAGCCATGCGCGGACCAATTATTTCAAGTCCTAGCTTAACAGCAATGTCTTTTCCTTCTTTTTTGTATGCGGTGCCAATGAGCGCACGTTCTTCATTTGAGAATAAAGGAAAATTGATGGCGCCATGTATACGTCCCTTCGCAAATTCTCCAGGCGAACGAACATCAATTATAATACTCTTTTTAGTCTGCTCAAGAAATTTATCAGGGGTTAAACTCATGCGCCAAAGGTACCATTAGTATCTCGCCGTTGAGCAAAGCTGGTAGACAATAAGTTCGCTCTTTTGAATTTTGTTTAGGAAGAATGTACCACGCTAAATTGGACGCTCAAATGAGGTTTCGAGCCACAAAGAAAATAATTACCACTGCTAGAATTACCCAGACGGACTTCGGCCCCATGAGTCTTCTTCTCCATGTTTGAGACCAAGCTGATGTCGGACGAATTCGATCTACCCAAACAGCGAAGAGAAGATAGGGTAGGGATAAAATCAACAAAGGATTGAAAAGAAAGGCCTCTTTGAAATTTAAATGCAGCAGTTGGTGAATGGCACGTTGTGACCCGCAACCAGGACAGTCTAATCCCGTTGCAGACTTCAACGGGCAAGCTGGGAAGAATGAAGCTTCGCTTGGGTCAAAAGTGAAGAAGACACCAAAAGCTACAATCAAGAATACTGCTATTCCAATGCTGAGATACCAATTTTTAGAGTGCACTTGATATGAGTGGGATAATGATTCCAAAAAGGAATCCGAGGACTGCGGAAATAATTCCAAGAACAAAGCTAATAATTGTCCACTTCTTCGCTTCATTTGCTGCATTTTGAGCGCCATCAATGTCGCCGGCATCAAACTTAGATTCTACTTTTGCAGCATACACAATGCCAGCAATTCCAAAAGGGAGACAGCAAAATATGGTGACAAGAATGGACTCAACTAGCCAGTTTTTTGGAGGGGTTGAATTGTAAGATTCGTTTTGAGTGTCATTTTGGTTGTATTCGCTCATAGCTATGTGTTTGTGGTAGAAATTACGCATTCAAATAGTGTGCCTCTCCCAAATTTGGCTAAACGGTCAAGGCGTGTAGGTCAGCGTAATGGAATTGGGGGGCGAAGTGTAAAAGTTATTCTAGACCGTTGATCCCTACAGCTGAGTTTGCGGCTTCTAAAACAATCGAGGTTGTTTTATTTCTCTTGGAAGAATCTCACTCCCTAATAATTAATAATTCCCAAGCTATTAATACCCCTTCTGCCTTGTCTTCTGCCATTTAGAAGCTCAAATTGAAAATCCGTAATTGGAATCCATTGTTTGACCGAAGGGGTTTTTGATGGAGATAGAGTTGAAGTTTAGAGCTTCAAGGAGAGAATTGCTTTCACAAGAGGGAATTGGATGGATAGTGACCTACCCCTGCATGTTGAATTAAGATAAAGTGGAAGAGAGATAGAAAAAACCGATTAAAAGAGAATTCCTTACTTCAAAAAAAAAAGAGAGGCCAGCTACCTCTGTTCGGAGAAAACACCGGATACAAAACAATAGCTATCGACTGTATATTAACAGATCAATAAAATCATTTTTCCCTTTGAAGTTTTCAACCTGTTCTAGATCTTCGCTTTGCTTGGATGGCAGGCGGGGGCGGGCGGGTCCCACGGGGAAACCGTCAGCTAAAAGACCCGAGTTAAAGCGCTCTTTCCTTTTCTCACTGCTCCCTCTCTTAATTCAGCTTGAATTCAAGTAATAATTTCACCCTGCATGTTGAATTGAGGTAAAGTGCAAGAGAGATAGAAAAAACACCGGGTAAAAGAGAATTCCTTACTTCGTGAAAAAAAGAGAGGCCAGCTGCCTCTGTTCAGAAAAAAAAACACCGGATACAAAACAATTGCTATCGACTGTATATTAACAGATCAATAAAACCATTTTTCCCTTTGAAGGTTTCCATCTGTTCTAGATCTTCGCTTTGCTTGGATGGCAGGCGGGGGCGGGCGGGTCCCACGGGAAAACCGTCAGCTAAAAGACCCGAGTTAGAGCGCGCTTTCCTTTTCTCACTTAATAATGGCAGATTGTAATGCCTTCTTCGTTAGCACGATCTGAGCTCACATCTACTTCAGCCAACTGAGGTGGGCTAACCAATATCTGCCCGTAACTCAATAGATCAGAGCTCATAGAAAAGTGGGTTAAATAATGTCTAAGGCATATTTTTGAAGCAATCCGTCTAATTGCTCTTTTTCGAATTTGGCATTCCTAAGGTTGTTGATTTCAGGATCAATGTTAAAGCTTACCGCTTCTCTAAAATCAGCATTGATCAACAGGGTCTTTTCGAAGTGCGCTCCAGATAAATTACTCCCAGTAAAAATAGCGCCAGAAAGATCTGTTTTCGTAAAATCAGTATCTATCAGTCTGCAGTGTTTGAACGCGGTATTGGCTATTTCTAAGTTGCCAAAAAGACAGTAGTCAAGAGCACATTGATCAAATTCAAGCTCGAGTAAGAATGGGTTGCATGAAGTGAAGTCTAAGCCAATCATTTTGCAATTTTGAAACTCTGCTCCACGAAAAGCAACAGTTTTGAGCTTGGCATTACTGAAGTCACATTCAACAAATTCACAATTAATAAAAACCGTTTTATAAAATACTTTATCTATAAAATGGCATGATTGAAAGAGGCAATTTTCGAATTCAGCTCCTTTCAAGTGTGCGTCTTCAAATTGCTGAGCACGAAATTCTTGGTCTACGTGAAATTGTTCACTCATTTGCTAAAGTTAGTCTATGAGTTTGAACGAAAAAAGTCTGGAAACAAAAAGAGTGAATGCTGGATACATTCACTCTTAAAAAACAGTGATCCCACAGGGACTCGAACCCCGAACCTGCACATTAGAAGTGTGCTGCTCTATCCAGTTGAGCTATAGGACCAATTTCGGATTGCAAAAGAACAAAATTTCATGATACTATCGCACGCTTTTCTTTGCAAAAATAAATAGCTGCCACTCTTTGAATGAAAACATGCAATGCAGGGACACAAGAGATTGTAGTTCTATAGAAGGAAGAATAGCCTTTAATTTCAATTATGATCCATTTGGCGATGTGCTTTAAACATTCATCCCAAGGAGGCGAAAAGCGTGTAATCTTCACTTTGAGTGTAACAAAAAAAGAGCGCCTCAATTTAATGGAGCGCTCTTTTGTATGAATAGGTGATTCTATTCTGACTAAATTCGATTGTCAATGATCTCTACACCTGGATGCTTGGCCGCACTGAAATTAAAGATTCCAGTAGGCATGGTCATGTTAGGCTTAAAGTTGGAGATAGAATAAATTACGTCTGTTCCGTCTCTTCCTTTCACAACAAACTTTGTTACTTCCATCTTCGCCTTGTCAATGTAGAGTTGAATGGTGTGGTAGGTTTGTTCTGCCTGGTTGTTTGGATACAGATTAACGTGATGGTGAGGATTCCCGTTCACGTCCAAAGTGCCTTTCAGTTCATTTTTGAAATTGTCTTCCCAGATGGTAAACATTTTCGCAGGAGACATAGCGTCATCTCCCAGGTCTTCAAGATTATCAACATAGCATTCATTGGAGCTATTGTCAAATGTCCAAATGGTTTCCCCATCAGTAATGATGTTGTAATTCCCGAGTTCGAGGTTGTACTTTTCACCTTCAACATAAACCTTTCCTTTTTGGGTTTGGTCTACACCGTCAGCAATCAGTTTCGATTCGTATTCAGCATAGATTGTTTTGTAGGTCTTGGCGCTTTTGCTCAGGTCGTCCAAAATCTCTTGACCGGTTTGAGCAATGGCTGCGAAGCTAAATGCTGAGCAAAGCAGAGTTGTAAGTACTAATTTGAAATTTCTCATTTCCTTTTTTTCTCTTGTTATGACATGCCATCCAAGAACTGTTCCAAACTTGCATCGTCAGGAATAAGTACCTCGCGAGCCTTGCTACCTTTGAACGGGCCAACGACTCCAGCAGCTTCCAATTGATCTATGATTCTACCGGCTCTGTTGTAACCCAATTTGAGCTTTCGTTGAATCAATGAAGTTGAACCTTGCTGGTGCATCACAATCATACGAGCAGCATCTGCGAACAATTCATCTCTGTCTTCATCTGCTAAATTACCAACTTCGGAACTAGATTCACCCACAAATTCGGGTAAAAGAAATGCATCTGGATATCCTTGCTGTGACCCAATAAACTCTGTAATTTCTTCTACCTCGGGTGTGTCTACAAATCCGCATTGAATTCGAATAAGCTCGCTTCCGGTAGAAAATAACATATCTCCACGTCCAATCAATTGATCAGCACCTCCGGCGTCAAGAATGGTTCTACTGTCAATCTTCGACGTTACACGAAATGCAATTCGTGCAGGAAAATTGGCCTTAATTGTTCCCGTGATGATGTTCACAGAAGGACGCTGTGTTGCAATAATCAAGTGAATTCCAATGGCACGTGCTAACTGAGCCAAACGTGCAATAGGCGTTTCAACCTCCTTTCCGGCGGTCATGATCAAATCTGCAAACTCATCTACAACTAAAACGATGTACGGCAAGTAATGGTGTCCGTTTTCAGGATTGAGCTTTCGGTTGATGAATTTATGATTGTACTCCTTGATGTTTCTGCATTGAGCAGTTTTAAGAAGCTCATAGCGGTCATCCATTTCAACGCACAAGGAATTGAGCGTAGTCACCACCTTACTTGTGTCAGTAATAATAGCTTCCTCTGTATCTGGCAACTTGGCCAAAAAGTGACGTTCGATCTTGTTAAACAGCGTCAATTCAACTTTTTTCGGATCAACAAGAACAAATTTAAGTTGAGAAGGATGTTTCTTGTAAAGCAATGAAACAAGCATCGCATTCAATCCAACAGACTTTCCTTGGCCCGTTGCTCCCGCCATCAAAAGGTGAGGCATCTTTGCAAGGTCGAAGCAAAAGGTTTCGTTCGAAATCGTTTTTCCAATGGCAATGGGAAGTTCCATGTCAGCACGTTGGAATTTGTCACTCGCTATCAAAGAACGCATAGAAACAATGCTCGGGGTGCTGTTTGGTACTTCTATACCAATGGTTCCTTTCCCTGGAATTGGCGCAATGATGCGAATGCCCAATGCGGCCAAGCTCAAGGCAATGTCATCTTCTAAGTTCTTGATTTTTGAAATGCGAACTCCGGGCGCTGGAATGATCTCATACAACGTAACGGTTGGACCAATTGTAGCCTTGATTTTCGAAATCTCAATTTTATAGTTGTTCAGCGTATCAACAATCCGATTCTTGTTTAGCTCGAGTTCCTCCTTGTTGATTTGAACAGCTCCTGATCCATGTCCTTCTAAAAGGTCGATTCCCGGAAGTTCATACCGAGCGAGGTCAAGCTTCGGGTCATATTCGCCAAATTGCTGCACCTTAGTTTCGAGTTCTGATTCAGAAAGTTCGGTCTCTGTAACAGCAGCCTCAATTTCAAGTTCTTCTGCCTCTTCTTTTTCTTCCTCTGATTCAGGATCTAAAGGAATGGTTGGCGTTTCCTCTTCTGATGTCGAAACCTCGAAATCATCTGGTTGCTCCTCAGACTCAGGAACCGAAGCCGGAGGATGAACAACGGGAGCTTCCTTTATTTCGCCAAAGAGTTCATCAAGCACATCCCCTTCCGAAGGCCCATCAGCTTTGAAGGGGGGGGTGTCAGAATCAACATCAGATCTTGTGCGCTGCGCATTTGTAAATCCTAAGTCATCTTCCTCTTTTTCCTCTTCAGCGGTTACTTTTTGCTTAGGACGAAAAAGAGTACTCATCCAAGAGGGCATTCCTAATCTTTCAAGATAGGGATTGAAGTTGATGATCACACTCGCTCCAATTACGAATAGAAGCAACATTAATGTACCAAACCAGCCCAGCTTGAAGACACACCACTTTGTTGCAAAGGCACCATAAACGCCCACTAAATTGTCATTGCAAGTGATCGTGATTTCTTGTGCCACTTCATCCTTTGTGTGGAAGAGAAAACCAATGATAAGAGGGAGAACCAACATTCCGTAGATTGACAGGCGTGTTGTTTTTCCCAGCGGGAGCAAGGTCTTTTTGAGCCAAATGCGAATTCCAAATAGAAAAAGAAGAAAAGGAATGAACAAGCCTCCAACTCCAAAACTGCGATGTGTCAGTGCATATCCGATGTGGGCTCCTACTTTTCCGAGGAAATTTTTATACTGCTCTGCTAATCCGTTTTCTAGAATTTCCGGATTGTGCAGAATCAGACGAAGATCATGCTTCCCACTGGCCAAGAAGCCAAGCCCTGCCAAAAAGAAGAATACAGCTGTCAGGGTTAAAAAGGCACCAATGATTTTTCGCGTGCGCTCATCAGCCAGCCACGCTGGGAGTGCAGGTCTTTTAAAACGTGCTTTCTTTGGTGCTTTCGTCCTTGATTTGGGAGACTTTTCAGTCTGGACTTCCTCTTTACTTTTTACTGTGTTCTTTGCTTTCGCCATGATTTACTCCAAGAATTCAAAAATAGGGCGTGAACCAATGGTCTTCACTCAACGGTGAATTGCTTATTAACATTATAAATGGGAAGAATTTTGGTCGAAAAAAAGTACCTTCAAACTCTGTTGTAATGAAGGAATTAGATTCAAGCGAAATATTCACGCCCGATGTTTTTGGATTGCGAATAATTCCCTATATTTGCGCTCTCGAAATTTGAAGAAAATGGCAAGGAATAAAAATCGCGTACAAGTAATTCTTGAGTGCACAGAGCACAAGCAAACAGGTCTTCCTGGTACGTCACGCTATATAAGCACGAAGAATCGTAAGAATACACCGGATCGTCTTGAGATCAAGAAGTACAATCCGATTTTACGTCGTGTCACTGTTCATAAAGAAATTAAATAATTAAGCGATGGCTAAGAAAACGGTAGCATCCCTGCAGACAGGTGGCGGAAAGCAGCACACGAAAGTGATCAAAATGGTACGTTCTGAGAAATCAGGAGCTTACTCATTCAAAGAAGAAATTGTACACAATGACGATGTGAAAGATTGGCTTGCCAAGAACTAAGCACACGTTATCTGTAAATTATATTTTTAAAACACCGTGGTCAATTGGCCTCGGTGTTTTGTTTTTTTACAATAGCTTAATAAACGTCGAGCCACGCCTCCATCTTCGTAACTTTGGTATTCAAAACACACCCAACAAATGAGCCTCTTCAAACGGTTTTTCTCGAAAGAAAAGAAAGAGACCCTCGATAAAGGTCTAGAAATGACCAAAACCAGCGTTTTCTCAAAGCTTACGAAAGCGATCGCTGGTAAGAGTCGTGTTGATGCTGAAGTTCTTGATAACTTGGAAGAAGTATTGGTGACCTCTGATGTTGGGGTAGGTACAACAGTGAAAATCATTGAGCGCATAGAAGCGCGTGTGTCCAAAGATAAATACCTCGGGACGGACGAATTAAATAAAATACTCAAAGAAGAAATTGCTTCACTTCTTGAAGAAAATAATGCTTCTGATGATTCTGAATTAGCCCTGCCCAAAGTTGATGGTCCGTATGTGATTATGGTGGTAGGAGTGAATGGCGTAGGGAAAACTACAACAATAGGGAAGTTGGCCTACCAATTCAAACAGCAAGGAAAAAAAGTGGTCCTTGGCGCTGCTGATACTTTTAGAGCTGCAGCCGTTGATCAATTAAAAATTTGGGCTGATAGAGCTGATGTTGATTTCGTAAGCCAAGGCATGAATGCTGACCCAGCATCCGTTGCTTTTGATACCCTCCAGTCTGCTTTAGCCAGCAATGCTGATGTTGTCCTGATTGATACCGCAGGACGATTGCACAACAAAGTCAACCTAATGAATGAGTTGAGCAAAATCAAAAATGTGATGAAAAAAGTAATTCCAAATGCACCGCATGATGTCATGTTGGTCTTAGACGGAAGTACTGGACAAAACGCAATTGAACAAGCAAAACAATTCACCAAAGCAACGGAAGTTACTTCGCTGGCCTTGACTAAAATTGATGGTACAGCAAAAGGTGGTGTTGTAATAGGTATTTCAGACCAATTTAAGATTCCTGTGCGCTACATTGGCGTGGGTGAAGGAATTCAAGATCTTCAGGTATTCAACAAATATGAATTTGTTGATTCACTTTTCAATTAAGAACTATTGAGAGCTCGAACGCTAAAGAAAAATAAGGTCAACGTAATAACACTTGGCTGTGCAAAGAACATCTACGATAGTGAGGTGATGATGGCGCAGTTAAAGGCCAATGATTACGAAGTGAGTCATGAAGAATCCAATAGTGATGCTGCGGTTGTGGTCATCAACACATGCGGATTTATTGACAATGCTAAGGAAGAATCCATTAATACCATTCTTCAATATGCAGACGCTAAAGCAAATGGTCTTGTTGACAAAGTATATGTTACCGGATGTCTTTCTGAACGGTACAAAGACGAATTGGAATCAGATATTCCTGAAATAGATGGCTACTTTGGAACAAGAGATTTACCTCGGCTTCTAAAAACATTGAAGGCAGACTATAAAAAGGAACTTGTGGGTGAAAGACTACTCACTACTCCTTCACATTATGCTTATTTCAAAATTGCGGAAGGTTGTGACCGACCGTGTTCTTTTTGTGCCATCCCGCTCATGCGCGGAAAGCACAAAAGCACGCCAATTGAAGAGCTGGTAGCTCAGGCGAAAGGCTTGGCCGCCAAAGGTGTGAAAGAATTGATGCTCATTGCACAAGATTTGACCTACTACGGACTAGACTTGTACAAGAAGCGTGAACTCGCTGAACTACTGCGCCAATTGAGTGATGTTGAAGGCATTGAATGGATCAAATTGCACTACGCCTTCCCAAGTGGCTTCCCGATGGATGTCCTAGAGGTAATGGCTGAACGTGATAACATTTGCAATTACCTAGACATGCCTCTTCAGCACGGTTCAACGAACATGCTCAAGGCCATGCGCAGGGGCATTACGCGTGAGAAAACAACGCAACTCATGAAGGATATCAGAGCGAAAGTGCCTGGTATTGCTGTTAGAACTACCCTCATTTGTGGGTATCCTGGAGAGACGGAAGCTGACTTTCAGGAAATGTGTGATTGGATTGAGGAAATGCGTTTTGAGCGCATGGGATGTTTTGAGTACTCTCATGAAGAACAAACACATGCTTACAACTCTGAAGACGATGTTCCTGCAGAAGTGAAGAAGCAACGTACTGAGCGCATCATGGAAATCCAAAGTGGAATTTCAATGGACCTCAATCAGAAGAAAGTAGGGAAAACCTTCAAGGTTTTGTTCGATCGAATCGAAGGAGGCTATTTCATTGGGAGAACAGAGTTTGATTCTCCAGATGTAGACAACGAGGTGTTAGTGAAGCAAACAGATGACGTTCACATTCGCTTAGGTGATTTTGAAATGATAGAAATTGAGTCTGCTGATCACTATGATCTTTACGGAAAGGTTATCCGATAACCTGTAACTTATCTCTAAAAGAAGTGCCATCAGGGTAGATGAACTCTACCACGTATGCTCCTCTTTCCAAAGAATTGATGTCCATTTCGCGAATCACATCTTGGTTGCCCGTTTGTTGTAAAACGAGGCGGCCATGCATGTCGTAAACATTGATCACTGAAACCTGTGACAAATCTCCTTTGAACCAAACACGGTCACTTGCCGGATTGGGGTAAAAGGTAATTTCACTTGCTTTGAATACAGCAGAACGCGCATCTGAATGGTGCATGGCACCGTTGTGGTCTTTCTGGCGTAGTCTGTAATAATTCACACCCACAGTTGGTTCCTTGTGCGCCAAGAAATACGTTTCTTCTTGGTCTGAATTGCCCGAGGCTGGCAGTGTGCCAATGTCAGACCAGTTTTCCAGATCTAAGCTATGCTCAACAGTGAAGTTTTCAGCATTGCGCTCACTGGCCGTTTTCCAAAGTACATTCACGCGGTCATCTGATGGAGCTGCGTTGAATTCAATCAGTTCAACAGGTAAGAAAACCTGCGGACATGTTTCGTCAAAGAAGCCCGGATTATTGGTGAACGTTACGTCATATTCATTGATAATGGATAGTGGGAGATACAATTCGTTGATTGGATTTAACCTTCTGAATTGTAGGATCATTTGCCCTTCAAAGATACCGTCAGTCGTGAGTTGTGCAATAAGTACTTTGTATTCAGCATCTGCTTTACCTTGTGTAGAAGGGAGGGTCCAAAATCCACCCAACACAGAACCAATGTTCGATGTCTCCATAAAATCACCTCCACCTTCAAATGCCACTGATGGGTCAATATCAACGCTTGGGAACCATTGAACCCCGGCATTTCCTGATGGGAAAACAGGTTCCCCAATAAAAAACCATGAGTCAAATTCCATGTTTGCGTCAATGAAATAAAAACCTGGATTAATAAGATCTCCTTGAAATCCTCCGAAAGCCAAATTATTGTAAAAGTTAGTTGTGCCAGAGCAGCCCGGACATTCAATAGTCCATGGGTTTAGGTCAATTCCTGCTAAGCCTTGCAGTTCCCAGTTGTCGGCATTCATACATACATAAACCCGCCATGTTCTTGCTATTGAGGTAAATCCAGCAACAGTTTGAATGCTTGATGCAACCGCTGGAGGAATGGGAACAGGTTGAATTACAAAACCATCAAAAGGGGATTGTCCAAACGCCATTGAACCAATAAATAAACACCCCACAATTAGGAGTTTGCGCACTGAAGTAAAAAGATAGTTTAGCATAGTCATCTCTTTTTGAGAATCATAAGGTGATGTTTAAGCTCCGAAAAGATACAAAAATCTCTTGATATTGTCTCAATGCAGGTGCATTTAGATTATGAGTTTCAACCTTCAGCAGACCATTTTCAGTGTTATTCTGTCTGAACTTCGGGCCATGAAAAAGCCAAAAAAGATCTTTGTTTTAGGACAATGTTGAATCGCCAGGTAAAGAGGGTCATTGACCTAGCTCATGGTTCACTCAATCACTCCTGACAGTCAGATGTTCAATAAAACGCGTGATGACCTACTGAAGATGGAGGCTGAAATTCTAATTTTGATGTTAGGATTTGACGGTACCTTTAATTAAACAGTGCACTCAAGATACAGTTGCACTTGTGATGAGGTCATTCCAAATGCTAATTTTAAGTCTGCTTTCAGTAGAGATGAGAAAAGAGAGGTGGTGACGGATTTAAATGACATCCACAAAATTATTCGCGTAAACCAAACAAAGGAATGACACTAGGTACAAAAGTAAATCACCCCTCATTGGGAGAAGGGGTCATCTTTGGGGAATCAGACACTACTTGGAGAGTCTTTTTCAAAGAGAATGGAGAAGAGAAAATTGGAAAAGCCTATGAAGGCATGACTGTGATGGAGGTTTCTGAGTTGGAAACAACAAAGGGAGTGTCTTTAGAAGATGTTGTGAATGCCGTTCAAAGTGTATTTGATGGGTACTATGATGTTCAGGAAATTGTTGAGCTTGGTGATAAATGGGAGGGAGGTACCATGGTGCTTCAGCCTGGAGAGGCGGGACTCTCTAACAAAGAGATTCCAATTGAGACGTTCTTTCATAAAATAGTCATGATGCGTGATCGCTTGCGGGTGTTAGAGCAGAACATCAATAGCCATAAGGTATTGACAGTTGAGGAGAAAGTGAGTCTTCAGCAATACATAACACGTATTTACGGAAGCATGACATCCTTTAACGCTTTGTTCAAGTCTAAGAATGATTATTTCGTAGGCGAAAAGAAGACCTAATAAAGGTGCTTTTTTCCGTAATCGAATCCGTATATTTGCCTCATCAAAACACAAGAAAACGTTCAAACTTCTTTGCCTGTAATGGAGCAGTTTTACACCATTCAGGGCGAAGGCACCTATACAGGGACACCGGCCTACTTTATTCGCTTGGGTGGCTGTGACGTAGGCTGTTTTTGGTGTGATGTAAAAGAAAGCTGGGATAAAGATGCACATCCCAAATTGGCCATTTCAGAGCTTATTGCTTCAGCAAAGGACTCTGGGGCTCCCATTGCCGTAATCACAGGAGGTGAGCCTTGCATGCATGATTTAACGGAGCTTACTGCTGGATTGCAAGCGGCGGGGATTCGAACGCATTTAGAAACATCTGGAGCACACCCATTAACGGGATCATTCGATTTTATAACCCTTTCACCCAAGAAATTCAAAGCAGCATTGCCTGAGTTTTATGAAGTGGCAAATGAGTTGAAAGTCATTGTGTACAACAAACATGATTTAAAGTGGGGAGAAGAGCATTGCTCCAAGTTAACAGCTTCAGCGGCTGCTTACTTTCAGCCAGAGTGGGATGAACGTGAAGAAAGTGTTCCAATGATTCTCAACTACATTCGCGCAAATGCGCATTGGAAGATCAGTCTTCAGACCCATAAATACATTGGTGTTCTTTAGTCGTCGTAATTTATTTTGAGTGTTTTTGTAAGCGGATGAGCCTGGCAGGTAAGAATATACCCATCATTTATTTCCTCATCTGTTAAGGCGAAATTGCTATCCATACTTACCTTTCCTTCTGTCAATTTGGCTCTACATGTAGTGCAAACGCCGCCTCTGCAAGAATAGGGAGGATCTATTCCCGCCTTAATTGCTGCTTCTAGAATATTCAGTTTATCACCTTTTATTTCGAAGGTATTTATGTCATCGTCTAGCGTAACTTCTATTTGAGCAGATCCATCGTAGGGTTCTAAGATCACCTCTTCAACTGGCGCCTCAGCCTCAGCCTTTTGAAATTCTTGTCCTGGATTTTCGAAAAACTCAATGTGGATTGATTCCTTAGCTGCACCATTGTCTTGCAATGCATTGTTCACGGCAGACATCATGCCTGCGGGACCACAAATGAAGTATTCCTTCGCCAAATCATCTGTAACAAAGTTGTGCAGTAGCTCTAGTGTTTTGCCAAAATTAATGCGGCCGTTGAACAGGGGGACATCCAAAGATCCGTCACTTAGAACATGAATCACATTGAATTTCGTTTCTTTGGCTAAGGCGTCAAGTTCATCATAAAACATGATGGTTTGCTTGTTAGAGTTGCCATAGAACAAGGTTACCTTGGAGTTTTTCTCTTCTTGCAAGATGGTTTTTGCAATAGAGATAATAGGGGTGATACCACTTCCGGAAGCAAATAAAACGACGTGCCTAGATTTGGAGTTGTCAGGTTGAATCAGAAAGTTTCCTTGTGGCGCCATTACCTCTATCAGATCTCCCTCTCTGAGATTCTGATTGATGTAGGAAGAAGCTCTTCCTCCTTTCACTTCTTTCACAGCAACGCTCAAGTCGCTTTCATGGGGAGCACTGCAGATGCTGTATGCACGGTGCAATTCTTCGTTCTTCAGATTAAACCGGATTGTTATGTACTGGCCTGCGTGATAGTTAAATTCTTCAGACGCATTAGAGGTATCTAAATGCAGTCTTACTGAATCAGCTGTTAAGCGATCTAGTCGCTTTATAGGAAGGGAATGGAATTTCATAAGTTCGATAGTACTATTGCAAAGACAACCAAGCGGCGTAATTGTTCATCATCTCTTCAGATACCCAATTTTCTGCACCAAGAAAACGCTTCACGGTTTCACCTTTTGTATTAATAAGGTATGAGGCAGGGATGGTGTAAACGCCTTCATCTTTGAGTGTGCCAACAAGTTGGTAGATGGGAAATGTAATTTTGAATTTTTTTCTAACAGATGCAATTTCCTCTAGTGAATCATCAGTTAAGGCAACAACTTTGACTTTTCCTGAAGCGTGCAAAGCTTGTAAAGCAGACATTTCTGCCATGCATTCACCACACCAGCGCGCGTAATAATTAACCAGAAGGTTTCCTTGTTCAATTTCTACAAGTGAAGCTGGCGCTCCATTTGTTTTGACGTTGATTTCAGTAACTTCAATTGCGGGTGCTGTGCGGTAACGCCAAACATAAAAAGCGACAAGAAAGATGCCTATGATGAGGTAAAGAAAAAGATTCTTCATGGAAATTTATCTTCACTGAGAAGTTAAATTGAACAATGATGACAGTTCGTCTGCCTTTACTTTAGCATACTCTTCAGGAATAGTGAAAAAGCGCTCACTTTGTGTTTCGTAAATCACACTGATAGCTCTGTAGAGGACTTTGCCTTGAGCCGTTTTATGCCAGAATTCGGTAGGAATTCCATTCACATTTGGTAAAAATGGATGTTTTAGAATCATTCCAGGGATCCAAACAATCTGGTTATTATCGATTGATATGCTCAGGCATTTTTGATCCATCATTTTCCCGTGCTTTTTTCCTTCAGTAATTTCTTCTGAGGTAATTGCACATTGTTCTTTGGGCGTTTCAATGGCACACAAAGTGCCAAGAAATTCAATCAAAACGAATTGTTCATTGACTGCAAAATCAGTAATGATAGACCTGCTACCTTTTTCAGTAAACTCATCCCAGCGTACCTGACTTCCTTTTGCGCGAACAACTACTTTCATTGGAGCTTGTTCTTTGGCGGTGCTAGAAATCTCCTGTGATTCTACTGGGAGGTAGACAACTTTTCCTTCAAACTGATCCTGTCCATAGCCGCATGAAAAAGCGCCTAAGTGAAGTAATGTACAAATGATAAACCCTTTCATTCCTTGATGGATTAGTTTAAGGCAAGTTAAAAAAAGCTTTTACTACCACTTCAATAGCGAAGAAATCTTTTCAGCAACCTTGTATGCATTAGGGAGCATTGCCTCTTCTAGCGCGCTGTTAAGGGGTATTGCAGGAGCTGCAATGGCACCTAAAGTTTGAACAGGAGCATCTAAGCTAGTAAAGCACATTTCACTGATGCGGCCAGCTAAACTTTGAGCAAATGTATTTCCAACAGGCTCTTCAGTTACCACGAGGCATCTGCTGCATTTACGTACAGCAGCAAAAACAGTTTCCTCATCAAGCGGTACAAGTGTCCGTAAATCAACAAGTTCTACTCTTCCTGGGAATTCCTTAGCAGCTGTTTGACTCCAGTAAACTCCCATTCCATAGGTGATGATGGCAATTGAATCTTCTTCTGTTGCAGTTAAAACCGTGCGTGCTTTACCTAAGGGTAAAATGTAATCTTTTGAAGGTTCAATGGTTTTTGCATCTTCTGTCCCTGCAATTTTTGACCAATAGAGCCCCTTGTGTTCCAGCATTATGACCGGATTAGGATCTAAGTATGCTGCCTTAAGCAGCCCTTTGAGGTCTGCTCCATTAGACGGATAACAAATTTTAATTCCACGGATGTTTGTTAACACAGATTCTACGCTTGAACTGTGGTACGGCCCACCTGATCCGTATGCTCCAATAGGAACCCTGATTAATGAATGAACGGGCCATTGTCCGTTTGAAAGGTAGTAGCTTCTGCTGGCCTCAGTAAATAGTTGATTTAGCCCAGGCCAGATGTAATCTGCAAACTGCACTTCAACAATTGGTTTGCATCCAGCGGCGCTCATACCTACGGTGCTTCCAATGATAAATGCTTCTTGAATGGGGGTGTTGAAAACGCGGTCATCACCAAACTTTTGGGCCAGTGTTGCGGCTTCGCGAAATACACCACCAAGTCTTCCACCAACATCTTGTCCGTACAAAAGACTTTCAGGGTGATCTTCTAAAATTTCTTGAATTGCAAATAAGGCACAGTCTACCATTAAGGTTCGTTCTCCTGAGGCAGGAGCGCGCTCACCTTTTTCTTCAGTCACCTCTGTTGGCGCCCAAATGTGGTTATAGATATCTTCGGGTTTCGGGTCATCTGCGTTGCGCGCGCGCTCAAAATCGCTCGCAACAACCTTTTTTGTTTCTTCTTCAATGCGGGCAAGGTCTTCAGCATTAATACCTAGATCAAGCAATGCTTTTTTAAAGCGGGGAAGAGGATCACGTTTTTCTTGTTCTTCAAGGTCATCTCTGTACCATTCTTTTCGCACACCACTTGTATGATGGCCCAAAAGGGGCACGGTTGCATGCACCATGAACGGACGTCTTTCAATTCTTGCTGTGTGCAAGATTTCGTTCAAAGTTGAAAAGCAGGTTTCAAAATCAGTTCCGTCAATGCTGATGCTTTCAATTGTAGGAAACGCCTTTGCAAAAGTCATGGCATCTGCAAAATGAATTTCTTCTGCTTTTGCGCTAATGTCCCATTCATTGTCCTGAACTACAAAGATGATTGGTAATTTTTTGAGCGCAGCCATGTGAAAGGCTTCAGAGATTTCACCCTCTGTCATTGCGGCATCTCCAATTGAGCAAATGACCACTGGTGCTTCCCCAACTTCAGGGGTGTCAATTCCTTGTTGTTCTCTGTACTGCAATCCCATTGCTACTCCTGCAGAAGGAATGGCCTGCATCCCTGTAGCGGAGCTTTGGTGAGGAATCTTTGGGAAGTCAGGTCTGTTTAAACTAGGGTGACTATAATATGTTCTTCCGCCAGAGAAAGGATCATCTGCTTTGGCGAAAAGTTGAAGCATCAGTTCATAAGGGGATAATCCGATACCAAGGAGGATGCTGTCATCTCTGTAATATGCACTTAAAAAATCTTGACTTTTTAAGTGCATTCCAACCGCTAATTGTATGGCTTCATGTCCGCGTGATGTGGCATGTACATACTTTGAAGTCAGTTTTGCATTGTCTTCAAAGATGTCAGACATTGCTCTAGCGGTAGTCATCAGACGGTACGCCTCAAGTAATGTATCTGCAGATATTGATTTCTTTTTTCTGGTTTCAGCTTGCACGCTCATGCCTCGGTTGATTGAATGCGCAAGTTACAAAGGATGAAATGAATGCCGCGTATGTTCACATCATAAATCCTGCACCAACAGTATGGTAAGTGCTCGGGTCAATTAAAATGAAACCGCCATGTTCTCCTTCGTTTGAGAAGGATTCTGTTGGTATTGCAGATGCTGCTTTGAAGGCTACGGCGCCGATATCGTTTAGCGCTAAGTGTTCTTTTTTCTCTTGCTTTGAGTTCTCCATGTTCAACACATTTTGAATTTGATCTACAAGCACTTGCGTAGATCTTGTTCCTTGCTGAAGAATAAGTTTCTGTCGCTCATTCATTTGTTTTGCCCCCATCCAGCATACATGAGCGCGAAAGTTGCGCTTCAGTGTAAGTTCATTTTCAGCCGCAACCAAGTAATCTCCTCTGCTGAGGTCAACTTCTTCCTTTAAGAGGAGTGTCACAGCCTTGTCTTTCCCTGATGATTGGAGTGAATTGCCCCATTTTTCGATGTTGGAAATAGTAGCTATTTGATCTGTTTGTGCCACTTTTATTTTCATTCCTTTATACACTTCGCCAGAAAGCACAGTGCCTGCATAGCCTCTGTAATCTTTAAACTCGCCAGATTTCGGACGAATAACTGTTTGCACATTAAACCTGAAAGGATGTTTTTCACTGGTGTCGAAATCAATGTTATCAAGCATCTGCAACATAGGAAGCCCTTTAAACCAATCCATTTTACCGGTCCAAGCAGTAATCCCCTCACCTTCTAAGGCAGAAATAGGGATAAACTGGAGAGGAATCTTTATGTTAAGCTCTTGAGCCAATTTTTCAACATCTGATTGAAGTTCGTTGAATCTGTCTTCGCTATAAGCGAGGAGGTCCATCTTGTTTATCGCAATGATGGCCGTTTTGAGTTGGAGGAGATTTGCAATTGAGAGGTGTCTTTTTGTTTGCGGAAGAATTCCTTTACGGGCATCTATGAGTACAATAGCCACATCAGATTGTGATGCGCCGGTGACCATGTTTCGGGTGTACTCTTCGTGTCCTGGAGTGTCAGCAATAATGTACTTTCTCTTTGCCGTGGCGAAGTATACATGAGCCACGTCAATTGTAATGCCCTGTTCTCGTTCAGAAATAAGTCCGTCTGTGAGTAAAGAAAGATCAGTAAAATCTAGGCCCCTGCGCTCAGAGTCTATTTTTAACTGTTCCAATTTATCTTGAGGTACGTGTTTCGTTTCGTACAATAACCTGCCAATGAGGGTGCTTTTTCCGTCATCAACACTGCCTGATGTAGCTATTCTTAGAATGTCCATTAGAAGTATCCGTTGAGTTTACGAAGCTCCATTGCTGCTTCAGATCGTTTGTCATCCATGCGTGCGCCCCGTTCAGAGATTTTCGCATCTTCAATTTCTTGCATCACTGTTTGCATCGTGTCAGCATCTGACTTCACACAAGCTGTACAGGTCATGTCTCCTACAGTTCTGAATCTGATGGTTTCGCCAAAAAGCTGCTCTGAGGAATCATTCTGTATGAAATCAGAAGCGGGCCATAACTGACCGTCCCGCAGGAATACTTCTCGCTGGTGGGCGAAGTAAAGCGACGGGATTTTAATTCGTTCTTCATTTATGTAACGCCAAACATCCATTTCAGTCCAATTTGATATTGGAAATACCCGAACATTCTCACCGGGAAAAATCCGTCCGTTCAGCATTGAGAATATTTCAGGACGTTGTCTTTTGGTATCCCATTCGCCAAAGTCATTTCGAACAGAAAAAATGCGCTCTTTCGCTCTCGCTTTTTCTTCATCTCTTCGCGCTCCACCAATGCAAGCGTCAAATTTGAATTCCTCAATAGCATCTAATAAGGTCACTGATTGAAGACTATTTCTACTGGCATATTTACCCGTTTCTTCAGTCAATCCTTTCAAAGCAATGCTATCTTCTACCTTACGTACAATGAGTTTCAATCCGTATTTCTCTACAAGCGCGTCTCTAAAAAGGAGTGCTTCGGGAAAGTTATGTCCTGTGTCTATGTGCAGCAAAGGAACATGAGGGGGAAGAGGGTAGCAGGCCTTGATAAGCAAATGCACAAGGGTGATGCTGTCTTTTCCGCCGCTGAACATGAGCACAGGATTATTGAATTGTGCTATAGTCTCACGCAAGATATAGATGGCTTCATCTTCTAGCGATCTAGGAAAAGTCTGTTTCATGATTGTTGCATATGAAGTCCGCATTCTTTTTTTGAATTTTCCCACCACCATCTTCCATCTCGGGGGTGCTCACCATCTGAAATGGCTCTTGTGCATGGGGCACAGCCAATGCTGACAAAACCTTTATTGTGAAGAGGATTAATAGGGATACTAAATTCAGTGATGTACGCATCTACTTGAGCGTCCGTCCAGTCAATGAGCGGATTGTATTTGATGACGGTGTCACCCTTTTCAAAACGTTTCATGTTGAGGCGGTTGTCAGATTGTGCGCTTCTTAGTCCTGTGACCCAGAGTTTTTTTCCTGCCAGTGCGCGTTGCAAAGGCATTACTTTCCGAATTTGACAACAGCTTTTTCGTGCTTCAATAGAGTTATAGAAGCCGTTGATGCCATTCTGACGAACGAACTTTTCTACCTCAATGCCATTTGGGTTAAAGCTTTTGATGGTAATACCAAGTTTGCTTTCAGTTCTTTGCCACAGCTCATAGAACTCAGGAAAATGTCTTCCAGTATCAAGCGTCACAATGTCAATTGGCACCGGCTCTGTAGCGATGATGTGCGAAATAATTTGATCTTCCTTGCTGAGTGAACTCGTGAAAACTAGGTCTTTGCCAAAGCGTTGATAAAGACTGAGTAAGCACAAGTTAATCTCTTCTGGTAGGTTTTCTAAATCTGTAATCATCGTTGATTGCGTGTTTTAAAAAAGAAGCGCTCCCATAGTCGCTCATGAACGTAGTACAAGAGCATTTTTGTGACTACTTCTACAGCACCAATGCTCAGAGCAACTGTTGTTTCACCGGTAATAAACCATGAAATTAGGATCGTGTCAATTGTTCCAAGCAGGCGCCAAGAAAGAGACTTGGCCAAGCTCACTAATGGGCTAGCTGTGTCTGTTTTCTCAATGCGATTCTTTATGACTTTGTCAAGCAACATGAAGCAAAAGTATACAAACCCTACTAGAATACTAGGGTAATGCAATAAGAAAAGAGACTAAAAGCATTTTAGCAGTTGTTTGAAGGGTGTTTAGCTTCTTGAGATGCTTGCTAGGGTTTTGTTTTCAAGGATGCGCAGCGTGGCATCTCTTACTTCAGCCATAACGGCATTTATTCCGCAATTTTCACCGGAACAATTTTCACACGGTTCAAAGAAATTTAATGAAACACATGGAAGGAGTGCAATGGGGCCATCAATTAGGCGCATGACTTTAGCCAAAGGAATGTCTTCTGGAGGTTTAATAAAGTAGTAGCCACCGCCTTTCCCTTTTTTAGATCCTAGGACTCCGCCCTTTTTAAGCTCAAGAAGTATTTGTTCTAGGAACTTGAGTGAAATCCCTTTCTCTTGTGCAATTTCTGCGATAAGAACGGGGCCTCTGTTTTGGTTTTCTACCAAATAGGTTAAAGCATGAAAAGCGTACTGGGCCTTTTTTGAAAGCATGCGTAAATGTATCGATTCGCAATTTGATTTTAGCGCGTAACAGAGGTTGGATTCCTATTTTATTTTTCAATTTGGTCTTACAGAGTGATTTCCGACCGTCCTTTAAGTATTTTTTCTATCTTAGTGATGTTTAAGAGATTAGGGACGGCTGTAGCACTATAGTGGTATGGCAGTTTAGATTTCCTTATAATTTGGTTAAGTTGAGACGACTCTGAATCCAGGGTCGTTTCGCTTTTATAAGTTCCCCCAACTTTCTTATTTTTGTTGTCTAACATCACACACCTAAATTATGTTGAGTTTCTCCAAGTACCATGGCACAGGCAATGATTTTGTCATGATCAACAACTTGGCGGGAGAAATTAAGTTAACGCACAAGCAAATTTCACTTCTATGTGATCGGAATTTTGGTGTTGGAGCTGACGGAGTTATTTTGATAGAGTCATCAGTGAACGCTGCTTTTCACATGAATTATTACAACAGCGATGGTTCTCAATCATTCTGCGGAAATGGGAGCAGATGCGCTGTTCACTTTGCTGACTCACTTGGTATTGCCGCTAACGATTTGACCTTTGAGGCCATAGACGGTGTTCATCAAGCTGCTTTCAGCCAAGACCAAGTGCGCATTAAAATGGGAGATACAGGCTTTCCCTCAGTTGAAAAAGGCGGTTATTTTTTAAATACAGGCTCACCTCATGTTGTTGTTTATAAAACTAATTTGCAGATAGTATCAGTTGTGAACGAGGGACAGGCCATTCGGTACAGCGATCAGTGGAAAGCCGAAGGAACCAATGTCAATTTTGTGCTTCGCGAAGCAAACTATTTATCCGTCCGCACTTATGAGCGTGGCGTAGAGAATGAAACGCTATCTTGCGGAACCGGTGTTACGGCGGTTGCCCTTGTTGATGCTTTTTTGAATGGGGGAGAGGCAAGGCACATCCAAACGTTAGGAGGAAGGTTAGAACTTTCTTTTAAGCGCACCGAAAAAGGATTTGAATCTATTTGGATGTCGGGGCCCGCTACAAAGGTATTTGATGGAAAGATTAACATAGAAGAATGATACTCATAGCTGATAGCGGATCTACGAAAACAGATTGGAGGATTATTGACAGGGAAAATCAGATTCACCAGTTTCAAACCATTGGGATTCATCCTTTTTTTGTTACTGATGAGCAAATCCTAGAGGCCATGCATGCTGGGTTTCTCACTGAATTTCCTGCAGCAACCATTCGTCAAGTTTATTTTTATGGTTCAGGATTGTCGTCTAAAGATGAGGTAATGCGTTTTAACAGCCTCTTTCAAGCATTGTTTCAATTGGCTAAGATTGAAATTCACCATGATTTACTTGGCGCTGCAAGAGCACTTTTTGGCACAGAGTCTGGAATTGCATTAATTTTGGGTACAGGGGCAAATACGTGCACGTATGCAGACAGACAAATTATCACCAATATTTCGAGCACAGGTTTTATTATGGGCGACGAAGGGAGCGGTGCTGATTTAGGAAAACGATGGGTTCACGCCTACATCACAGAAATGGCTCCTGAACATTTACGAACGGCTTTTTACAAGGCTTATGGCGCGAACAAAGAACTCATTTTGGAGCGTGTTTACAAAGGCGAACGCCCGAACCGTTTTTTGGCTTCTTTTTGTCCTTTCTTGAAAACCCACATTGAAGACCCATTCATTTTAAATTTAGTGACACAGGCATTTGAAGAACTAATTCAGAATTATCTTTTGCGGTATGAACGTAAACCTGAATGGAAAGTAAATGCAACTGGATCTATTGCTTACAGCTTTTCAAACGTGCTTTCCAACTGTTTAGAAAAACACGGGCTTTTGCTAGGAAATTTAGTTCAAAAACCCATTTCGGCGTTAGCCTTATATCACCTACCTGAATGATAAAGCACTTTTTAGTTTTCTTTTTATTTTTCGCGCTTGGCGCATTGAACAGTTCAGCTGCAGAACCACTTACTGAGCGAGCTAAAGTGAGCCTCATTACTTGCTCTGAAGGTGATGAGCTCTATTCAGTGTTCGGGCACAGTGCCATTCGCATAATGGAGCCAAATGCCTTCGATATTGTCTACAATTACGGGACATTTGAGTTTTCAGATGATTTTTACCTTCTTTTCGCACAGGGGAAGTTGAACTATAAACTTTCGAGTACAGGGTTTGAATACTTCAACTATGAATACGTTGTAAGCGGCAGAGGAATGAAAGAGCAAGTATTGAATCTTACCCTTGATCAGAAGCAAGGAGTGTTTGATTTCCTGAAGCACAATTCTTTAGAAGAAAATAGAGAATATTTATACGATTTCTTTTATGACAATTGCGCCACACGTATTCGTGATTTATTCAAAGAGGTACTGGGAGGTTCGCTTGAATTCCACAGCAACTTCGTGCCAGAATCTGTGACCTACCGAGACCTGATTGACGAGAAATTGGCCCCCATGGATTGGAGTGATTTTGGAATTGACATTGCCCTTGGGATTCCCTGTGATAAGCCAGTAATAGCGGAGCAGAACATGTTCCTTCCTGATGGGGTATTTGCTGAATTTGCTGCTGCAACCATTGATGGCAGACCATTTGTTTTAGCAGATGAGGAGTTGCTGCCAATGGAGTTGAAGATAGAAAACTCAATGATTGATTGGGCGTTGATGCTTTGCTTGTTTTTCGTTGTGCTGGCTTTGATTCAAGTGTTTGTCATCAGCAGAAAGGGGCGCACTTCTCAATTGATTCCAGGCCTTTTGTTCACCATTTCATCTTTAATTGGAATAGGTGTTTTCTTGCTGTGGTTCGCTACAGATCATGTTACTACCAAATGGAACATGAATCTAATTTGGGCTTTTCCGCTTCACATTTTCGTTTTCGCTGTTGCCCGAAAAAACCCCAATAAGACAAAGAATTATTTTCGTTTTGTTTTCATCGCTTTGGTGTTTTTTGTGCTTGTTGGATGGACCTTCAAGCAGTCATTTCACCCCGGGTTCTTCCTGATCGCTTTAGCTTTAGCAATAGTCAGCTATAAATACACGGGCTTCGGGAAAAAGCATTTAAACTTGTACTCTAAGTAACGAACGAATAAAACTTGGATTTGAATAGAATTTTAGGCTTAATTACAGTGTTGCTGATTGGCTTTGTTTCTTGTAAAAGAGATGAGCCAACTTCGTGGGATATTGCAGGCAGAGCGCCAGTGGCGAGAGGGGTCATTGATTGGTCTGACCTCATTGCTGACAGTTTACTTGAGGTTGATGAGGCCGGTATTCTTCACTTAATTTATGAGCAATCATTGGTAGACCTCGGCATTGATACCCTAGTTGAAATAGCAGATACTACAGTTTCTAAACAGTTTGAACCTGGATTTGCGGGAGGACCGATAGAAATAGCTCAGGGGACCTCAATCATTAGCCTAGATGAGAATATTAATTTGAATGTGAACTCAGCAGAGCTAAGGGAAATCATTGTTGAATCAGGCGTTTTAACTTACAAACTCAGAAGTTACGTAGGAGGACAATTGGATGTGAATTACAGTTTACCCGGCGTAATTGTGAATGGCGAAGGGCTTGAAATTGATGTGACAACAGAAAGCGCAGACGGATTAGCACCGTGGGAGTATTCCAATACAGTAGATCTAAGCGGCGCATCCATTGATTTGCAAGGCACAAATGGCAATCAATTTAACAAAGTTGCAAGTTTGTTGAGTGTGAGTGCAGCGGCAAGTTCACTGACTCCCATTCCGGTATTTGGTGATGATTCTGTAACGGTCGAACTGAGCTTTCAAAACGTTAGAATAGCTTATGCTCGTGGCTTTTTTGGTGAAATAAATGGCGAAATTAATGAGGCGATTAACCTTGAGCCTTTAGCGAATATTGCAGGAGGATCTTTGGACCTGGAAACGCTTAGTTTCGAACTAGAAATCAAGAACTACATAGGTGCCGATGCTCAAGTTACGTTTAATGAAATTAGCGGTGCTAGGAATGGCGAAGAGGTGATTCTGAATCATGTTATCATTAATAATCAGATTAACATTACCAGGGCCATAGACAACGACGGTGGGATAACACCAAATAACTATGCCTTCGTTATAGATGAAACCAATTCAAATATTGTTGAGCTTTTTGAGCTTCTGCCTTCAGTACTGAACGTTGTTGGCGATATTACTTTAAATCCGTTGGGCGATGTTTCTGGTGGAAATGACTTCATCTATACGGCCCAGCCAATGGAAGCCGTTTTTAAAGCTGATTTGCCTTTATGCCTTGGGATGAACGGTGTTTTTTTTAGAGATACGCTGGCGCTTGAAGCAACCAATGGCCCCCTTGTTGGCGAAGGGAAATTGAATGTACGCGCCCTTAATTCATTTCCAATGAACGCTCAGATCACACTTCGCTTTTTGGATGAGCGTGAGCAAGAAATCTCTGTTTTACTGGAAGAGGGCAATGTGAGTGCGGGAATAGCCAGTGGTGATGAGTACCTTGCCAATGAATCAAACTTTTCAGTCCTCATTTCATCTGAAGTACTGGGCTCCTTGAATGCGGCAAGTAAAATTGTACTTGAAGTAACCATGAATACAGAAGGGGAAGACCTAGTAAAGATGTATGGCGGAGAAAAGATTGATCTTCTCATTACCGCTGAAGGTAGTATTCAATTGAGTTACGAATGAAAAATCTGCTTCTCTTATTGTGCGTGTTTGCTTCAGTTTCTCCGCTGTTAGGTCAGCGTTTGTGGTTGTTACCTCAATTATCAGATGCAGATAGTTCATTCTATCAATCATCCATTGTACTGAGTATAAATGCAGATGCCGGTTTCCGTTCGAACAGCATTGAAAATGAGATGGTAGATAAACTGCTCTTCGGAGGTTACATAGGAAATGACGTAATCCAAAGGGCATATGACAGAATGGCTCCGCTCGGTAGAATGGGAGCACAATCAGATGCTAATTTCACTTTTCAAATGATGTCTGACAGCCTTTTTGGCAATGCGAAGTGGGGCTGGCAAGGAAAAGTACAGTCGCGCATTCATCTGGAATCATCATTTAACAAAGGTCTTTTTAGTGCCGTTTTTCAAGGCAATGGGGGCGAAGGTGAGGTCACCCAAAATGTAGATGCTTACTTAGACTTCATGCAGTACCAGAAATTTGGGGTAGGAGTTTTTCACAAACCAAGCATGTCTGGATTCACCTTTAGTGCCGTTAACGGACAGCAATTTGAGCGCTTTCGAAATACTGAATCTTCTTTGTTTACCTCCTCTGAGTCTGATTCTTTAGCTTTAGAGCACAACATTTATTACGGAAGATCTGATACCATAACCTCTGGGTTTTTGAGCGGAGATGGCATCGGTGTGTCTTTTGACGGTGTTTTGAATGTTCCCTTAAAAGGAAGCAAAGGACTGATCAGTTTGGAAGTATTTGATCTGGGATTTGTAGCGTGGAATGAAAGCACTCTCATCAATAGAAGCAAAGACACGTGGAGTTACACGGGGTTTGACCTCAATGAAATCTTGGACGAAAACCAAGATACGGTGCTGCCGAGTTATCCAGATTCACTTGACGCCAACGCTGAAGTTGGAAAAGAAATAAGACTGTTGCCGGGAAGGTTAGAAATGCGCTTGTTGCATCAAATCAACCTGAATGATTTTTTCGAAATTGGAATGTCATTTCGCCCTGTAGACAGCTACGAACCTTATTTCAGAGCCGCTTATTTTTACCATTTTACATCCAGAACACTTGTTGGAGCTCAGGTTGCAACAGGAGGTTATGGCACCGTCAGATTTGGAATAAGCGCAGAGAAATGGTTTGGAAAGAATTGGTACGTCGCAGTGGGAACTGAAGACGTATATGGACTAATTTCAAAACAAGGACTTGGGATGCAAGGAACGCTCCGATTGTCGTACTTAATTCAAAGAAATGCTAGCTGATTTACCAATAAAATCTTCAACAAATAAAGAAGCATTTGTGCTCATTGCCGGACCTTGTGCCATTGAAGGTGAACAAATGGCCATGGACATTGCAGGAGAGGTTGCTGAATTGTGCAAAGAACTTGACATTCCTTATGTTTTTAAAGGTTCATACCGCAAAGCGAATCGATCACGTATTGATAGTTTCACAGGGATAGGAGATCAAAAAGCACTGGAAATTCTGGCGAAGGTTGGAAAAGCCTACAACTTGCCTGTTACAACAGATGTGCACTCAGCAGTGGAGGCCGAAATGGCAGCTGCTTACGTAGATGTTCTTCAGATTCCAGCATTTTTATGCCGACAAACAGATTTGCTGGTAGCGGCAGCGAAGACGGGTAAAATTGTGAATGTAAAGAAAGGCCAGTTTGTCTCACCTGAGGCCATGCAGTTCGCCGTTCAAAAGGTCAAAGACTCTGGCAATGATAGGGCTTGGTTAACAGAAAGAGGAACCACTTTTGGTTACGGTGATTTGGTGGTTGATTTTAGAGGGATTCCCGCCATGAAGAAATATGCGCCAGTAATCATGGATATCACCCACAGCCTCCAGCAACCAAATCAAGCCAGTGGAGTTACAGGAGGAAGACCTGAGCTCATCTCTACAATAGGGAAAGCGGCCATTGCTGTTGGAGCAGATGGCCTTTTTATAGAGACTCATCCGAATCCAAAAGAGGCGAAAAGCGATGGGGCAAACATGCTTCAATTGTCAAATTTACGCCGACTATTAGAAACGCTTATGACTTTGAAAATGGCTGTAAACTCAACGAATGATTAAAAGGCTTCTATACCTCGTACTTTTTCTTCCTAGCGTACTTTGGGCTCAAATAGCCGAGGTGCGCACGTATGGTGGAGCCTTTTTTGACGAAGGCAGACAGATTATAGAAACAGCTGATGGCTACATCATGGTAGGAACCACTAGCAGTGTTCAAAATGGCAATAGCGAGATTTCTGTGATTCGCCTCAATGATGACTTAACCGTCAATTGGAGTAAAGAATATGGCGGAATTGGAGCTGACCAAGGGCGTTCTATTTGCGCCAGAGCAGCGGGAGGTTTTTTGGTGCTGGGACAAACAAATGCGGGGGAGATAGGTGAATATGACATCGTTCTTTATGCCATTGATGAATTGGGAAATGAAGAGTGGGTAAAATATTACGGAGGAACAGATTGGGATTTACCAGTGAAAATTGAGGCAGGTCTTACTTCCTACTTTATTGGGGCAACCACTTACAACGGGGATTTTGGAGGTACTGACCAATTGCTGTTGGAAATTGATAACGATGGTGTTGTTTTGAATACCACTATATATGATATTCTTCCTGACGGAGAAATGGCAGATTTAAAGTGGTATGATGGATTCTTGTACACCATTGGAACACGCACAAATAGTGGCGGCACTCCACAAGGAGTAATGCGGAAAATTGCTGAAGACGGCACGGTTGTTTGGCAAGATGAAAAAGACAGTACTTCGTTTACTGGGCTTGCAATTACAGCGAGTGTCTTTGGTGTAACTGGAGCCTACGGAATGACTGATGTAGAGCAAGACAATACGATTGACTTAGTCATAGCCCATTTCGACCCCTCAGATGGCTCAGAGCTTTGGTCTTTTTGGGCAAATACGCCAGATGCGGGGAATCAATATGCGCGCGCTCTGGTTTGGGGTTCTGACGAGGTTATTTCTGTTTCTGAGACAGATACTTATGGCGATGGCGGACTAGGGGCATTGATTGTAAGAAGTTATTTTGAAAATGGATTCTACATTGGTGGATCTATCTTTGGCGGAAGCCAAGACGAGGAACCCTTCTCAATTATTAAAGACAGCGCGGGCCGAATTGTTATTCTAGGCCGAACCAACAGTTATGACTCTGGCTCTGATGATTTTTATCTTGTGCGTACACCGGATGAAGAAATTGTGAACGATTATGAACTGGATTTCTTTGGTTTCCTCGAAGTTATTGCAACCAATATAGCTGAGGCCGAAGGTGATTCATCTTTGGCTCCTTATCCTAATCCAGCAAGCAACATCATTTATCTTCCTGAAGCTGCAAACGTGACCACTTGGACACTTTATTCTACTTTGGGCGTACTGGTTTCAACTGGAACAGGCAGAACAGTTCAAGTTGATCAGTTGCCTTCTGGGACTTACTTGTTAAAGTGGTGCACTGAGAAAGGATTTACCATTTCTAAAGTTTGCGTTCAATGAGTCGTGAATCCGCGATTTTTCTTATTCCTTTTGGAATCATTTTGATCAGCGCTGTGATCGCTCATTTCTTCGGGATTGACTTTGGCGTGAGTGCTACTTATTTTGATACGGGCTGGTACAATGCCATCCGTGAAGTTGGTTATTCCAATCCGAAAGCATGCGCCTTTTTCCCCGGATTCCCCTTCTTATGGAGTGCACTTTCACTTTCATCAACAGGAATCGCCTTTTTCAATTTAATGATTTGGCTTCTTGGCTTGTTGATGCTCAAGCGGTTCAATGTGGTGCATTGGAAGTCTATAGCATTTGCCATGTTGGCGCCCGCTGTTGTGTTTTTTATGGTTCCTTACAGCGAATCTCTTTTTTTTATTTCTACGTTACTAGTCATTCTGGGACTTCAGCGAGATGACGTTCGTTTGACCATGATAGGAGTGTTTCTTTGCGCCTTGATTCGTCCTACCGCAGCCGTTCTAATTCCGGCTTTGTTCATAGGACGTTGGCTGGCAGACAGAAAGGTCTTTCAGGCCATGGCCCGCACCCTTTTTGATGGTCTCGCAGGCATGCTTGCTGTAGGTGTTGTGTTCTTTATTCAGCGTTTAGAAACGGGCAATTGGCTGGCCTTCTTTGAAGCACAAAAAACATGGGGGAATGGACTTTCTGCGCCAGGTTTAACGCTTCAAACGTGGGGCGGGGATGTGATTACTCAGTTAGATGGTGCTGCCATGTTTGTTGGATTGATGTGTATTTTTGTGTTGATCCAGGTTGGCTTTAAAAAATACACACTGAATGCAATACAGCTTTTTGGCCTCGCAGCCATTGGAGGAACAACGCTTCTGGTATTTTTTACGCGCAATGGATTTGTATTCAGCCTAAACAGGTTCATTTTTGCGACCGCCTTTTTTCCGCTCGCACTCGATGCTTTTCGCAATGTTCCGATTCAAAAGAAGCATTGGAAATGGCTCATTTTAACATGGTTGGTGTTTTCACTCTACCTCAGCAGTTACCTTCATTTCAAAAGCTTCATTGTTTCTTCAAGCACAGGAGCACTAATATTATTCACTTTGTTTTCTATTAGATCGAAACAAAAGTGGGCACAGATTATAGGGATGCTATCACTCGCAGTCATCGCCATTTGGATGATCATTGATTTCTATCTGAAAGGAAATTGGATTGCTTAGGCGTGAGCAACGAAGTAGTAATTCTCACCTTTGTGAAATTGCTTTGAAAAAGATTCAATCTCAAGGTTCGCTTCACTTTTGAGGAATCCATCCATGGTTGATATCCGTAAGCCACATTCATTGGTCAGAAATAAATGAAGGTCTTCTGGGGTGGTCCCGTAATGCTCAGATGCACCAAGGCCATGCTCAAAAACAATCACAGGCTTTGACCGCTTAATGGTGTTTGCTGCTCCTTTTAGGACCTGCATTTCAGCCCCTTCCACATCAATTTTAATGAAATCAACCTTACTTTGTGCCGGGATGATGTCGTCTAAACGTTTCTGAAGAACTTGAATAACATTGATCTCTTCTTCTCCCTGATAAGTTCTTCGTTTAATGCCTGAATAAGCAGGATTACTTACAACATGTTGGAATTTAGTTTCGCCATTTTGATCAGAAAGGGCGAAAGGGAAGAGGTTCACATTCACGCCGTATTTATTTTGAAGGACATCAAACATGGCAGGAATCGGCTCGAAGGCGTAAAAGATTCCTTCCGGCGCGTACTTAATCATTTCATCAAGTACTTCACCTTTATGGCATCCCACATCTACACAAATTGATTTGGAGGAGATGGTCTTACGCATAATTCGCGAAGACAGTGCATCGTACTTCTGATTTTTGGTAAGGTGAATTCCTACCGAAGAGAGTACTTTTTTGGCAAGATGCTTGATTTGTTCTTTCATTAATGGGAACAAAAATACATCTTCACATTGGAATTCGGGTGCAAGTAATAGAGCAACTTAATCTTACACGCTTTAAATCCCATTATCTTAGTCTTATGAAACGATTCTTCTCTATCATCGGTGCCCTATCTGTCATGGCTTTTGCGGCTTGTGTATCTTCAAATGGAATGAATGAAAAACAGAATTCAAACGCAGCCAAACTTGAGATAACTTCCTTCGAATCTCAGGATGTTTTCCCGGGTGTTTATTCCAATTTAAGGCGAACTCGGAGTTACATCATAAAGGGAGGAGGTGAATTTACTGCACCAGCAGTCGTATCATTCCTATTGATTGATTCTGTGAAAATCCCCATCCGCTTTATAAGCATCAATGGAGCGAAAGCCTCAAGTCCAAAAAACCCAATCGAAGGTGAGGTTTTGCAGTTGGTTCTTCATGCAAGCAGAAACTATTACAATGATGAAGCTCCTCAAGTATCTGTGGCACAGGTTTATGAGAAGTCAGGTTACGAGACCAATGGCAAGGCTTTTCTTGAAATCACCTCTGAGAAGGGAGTTCAGTATTTGGAGCTTCCAGCCGTTGTGCAGCTTGATCCGGTTTATGCACCTTAAGGTTCATTTAAATTACTGGTTTTCGAATTCAATCTAGCACCGGTATTCTAGATTTTAACTGTCGCATGGGATAGCTTGGGGTGCGCTCAGTGAAATCGAGCTGTAGGGTTCTTAAAGTGAGAACCAGCGGGGCAGATGTGATGGTAGATTTTGATCCTTTTTATGAGGAGACAATTGAGACAAATTTGGATAAGGTGAGCGAATGGTCTTGTTCATTGCCTGAATGCATTCAAACAGATGAAGAAATTTCAGAAAAGCTCAGAACAAGTATAGGATACAGAGGGCTAATAAGAAAAATGCGATTCAACATGATGTGAAAAACGCCTCTGTTCGACTAGGAGGGTGAAAAATACGTTGAATGCAACTATTGGACTTGTAAACAGTCGTTTTTGGAGTTATGGGGTTACTTGATTAATACTCAATGTTCTATTAGTTAGGTCATTAGATGGTTTTATTTTCGGTTAAATGAGGGTGTAAGTTGTGCACAATTTGGATTTCTAAGGAATATTCTGCTACCTTAATCACGCGACATTGGAATGGTACCCTGATGTGTTGCGAAATAAACCATATAAACTAATTAAATCAAAAATCATGAGGACTAA
>JBLIGQ010000003.1:0-120138 GCA_047636995.1 Flavobacteriales bacterium | reverse complement strand
ACCACGAGCGAAGCTCGTGGCTACATGTAGTCCAATGAACGGTGACGTTGCCCTTCCATTCACCATTTCGATTTCGAACCTCGCCTCCCTACTCCATCCATTCCCAAGCAGAGCGGTAGGCATTGATATCTTCAATATACTCTAAGAAGCCGCTGAAGAATGGATCATTACCGAGTGTGGCGGAGTCCCCCACAACTACAAGCTTTCGCATGGCGCGGGTCATGGCCACATTCATTCTCCTGTAATCTGTAAGAAACCCTAATTGACCTGAGGTGTTGCTTCGCACTAAGGAAATGTAAATCACATCGCGCTCTTGCCCTTGGAATCCGTCAACGGTTTGCACGGTAATTTCAGGAAATGTATTTGTCAACTCTCTGATTACATCTAACTGGGCGCGGTAAGGGGTAATCATCCCTACAGATTTGATTTCACCTCCAAATTTGTCTTTCAACTGTTCATAGTGACGCATGATCAACCTTGCTTCTTCTGGATTCCTTTTACTGGAACCTTCAGTTTCAAACTCTTCTTCATAACCGCAGCCGGCAGTGTCAATGAACTCAATAGCGAGTTCATCAGGCCCAAGGGTTTGGTCTACAACAGTAGCATGTGCAATGAGCTCGTTTTCATAGAAATACGTATTCGAGTACGACATGATTTGAGCATTCATGCGGTATTGTTCCTTCAGCAAGACTGAAGTATGGGTGCGTTCTATGACCTTGTCAAGGATGGTAGTGCTCAGTCCTTTTTTTGCTGCTTGCTCTGATTTCACCGTTGGGGAAAGTTGGTGCGGATCTCCAGCAAGTATTAGTTTTTTCGTTTTAAGAATGGGAATCCATGTAGAAGGTTCAAGTGACTGTCCTGCCTCATCAATGATGCACAGCTCAAACTCCTTCGCCCTAATTCTCACATCAGAAGCGCCTACAAGCGTGCAAGTAACAGCATCCGCTTCACCAATAAGTTTCTGTTCAGCCCAACGCTCAAGCTCTCTAGCTTCTTTGAACATGGCCCTTGCCTCTTCCCTATTGGATTTCCGCTCAACACGGTCTTCGGCACCAAAAGAACGCTTGAATTTACCGGCTGCATCTTTCGCGTCAGCAGCTCTTTTACGCAAATCTTTCGCCGTTTTCATTTCTGGCATTTTGTCTAAATGGGTGTCCAGGGCATGCACCATGACCTCATCACTCAATCTCGCTGGATGCCCAAGGCGAACCACTTTCAATCCTTTCATTCCCAGTTGGGCGGTGAGGTGATCTACTGCTGCGTTGCTGGGAGCGCAAACCAAGATGGGCGATTTCGTTTTTGCTTCTAGACGAACAATTTCTACGAGTGTAGTTGTTTTACCTGTTCCTGGAGGTCCGTGTACAACAGCCACTTCAGCAGCAGTAAGGGCATTGATCACGGCCTCTGTTTGGGAAGCATTTAAGGCTTGAGACACTTTCCAACCCTCATTTGGCAATGGTTCAGACGGATTTTTGTACCCAAGGATGACATCGCGTAAATGCTTCTGATCTCCCTTTTCTAAATTGATGGCTACGTTCAGCGCACGTTCCATTTCAAAGAATGCGCGGTCATCAAACCTCGATTCTACAACCCATGAATCTTCCCGCAAGCCATCTGGCAAATCTTCTTCCTGAAGGCTCAGTTTCAAATGAAAATCTGAATACGCAATAAGAATGGCCTTGTACCTTTCCCCCTCATTGTTTGCGCGGTACAGAAAAACGGGGCTGCCTGATTGAAATTGGTGCGCAGGATAGTCTCCTTTAGTTCTTTCAACTGTTACATGCGGCTGTCCGCTAGAAAGGAAGCCCATTTCTACAACTTGAACAGGGTACCAGGTCAGTCCTTCGGCTTTTCGCTCTTTGATCGGACGGTTTGCAAGAATAGACTTCAACCGATCTTCTTCCACTTTCTTCTCCAATTGGAGCAGCACGGCAAGCTTTCCTAGTTCCTCTGGGGCGTCCTTGTAATTCATGCGGCAAATATACTATCAAACAGTTTAGAGTAAAGAGTTTAGAGTTTGGAGTAGGGAGTTTGGAGTAGGGAGTCTAAACTCTTGACACAAAGCTCAAGACACTAAACTCTAAACTCAAGACGCAAAACTCTAAACTCAAGACGCAAAACTCTAAACTCTAGACTCTAGACTCAAAAAGGGCCACCTTTCGGTGGCCCTTTCAAACAGGCAGAATTCGAGAAACGTTTTAGTTTCTCAAAACTGTTAATTCGCCATTGAACATTTCCATTCCCTCGGGGAAGTTAACGCCAAGGATGAAGTAGTAAGTCCCATCAGACAATTCGTCTTCATTTGGGCTCCAATTGTTATTATAATCTAATGATTCATAGACCAATCCACCCCATCTGTTGTATACCTCAAGTGTACTTCCATCAAAGAAATCAAGTCCTTCAACACGGAAGAAATCATTTTTCCCATCTGCATTCGGAGAAATAACATTCGGAATAAAGCCGATCTCGCATGATTCAAAGATCACTTCAATTTCTTCTGAAACGCTGAAATTACATGGAGCTAGCATGAATACTTCTAGCTGGTAAACACCAGGTTCAGTTACTTCCAATCCGCCGTTAGAGCCAATTACAGTCGTACTATTTTCAGACTCAGTCCATGCATAATTGTAATCCCAACCACCTGGCTGATTTGGTGCTACAAGCAAAACTGTTTGTCCAAAGCACGAGAGCACCTCATCTGGATCAAAAACCACAGGAGGTTCAGGAACTTGAACGTTTACGACTGAAGAAGAAGCGCATTCAGGAGCCCCTGCAGGAAATACAGTGAGGGTATATTCGGTTCCTTCGTCCATATTCTGGAGCAATGGGTTCTCAGCATTTGGATTAGAAAATGCATCTGCCGGAGACCATTCGAACGTGTAGTTTGTGCCCGCTTCAGGATTCTCAATACCACCTGTCAAGTTGATTGGATTACCACACCAGTATTCTAAACCTGTAGTTGAAGCGATAGGCCCTTGTACAGCAATTACGTTCACAATCTGCTCATAAGTACAACCGTGGTTGTTGGTAGCAGAGAAAATGTACACTTCAGTTCCTGGCTCAGTTGGCTGTACAACAACATCGTTGCAGTTAGCGCTGGTCTCAGTAATAGAAGGTCCGCTCCAGAACGTTGAGTCACACTCTTGTCCGAAGATTGGAGTAAACACAATTGGGTCTGGAAACAAGTCTGGATCGAAATTAATGGTCCAATCAAAGATAAATCCATTATCTGACCCCCAAGAATCGCAAATCTCAATGGTCCAAGTACCATTCAAAGGGCAGCCTTCAAGTAAGGTCCATGGCTGTTGACTTGCATATGTTCCACTTGGAAGCGTTCCAAATCCAGCTTCGTCAGCCCATGAGCCGTTTGTTGCATCTGGAGACCAGAAGTAATCATATCCTACTCCTTGTGCAAGTGGTGTTCCGTCATTGTCAACTGGCTCACCTAAGAAGGTTCCACCGCCACCTTGCGTGTGAACAGCAATTGACTGTCCGTTTGGACAGATGAATGAGATCGTCAAATCTCCCATGAAAGAGTGTTCGAAATTGATAAAGAAGTTTTCAATATCATCTGGAGACTCCACTACTGCATTTGGTAAAAACTGCGTGAATGTGATCCCACTTTCAAAACATTGGTCTTGATCATCTGGAATGAATAACTCACCTCCAAGATCAACATTCGGTGTTCCGTCCCATATCACTCCGGTTACAACACCATTCAATGGAAGCTCTTGTCCCACACAGATCTCAACATCTTCAGTTGTTCCACTGAAATCAGGATCTGTAGATACAAGAATCAGCACATCAGCTAGGTTGTTGTTTTCACACTCGTTGTCATCAGTTAACCCGAGTTGCACCTTATATGCTCCTGGGAATTCATAAGAGTGACTTGTTTCAGACCCGTCTGTATCGTTGGTATTTCCATCGCCAAAATCCCAATCCCAAGAGATCAATTCAAATCCTTCAGCTACTGTAGAAGGAGAACTATCAAATGAGATTTCTTCTCCTGGACAAATGCGAATCGGTTCGATTTCACTTGTTTCAACAATAGCGAATGGACGTTCACAAGGATATCCGCAGCTCATTTCAGCGACGAAATTCCCCATTTCAGTGGCATCAGAAGTGAATACCACGGTTAAGCAACCACTAGTGTTGTCTATACTATTGTAAACGTCTTGAGCTTGAAGTTCGAAACCGATATAAGTTCCAATCAATGGTGAATCTGTATCTGGACCATCGTAAATTGAAAGTTCATCACCTGCTCCTAAAAAGAATAGGTTAAAGTAGAGGTTGATTACCTCTTCTGGGGCTTCGGCACAAATGGTAATGGTATGGTTCTCGTTTGCTCCATAATCTGCAGCACTCAATCCAGAGTCAACAAGGAATCCTCCACAACCGGTATAGCTACCAGCTGCAACAGAAGTTTCTTGCGCCTGCAATGCGAAAGGCATAAATGCCAATAGGAATAGTATTTTTTTCATGGCTACAGGATTAATTGTTTGAGGCTTGTTGGTTGATCTGGTAGCGATTGAACAACGTTTGAAGTCGCTCTGTGCTAAAAAAGAAAAGAACTCCTTCGTCTCCAACTTGAATGTAGGTTGGAAGTTTCTCGTTCAGTTGAATTGTGTACAACAAGGGATTAAAAGTAGCCGAATCAAAAGATGCTGCGGTCATTTTCCCTATTCCTTCTGTTTGTGGCTCAAGGTCTTCAATTTGAAGAATGTTAGCAGGTACTTTTGCTTGTTCATTGAATTTCCATCCAAATTCTGCGAAGAAGGCAGATAATTGAATTTCATTCGGTTGATTTTCAGACCAATCAGCAAATACTTCTTGTCCGAAAGCTGCTTCTACTTTATCAGTAGGAAGTGTTGATTGAGCACTTAAATTCGCGAAAGCGAAGAGTGCAATAATCAATGACCAGTTTCTTTTCATTTGATTCAAAATTCCAGGTTACAATTACAAGATGCAGGATTTAAGCAGAAAGTTGCTTCTCTATGTACAAAAGTACGAATATGCATACATAAGCGTCTTGATTGGGTATCAGCAAGTGCCTAGCCATTTCAAAAGTAGTGCTCAACACGTGGAAAATCGTATTTTCGCGCAGCAAACACCATCATGAATGAAACTAATTCTTGTAGAAACGACGGCTCAAGCAGGGCTTTTCCTCGATGTACCGTCGCTCATTTACAAAGCAGATTCCAATTGGATACCTCATTTACGCCAAGACATTGAAAAGACGTTCAATGTTGAATCAAATCGGTCCCTTCGGAATGGAAAAGTTGCCAGATGGGTCCTAGAACATGAAGGCATCTACATTGGCAGAGTTGCTGCCTTCGTGAATCAGAAGTACTCTGAAGGCATGGAGCAGCCAACAGGTGGAATTGGCTTTTTCGAATGCATCAATGATGGAAAAGCAGCTAAACTGCTATTTAATGAAGCCGAATCTTGGTTGAAAGAAAACGGAATGGAAGCCGTTGATGGTCCTATTAATCTGGGCGAAAAGGACCGGTTTTGGGGATTGTTGGTGAATAATTTCACTGACATCCCGAGTTACGCGTTAAATTACAATCCGCCCTACTACCAGCACTTCTTTGAAGAGAACGGCTATCAGCTTTATTTCAACCAGTACATTTACAAGCGTGATTTACACGTACCTCCTCAGGATGTATTTGTGCGAAAACACAACGCCGTAATGAGTGACCCAGATTACCGCATTTCAAATATCCGCGGGAGAACGTGGGATCAAGTAGCTGAAGATTTCTGCACTGTATACAACAACGCTTGGGGCGGGCACAATGGTTTCAAGAGTATGCCTTTGGCTCAAGCGAAAAAAATCATGGCTTCATTGAAGCCCGTGGTAGATAGAGATATCATTGTCTTCTTATACCATCAAGATAAGCCTGTTGCTTTCTACGTGAACATCCCAGAGCTCAATCAGATTTTCAGACATGTGAAAGGCAATCTGAATTGGATTGGGAAGTTGAAATTCTTGTACCATAAGCTCAGGCGCACATCAGACATCATGGTAGGCATTGTCTTTGGGGTTGACCGGGCTTATCATGGCAAAGGATTGGAAGGCGCACTGATCAAATGGTCAGGAGACCACATTGTGTCTTTGAAGCGTTATCATACAACCACATTGACATGGATAGGCGACTTCAATCCGAAAATGATGCACATCGCAGAAAACTTAGGAGCGGAAAAATCGCGTTCATACATCACCTACCGCAAACTTTTTGACCCAACGAAAGAGTTCAAACGCGCGCCAATCGTGGGATAGAAGTTGATCAAAAAAAAACAAAATAATTCCCACTGAAGTGCTTGCACAGTTAATAGAACTTGCAGTATATTTGCACCCCCATTTGAGGGACTGATCCTGTAGCTCAGTTGGTAGAGCAGTACACTTTTAATGTACGGGTCCTGGGTTCGAGCCCCAGCGGGGTCACAAAGGTTGAGAGACCAAAAAAGGCAGTTACGACTGCCTTTTTAATGTACGTAAGTTTTGATTTTATGCAAAGTCGGGAGCCGGTCACCATCCGGTTAGTACTGACCTCTAGGCTTGCTAAAAGCCTCGGTTGAGTTAGACATTCGATGAATCACTCGTCCAACACGGTCGGGGCACCTGCCCAGGTGCTGAAATTGGTAGACAGGCATGGTTGAGGGCCATGTGTCCTTTAGGGCGTGCGGGTTCGAGTCCCGCTCTGGGCACAGTAAAATGTTGAAACCCCATTCCGAATTGGATTGGGGTTTTTTCTTGTCCAAAGGTTGATTTTCTTTTTCTTCCACGAGGATAAAAACCCACCTCGATCGAATGTAGTAGCCACGAGCTCAGCTCGAGGAAACACGCGGTTCACAACCATTATAATTTTCTCTTTCTTATTCCACTTTGTCTTAATACAAAGTGGAGCAAAAATCAAGGCTGTGTCTTCTTTCCTTGAAGCGCTAAACTTCAATCCTATCTCCATCCAAACTCCCTTCGGTCAAACATGGATTCCGATTGCGGATTTTCAGTTTGAGCTTCTACGGGGCGGAAGACAAGGCCCATGGGATGGTAGTGAATTGGAAGGGGATTCTTCCAAGAGGATAAAAACCTACCTCGATTGGTTGTAGTAGCCACGAGCTCAGCTCGTGGAAACATACGGCGCTCGAGGGAACACGCGGCGCTCGTGGAAGCGGTGGATCACTGCCAATCCAATTTATAAAATCTAGCCCGAAATAAAAACGGCTTCCAATTCCTTGAAAGCCGTTTTAGTTTGCCAAAACTTGACATTGTGCTGGGCATGGCCCATTGGGATTGGCTTACCAAACCGAATTCTATTTCACAATGTCTTCACCTGCCTCTTTCCAAGCAGTAATTCCTCCGTCTAAATTGTAGACCTCAACAAATCCTTTTGATTGCATCATGTCCATGGCTTTTCCACTTCGCCCACCTGACCTGCAATAAACAAGTACTGGAACATTGGGGTCAAGTGTATTTAAATCCGCATCAAAAGAATCATCATAAAAATCCATTGCCAACGCATTTTCGATTACCCCTTCAGCACATTCTTCGGGTGTGCGCACGTCTAAAAGTTGAAAGGGTTCTGTTGTAGCAAATTTCGCCTTGAATTCAGCCACGTTTATGTCTTCGTATTTATTGATTTGACTACCGCTTTTATCATCTGATGGCGCATCAGTAGCGCAAGAAGTGAGCAGGAGAATGGAGAACAGGGCAAATAAATTGTTGAGTTTCATATGTCGTCTTTTTTAAACTAATGCATTAACTTCTAGCCAGCCACCACCATTTTCACAAGAAATCCCTTGTGTTTTCAGAAAAGCTGCTGCCATTCCACTTCGAATCCCCTTTGCACAGCATAGAACTAGTGGTTTCCCTAATTGTTTTAAGTCGTCTACTTTTCCTTGAATATCTTGCAATGGATAATTCAATGATCCCGCAACGTTACCGCCCTGAAATTCAGCCGGAGTGCGAACATCTATAATAACAGCTCCAGAGGTGAGCATCTCTTGAATGATTTGTGCCATGTTATCTCTTTTGGAATAAATTCGTTTCTAATAACAAAGGTGCCATACTTGTCTCGAACTGAGGGTAACATCTGTTACATTTATGATCCTATGTCTCAACAATGAAACGCTAAGTTAAACGAACTGCCCTCCTTTCGCTCCCTGAGCAGGATTTTGAAGACATCTTGCAGATGTATCAAGAACCAGAATCATCAAAGTTCATTGCACCCCTTCGCGCTAAGTATGAAGCCTTTTTTCGTAGGTCTTTAGAACAAAAGATCATCTCCAATGAAGCGAAAGAGGGATTTTGGGTTGTTCGGCACAAAGAAACAAATGCATTCATTGGCACAGGGAATTTAAACCTTTTCAGCCTCAAAGACGTCACACATGTGGGATGCCATTTGAGGACGAAATCATGGGGAAATGGCTTTGGTTACGAGGTCATGCATCGCTTGAAGCATTATGGCATTGATGATCTAGAATTGACGGCCGTTCCTGGTTTTGTTGAATACGGACATGTCGCTTCAAAGGCTATAATGATAAAAATGGGATACAAACTCATTGAACAGATGGATGCGGAGGTGGTTTTGAATTATTACCGCTGTTCAGAGAAACCCTCGAAATCGTAAAAAATCTATTCTTCTCCCTACCTTTGAACAACAACGCACCTTGTGTGCTTTACTTACTGAATGAAGATCTCAAGTGTAGAAGAATGGCCCTTCAAAGCCAATAGACCGTTGATCATCTCAGGCCCTTGCAGCGCTGAGACCGAAGAGCAAGTTCATGCAACTGCCTCGGCACTAAGTCAAACAGGAAAAGTTCAACTGTTTCGCGCGGGCATTTGGAAACCACGTACCCGTCCGAACTCCTTTGAGGGTGTTGGCGAAGTTGGATTGAAATGGCTGGTTGAAGCCGGAAAAGCGAATCACCTCCCCACCACTACGGAAGTGGCCAATGCGCAACATGTTGAGCTTGCATTAAAAGCAGGTGTTGATGTGCTTTGGATTGGAGCGCGCACAACGGTAAATCCATTCTCAGTGCAAGAAATTGCTGATGCGGTAAAAGGAACAGATATTCCCGTGATTGTCAAAAACCCAATCAATCCTGATCTTCAATTGTGGATAGGTGCGATAGAAAGATTGGTTTTGAACGGAATAACAAAAGTGATGGCCATGCACCGTGGTTTTTCGAGCAACCTTCCTAGTCCGTATAGAAACATTCCGATGTGGGAGATCCCCATTGCCCTTAAGGCTGAAATTCCGGGATTGCCTATTCTTTGCGACCCAAGTCACATTTGTGGCAATAGACACATGCTTGCTTCGGTAGCTCAAAAGGCCATGGATTTGGGCTTACATGGATTGATGCTCGAATCTCACCCCACTCCTGATGAGGCTTGGAGTGACGCGAAACAACAGGTGACTCCTGCTAATTTCGACAAACTCATAGAGTCACTTCATTTACGCTCAACTGAAACGGCATCACAGGAGGTGGCTGACCGCCTTCATTCACTTCGTTCAGAAATTGATGCGATTGATGATGGCTTGCTTCGCCTTTTAGCGCAGCGCTTCGACCTAATAGATCAAATTGGCGAATACAAGAAGGAAAATGACTTGACCATTCTTCAACTGGAGCGATGGAAAGAAATTCTTACTTCGCGCACTGAATCTGCAAAATCACTGAATATTCCAGAGGAGTTTATCACGAAGTACCTCGAATTCATGCACAAGGAATCAATTAAGGTTCAGGGCAAAATCATGAATAAGGGAAAAGAAGACCAGTTGATCTGGTGAGATGAAACCCTGAGTTAATTCCACACTTTTTTCATCCTTTTGTAACCTTCTAAAAATGCTTGCGTAAATATAAGTCGAAGCAAGGCAACGGTCTTTTCTCATACTTAAGCATTTAAGTAAAAAAATTTAGGTTAAGCAAGAAGGGTCGCTGAGGAGTGACCCTTTATTTTTGTCTAAACTTCACGACTGGTGTCTTTTTGATTTCGTTGGATCATACTTAACAAACGTACCGATCCAAATTGCTCTAGCAGCTCTTGCTATCAGGGGAAGCAGCACAATTAAAGTCACAACCCCTGTAATTATTAAGGTTAGCGGATGCGTTGAAAACCCGTATTCAATTAATCCAATGGCATTGAAGGTCATAAGCGCTACCGCACAAGCTACCCAGAGAGCTACGGTCAATCCGTACGACACATAAGCCGCTCCAAAATAAAACCCTGGCTCTCGTTTGTAATCCTCATTGCAATTTGGACATTCATCATCCATGTCCATCAGCGTTTTAAACTTGTACGAGTTCTTCTCAACAAAGAGATCACCTTCGCGACATTTCGGACATTTGAATTTTACTATCGAATACAATTTTGAATCTTTCCACGCCATGAACCAAATGTACACCGTCTCATTTGATTGATGGTATTATAGGAACAATACGCTATCGTATTTTTTTATCGACAGGGCGAAACGTGTTAACGGAAGTTAATATCACATCAGCTTGTAACAAGATGAATCTATGGTCGTCTCCAATGAAAGAATCGTAAATTGAATCAATCTTAGACCTATGAAAAAGATCCTATTTAGCCTTTTGGGAGTTGCATTAACACTCGGGGCCTTCGCACAAAACCCAATAGACCGTATTTATTCAGATTTCGCAGCAAATGATGATTTCACCAAGATCACTATTTCTGGAAAGATGTTTGAGATGGCGAATCACATTGAAGTAGAAAACATTGATAACCAGGAAATGGTTGACGCTTTTAGCATGATTGAAGGTGTTAGCATTGTGGCTACAGACAGCATTCAAAATGCACGTTCAACGTTTCAAAGCGCTGTACAAAGAGCAGGCGGAAGTTTCGAGAATCTAATGACCATCGATGACAAGAAAGGAAAAGCAGAAATCTTGATCAACGAGCGGAATGGTGTTGTTAAAGAAGTACTCATTATTGCTGGTGGAGATGACGGGTTTGTAATTGCAGCTCTTTGGGGCGACATTGATTTGGCGAAACTTGCTACCATTACACGCGAGCTTCAGATCGACATGATGAAAGATTATGATGGCGAAGCTGCCGAAGCAGGAAGAAAGGTAAATATGTATCCTAATCCGTCTGCCTCAGGTCAAATTACCGTTGACATTCCGAGTGAATTGAAAAACGCAATGGTCACCGTTTTTGATTTGACGGGGAAGGTTGTTTTAGAACGCAACGCGAATGGAAGTCAATTTCAATTTTCTTCTTCAGACTTAAGCAACGGAACATATGTTGTGAAGGTTGCTAAGGGGAACAACATTGTGTTTACTGAGCAACTGATTATTCAGAAGTAAACTCCTTTACTGATTTAAAAGCCCGGCTCAATGAGTCGGGCTTTTTTTTTAAGATTTTTGAGAGGTTTTGGTTAAAGATTAGAGGTCAGACTTAAAGAGCAAACCTTAATACACATCCATTCATGTTCTGGGTGACAGGTTGATTTTCACCAGGCGTGCAGACGGTTGGCAGTAAAACTTCAATAGCGATCAGCACCTTAAAACGCAATCATACTCATTTCAAAAAAGACCCAAAGGTTCTTAATCCGAGCAAAAGGATGAGATTCAGCACAGACTTGTCCTCCACACCTACGCCTTTGAAACAAGGTCACATACTCATTCCACTGCAGGTGATAAGACACGTCTGTAAAGTAAACCGCTACGACTACAAAACGGATGTTGGCCGCATGATGGAAAGGCTTAAAATTGTGGGAAAGGTGGATGGGTATGGGAAATAGGTTACAGATATGAAGTGAAACGGGGCGGCTACAAAGTTGTTGTAGTTATTTGATAATCAGACGGGAAAAGTTTAATAGCTTCGATGTGCTGGTTGGAAGGCGGGGGAGGGAGGGCCCGTGAGGGCTAAGAAGGTAGTGTACTGAAAAGTGTGTCAAAGTAAATTGGGATTAATGAGTTGAATTCAGCCTTTGATATATGTCTAAAAGAAAGAATCAGAGGATATCTTTGTTTACTTGTTCTTAGTTTTACACTTCCATAAGTTCTCAAGGTTGACGTTCATCCTACATTAGATCATCAATAACCAAGGACAAACCTCTCGATATCTTTCTGATTAACTCCTTGAAAAGCTTGAAATCTCAGAACAAATAACGAGTATACCTCTGAACTAGAACATCATCCAATACTGCACCCAAAAGGCTACGCACAAAAAAAGGCTCGCGCCCGAACCTTTCAATTTCTACTAGGGTAGAATAACTTATTTAACGAGTTGCTTATGTTGTACCATGAAACAATCTTCCCCCATATTTACGGGAGGAATTCAATAAGGTTACGAAAGTTTTTATTTTTTTTCGTCCACTCGCTGAGACCTCTGGTTTAAGCAATCTAAAACGAATGAATCTAAAATCTCTATTGAAAGACGTTAGCCCTTCAAAAAGACCAAAAAAAATCAGTTGAACTGTTGCATATCTACCAGTGAACGATATACACCGTTCTTTTCCATCAACTCTGAATGTGTTCCCTGCTCTGCAATCTCACCATCTTTAACAACAGCAATCAAATCGGCGTTTTGGATGGTGCTCAACCTATGTGCAATGACCAAAGACGTTCTATTCTTCATGAGCTTAAAGATTGCCTCCTGAACTAACTTCTCTGATTTGGTATCCAAGGCTGAAGTGGCTTCGTCCAAAATAAGAATGGGCGGATTCTTATAAACTGCACGTGCAATACTGATGCGCTGTTTTTGTCCGCCTGACAACTTACCACCTGAATCACCCACCACAAAATTGTACGTATCAGGCAAGTCCTTGATGAATTCTTCTGCGTTCGCAACAAGTGCTGCTTCTTTTACTTTCGCTAAATCTGGATTCTGAAAGCCTAGCGCAATGTTGCTCGAAACCGAATCATTAAACAAGATGCTATCCTGTGTCACAACCCCCATTTTCGCCCTAACATCAAGCAATGCGTAATCTGTTATTGCTTTGCCATCAATGCAGACTTCACCTGAAGCAACATCGTAGAATCTGCCTAGTAAATTCGCCAGAGTCGACTTCCCGCCTCCTGACGGTCCTACTAAAGCCACAGTTTGTCCTTTCTCAATGGTCAGATTGATGCCTTTAATGACCTCTTCGTCTTTGTAAGAAAAACGCACATTCTTAAATTCAATTTTTTCTTTGAATTCAGCCAATGGCATCGCATCAGGCTTATCTGTAATGGTCACCTCGGCGTGCATGATATCATTGATACGATCTATACTGGCAGCACCTTTGTTGATCTTGAAGATGGCATCTGAAAAGGCCTTCGCCGGTGGAATAATTTGCGAAAACACAACCAAGTACCCAATGAAGAGATCGCCGCTCATTCCATCTGTATCACTCAAAACCAACTTCCCACCTACATATAAGAGTATAGCGATTACTGAAAGCGAAATGAATTCACTCATCGGTGATGACAGATACTCCCGTTTGTAAAGCTTTCGCATCAAACGGAAATACGACTCATTCACTTCGTCAAATCGACTTTTAAACTGTGCTTCTCCGTTAAAAGCCTTAATGACCTTAAGTCCGCCCAACGTTTCTTCTATGACCGAAATCAAATCTCCCAAACGGGATTTTCCGCGCTTAGCTGCATTCTTCAAACTCTTGGCAATTCTGCTGATAAGGAAGCCCGAAACAGGAAGAAAAATCAGCGCAAATAAGGTCAGTTTCCATGAGATCACGAAAAGTGTAATCAAAGAAATGGTAACCATGATGGGCGATTTAAACAAGATTTCCAAAGCGCCAATCACAGAGAATTCGACCTCCATCAAGTCATTGGTCATGCGTGAAATCACATCTCCTTTTCGTTCATCTGAATAAAATCCGATGGGCAGATCTACCGCTCTATCGTATAATTTCTTCCGAAGGTCACGCGCCACACCAGTTCGAATGGTTGCCAAGCTGAATAGGGCGAAATAATTCACTAGGTTTTTGAGCAGCGCCAAAATCACGATGGCAATGCACATGTAAAGCAAGGCATGTTCTTTCCCGTTCTCTGCTACAAATGCATCTAAGTTATTTGCTAGCCGCGAATACCAATAGTCTGTAGACGTCTGACTTTCTGCATTAGCCGTTTGGATCTTTTCTTCCGTAAATAGAATTCTGAGAAATGGAACTACACTTAAAAACGTGAACAAGGAAAGGATCGCGTTGAGTAGATTGAATAATATGTTGGCATACAAGTTCGGTTTGTACTTCAACACCATTCGGAATATGTCCCAGAATTTCTTCATTTACAGTCCTGTATAGTTCGAAGGCGTAATACGTGAAAGCTCAGATTTAATATCGTCTGACACGTTTAAAGTTTGGATAAATGCTGAAATCGATGCTTCCGTTATCCCCTCATTCGTGCGCGTCAATGCCTTGAGCGCTTCATATGGTTTCGGATAGCTTTCTCTGCGCAGAATGGTTTGAATGGCCTCAGCAACCACCGCCCAATTGTCTTCTAAATCTGCAGCAAGAGCACTTTCATTCAGCAGCAATTTCCCCATTCCTTTAATACTGGAATGAAAGGCAATCACCGTGTGCGCCAATGGCATTCCGATGTTGCGAAGTACAGTTGAATCTGTAAGATCACGTTGCAATCTTGAAACAGGAAGTTTGGCCGAAAGGTGCTCCAATAGTGCATTAGCCACTCCTAAATTCCCTTCACTGTTTTCAAAATCAATTGGATTTACTTTGTGGGGCATAGCGGAACTACCAACCTCTCCAGCTTTAATCTTCTGCTTGAAGTAGTCCATGGAGATGTACGTCCACATGTCCCGATCCAAATCCAAAATGATCGTATTGATGCGTTTCATCGCATCGCATAAAGCAGCTGTATTGTCGTAATGCTCAATTTGTGTAGTCGTTTGAGATCTACTCAAGCCCAACGATTTCGACACAAAGTTATTCGCGAAGCTGACCCAATTAATGTTCGGATAAGCAACATGGTGTGCGTTGAAATTCCCTGTTGCACCACCAAATTTCGCACTGTAAGGAATGGCCTGCAATTGGGCCTTCTGCACTTCTAGACGTTCAATGAATACGGCCAGTTCTTTACCTAATCGTGTAGGAGAAGCCGGCTGACCGTGCGTTCTAGCAAGCATTGAAATGGATTCCCACTCTGTGCTTCGTCTTTTCAATTCACCAATCAACTCATTCAGTAATGGAAAGTAAACGCTTTCTACACCTGCCTTGAGCGACATTGGAATGGCGGTATTATTAATGTCTTGAGAAGTCAATCCGAAGTGCACGAACTCCTGAAAAGCACCTAACCCTTCCTTTTCCAATACAGCTTTCAGAAAGTACTCCACTGCTTTCACGTCGTGGTTAGTTACCTTTTCGGTATCCTTAATTGTTTGCGCATCGGCTTCAGAAAATGTTCTATATGCTTCGCGAAGCACTTCCTTTTTAGCAGCAGGAATGGCGGCCAATTGAGGAAGCGGCAATTCCATGAGAGCGATGAAGTATTCAACCTCAACAACTACACGGTATTTTATCAGTCCGAATTCAGAAAAATAAGGCGCGAGGCCCTCTGTTTTCGATCTATACCTTCCATCAATGGGAGAAATTGCTGCTAATTCTGTAAGTTTCATTCCTTGCAAATTGAAAAGGTCAAAGGTAGGCAATTGCAGAAGGTCAATTACCCGTTATCTTTGGGTTTCAGTGCGGATTTACCAAAATTTAAACGCTATTTTTCAACCATTATGAAAATCTACCCCCTCAATACCGGCAACTTTAAACTAGACGGCGGTGCCATGTTCGGTGTAGTGCCGAAAAGTCTTTGGCAACGAACGAATCCGGCAGATGACCGCAACTTATGCTCTTGGGCCATGCGCTGCATGCTGATTGAGGACGGAAATAGGTTGATGCTGATTGACACCGGAATCGGAAACAAGCAAAGCGAAAAATTCTTCGGTTACTACTTTTTGCATGGAAACGACAGCCTGGATAGCAACCTCCAAAAGCTAGGATTTCACCGTGATCAGATTACTGATGTCTTTTTGACCCACTTGCATTTTGACCACTGCGGGGGTGCGATTGAATTCAACAAAGACGGTTCAATGTTACTTCCTGCCTTTAAAAACGCGAAGTTCTGGAGTACCCCCAACCATTGGGAATGGGCAACAAATTCGAACCCTAGGGAAAAAGCTTCGTTTTTGAAAGAGAACATCAACCCTATTGAAGCAAGCGGACAGCTCAACTTTGTGCAGCGTGAGGGTGATTTCACGAAATCAGTGTTCCCTAATTTTTCCGTGTTTTTCGCAGACGGACATACAGAAAGTCAGATGATTCCACACATTCAATACAAAGGGAAGACGCTGGTATTCATGGCAGACCTCCTTCCAAGCACGGGCCACATTCCACTGCCTTATGTGATGGGATATGATACGCGTCCGCTGTTAACTTTATCTGAAAAGGAAAAGTTCCTCAATACGGCAGCAGACAACGACTTCGTTTTATTCCTTGAGCATGACAGTGTGAACGAATGTTGCACGGTGCAGCGCACGGAGAAAGGAATTCGACTAAAAGACGCAGGAAGTTTTTCAGAATTTTTCGGAAGCTAATTTCCGCTTCTTCCACTCAATGATACCCTTGTTGATCTTTGAAACCAGAGAAGGGCCCTCATAGATGTAACCCGTATAAATCTGAACGAGTGACGCGCCCGCTTCCAGCTTTTCTATGGCATCTTCAGCGCTGGCAATTCCGCCTACACCAATAATGGGAAATACTCCATTTGACTTCGTGTGCAAGTGGCGAATAACATCTGTGCTTTTCTCCCGCATAGGCGCGCCGCTCAATCCGCCCATTCCCATGTCCTCAACCTTTTTAGAATCTGTGGATAAATGCGAACGAGCGATGGTAGTATTCGAGGCAATAACCCCATCAATTTTCGTTTCAGCAACAATATCCACAATGTCATCTAGTTGCCCCTCAGTCAAATCAGGCGCAATTTTTAAGAGAATCGGCTTTGGCTTCGCCGAAGCGCGATTTCGGACCATAAGCGCGTTGAGCAAAGCCGTTAGTGGCCCTTTTTCTTGAAGGTCGCGCAAATTGGGTGTATTGGGCGAACTCACATTCACTACAAAGTAATCTACATAAGGATAAAGCGCATCGAAGCACTTTACATAATCACCAGTGGCATTCTCGTTGGGCGTCAACTTGTTCTTTCCAATGTTTCCGCCGATGATGATTTTCGTCTTGCGTTTTTTCAATCGTTCAACGGCAGCTTCAACACCATGGTTATTGAATCCCATTCGGTTGATGAGTGCGTTGTCTTCGGGCAAGCGAAAAAGCCTAGGTTGCGGATTCCCCGGCTGGCCCACTGGCGTGACGGTTCCTATTTCCACAAAACCAAACCCAACGTGTTCAAGCTCATTGAACAGGGTGGCGTCTTTATCGAATCCTGCTGCCAACCCTACTGGATTTGGAAAATCTAATCCAAAGACGGTGGTAACAAGCGAGGGGTCCTTCACTACAAATTTACGGTTGAAGATTCCTTTAATGCCCGGAATCCTGAGTGTTCCTCTTAACAGTTTAAAACTGAGATGATGCACCTTTTCAGGCGGCATGGTAAAGAACAAGGGCTTAATGATTGACTTATACACGTTGCAAAATTCGGACATTTTTACATGCCAACCATCAATAGCTCGATTTCATTTAGCCTTACAACAATAGCGAAAATAAACCGTGCTGAAAAACGTTAGACGAGGAGCCCAAGCAACATGTTATCAAACATTTACCCCAACTTTTCCACAATTTCTCAAATCTTTTACTAACTTGGAAATTCTAATTTGAAACCTTGTGACTCACCACATTTTTATTAAGAGACTAGTACGGCTTCTGCTATTCAGTGCGGCATTCATACTATTATTCACCTAATATTCTTGGTGAATAACTTTGTTGATAGATGCAGATAGACTCCCTACACAACCTCCAATAGTGCGTCTAACTTTGGATTACAAGAACCAACACCTGAATCCGTTATATGCTTGCTCTTTTTGGACGTAAGAAACTCACAGACCTTAAGGTTTCCAACCTCTTTGTTTACACCACTATTGATGCCGTTGAAAAAGGATGGCCTGAAGTTGCTGGTTACATCAATGATAGCCCTGAATTTATTCGTTGCCCTAAAGTTTGTCCTGAAGACTACGGTAAGTTTCTAATGATTGTTGTGGCTGCGAATTTCAATTACATCCCTAACAATTTTGATGAAGGACATGATCGTGAGATCATTAACGGTGCAGTGGCTAAATTTGCTGAAATATTTGGATTAACTGATGATGAGTTCAGGAAGAAAGTGAGCGACTACCGCGCGTTCCTTTCTAGAGTTAATAGTCCGTCTAAAAACACCCTCTACTCTATGTCTCGAGGGATTTTTCACAAGTACAATCTGAATGAGTACCAGGAAGATTACTTCAAAAGCATGACAGTGCCTAATCCTATTTTCTTGAAGAACATGAATGACATCATGGAGAATTTCCTTTGGGACTGGGATGCTTTTAAAGACAAGTACAAGGTTCAATAAGCTGTTTTACCCAGCAGGACACTCACGGCATTTCCGCCAAACCCAGTAGCATTTACAAGAACAGTTTCCACTTTCGTATTTTCACCCACCTTGTGTTCGAAGTCATAGGGTATATTCAATTTTGTTCCTTGCATCAGCGCCATTGCCAGCACCATTGAAACAGGACCACTCGCTCCAAGCGTATGACCTGTCATCCATTTGGTTGGAATCACACGTGCCTCATTACCTACAATTTCGTGTACAGCCTTCATTTCTTCCGCATCCCCCTGGATGGTCCCTGGCGCATGCATTAGCACTGCATCTACTGTTGTTAGACCAGCCATTTTAAGCGCTTTCACCATGGCCTCTTTTAATGCCGATGAAGCGAAAGCGAGGTTGTGCTTTGTTTTGGAACAAGCCTCACCATACCCAAGCAATTGCAACGGACTTTTTTCGTTCGACAACGCAAAAAGAGCTCCACCTTCAGCTAAAACAAGCTCATTGGATGCTTTTGATAGTAGAGGCTTGCATGGAAATGGAAGTGGAGATTTCGAAAGGAGTTTAAGCGCATCAAACTGCGCATAAGTGAATTTCGTCAAGGGTGTTTCTACTCCACCAGCAAGGGCTTTATTAATTTCTCCTGAACGTATCCTGCGCGCAGCTTCAATTACAGAATGCAATCCGCTACTGCAGGTCATACTCTGGTCTAGTACATCAGCATCTATTCCTGCCATTTGAGCCGCATTGAAAGCAATATTTCCCAAAGTGGTATTCGGACTGGTATGCAGCGAAACCTGCTTTCCATTTAAAAAGGCCTCATGCTCTTTTTCCCAGGTATGCGTGGCGCCGCGAGCTGATCCAATGTGAATCAATTCAGGACTAAAAGATGCCAAGTCATGGGTGAGAACCACAGCCAATTGTGCCACCCGATCACAACGTTGAAAAGGTCTAGATGCACTATCCAGTCCTTCTGAATGAAGGGCATCACTTCTCAATGCGCCAGCAAAGCTGTCATTCCACTTCTCAAAAGGGATCTCATTCGACGTAATGAGCTGGTCAAGCTGAGAAAACGTGTTGGCACCTGGCAGGCGGAAGGCGGTATGATGAATGAACACTTCCATTTACTCCTGCGCTCCTATTTCGTCCAAAACTTCAATAATGCCATCGTAGGCTTTACTTAACTCGGCCTCAGTAGTTATGTATGGTGGTAAGATGTAAATTACATTTCCAAGGGGACGAATCAGCAAGCCTTTTTCTAAAAAGGCATGGTACATTGTATCTCGCAGAGGGTGAATGTATCCTTTGTTCTCTTCATTAATGTCCATGGCCAAAATCAATCCACATGTTCTTACAGACTTCACTGCAGGGTGGCTTTCGAAGCGCTTTACGGCGCGCTCAAAGGAAGATTGAATAACGGCCATTTGCTTCCAAGTTCCCTCTTCTTCCATCAGATCAAGACTGGCCAAAGCCGCTGCACATCCAACTGGATTTCCCGTGAATGAATGTCCGTGCAAGAAGCCTCTCTCAAATTCTTTGTGCAAGAAAGCATCATACAATTTTTGGCTGCAAACAGTTAAAGCCATTGGCAATGCGCCGCCTGTTAGTCCTTTACTCAAACAGATGAGATCGGGTGTAATTGAAGTTGCATTGCTTGCGAACCACTGTCCTGTTCGTCCGAAACCTGTCATGACCTCATCAGCGATGAGCAACGCCCCCGCATCTTGAGCGGTCTTCAGCATGGTCTCCATGACTTCCGCTGAATACATTAACATTCCGGCAGCACCCATTACGAGCGGCTCATAAATCAAAATACTATTGGGCTTCAGTGCCGCCTTCAATTCTTGGAGTGACACCTCTTCTTTTCCGGGAATGGGAGGCGTGATGCAGGTAACCCCAAAAAAGAGATCATCCCAAGGGTCGGTAAAAACACTTCTGGTGGCAGCAGACATGGCCCCGAAAGTGTCACCGTGGTAGCTACCTTCCAATGCAATGACGTTGATTTTCTTCTTGATGTTATCTTGCCTCAGATGCTGAATGGCCATTTTAAGCGCTACTTCAACCGCTGTAGAACCGTTATCAGAGAAAAAGAATTTCCAAGGTGCTTGAGGCAAATAGGGTTTGAGTCTATTGCAAAGTTCAATTGCAGGATCATGCGTAAAACCAGCAAAAATGACATGCTCTAAAGAAAGCATCTGCTTATATACTGCCTCTGCAATTTTTGGATGTGAATGTCCGTGCAGGTTAACCCACCAAGACGAAATGGCATCAAAAAGAACCTTTCCATCTTCGGTATGCAACCACACGCCTTCCGCTTTTACAACTTTGGGGATTGATTTCTGGCCGAACATTTGGCTAAATGGGTGCCAAACGGGATAGCCGTCATCTACTTTGGTCATTCCTTCATTCTTCTATCTATGTCGCGCTTTACGTCCTTATCTTTAAGGTCATCGCGTTTATCATGCAGCTTCTTACCCTTTGCAATGGAGATTCTAATCTTCACGAATCCACGTTCATTGATGTACATTTCAATGGGAACGATTGTTTGTCCTTGGTCGCGTGTTTTCTTCTGAATCTTCGTTAACTCGCTTCTATTCAAAAGGAGCTTCCGCTCGCGTTTGGGTTTATGATTGGCGTGACTGCCATTTTCATATTCTGCGATGTAGGCATTGATAAGAAAAAGCTCATCCTGTTTGAACTTACAGAATGCCTCAATAATACTTGCCTTCCCCACTCTAATTGACTTCATTTCTGTTCCGGTAAGTTGAATACCAGCAGTGTACTCGTCAACGAGAAAGTATTTGTATGCGGCTTTTTTATTTTTAATCTCAATGGCCATGGCGGCAAAGGTAGTGAATGCACAACGTGAGTTCGTTATGGCGAAGAGATATTGGATATTTTCTTCTTACGCTTGAAACACAGATTTTGAAGCTTATCCGAATGAAAAAGCATGAATACCTCATTTTGTGCATTGCGTCAAGGATAAATAATGCGCAGAAAAGTAGTCGTCACTTCCATTCTGGGCGAAAGTTTTTGAACTTTTATCCATCACTCATCGGTATGGATTTAAAATTGTTTGGGACCTTATATTGGGGTACACTTTCACCCTTTTTTTCACCCGAGTTAATGCCAGTGGCTAAAGTTCGTAAGCTTCTCGTCTTTCATCGGAATAGAAGTTCTTATTTGAGTTTATTCCTTTTGCATACTTTATTAATTATTTTTGATTGACACACTTTATTGACCACACTCAACAGATCTAAACTAGGAGCTTATGACTGACTAACACCCAGCCCTCGCGGGCCCTCCCTTCCTCCCCCGCCATCCAACCAGCCCCTTAAAGCTAAACATCTCCTTCGACCCACTCACCACAAAACCACCACCCAAACCACCACAACTTTGTGGCCGTAACTCTTCATTTCATAAGCGTCAATTATATCGTTAAAACCACAGTATCCCCTCAAACCTAAATCACGAGCTCCGATACTCCGCAATCTGCGGACCGTTGAGAACCAGAATACGAGCTTCCATAAGTATCACCTCACCGTTTTAGTCTATTCACCTCATGAATCAGCTTTCATTAAACCTCTCCTAATTGATGAAATCACCAAATCAGATGACCAAAATTGTTCGCGAAACGGTCCCTGAAATTGATAGAGGACCCCAAAGACCTTCTGGGGATGAAACCAATTTACTCAAGGGTCCCAACAACACCTCCCAACCCGCCAACTCATTCTGCAAGACCGCTAACGAAAATTGAAGAAGGCAAATACCTGAGGCAGGAACATCTAGAAGAATTGATCAGTCAGGTAGTTCTGTTTGAAGGGATCAAATTTTCCATTGCATTGGAATAAGACTCCCCTTTCAGACCTCTCCGCCCATTTAAGAAAAGGGAACTAGACAGGAACGCTGCTAAATGTCAATCCTCACAATTGCACCAATATAAATGGAGGTTAAACTCTGACGGTCTGACAACCTCACTAATCAAAAATCTAAAAAACGAGCCTTTCAATTTAAAAAATCCACAAAAAAAGAGAGGCCTTTCGCCCCCCTTCTTAACCTTACATCTACTTCCTTAAGAAATCCATCAACTCCTGCTTGAGGTCATCTTACAACTTAACAAGGGTCATATAACGATCACGTTCTTCAGGGTGGTCTTCAAGCAATCTGAAATCAACCGCCACTAAATTGCCATTTACTTCGTCAACCAAATTCTTGCTCATGCATTTTGATGTGGTGAACGAAACGACCAAGAACATTGCGCTGCAAAATGAATTGATTTTGAAAACGCTCAATGCCTTTTAGCACTTCTTGATCTGTACACTGTGATACAATTTCATCCAGTCTCTCAGTGAAAAATTGGAGCTAAATTTTGCAGAATTCCATGCGTTTCTGCCAAACTTCATCTTCAAAATGGAATGGTTCATTGGGCTTCTATTTTTCTTTGGTCCCCTTCACGTCTGAAAGGATTTGTTCTCTACCTAAAGCACACCGCTTGAGTGGAGTGAAAACTGACAAAACTCAGCTTCAGATATGAGTGTGCGCATAAGAATTGTTAAAGACCATTGGTACATTTGTTATGGCTTCCTTTAGAATTGAACTACCTTTGTGTTAACTTATACGGTTGATTTGAAAACACATCCAAAACAAATTCACAACAAGGCAAAATCGCGCAAGGTCGTCGAACAACATAGTGTTGAAGGCGATATTGAAGAAGAGGCGTATGGCTATTTACTTGGTATTTTCCATTCGTTGCCTTCGCGCAAGTCTGTGAAGAAAGCATTGAAAGACGGACGGATCATCGTTCATGGTTTAACGGCTGGCGAACGCACAATTGTGAAATCAGGTATGATGATCAAGTTATACCAAGATCCAAAAGCGCACCCAGATTGGGAAGTTGAAGTGAATGTGGTCTACGAAGATGAACACATTGCCGTAATCAATAAAGCACCTGGTGTTCCTGTAAATGGAAATCAGCACCAAACGTTAGAGCGAACACTTCCATACAATTTAGAGGAGACCAACGAGATTGATGCACTTCCACATCCTTCTCCAGTGCATAGATTGGACGCGCCAACCTCTGGCCTTGTTTTGTGTGCGAAAACCAAGTCAGCACAAGTGGCTTTGGGTCAGATGTTCGTCAACAAAGAAATTAAAAAAACCTACAATGCATTCGTTGTAGGACCAGTGAATGATCGAATTGACATTCACCTGCAAGTAGATGGCAAGACAGCCAAAAGTGTAATCAAACCATTGTGGGTGAGCGAAGAAGGTGAAGGCCTTGAAGTTTTCTCAATGGTTGAAATGAATCCCGTAACAGGTCGAAAGCACCAATTACGTTTGCACAGTGCTTGGGCAGGTCATCCGATCATGGGCGATAAAGACCACGGTATGCGTACCCGTTTGAAAGGGCGTGGAATGTACTTGACCGCAACACGCTTGCAATTCAATCATCCGGTTTCACATGAGCCAATGGACATCCGAATTGCGATGCCGAAGAAGTTTGTAACACTGCAGAAATTACTTCACACATTCCAAAACAAGCCCGCTGCGGATGAGGATGCTGAGATTGAGGTTGCTAATGATGATGCGTCTGATACAGAGGAAGCTTCTATAGACACTTCTGACCATGAGGTTGCTGACAATACTCATATTGCTGATGCTACTGATGCTGAAACTTCTACTGACACTCCTGAAAAGAAGGAAGCTGATTCAGAATAAACTGCTCAATTTCATTTTGATACGACTTGCCACCAACGGCGTGAACAGAATTGTGATCTGCTCCCCTGATCGGATGCCACTCTTTTAGGGATGATTTCAAATGATCAAAATTTCGCCGACCCTGCTTGATTGGAATATGGACATCTGCTGTGCCATGAGACATAAATACTGGAATTGAAATTTGGGCTGCAGCCAATTCAGGTTTAATTGAATCCGGTTCGAAACCTCCCTTTCTTCCTGCAGCTGCCAAAACCAAACCCGAGATGTACTTGCTGCTTACAGGACTAATTCGATCCATGTACGCGAACGTTACTTCTTCCAAGGTGGCGAAAGTAGATTCTATGATCAGAAAATCTATTCAATCATCAATTGCCGCCGTCTGAAGCGCAATTGCTCCTCCAAGCGAAGTGCCATACAACCCAATTTGACCTTCCACCCCAGAAGCAGTTAGCCAATCTATGATGGAAGATACATCGTGCTTTTCACAATAGCCATATGTGCAATTTTCGCCTCCACTTTGTCCGTGCGCACGCAAATCAAAGACCACCACATTCAGCCCCAAATCTACAAACGCCTCAGCATATTTGAGCTGAAACTCCTTCGAACCGCATATTCCATGTATAAAAATGAGTGTTCCTTGTGCACTCGCTTCTTTGGGTTGAAGGAGCCACGATGACAGGCAAATCCCATCCTTAGTTGGTATTGACACATAGGTAGACTTTTGATTGTTGGCTAAAGGCAGAGGAATGTCACCAAAATACTCAATCAATTTCACTTCACTCATTCGCCTTGGATGCAAAATAATAGCTGGGGCAACATGAAACACCCCAGCGTAAAGCCCTATTAAACAGAGTAATACCGCAACAATGGAACGCTTTTTGAATTTTTTCGAAATAGACATTAGAACTCCAACGTTATGAATTTATTTTTCTGCTGTTGAAGGTCGCTTTTATTCTGTGCTTTCAATTCTGCATTCTATCTTGCACAAAAATTCGAAGAGCATGTCTGAGATCATTTCAAAATTAACTAGTGGCGTATTGGAAATCACGCTCAATCGCCCGGCGGTCTTTAATAGTTTCAATCGCACCATGGCTTTGGCCTTGCAGAGCGAACTAGACGAGGCTGAAAAGAATGATGCCGTTCGCTGTATTGTTCTGATTGGCGAAGGGAAAGCTTTTTGTGCCGGACAGGATTTAGCAGAGGTAATGGACCCAGACGGACCAGAACTAACGAAGATTGTGCGAGAGCATTACAATCCAATCATTCAGCGCATTCGAAACATTGAAAAGCCATTTATTGGTGCAGTGAATGGCGTAGCCGCCGGTGCTGGAGCTAACATTGCCCTGGCTTGTGACATCTGCGTAGCAAAGGAAAGTGCCAATTTCATTCAAGCTTTTTCAAAAATAGGCTTGATTCCAGACAGTGCTGGCACATTCTTCCTTCCACGAATCATTGGCTTTCAAAAAGCGTCTGCACTGGCCATGTTAGCTGATAAGGTCACTGCAGAAGAGGCTGAAAGAATGGGAATGATTTACGCCTTTTTCGCCGACAATGTCTTTGATCAAGAGGTCGCAAAACTCGCATCGAAATTAGCAGGACTTCCCACTAAGGGACTTGGACTCACCAAACGCGCTTTCAATGCTTCCATGACCAATGACTTAACTGCTCAACTCAAGTTAGAGGAAAAAATTCAAACCGCTGCAAGTGAAACTCAAGACTATAAAGAGGGTGTTCAGGCATTCTTAGAAAAAAGAAAACCCTCATTTACAGGGAAATAGTATTTTCATCTAAATCAGTCCTATTCACCATTCATACATGATAACCTTTGGTTTAGGGTGAATTGTGCGACAGAAATGTGCCTAAATTCAAAATGAAAAGTTAGCCACACGCAATGACCTCTCAATTCAAAAACATAGTGCTAATAGATGATGATGCCATCAACAACTTATTGAACCGGCAGTTCTTATCATTCGTTTTACCCAGCTCTACAATCAATACATTTTATGATGCACGCTTGGTAATTCGTTATTTAGAAGAAGGGAAAATTGCTCGTCCAGATTTGATTCTGCTCGACATCAACATGCCAGAAATGGATGGATGGGAATTTCTATTTCACTTAGAACGAATCAACTGCAAGGCTGATGTGATGATTTTAAGCTCTTCATTACATTGGGACGATAAGAGTAAGGCTCAATCTTACGAGCAAGTTAAATGCTACATCGAAAAGCCTTTGACAGAAGACAAAATTGAGAAATACCTCATTCAACAAAACTACGAGCACGTTGAACTGGATTGAAGTTAGAAAGGAACTACCGAAACATGAGCAACGGGTATTGGCTTACATCCCAAAGAACAAAGTATACCTTCCTGGAATGGAATTGAATTTTGAGCTACGCGAAGTAATTGTTCTCAAATTCCTAAAAGACTTCTACATTGATCGTCCTGACAAACAAGAAAAGCATGGGTTGCATTTCTGGCAGGGCGAAGGAAATAGCAATCACTTTTTTGCTGATGTCACCCACTGGAAGCCAATGCCAGAGTTCCTACAGTAACTACCTTACGATTATTTCGTCACAAAACAACCATGCGGGTTCACCTGGTGCATCATGCCATGCAGGACATAGCTTTCTATTTACCGCAATGAATTTCAAACGTTTAGTCTGAACAGCATCAAAAGAAACGGACATCGGAACAACACCTTGTTGTTGATCATTCAGGGCTAGTGGGTTCACCATTGATGCAACTTCCTCCCACTCCCCGTCTCTTGTCTCACACAACACCTTAACTTCAAGTGGTATGAAAATCCATGCGTTGCTGTACGTATAAAACTGTGTACTTACTGAGGAGATGGTTTGACTAGAATCAAATGATATAATCGCTTCTAAGTCTTCCTTTTGAAGCGCCTGCCATCTTCCATCTCTAAAATCACCTGTTCCGCACATTCCGTCTAACAGAGCCTCATTGCCACCAGCAGTGTAGTATGAACTGTACCCATTTGGCAACTCAATGGATGCCCAAAGCGCTTTGTGCGCTGCAAGTGGAACAAACAAAACATCTCCATACGTTTCTCCCCAGCGCTTGGTCAATACTTCCAAAACAACATCTCCATCAATGATTGGCAGGCTGTCAAGTGAATTCCATTCTGAAGTTCCCTCATTTCGCCAAACAACCTCCGCATCATCAATCTTTTTCGAAATGGTAACAGCTACTTTTCCTTCCACATCAGACTTCGCTGGTGCCACTGAAACTGGAATTGCTTCTACACCAAAGTCAACTCCTTTGGCTCTTAAGCGTGGATATTCATTAACCAATTTCTGGAAGAACTTTGTTTCATTCATCTGTTCAGGCTGTGTCCAAAGCACCTCTGCCATGGCAAGCATTCGCGGAAACATCTTCTGGTCTACTTTTTCTTGAGGCGCATGCTCTGTCCACATATTACACTCACCTCCAATGATCATTTGAGTTTCAGAAGCAGTGAGACTGTCAGGCACGGGGTCAAATGCATACACTTTCGCTACATCAATGCTTTTGATAGGATAATCAAAGTAGGCATGACTTGTGGGCGACATAATGACTTCATGACCCTGTCTGGCTGCTTCCATCCCTCCTTCAAAACCCCTCCATGATTGCACAACCGCTCCCTTAGGCAAACCGCCTTCAAGAATCTCATCCCAACCCACAGCCTTACGCCCCTTCACTGCTAGGTAATTTACGAAGTGTTGAATGAACCAACTTTGAAGATGGTGCTCATCTTCCAATGACTCTGTCTGAATGCGATGCTGACATTTTGAACAACTCTCCCAGCGGGTTTTCGGCGCTTCATCACCACCAATGTGAATGTAGGTAGAAGGAAAAATTTCACATACCTCATCCAAAATCGTTTCTAGAAATTGAATGGTGCTATCATTCCCGGCGCAATAAATATCTTTGAAAACACCCCATTCATTCTCTACTTCAATCTGTTCTTGGGTGCAACTCAACCAAGGGTAGGCAGCAATCGCCGCAGAACTATGTCCGGGCATTTCAATCTCTGGAATCACCGTAATATGCCGCTCTGCAGCATAAGCCACAACGGCCTTCATGTCAGCTTTAGAATAGAACCCACCATGGGTGCTGCCGTCTAATTCGGTTCTAAAAGCGCCAATTTCAGTAAGCTTAGGGTAGGCATCTGAGGCAACGCGCCAACCTTGGTCCTCTGTTAGGTGCCAATGAAGCACATTCATCTTATAAGAGGCCAGCAGATCAAGGTAGCGTTTCACAAAATCCACTGACATGAAATGTCTGCAACAATCAAACAACATTCCGCGGTGTTTGAAGCGTGGGGTATCTTCTATGTGAACTGCAACCATCTGAACACCATCCGATGTGAAAATGGACTTTTCTAACAATTGCACCAAACTTTGAACCGCGTAAAACGCCCCTGCTGAAGATGAAGATTCAATGGAAATATGATGATCAGTGATGTCTATGACGTAGGCCTCTTTTTGAAGACTATCAACCAAAGAAAAGGAGATTTGCGACGCTTTGGTTTCTCCATCGTATACACTACAGCCTTTTTGAATAAGCAGATCTTTAAGCAAATCTGCTTCGCGAAGCAGGTCATCATGGACATTGAAAGCTATTTCCGTATTAAGCTTCGCGAAATAATTTTTTGAATGACACAGATTGGGCTCCGGAATAATAGTTGGAGCGACCAAAGTTGTCACATTACTATTTCTCACTTCCGTCTCACAGCTAATCAAGAGCCCGAAAAAGAAGATTAGAAAAATAGATTTCGGACACGTCATTCGAGCCAATCTGTTGGTTGTTCAGATTGAAGGGGAATGAATGCCGTGCCAACTCCTATGTAGCTAAAGTTGTTAGACCCCATGTCCAGTGAATAAACAGAGCAAATGAAGAAGTCTTTTCTAACCGTTAAATTCTTTGCTACTCCAGCAGCTACATTTACCAAATTCCTCTGGAGCAATTCACCCATTGCTGAGTTTGCAGCTCCATTTTCGCCCAACTTCTTCTCGAGCTGTATCAGCACAAAGCTTTGAAAATCATCCATCTTTGGATTGGTAAAAAACAATCCTCCAATTAAAAGAGCAAGTACAGCAATGAATTTTTTCATGAGTAGAACAGATTACTTCAAGGTAGCCAATTTTGTATTTGCATGCATCACCACGGCAATTCCTGCCGACTCGGTGCGCAATCTATAGCTTCCAAGGCTCACGACAGTCCAACCGGCGCGCATTGCCATTCTCACTTCCTCCTCTGAAAAATCTCCTTCAGGGCCAATGGCCACAATTGAAGGTTCTTTTGGATCATACACATCATAGAAATCATGCGATGGCATATTACCTATGTATGCTATAAACCCTTTGCGATTTGGATACATCTTTAACATCTCAGCAAAACCAGTTGGTTGATGAATATCTGGTTTAAAGAGATGTAAGCTTTGTTTCATGGCAGAGATTGAGATTTTCTCCCACCGGTCTTCACGAGCATGCTTACGCTCGCTGTGTTCGCACCAGATTGGCTGGATTTCAGTACATCCAAATTCCACAGCTTTCTCAATAAACCATTCAAAACGGTCTTTATTTTTTGTTGGAGCAATAGCCACTGTTAAATCAGCAGTATCTTTTTCAAAACGCTCCACCTTGTGCAGTTGGAGTATACATCCTGAAGCAGCAGCACTCATGATGCTCGCCTCGATCAAGCCTCCCATACCATCAGTAAAAACCAAATCATCATTGATTTTCATGCGCAGTACTTTTATGGCATGTGCAGATTCCTCAGGTGAAAGCAGGGCTTCGGTTTGGTGGATCTCAGTTGAATAAAACAGTTGCATAGTTATAGAAACAAAAAGAGCCGATTTAACGAAACCGGCTCTTAAATTAGACTGTAAATTTATGAATTAGACTTTAGCTTCCACCTTTGGTGCGGCAGAAAGAATTTCTTCATTTGCAAAGTCACTGTACTTTTCAAAGTTCATAACGAATTTCTTCGCTAGCTCATTGGCTTTGTGATCATAAGCAGACTTGTCACTCCAGGTATTGCGAGGGGCAAGAATTTCAGCTGGTACATCAGGGCAAGTCATTGGCATTTGCAGTCCGAAAACATTGTGCTCTTTGAACTCCACATTGTCAAGTTTCCCCTCCAATGCAGCGGTAATCATAGATCGGGTATAGCTCAATTTCATGCGCTTCCCTTCGCCATATTCGCCGCCACTCCAGCCTGTATTCACAAGCCAAACATTCACTTCGTTCTGATCCATCTTTGCACCTAACATCTCTGCATATTTCGTAGGGTGCAAGGGTAAGAATGGAGATCCAAAACAAGCAGAAAAAACCGTTTGTGGTTCTGTAATTCCTGCTTCAGTTCCGGCAACTTTCGCTGTATATCCAGAAATAAAGTGGTACATCGCCTGTCCTTTCGTCAATTTTGAGATTGGAGGCAAAACTCCGAAAGCATCACATGTTAAAAAGAAAATGTGCTTCGGTGTGCCTCCAATTGAAGGCTGCATGATGTTATCAATGTGATGAATCGGGTATGAAACACGCGTATTTTGCGTTTTAGATTTGTTAGCATAATCAGGTGTGCTGCCATCATCTTTGAAGCCGATGTTCTCTAGAATGGCACCAAACTTAATGGCGTCCCAAATTTGCGGCTCTTTTTCCCGAGACAAATCAATGGTCTTAGCATAGCAACCTCCTTCAAAGTTGAAAATGCCTTCTTCAGACCATCCGTGTTCGTCATCTCCAATCAATCTTCTGTTCGGATCTGACGATAAGGTTGTTTTGCCTGTTCCTGATAAACCAAAAAATACCGCAGTATCTCCTTTTTCACCCACATTGGCAGAACAATGCATTGAAAGAACTCCCTTTTCATGGGGGAGTATAAAGTTCAAGACAGAGAAAATTCCTTTTTTAATTTCACCCGTGTAACCCGTTCCTCCAATGATGATCATCTTCTTGGTGAAATTGAGGATCGCAAAGTTGTGTTGACGCGTTCCATCAATGTCTGGCACAGCCATGAAATCTGGAGCGCATACAATGTGCCAGTCTGGAGTGAAATTTTCTACTTCCGCCTCTGTGGGACGAAGGAACATGTTGTAAGCAAACATGTTGGACCAAGGAAACTCAGTCACAACGCGAATGTTCAACTTGTACTTCGGGTCTGCACATGCATATGCATCACGTACATAAATGTCTCTATTTGTGAGGTAGGCTGACATGCGATTGAACAGCTTGTCAAAATTTTCAGGAGTGAACTTAATGTTCACGTTCCCCCACCACACAGAGTCAGCTGTCTTTTCATCAAAAACAACAAACCTATCTTGCGGTGATCTCCCCGTGAACTCACCTGTATCCACTGCTAGAGCGCCAGTGTCAGTTAACATACCTTGCCCCTGCATAATGGTTTCCTCAACCAGCTCTGCCGGTGTTAAATTCCAATACGCGTTTGCAACTCCTCCTAGTCCGATGCCTTCTAATGAAGCGCCTTCGGCTTTTCTTCCGAAATGATTCATAAATCTGCCTTTGTTACTACTTAGATCAGCAAAATTAGCCCTTTTGTTGGGTACGATTGTAAGAATATGGGCCTATTCTCAGCAATAATTTTCCCACATTTTTAGAAACTATTCGGCTACGTCTACAGTGAAGAACAAAGTGTCTACTTTACACTTTGTTGACGAAGGATTCGAATCACGAAAATTAGCCACCCAGAAATCATAATCAATCCACCAATTGGTGTAATTGGCCCGGCAATTTGGCGCAGAAAACTCCCTTCATTGAGCAGGGTGAGTGTGTAAATTGAACCACTAAATAGGAACGCTCCTGCAAGCACCCACCATGCCGCTTTAGAAACACTATTGAGAAATACTTTTTCAATGATTACAATGTTTGCAGCGCCAATACCCATCCACATTTGATACCGAACCGCCGTATTAAATGAATCAATCTCAGTAGAGCTTAAAACTGCTTTTAACCAATGTGCGGCCATAGCTCCTAAGACAACTGCTGTAAGAATGAACACCCCAGCAACGGTGATGAGTACTTTCGTTTTTCGATTCAACTGTAGACCTTTTGTATATTCGAGCAAAATTATCACAATGAAACTGAAAAAACTGACATTTATCATGGCAATTGGCACATTGCTTTTTACAGCATGTACTGAAAACACTACAAGCAGCACAGAAACTACCCCTAGGTCTGATGAAGCTACTCCTTCTATACAAAAGGACTCTACTGAAAATCCGTTGAATGTCAAGCCGAATCAATCTACTCCAGAGGCCATCAAAGCCAAAAAAGACTTTGAAAAAAAACGAGATCTAATCACCGCTGAAGTCAACAATACCACCAGCACCTATAAGTTCATTACTACCTCAGAGGACTACAGCATTTTTGGTGAACTTACCAAGAAGTCTTCGATTGGGAAATACATGCATGGAAATTTAGTCACTGTCTTGGCTCCGAAAAACAAGGCTTTTGATGACTATCCTAACTATCTAAACCTAATGAAGCCCGGAAATGAGGAAGCGCTGAACATATTTATTAGCAGCTACATCTTAATTGAGCGCTTTTCCTACAAGGCAATTAAAATTGCGAGTTCTGTTCCAACCTATGCCGGCGATTTGCAAAAGGTAAATGATCGAAATGGGATCACTATTGGCGGAGCCAGCATATCTACAAGTGAGTCTTTCACACTAAAAGGAAATGTCATTGGAATGAACGAATTGTATTTCGTACCTGAAGAAATGAAGTAGATTAAGTCTGTATCATTTTTCCTCTTGCCTCATTTCGCACTACGCGAGCGGCTTGCTGAATAGCACTGTTACCGGTTTTGTTTTCTAGGTCGAAAACCTCCTTAGACAGTTGCATTGAACTGCCCTCAGCACCTACCTTGCTTGCGGCAATTTTAATGAGTTGCAGGGTTTCTTCTTTGGCTACCTTGGTCATTTCCCAGGCCATATCGCTTACATAAATTTGCATACTCGTGTTGTGCTCAAATTCTTCACGAATGGCTTTCAGCAGCTCAAGTTGCAGCTGACCTCCATTCATGTTTCCTTTGTTTACACGCAGAACCAAATTGCTTGGGGTAATGCGCTCCAGCATAATTGTTAGTCGCTCATACGCTTTCAACTGCAACGGCAAACTTTGCTTCATTAGCTCCGTTTTCAAAGTAGCCGTTTGAAAGTCGCGCTGATCTTTACGCATGTTCTTAAAAAACAAATAGGCAGTTAGAAATACTAAAACTGCAGGAAGTAGAGGGTAAATGAAGTCTAAAACTGTATCCATTTCAGTACCTTTCGAATGAATTAATGAGGCGTTGTCTTTTGTGAAACGCTAAGAAACGATTTTGTTGAAGTCTTGCACATGAAAAAGCAAATTACACTTTTACTTATTCTCCAAATGGTTGGCCTTGTTGGCTTTGCACAGTTTGAATTTATTAGAGATTCAGAACTGGAAATTATTGTAGATGGCATCTCTTTACAGAATGCGTTCGTGGGTGGAATGACTGCTCCGCAATTTTCTCGTTTTGATGCCGACTTTGATGGGGATAAAGACCTCTTTGTCTTCGACCGTGATGGGAATCGAAAGTTGATTTTCTTGAACAATGACCCAACACCAGGCGTGATTGATTACACCTATGCGCCAGAACTAGCCAATTCATTCCCCGTGCTGAAAGACTGGGCGCTCATGCGTGATTTCGACTGTGATGGAAAAGAAGACATTTTTACCAGTTTTCAGTCCTCTATTCAAGTGTACCGAAATACTTCGAATGAAGTTGATGGAATCCAATTTGAATTGTTCTCCTCTCAATTGCAAGGTGAATTTAATTTTGGCGGCGGCCCAACAATGTTGCCCCTCATTTGCCTATCTATTGATATTCCGTCTATAAAAGACTACGATGGCGATGGCGATGTTGACATTGTCACTTTTACAGAGTCTGCCACAACCATCTACTTCTTCGAAAATAAAAGTGCAGACAATGGCGACTGCTCGTTACTCGAATTCGAATGCACCAACAGATGCTATGGAATGGTAGCTGAAAGTAGCGAAGACAATCTGGTTTACTACGGACAGGAATTCGCAGATGGGATGTACTGCTCTTTTAATGTTGCTGACCCACGCGCAACAGAGTCTGACACCCGTGCTGCTAGAGATGGCGTGCATGCAGGAGGAACCATTGTGAGCATCGACTTAGATGACAATGGAATACTGGACTTGGTTATTGGTGATGTTTCATTTAACAACCTCACGGCATTGTACATGGAAGACGCTGTTGACGGACAAGACAGCACCTTTATTGTTGACGATACATTCCCCGCTTTGAACGCCAACACCATTGCTTGCGACCTTCAGCGCTTTCCCGCAGGCTACTATGAAGACATTGACAATGACGGAATTAGTGATCTAATCATTGCTCCAAACACGCGAATTCAAGCAGATGACGATGAAGGTGTGTGGCTTTATTTAAATGATGGTACCAACACACTTCCTGATTTCGTATTTACCCAACCCAATTTTCTTCAAGACCAAATGCTTGATTTTGGAAGGGGCTGCTACCCTGTTCTTTTCGACCAAAATGGAGATGGACTCAAAGATTTGGTGGTGGCGAACAAAGAGTATTATATGGATGTTGATGTGCTGCCATCGCAACTCGCTCTTTTCTTGAATACTGGAACGGCAACGGAGCCTCAGTTTACGCTTCAAGATATGAACTGGCTTGATATTCCTTCGTATTCTCTGGAAAGTATTTATCCTGCTTTTGGTGATCTTGATGGCGATGGTGATGAAGATTTGGTTCTAGGCGAAGAAACTGGAATAGTGCACTATTTTGAAAACACTGCTGGTGCTGGTCAGCCTGCAGTCTTTGTTCTTGAAACCCCGGCCATTCAAGACATCGATGTGGGACAATTCGCTACCCCACAGTTGTTCGATGTGGATAATGATGGTCTATTGGACCTGTTGCTGGGCGAAAAACTTGGTGTTGTTAACTACTTGCGCAACACCGGCACTGCCACCAATTATGAATTCACCCAAATTCAAGGGGCCGCACTTGATAGCTTGGGCGGTGTAGTAGCAGAGAATTACCTTGGCATTAACGGTTACAGCGTTCCAAACATGGTGCGCGACACTGATGGGACAATGTACCTTTTCATTGCTAACGAAAAGGGAAACATTCAATTGTATGACAATATCACTGGCAATTTGGACGGGTACTTTAATGAGGTTTCTAACTTCGTAGGAGAAATTCGTGAGGGAGATCGCGCTGCTTGCTGGATTGAAGACATCAACGGTGATGATGTGCATGATTTATTCTATGGCATAGCCAACGGTGGATTGGTATTCTTCGTTGGAGATTCTGAAGATAACGTTTGGGAAACGAACACTGCTTCCCCTGACCTCGGCTTGTATCCCAATCCTGCCACTCAAGAAACGCGTGTTGTGCTTAAACGACCTTCAACAGGTACGCTTCAAGTATTCGACATGCGCGGCAGAATTACCTATTCAAAAGCTTTGAATGGTGAGATGTCATTAATAATACCTGTCAGCAATTGGCAACAAGGAATCTATCTGGTAGAATGGATAGACCGTAATGAAAGACACGTTCGAAAACTGGTTGTGAACTAGTATGATAGACACTTATATTTTCGCCAGTTCGTTTGGCAATATTCGCATTAAATCAATGCAAAGTCAGTTAACATCCTTGCTCTTTACAGAGGAAGAGGTGTCTGAACGAAATGCCAATTTTTTCGAACTAAATTGTCAAGCACAAATCTTGCAGTACCTCGCAGGTGAATCAACTATTTTTGACCTTGATTGTCATATCTCCTGCTCCTCTTTTCAGCAAAAAGTCTTTGAAGTTGTTATGCGTATTCCCTATGGCAAAACCATGACTTACAAAGAATTAGCCCTTAAATGCGGTGGTGCGAACCATGCACGGGCAGTGGCTAATGTAAATTCATTGAATAAACTACTGCTTCTAGTTCCCTGCCATCGGGTCATAGGAACCAATGGAGACTTAGCAGGATATGCTGGCGGTCTGGAGCGAAAGAAAAAGCTCCTTGAATTGGAAGGAGCGCTGTCACAATTGGATTTATTTGCATAAAAAAAGAGCCACAACTTGCAGCTCTTTTTCAATGTATGGAAAAACAATTATGCTTGTACTTTCAGCATATTGTCTAATGCGTCTTTAACTTCACGAACGGCCTTTTCAGATTCAGCAAGTAATGCCTTCTCTTCATCGTTCAATTGAAGTTCAATGATTTCTTCGATCCCATTCTTCCCTAATTTCACAGGAACTCCAAGGTAGAGATCAGAAATACCGTACTCCCCTTGCAACCAAGTACAAACTGGGAAAATTCGCTTTTGGTCTTTAACAATTGCCTCTACCATTTGAGCAGCTGCAGCACCTGGTGCATACCAAGCTGAAGTACCTAAAAGGTTTACAATTTCGCCACCACCTTTCTTTGTGCGAGCAACAATTGCATTTAACTTATCAGCATCAATCAATTCTGTAACAGGAATTCCTCCAACAGTGGTGTAACGAGGAAGTGGAACCATTGTGTCTCCGTGTCCACCCATCAATACTGCTTGAATGTCTTTGGGAGAAACGTCAAGCTCCTCAGCTAAGAAAGATCTGTAACGAGCAGTATCAAGAATACCTGCCATACCGAACACCTTCTTGCTATCTATATTTGCATTTAAAAATGCGCAGTAAGTCATGACGTCAAGTGGGTTCGAAACCACAATGATTTTCGCATTAGGAGAGTGCTTCACAACATTCTCTGTTACGCTTTTCACGATCCCTGCATTGGTTGCGATCAAGTCATCACGACTCATTCCTGGCTTCCGTGGAAGACCAGATGTTATAACTACTACCTCAGATCCGGCAGTTTTGGAATAATCATTGGTAGAACCAATGGTGCGCGTGTCATAAAGATTGATCGGAGAAGTTTCCCAAATATCGAGTGCTTTTCCTTCAGCGTATCCTTCTTTGATGTCAAGAAGTACAACTTCATTGGCAACTTCACGCGTAGCAAGAACATTGGCGCAAGTAGCTCCAACGTTTCCAGCTCCAACAACAGTAACTTTCATGAATGAACGTTTTTTTGAAATAAGTATCAGAACAAGTGTATCAAAAAGACCATCCCTTTGAACTTTACAAAATTACAAAACAATTTTTGTTCAGAACCCTCCGTTTTTGAATCAATCCCACAAATTAGAAATCCGTATTTTTGAAACGTATGAAAACTTGGAAAATTTACCTCTTACTTTCTGCGCTATTCATAAGCGCTTCTGTTTATGCGCAGCCTGGCAAAGCCATGCCTGACGGGCAAGCTGGCGTAGACTATAATCGTGTTGATACCCAAGGGCTAAAGCAAGGAAATTGGGTGCGTGTGTACGAAAATGGTAAACTTTATTATAAAGGCCTATTTGAAAATGATGTCCCTTTGGGTGAATTTTGGTTCTGGTATGACACAGGCGAGGCTATGAGTAAAGTGATTCACCTAGAAGGGTCCAGACACATGGAAGTCATTAACTACCACAAAAATGGCCACCTTATGAGCAAAGGGGAGTACCGCGAGGGGGTGTCTATTGTAGATGGAATCATTGAAAAACTCAAATCTGGAGAATGGACTTTCTACAACGATGAAGGACTTTTAAAAACTGAGGAGAACTATTCAAATGGACTACGCAACGGAAAAAGTATCACCTATTTTACCAGTGGAAAGGTATTACTTGAATACAATTTCGTCAATGACTTAAGGGAAGGCCCATGGATTGAATACTTTGAAAACGGCAGAACTAAAAGCGAAGGCAGCAGTCTAGCAGGAGATTTTGACGGACCTTTTTCACTCTTCCTTCCATCAGGAAGTCCCAAAATCACAGGGAGCTATGTGAAAGGAACTAAAGATGGGATTTGGATTCACTTCAACTCTAGCGGAACAATCCAACTCACTACCAAATACTCTAAAGGGGCAGAAATTGCTTCGCGAAGAGAGAATGGAGAGTTCACAGATTACTTCGAGTCAGGCATTCCAGAGGCGTATTACGAAATTGAGCACGGATTGAAAGAAGGCCCCTTCAAAGAATTTTATGATCAAGGTGAATGGATCCAAGAAGCAATGGATGAACCGCAACCAGGTGGAGGAATTCAATTCAAAGAAAAACTATTGAATACCCAAGTTCTCAGAGAAGGTGATTATCTTGAGGGCAAATTAGAAGGACCAGTTACATACTATGACGAACGAGGCAGAATCATTCGAATAGAAAACTATGTAGACGGCGTACTTGAATCTACTGAAGAAAAATGAAATATTTTGTTGGACTTTTTGTGCTAGTTCTTGTTCTAGCAGCCTGTAAAAAGACGGAAACTGATTTTGAAGAAATCAATTTGGGATATGAATACTTCCCTACCGCAACAGGTCATTTCATTGACTATGAAGTGGATTCTATTTCGCACAACATCACCATAGATACCGTTCAATTCTATTTGCGTGAAGTGATGGTTGAAGACTTCATTGATGAAGAAGGTCAACTTGCTTGGAGGGTGGAGCGTTATAAGAAAAACAACTTGCAAGACACCTTCCAACTTACAGATGTATGGGTTCAAAAACGAACAACTACTTCTGCAGAACGATATGAAGAAAATCAACGGTTTGTTCGGCTCATTTTTCCTGTGAACGAAGGGGAATCTTGGAATGGGAACGCGTATAACACTTTAGAACCTTGGAACTATACCTACACCAATGTGGGTGAACCCTATTCATTAGATCTGCTCTCCTTTTCAAAAACATTGACCGTCAATCAACGAAACAACGTCAACCTTGTTAATCAGGAAATAGCCTATGAAGTATATGCCTACGGTATAGGCATGGTCTATAAGCAACTGACTGACCTTGAATATCAAAATTTTCAAGTCACAGGTGTTGAAGTAGAAATGAAGGCAATTGGTTACGGAACATTGGAATGAAAAAAGCACTGCTGATTGTCTACTTAATCGCGCTTGTATTCTTTTCAAACGCTCAAACAGCACCGCAAAAATTCTGGGTCCAGTTTACTGATAAATCAAACTCTTCTTATTCCATCTCATCTCCTCAAGCTTTTTTGAGTGACAAAGCGCTTGAGCGAAGATCAAAATCGGACATTGCCGTCACAGAGCAAGATATCCCCGTTAATCAAGCGTACATAGATCAGGTTCTAGCCATTGGAGACCTCTTTTTACTCCATGAAAGCAAGTGGTTCAATAGCATTTCAATCTTTTGTTCTGACAGCGCCTTGATGCTGGAGGTAAGCGCACTTCCGTTTGTGCAAACCACTAGAAATGTTAATCGGTTTGAAACAGAACCCATTGAGGTTAATTCAACACGCGCAGCTAGCTCCACTTCTGAAAATATAGATTACGGTGCCTCTTTCACCCAAATTGAACAAATAAACGGACTTCCACTGCATCAACGTGGCTTCAAAGGAGAGGGCATTTACATTGGTGTTCTGGATGCCGGATTTCGGTTTTACTCAATCCTTCCCATATTTGAAAAGGCCCGCAATGAGGGGCGCATAAATCAGGTAATAGATTTTGCAGAAGGAGACTTCGATGTTGACGGACACAGCAACCACGGCACTTATGTGCTTAGTACAATGGCTGGATATGATGAAGGGAACTTGATTGGCACCGCTCCTGATGCCAATTACTTTTTATTTAGAACAGAAGAGTCAGACTCTGAATTCGTGATTGAAGAAGACAATTGGGTGGCGGCAGTTGAAATGGCAGACAAGCTTGGAATCGATGTCATTAACAGTTCATTGGGCTACAGTTTGTTTGACAATCCCGCTCAAGACCATTCATACGCAGAGATGAATGGTGAAACTGCGCGTATTTCTATTGCAGCTCAGATTGCAGCAAACAAAGGTATGTTGGTAGTTACCAGCGCTGGCAACAGCGGCTCCTCTCCTTGGAAATACATTACCGCTCCAGGTGATGCAAAAGATATTCTAACCATTGGAGCAGTAACAACAGATGGGGTACACGCGGCGTTTAGTGGATTTGGCCCAACAGCTGACGGACGCATAAAACCGAACGTAATGGCCATGGGACAAGCAGCCACATTTGCGTCGTTAGACAGTACCTTTATCCAAGGCAATGGAACTTCATTCTCATCTCCAATTTTGTGCGGAATGGCCGCCTGTTTATGGCAAGCACATCCCAACAAGAACAACATGGAGATCATAAGTGCAATTGAAAGAAGTGCCCATTTGTATAGCGCTCCAAATGACAGCATGGGATATGGAATTCCTGACTTTTGGAAAGCCCATTTATTGCTTCGCGAACCTGATGCTGTTGAGCCCCCAGAGGTTTTGATTTATCCGAATCCGAACCAGGGCACTTTCCGCTTTGAATTTTTAAATGCCGAAAACAGTTCAGAGCAGGCAGATGTCAGAATAATTGACGCACTTGGGAAAGAAATTTTCAAGTCATGCGTTGGACGCTCTGAAAACCACTTTTTCGGAGAAGTGACGCTGGCTGATCTGGCTGACGGAATCTACCTTCTAGAGCTGCTATTCAATGAGCAGCGTGTAGTACAACGATTTCAAATCGTCTCTCAGTAACGCTAGTACCCGTATTTATCCTTCCACAAAGATTTCAAATACGTTCTCAAATTATTCTCTCTGGGGTTGTTCCCGGGATTGTAAAAAGTGGTTCCACTTAATTCCTTCGGTAAATATTCTTGGGGCGAAAAACTTCCATCATAAGAATGGCTGTACTCGTAATTCTTCCCATATCCCAAATCTTTCATGAGATTTGTTGGAGCATTGCGAATGTGCAATGGTACAGGCAAATTCCCAGTTTCTCTTACCGCACTCTGAGCTAAACCAATGGCCGCATAAGCCGCATTTGATTTTGGAGAACTCGCCAGATATGTCACACATTGAGAAAGGATAATTCTAGACTCAGGCCACCCAACCCTCTCCACCGCTTGAAAAGTCGTTGTGGCCATTACCAAAGCTGTTGGATTCGCATTTCCGATGTCTTCACTTGCGAGGATAATGAGCCTTCTTGCAATGAATTTTGGATCTTCACCGCCCTCAACCATGCGCGCCAGATAATAAACAGATGCATTGGGGTCACTTCCTCTAATGCTCTTAATAAAGGCTGAAGCAATGTCATAGTGCATCTCCCCGGTTTTATCATACATCACAGGGTTTTCATGCACAACCGCGTGTACCAATTCATCTGTAATATCAACCTGGTCAGTGTTAGCAGAATTGACTACTAATTCAAATATATTCAATAACCTACGTGCATCTCCCCCACTAAATTTTATTAATGCAGAAGTGGTTTTAAGCGTGATTTTAGTCTGAAGTAGAATTTCATCTTCCTTCATTGCGCGCTCAAGCAAATGGATTAAATCCTCTTCTGAAAAGGGTTTGAGTGTATATACCTGACACCTTGAGAGCAAGGCGGGAATCACCTCAAATGAGGGGTTTTCAGTAGTTGCTCCAATGAGTGTGATATCTCCTTTTTCCACTGCGCCCAGTAAACTGTCTTGCTGAGATTTGCTAAAACGATGGATCTCATCAATGAAGAGAATGGTGTTACCACCAAACATACCGCCATGCCTCACGCGCGAAATGACCTCCCTCACCTCTTTCACTCCACTATTAATGGCCGAAAGTGAGTGAAAAGGGCGATCCAAAGTGGTAGAAATGATGGACGCCAGAGTCGTTTTACCAACCCCAGGAGGACCCCAAAGAATCATTGAAGGAATCTTCCCGCTTCTGATCACTCTACCCAAAAGTGCATCGTCACCAACCAAATGGCCTTGTCCGATGTATTCGTCCAATGTTTTGGGACGCATTCGTTCTGCAAGAGGAATAGAATTCATAGCAGCGAAGATCGAAAAACAAGATCAGATTGTACCTTTGATTCATGAAACGATTTTTAAAGTTCCTCGGCTACCTCGCGCTTTTTCTATCTGCCGCAGGAGTAGCAGCCTATTTCTATTATGATAAACCTGTTCCAGAAGGGAATTCGGGTCCTCAAGCAGATGCCTTGGCTGAAAAAGTGCTGGCCGCTTTAAATTACGCAGATTGGGATTCAACCAATTACGTGACGTGGAGTTTTTTAGATTCACATCATTATGTTTGGAACAAACGTGACAATTTAGTGCGTGTTTCTTGGGGGGGAAAAGAAGTCATCCTCTCTACAGATTCTCCCTTCGAAGGCGCTATAGTTCGTCCTGTAAATAGCGCTCCTGCTGAAAACGAATCTGCAACACAGGATGCGTGGTCTTACTTCTGCAATGATTCATTCTGGTTGATTGCTCCTTACAAGCTCTTTGATTCAGGTACGTCGCGAAGCATTGTTGAAAGTGCAGATGGAAAAGAATCCCTCATGGTCACTTACTCCTCTGGAGGCGTAACACCTGGAGACAAATACCTCTGGCATTTAAACGGTCAATATGTACCAACCTCTTTTCAAATGTGGGTTAACATTATTCCAATTGGAGGCCTTGAAGCCACTTGGGAGAATTGGACTGAGACCGCTACAGGTGCAAAAATATCCCATACGCATTCCTTTTCAGGTCTATCTCTTGAACTTACAGACATTGCCACTGGGAATAGCCTAACACAACTGGGGTTGGATTCCACCCTATTCGACGGATTCAATTATTGAATGAGTTCAGCAGGGCGTTTATGCTTCCAGCGTTTGTGGGTCCACAACCAATATTCTGGTGCTCTTTTTATCTCACCCTCCAGAATCCCATTGATCTTCTCAATGATTTCTCCATCACTAAAATCATTGGGCCGCTCTGTAACAAGCTCATATTCCATGGTATAGTGTCCCCTTTTTGTTTTTCTCAATTTGCCATAAACCACAGCCATATCGAACTGCTTCGCATGGCGCTCTGGCCCATAATACATGGCTGTATCCTGGTTCAAAAAAGTGCTCCAATAAGCTTTCTTCGGATTGGCTGGTGATTGATCAAATCCGTAAATAGTACAGAAAGGCTCATTCTTATGCCTTTCCATCCAATCACTCGTTTCAATGGTAGGAACCAACTGTAGACCGAACTTCCCTCGCGTCTCACGCATTTTCCCATCGAACCATTTATTGCTTAATCGCTTATAAATAGCCATCACGGGCATCGGGCAATGGTCTGAAACGCCCAGGGCATATAACTCCCAGTTGTTGTAATGTCCTCCGCACAAAACAACACCTTTCCCTTTTTCGAAAACCGATTGAAACACCTCCTGATTTTTAGAAATCAATCGCTTGTCAACAGACGATTTTGAAATACTGAAATTTTTAAAGCTTTCTACAAATAGATCTGCAAGGTGCCGGTAGAACTTTCGTCTAATTTGCTTATGCTCATCTTTCGATTTTTCAGGAAAAGACCGTTCGATGTTTCCAATCACCACCTTCTTGCGGTAGGGAAAAACGGTCATAAACAAGAAATAGATGAAATCACTTACTCTGTAGAGCAGGAAATAAGGAAGCAAACTAATTGGCTTCAGAAAGAGGTAGTAGAGGAGTTTCGCGCCCATGAAATGCAAATGTAAGTTACGGAATGTCTATTTCCTGACCATCGAACGCGATTTCTACATTTTCTGGCAACAGTTTCTCAATGTCTTGGTGTTTCCCCATCAAATGACTCAAATGGGTGAGCCATGCTTTTTGAGGATTGAGTAAGGCAATGATTTCCAGCGCCTGCTCTAAATTGAAATGCGACATATGGGATTCTATTCGCAGCGCATTTATTATTAAGTATTTGACACCTTTAAGCTTTTCAAATTCCTCTGGAGCGATGTAATTGGCATCTGTGACGTAAGCAAAGTCATCTACTCTAAAAGCAAGAACAGGTAGTTTGTGGTGCATCACTTGAATTGGGATGAACTGAATATTACCGGCAGTGAAAGGGGTTAGATCTATTGTATTTAATTTAATTTCAGGAACCCCTGGATACCTCACTGGGGCGAATACATAGTGAAATTCTCGTTGCAATGCTTCTTGAACCCCTGCTGTTGCATAAACATTCATCTTCTGTCTTTGCTTGAAGTTAAATGCTCTGATGTCATCCAATCCCGCAAGATGATCTTTATGTTCATGTGTGAATACAACGGCATCAAGTGACTGAACCTTATTTGAAAGCATTTGCATGCGAAAATCAGGTCCTGTATCAATGACAATATTCTGATGGTCTTTCGTGATTAAAATCGAAGCACGAAATCTCTTGTCCCGAGAGTCATCTGAAGTGCATACGTCACAGTCACATGCGATTACGGGGACCCCCTGTGATGTGCCTGTTCCTAAAAGAGTTACTTTCATTAGGGTGCAAGATAGCGAAGGAAAGAAAGCCGCGAAAGAACATTTACAAAATCAACGTTGATTGCATTCCACCTTCAAGGCCATTCTCTATTTCTTTCCAATGTATAAACCCAAGTTTTGTAAGTACTTGGATAGATGATTTATGCTCTTTCATTGCTCTCCCCTCCATTGTTTTAATTCCTTTTTTCTTGAGCAAATCAATGTACGCTTCTCTAGCCTCTGTTGCAGAACCCTTGTTCCATTCAGCTATCAAAAAACGAAAACCAAGGTCAACGCAGCCCTCCATTCCGTTGCATTTAAGACCACAACAACCTATTTTTAGATTTGTTCCTTTGACTTGTACCAATAAACGCCCCATTCCAAGGCGCTCGAAACCTGAATCCCCTCTAATAAATGACCTTGTTTGCTCAACTCCATCAGAAGAAACACCGTCCGTGTATTTGATACCATCAGGATTTATATTGAGTTTGAAGAAAAACTCAGCATCTGACATGGCGAACACTCGAAAGATTAACCTGTTGGTTTCTAGGACATCCATTTGAACATTTTACGTTTTAAAACGTACATCATTTAGGAAAAAGAAAAAACGAATCGTCCAACCTTTGAAGTCCTGCCTTTAAGGCTTTACATTTGTTACAAAGGAAAATAGTCAAACTGTGGAGATTGATCGAGTAGTATTATCCGCGAAACAGAAAGCGCTTCGCGTAAATCTGAATCAAGACTTGTACGGCACCTTCGCTGAGATTGGAGCCGGACAGGAAGTTGTACGCCACTTTTTTCAAGCTGGCGGCGCTTCCGGAACCATTGCAAAGACCATTTCGGCCTACGATAAGGATTTTAGTGATGCTATTTACGGACCTGAGTCTAAGGGCAGGTATGTTTGCAAGCCTCGGCTTGTGAAAATGTTAGACTATGAGTATGATCTCATGCAAGAGCGCCTGGATCGAAAAAAGCACCCCACAAAGCGGTTCTTTTCGTTCTCCAATACGGTAGCTACAATTAACTATCACAAGACCATTCAAGGTCACGGATGGTTCGGTATGAAATTTCAAACCGACCCAAGCAAAGAAGCAAATAGTGTCATCATTCACGTTCGTTTCAACGAAAATGATGCGCTACTTCAGCACAACTCTGTTGGACTGTTAGGTGTCAACTTAATCTATGGTTGCTTTTTCTTCTACAAGAAGCCGAATGACTTGCTGTTGAGTTTGTACGATAATTTATCACGTGATCAGATTGAAATTGATATGATTTCAATGGATGGTCCCGATTTTGAACACGTTGACAATAGGCTACTAAGCTTGCAATTGGTGAAAAATGAAATGACAGATGCAGTAATCTTTTCTCCTGATGGGCGAAATTTACAAGCTGCTGATGTGCTCTATAAAAAGAATATTCTGGCCATTCGAGGTAGCTTCAGACCTGTTACGAAGGTGAACATTGATATGATCATGAAGGGTTTTAAGATGTTCGAAGAAGAACACCGCGTTGAAACCGATAATGTTCAGGTGTTGTTTGAAATCACGTTGAACAACCTGAAGACAGACGGAGACATTGATGAGAAAGACTTCTTGGACCGTGCTGACATTTTGTGTTCATTGGGCCAAACTGTGTTGATTTCGAATTACCAGAAGTACTACAAATTAGTGGAATACTTTTCAAGGTATACAAGTAAGCGAATGGGCCTAATTATGGGTGTCAATAACTTACTGGATGTCTTCAATGAGAAGTACTACCGAAATCTCAATGGTGGAATATTGGAAGCTTTTGGGATTCTCTTTTCAAGAGATCTGAAGATGTACCTCTACCCTTGGAGAGATGAAAAGACAGACGAGTTACTTACATCAGAGAACGCTCCTATCTACCCGCGTTTAAAACCGTTGTATGACTACCTCCTCTTCAACAAGCGTATTGCAGACATTAAAGACTACAATGCAGATATACTTCACATCTATTCACGTCAGGTTTTACAAATGATTCGTGACAAAGAGGAAGGTTGGGAAGACCTCATTCCAACATACGTAGATACGATCATCAAAGACAAGGAGCTTTTTGGTTATCGAAAGGCAGTGGTAGTCAAAGATGCTTAATTGAACATTTTCTTTCACTGAACGGAAACACTTTCTATCTACTCTAAAAATATAAGAAACAAAAAAGCCACTCAAATGAGTGGCTTTTTTAATATGCTTTCGGATTGAAGTTACTCAGCTGCAGAAGGCGTTTCTTGCTTCTTTACTTTCGTTTCTCCAATTAGTGCTTCGTATTCTTCTCTTGAACCTACTATGTTTCTTTGGAACTTACGTGATCCTGTTCCAGCAGGAATAAGGTGTCCTACAATAACATTTTCTTTCAATCCAAGTAAGTGATCCACTTTACCGCTTACAGCAGCCTCATTCAACACCTTCGTAGTTTCCTGGAAAGATGCGGCAGAGATAAACGATTTGGTTTGAAGAGATGCTCTTGTAATTCCTTGAAGCAGAGGACGAGAAGTTGCTGGAATCGCTTCACGCGCTTCAACAAGCTGCAAGTCTTTTCTTCTTAGAACAGAGTTCTCATCACGCAGCTTACGTGCGCTAACGATTTGTCCGAGTTTTAAAGCATCAGACTCACCCGCTTCAGTAACAACAAGCATTCCATATACACGGTCGTTTTCCTGAAGGAAATCGATCTTCTCAATGTTTTGCTTCTCAAGGAATCTAGTATCTCCCTGATCTTCGATTACTACCTTCTTCATCATCTGACGAACAATCACCTCGAAGTGCTTATCGTTGATCTTCACACCTTGCAAACGATACACCTCTTGGATTTCGTTTACAATGTATTCTTGAACAGCGGTTGGCCCTTCAATTGAAAGAATGTCTGCAGGAGTCACAGCACCATCAGAAAGTTGCATACCTGCCTTCACCCAGTCATTCTCTTGAACAAGAATGTGCTTAGATAGTGGCACCAGGTATTTCTTCTTTTCACCGGTTCTAGACTCAACCATAATCTCACGGTTACCTCTCTTGATTTTACCGTATGAAACGATACCATCAATTTCAGATACAACCGCTGGATTAGAAGGGTTACGTGCTTCAAATAGCTCAGTCACACGTGGTAGACCTCCAGTAATATCACCAGACTTACCTGCCACACGTGGAATCTTCGCAAGGATTTCTCCTGGTCCAACTTTCTTACCTGCTTTCACACTAATGTGAGCGCCTACTGGAAGAGAGTATGTACGAAGTATCTCATCTTTATATACAACTTCAATGGCAGGGTTCTTCTTCTTGTCTTTCGTCTCAACAATCACCATTTCCTGGTAGCCTGTCTGCTCATCCTGCTCAACCCGGTAAGTAACACCTTCTTCGATAAACTCAAAGTTGATTTCACCATCTACCTCGTTGATGATTACGTTGTTATATGGATCCCAATCACAAATCACATCCCCTTTCTTCACTGAATCACCATCTTTCAGATACAGATTTGCTCCGTATGGAAGGTTACCAGTAAAGAGTGGTAAGCCAGACTTGCTATCTACAATTTTAATTTCTGTAGAACGTGAAACTACAACGTCTTTCATCTTTCCATCAGCAGTCATTTGCTGAACGACACGTAACTCATCCATTTCAATTCTACCACTTTGCTTCGCTGTCAAATCACTCTCATCAGAGATTTTAGATGCAGCACCACCAATGTGGAATGTACGAAGTGTAAGCTGTGTACCTGGCTCTCCAATTGACTGGGCGGCGATTACACCAACGGCTTCACCTACCTGAACCATACGGCTCGTAGAAAGGCTTCTTCCATAACACTTAGCACAAACACCTGCTTTAGACTCGCAGGTCAAAACTGAACGTACTTCTACTTGATCAATTCCAGCTGCAACGACTGCCTTCGCTTCATCTTCACGAATTTCTTCGCCAGATATTACGATTACTTCGTCCGTTCCTGGAATCAATACATCGTGTACAGAAACACGCCCTAGGATTCGAGCACCAATTGATTCAACGATTTCATCACTCTTCTTCAAAGGAACAGCAATCAATCCACGAAGTGTACCACAATCATGTTCAGAGATAATTACATCCTGAGCAACATCTACAAGTCTACGTGTGAGGTAACCCGCATCAGCTGTTTTAAGAGCCGTATCTGCAAGACCTTTACGTGCACCGTGTGTAGAAATAAAGTACTCAAGAATTGAAAGTCCTTCCTTAAAGTTCGAAAGAATCGGATTCTCGATGATATCCTGGCCTCCAGTAGCTGAAGATTTTTGCGGCTTCGCCATCAACCCTCTCATTCCAGACAACTGACGAATTTGCTCTTTCGATCCACGTGCACCGGAGTGGTACATCATGTAGATTGAGTTAAATCCTTCTTTGTGTGTCTCCAAACGATCCATTAAGATGTTTGTCAAACGAGAGTTCGTGTTCGTCCAGATATCAATAATTTGGTTGTAACGCTCATTGTTCGTAATGAGACCCATATTATAGTTATCCATTACTTCACCAACTTTCTTGTTAGCCTCAGCAACGAGTAAATCCTTTTCTGGTGGAATAATAATGTCATTCAAGTTGAACGAAAGTCCACCTTTAAAAGCCATTTCATACCCCATTGTTTTTATCTCATCCAAGAACTCTACCGCTCTAGGAACACCAACAATTTTTAGGATATCACCAATAATATCTCGCAATGCCTTTTTTGTCAGAAGTTGATTGATAAACCCTGCTTCATTCGGCACTACTTCATTGAAAAGCACGCGACCAGTAGTTGTATCAATCATTTCATACTCACCCTGTGCATTTGTCCAACGCAACTTCAAGAAGCTGTGAAGATCCAAACGTCCTTCGTTGTGAGCAATAATCACCTCTTCCGGAGAATAGAAGGTCATTCCTTCTCCTTTCATTGGCTCTTCTTTCGTAGACTTCTTACCCTTCGTAATGTAATACAGACCCAGTACCATATCCTGAGAAGGAACGGTAATAGGAGCACCATTGGCCGGGTTCAAAATATTGTGAGAAGCAAGCATCAATAGTTGCGCCTCCAAAATCGCGGCATTACCAAGAGGTAAGTGAACCGCCATTTGATCCCCATCAAAATCGGCGTTAAAGGCCGTACATGCTAATGGGTGAAGCTGGATTGCTTTTCCTTCAATCAATTTTGGTTGAAATGCCTGAATTCCAAGTCTGTGAAGTGTTGGAGCACGGTTGAGGAGGACAGGATGCCCTTTCAATACGTTTTCCAAGATGTCCCACACAACTGGTTCCTTGCGATCAACTATTTTCTTTGCAGACTTCACGGTCTTTACAATCCCACGCTCAATCATCTTACGGATGATGAATGGCTTGTAGAGTTCAGCAGCCATATTTTTAGGCAAACCACACTCATGGAGTTTCAAGCTAGGTCCAACAACAATGACCGAACGTGCAGAATAATCAACACGCTTTCCAAGAAGGTTTTGACGGAAACGTCCTTGCTTCCCTTTCAAACTATCAGAAAGTGATTTCAAAGGACGGTTAGACTCTGTCTTTACCGCACTTGACTTTCTTGAATTGTCAAACAATGAATCAACTGCTTCCTGAAGCATACGTTTCTCGTTACGGAGAATTACTTCAGGCGCCTTGATTTCAATCAAACGCTTCAATCTGTTGTTACGGATTATCACACGACGATATAGGTCGTTCAAATCTGACGTTGCGAATCGTCCACCATCTAGTGGCACAAGAGGACGTAACTCAGGTGGAATAACTGGCACCACCTTAATGATCATCCACTCTGGGCGGTTCTCAATGCGAGAATTTGCATCACGCAAAGCTTCAACAACTTGAAGGCGCTTAAGTGCTTCATTTTTTCTTTGCTGAGACCCTTCTGTGCTTGCTTTATGACGCAAGTCATAAGACAACTCATTTAAGTCCATGCGACCAAGCATATCATGCAGTGCTTCCGCACCCATCTTAGCGACAAACTTGTTCGGGTCTTTATCGTCCAAATATTGGTTATCCTTTGGAAGAACTTCTAGAATATCTAGGTATTCTTCTTCAGTGATAAAGTCCATGCCAAGGTGCGGATTGCCCTCCTTATCTACTGCAGGGCCAGGCTGAATAACAACATAGCGCTCGTAGTAGATAATTTGATCTAACTTCTTGGTAGGCAAACCTAGTAGGTAACCAATCTTATTTGGAAGTGATTTGAAGTACCAAATGTGTGCAACAGGCACAACCAATTGGATGTGTCCCATACGCTCACGACGTACTTTCTTTTCTGTTACTTCAACCCCACAGCGGTCACATACGATTCCTTTGTAGCGAATACGCTTGTATTTACCACAGTGGCATTCGTAGTCTTTTACTGGACCGAAAATCCGCTCACAGAACAGACCATCTCTCTCCGGCTTATAAGTTCGGTAATTAATGGTTTCTGGCTTAAGCACCTCACCATGAGAGTGCTCAAGAATTTGTTCTGGCGATGCAAGTGAAATCGTTATTGTTGTGAAATCACTTTTAAGCTTATTTATACGTTTTTGAGCCATAATCAATTTAGGTCAATCGTAAATAAATCAGGTCTAAGACCCACTAGTCCATAGACACGGTCAAACCGAGTCCACGCAATTCGTGAAGGAGTACATTGAACGACTCTGGAATTCCAGGTGCCGGCATTGTTTCTCCTTTTACAATAGCTTCATATGCTTTTGCACGACCGATAACGTCATCTGACTTCACCGTAAGGATCTCTTGCAAGATATGAGCTGCACCGTATGCTTCAAGTGCCCATACCTCCATTTCTCCAAAACGCTGACCACCAAACTGTGCCTTACCACCAAGCGGCTGCTGCGTAATGAGCGAGTAAGGTCCGATTGAACGAGCGTGCATCTTATCATCAACCATGTGGCTGAGTTTAAGCATATAGATCACTCCTACTGTTGCTGGTTGATCGAAACGTTGTCCCGTTCCACCATCGTAAAGGTAAGTAACCCCATATTCAGGGATTCCCGCTTTCTCAGTGTAGTGATTGATTTCAGCAATTGACGCACCATCGAAAATTGGTGTAGAAAACTTCACCCCTAGGTTCTTACCTGCCCATCCAAGAACAGTCTCATAGATCTGTCCGAGGTTCATACGAGAAGGCACCCCTAGTGGATTAAGTACGATATCAACAGGCGTTCCATCTGCAAGGAATGGCATGTCTTCCTGACGAACAATCTTAGCAACAATTCCTTTGTTACCGTGACGTCCCGCCATCTTATCTCCTACTTTCAATTTACGTTTACGTGCGATATATACTTTGGCAAGTTTCACAATTCCTGCTGGAAGTTCATCTCCAACAGTGATTTGGAATTTCTTACGCTTGTAGATTCCTAGTAAGTCGTTGTGCTTTAGGTTGAAGTTGTGAACCAGGCGTCTGCAAAGTGAATTCAGCTCTTCGTCACGTGTCCACCCATCAGCATTCACGATAGAGTAGTCAAGGGTCTGAAGCGCTTTCGCACTGAACTTAACTCCCTTCTTAATTTGCTCTTCTTTGTAGTAGTTAAATACACCTTGTGAAGTTTTACCTCCCACAATCTTCATCAACTTATCTACGAGCAACTTCTTCAATTCTGCCGCTTCCTTATCAAATTCCTTGTCTACAGCCTCAATTACTGCTTTATCAGCAGCTTTCGACTTACGGTCTTTGATTGCACGAGAGAAAAGCTTCTTGTTGATTACCACTCCTTGGCTAGATGGAGGAACCTTCAAAGAGGCATCCTTCACATCACCTGCTTTGTCACCGAAGATTGCTCGCAAGAGCTTCTCCTCTGGCGACGGATCAGTTTCACCTTTAGGTGTAATCTTACCAATCAAGATATCGCCTTCACTTACATCAGCTCCAACGCGGATCAATCCGTTTTCATCAAGATCCTTTGTTGCTTCCTCACTTACGTTTGGAATGTCAGAAGTAAGCTCCTCAACACCACGTTTTGTATCACGCACTTCAAGCGTGTACTCCGTAATGTGCACTGATGTGAAAATGTCTTCACGAACAACGCGTTCAGAAATCACTATCGCATCCTCGAAGTTATACCCTTTCCAAGGCATAAATGCTACTTGTAGGTTACGTCCAATTGCCAACTCGCCCTTTTCAGTCGCATAGCCTTCAACCAATACGTGTCCTTTTTCAACTTTATCTCCAACTGCTACAAGCGGACGAAGGTTGATACAAGTACCCTGGTTCGTTTTTGAGAATTTTGTAATCGGGTAAGATACAATGTCATCATCGAAAGAAACCAAGAGGTCTCCTTCAGACATGTCATATTTCACACGAATTTCACTTGCATCCACATAAGAAATAACACCTTTTGCTTCTGCAGTAGCGAGTACACGAGAATCTTGTGCGACACGGGCTTCTAAACCAGTACCAACAATTGGGGATTCAGGTTGCAACAAAGGCACAGCCTGACGCATCATGTTCGATCCCATCAAAGCACGGTTGGCATCATCGTGCTCCAAGAAAGGAATCAACGATGCAGCAATAGACGCAATTTGATTAGGAGCAATATCCATCAATTTCAACTCTGTTGGAGGCACCACAGGAAAGTCTCCTTCCAAACGTGCTTTTACAACAGACGTCAAAAACTTCCCTTTATCATCAATTTGCGCATTAGCCTGCGCAATGGTCTTTTCATCTTCTTCTTCGGCAGACAAGTATGTTACTTTATCAGGACCGAAGAGTGCTCTACCATCTTTTACTTCACGGTAAGGTGTTTCAATGAAACCAAGTCTATTCACTTTTGCATATACACAAAGCGAAGAAATCAATCCAATGTTTGGACCCTCAGGAGTTTCAATGGTACAAAGTCTTCCGTAGTGCGTGTAGTGCACATCACGCACCTCAAATCCAGCTCTCTCACGAGACAGACCGCCGGGCCCGAGTGCCGAGATACGACGTTTGTGCGTCACCTCAGAAAGCGGGTTAGTTTGGTCCATGAACTGTGAAAGTTGGTTGGTACCAAAGAATGAATTAATCACAGAAGACAAGGTCTTCGCATTAATCAAGTCAGTAGGTGTAAACACCTCGTTGTCTCGCACATTCATACGTTCGCGAATGGTACGCGCCATACGGGCAAGACCCACTCCAAACTGGCTGTATAACTGCTCACCTACAGTTCTAACACGGCGATTAGAAAGGTGATCAATATCATCTACATCCGCATTAGAGTTCACCAAATCAATCAAATACTTGATGATCAAAATGATGTCTTCGCGGGTCAGAGTGCGCTGGTCCATTCCTAGATCCAATCCGAGTTTACGGTTGATTCTAAAACGTCCAACTTCACCAAGATCGTAACGTTGTTCAGAGAAGAACAACTTGTCAATCACACCACGAGCAGTTTCCAAATCTGGCGGCTCAGCATTCCGAAGTTGACGATAGATGTATTCTACCGCTTCCTTCTCACTGTTTGATGTATCCTTTTGAAGCGTATTGTAAATGATGGTATAATCACTTTGGTTTACGTCTTCTTTGTGAAGGATGATTGTTTTTGTACCTGACTCAAGGATGAGCTCCAGGTGTTCTTTTTCAATGATTGTTTCACGATCAATGACTACTTCATTTCTTTCGATAGATACTACCTCTCCAGTATCTTCATCAACGAAGTCTTCAATCCATGACTTGAGCACACGAGCAGCAAGTTTTCTACCAGTCACTCTTTTCAGAGCCGCTTTAGAAACCTTCACTTCTTCAGCTAGGTCAAAAATCTCTAGAATATCTTTATCACTTTCAAACCCGATAGAACGAAGCAACGTTGTTACAGGAAGCTTCTTCTTACGGTCGATGTATGCGTACATGACACTGTTGATGTCAGTCGCAAATTCAATCCAAGATCCCTTAAACGGAATGATACGAGCTGAATACAGCTTCGTTCCGTTAGCGTGACGGCTTTGACCGAAGAACACACCTGGAGATCTGTGAAGTTGATTTACGATTACACGCTCAGCACCATTCACCACAAATGAACCACGAGGGGTCATATAAGGGATGGTTCCAAGGTATACATCTTGAACTATTGTCTCAAAATCCTCGTGTTCGGGATCAGTACAATACAATTTCAATTTTGCTTTTAGAGGAACACTATAGGTCAATCCCCTTTCGATACACTCACCAATGGTGTATCGAGGTGGATCAATAAAGTAGTCAAGAAATTCGAGTACGAATTGATTACGTGTATCTGTAATCGGGAAATTCTCACTGAACACCTTGAAAAGTCCCTCATCCGTGCGGTCATCAGGATTTGTTTCCAATTGGAAAAACTCCTGAAACGAGCGTACTTGGATTTCGAGAAAATCAGGATAGTCGAAATCTCTCTTCGCCGAGGTAAAATCGACACGCGCCGGGGTATTATTATAACTAACCAAAGATGCCATAAGGTCAAAGGACTTAAGGTACAACAATCAAAAAAGTGCAGGTATAGGGTATGCTCAGAAGGTATAAAAGGGTTTAGGCTTGGACCTGCGGCCCAGCCTAAACCCTATAGTAGGAAGAGTGAAGTCTTACTTAACTTCAACTTCTGCTCCAGCTTCTTCAAGTTGTGCCTTCAATGAATCTGCTTCATCCTTAGGCACTCCTTCTTTAATTGGTGCAGGAGCGCTGTCTACAATCGCCTTAGATTCCTTAAGTCCGAGACCTGTCAATTCCTTAACAAGTTTCACAACAGCCAGCTTCGCGCCACCTGCAGCTTTAAGGATTACATCAAATTCAGTCTGAGCTTCTGCACCAGCGTCACCGTCTCCAGCGCCTGGTCCAGCCATTACTGCTGCAGCAGCAGCAGGCTCAATACCGTATTCATCTTTAAGGATAGTAGCAAGTTCGTTAACCTCTTTTACAGTTAGGTTTACGAGGTCTTCAGCCATAGCTTTCAAATCCGCCATTTTATTCTGATTTAATTATGTTCTAAAAATAATAAACTTTTTGATTAACGCTCTCCGAGCGTTTTAACGAGTCCTGAGATGATGTGACCACCAGACTGAAGCGCAGAAATAACATTCTTAGCAGGAGATTGAAGGAGTGCAATAATGTCTCCAATAACCTCTTCCTTAGATTTCATTTCAGCTAGTACATTCAGTTGGTCATCTCCAACATAACAAGCCTCTTCTATGTATGCTCCTTTGAGGAGTGGTTTTTCCTGTTTTTTACGGAAATCCTTGATTAACTTAGCAGGCGCATTTCCAACAGAAGCTGTCATCAATGCAGTTTGCCCTTTAAGCGCCTCGTTATACAGCGGTGAGAAGTCTTTTCCTTCTGTTCGCTCCATTGCGATTTTCAAAAGTGTATTCTTCACAACTCGAAGTACGATGTCGTTCTTAAAACATTCCCTCCTCAGTAAAGTCGTAGCTGCCGAATCCATTCCCGACGCATCTGCTAAATAAACTACAGGTGCCTCAGCAAGTACACTTTGCAGGTCTTCGACCATTTGGTGCTTTTCTTCACGTGTCATATTCTAAAAGCATTTAACAGTTACACTGTAACTGATTTGGGTTCAACCTTAACTCCAGGACTCATTGTAGCACTAATAGTAATGCTCATAATATAGGTCCCTTTTGCAGCTGCTGGTTTGAGCTTCAAAAGCGTAAGAATCAGCTCTTCAGCATTTTCTTTCAACTTATCTGCATCAAAAGATACTTTTCCAACAGAAGCATGTACGATACCGTACTTGTCTACTTTGAAATCGATCTTACCAGCTTTCACATCACTTACAGCCTTTCCAACTGCCATCGTAACGGTACCCGATTTCGGGTTTGGCATAAGTCCACGTGGGCCGAGTATTCGTCCAAGTGCACCTACTTTCCCCATTACGCTGGGAGTGGTAATAATTACATCAACATCGGTCCATCCGCCCTTGATCTTAGTCAGGTATTCATCCAATCCAACGAAATCAGCACCTGCTTCTTTCGCTTCTGCCTCTTTATCAGGAGAACAGAGAACAAGTACGCGCACATTCTTACCTGTCCCGTGAGGGAGAGATACGATTCCACGTACCATTTGATTGGATTTACGGGGATCAACACCAAGTCGCACCGCGATATCCACTGAAGCGTCGAACTTCGTTGTTGACACCGACTTAACGATGGCAGCTGCTTCTGTCAAAGCATATACCTTTTCGGCATCATACTTATCAATTACAGCTTTCCTATTTTTGGTTAACCTTCCCATGTTTTACGTTTTGTCTGACTAAAATGGCCGTTCACCTTTAATTGTAAAGCCCATACTTCTTGCTGTACCAGCAACCATGCTCATTGCAGAGTCAATGGAAAAGCAATTCAAATCGGGCATTTTGTCTTCTGATATTGCTCGAACTTGATCCCAAGTTACGGAAGCAACCTTCTTGCGGTTAGGCTCTGAAGAACCACTTTTCTTCTTAGCCGCCTCTAGAAGTTGCACAGCAGCGGGTGGGGTCTTAATGATAAAGTCAAAAGACTTATCACCATAAACCGTTATCACTACTGGGAGCACCTTACCCGCTCTATCTTGAGTTCTAGCATTAAATTGCTTACAGAACTCCATGATGTTCACTCCTTTAGCACCGAGTGCCGGTCCTACAGGAGGTGAGGGGTTTGCTGCACCACCGCGTATTTGCAGTTTGATCAGTCCAGCTACTTCTTTAGCCATCTTTTGTTTGTATATAAATGATCAGACGCACACGTACAAATGGGAAGCATTAATAAGACATTGTACGATATCCGGCCGTGTTATCCGTTAATTCTAGGCTTCTTTTTCTACCTGTAAGTAGCCTAACTCAACAGGTGTTTTTCTTCCGAAGATCTTCACCATGACCTTCAGTTTCTTCTTCTCTTCATTGATTTCTTCAATGGTTCCAGTGAAACCATTGAATGGTCCATCAATCACTTTGATGGTTTCTCCAACGATGAAAGGAATGCTCATTTCTTCGTCTGTCTCAGCAAGCTCATCTACTTTACCAAGGATCCGATTCACTTCAGACATTCTCAGTGGCGCTGGCGGGCCTCCTTTCTCAGCACCTAGAAACCCAATAACATTGGTAATGTTTCTAATTACGTGAGGAAGCTCTCCCACAAGAGACGCTTCAATAAGGATATAACCAGGGAAATAACTTCTTTCCTTGCTTACTTTCTTACCGTTGCGAATCTGATAAACTTTTTCAGTAGGGATTAATACTTGCCCTAAATAGTCTTGAAGGCCTTGAGCCGAGATTTCACTCTCAATAAACTCTTTAACCTTTCTTTCTTTCCCGCTGATAGCGCGAACGACATACCATTTTTTAATAATCTCAGCCATGAAGCGTTTGTTCTCCTGTGTTAAAGTACGTACTCATAAAGGAATCCAATCAATCCCTTCCATAAGACATCTTCTCCTGGGTTAACGCCGAAAACGTAGTCCATAAGGAAAACAACTCCAGCGATGATTAAAGACGCGATGAACACAAGAACCGCTGACTCCTGTAATTCTTTCCAAGAAGGCCAAGTCACTTTGTGAACAAGCTCTTGGTAAGACTCCTCTATGTATGATTTAATACCTGCCATCGGTGTTCTTTATTTGCACGGGTGGCAGGACTCGAACCTGCAACCAACGGTTTTGGAGACCGTTACTCTACCAATTGAGCCACACCCGTGAATATGGCGAAAGAAGGTGATCCTAAAACCACCTTCTTTGCCTATATATTCTGAATTAAATAATGCTTACTTAGTAATCTCGGTCACTTGACCTGCACCTACAGTACGGCCACCTTCACGGATCGCAAAACGAAGTCCTTTGTCCATCGCAACTGGTTGAATCAATTCTACGTCAATAGAAACGTTATCTCCAGGCATTACCATTTCACGACCTTCCCCTAGGATGATCTCACCTGTTACGTCTGTCGTTCTTAGGTAGAACTGTGGACGGTAACGGTTGTGGAATGGAGTGTGACGTCCACCTTCTTCTTTCTTCAAGATATACACTTCAGCTTTGAAGTGTGTGTGAGGAGTAATCGAACCTGGCTTAGCGATAACCATACCACGTCTGATTGCTGACTTATCTACACCACGTAGAAGAAGACCAACATTGTCACCTGCTTCACCACGGTCAAGAATCTTACGAAACATCTCAACACCTGTAACAACAGACTTCAATTTCTCTTCCTGCATACCGATAATATCTACTTCTTCTCCAGAGTTAATAACTCCAGTTTCGATACGTCCAGTAGCAACAGTACCACGACCTGTAATTGAGAATACATCCTCAATTGACATTAGGAATGGCTTTTCGTTTTCACGTGGTGGAATTTCGATCCAAGTGTCAACTGCTTCCATTAAAGCTAGTACAGTGTCAACCCATTTAGGTTCTCCGTTCAATCCGCCAAGTGCAGACCCCATGATTACAGGAGAATTATCTCCGTCATACTCATAGAAAGAAAGAAGTTCACGAATTTCCATTTCTACTAATTCAAGTAGCTCTTCGTCATCAACCATATCCACTTTGTTCATGAATACAACGATGCGAGGAACACCAACTTGACGCCCTAGAAGGATGTGCTCACGTGTTTGTGGCATTGGTCCATCAGTAGCCGCTACAACCAAGATTGCACCGTCCATTTGAGCTGCACCAGTAACCATGTTCTTTACGTAATCCGCGTGACCTGGACAGTCAACGTGAGCGTAATGACGGTTTGCTGTTGCGTACTCAACGTGAGAAGAGTTAATTGTGATTCCACGCTCTTTTTCTTCAGGAGCGTTGTCAATTTGGTCGAAGCTAAGAGCTTCTGAGTGTCCTGCGTCAGCAAGCACTTTAGTGATTGCTGCAGTCAATGTAGTTTTCCCGTGATCGACGTGACCAATGGTACCGATATTAACGTGCGGCTTCGAACGGTCAAAAGTTTCTTTAGCCATAGCCAGAATGTTTAATTAATTGTTGCTTGTTCTTATTCTTTTTTAGAGCCAATGACGGGAATTGAACCCGTGACCTCTTCCTTACCAAGGAAACGCTCTACCCCTGAGCTACATCGGCTTTTGAGCGGGAGACGAGATTCGAACTCGCGACATTCAGCTTGGAAGGCTGAAGCTCTACCACTGAGCTACTCCCGCTTATAAGAGACAGTCATTTTGACAATCTCTATAAGTGTTATTCTTGTGGGGATAATAGGATTCGAACCTATTCAGTCTAAGACAACAGATTTACAGTCTGCCCCGGCTCTCCAACTCCGGCGTATCCCCTCACTTCTTTTTCATGGTTTAAAAAAGAAAGAGCCGATGGAGGGATTCGAACCCACGACCCGCTGATTACAAGTCAGCTGCTCTGGCCATCTGAGCTACATCGGCTTATGATTTCAATGACCTTCTCACGTTGGATTAGGCAAAAAAAACACCCCCTCGTTTAAAAGGGAGTGCAAATGTAGTAAAGATTTCGTGTAGACAAAACTATCTGCCTATATTTTTTTCTTCAAATTTCATTTTTCTTAATAAGCACGCTGTTTGTCTCGCTGCTTAAGGATTTGCCGCCTTAAAGCTTCTACTGCATCATCAGTAGCTTCTTCAAAAGATTTGCCCTGACGCTTGGCAAAAAGTTCTTTTCCGGGTACGTTCAATTTAATTTCTGCAATCTTATTCTCCTTGTTATCCGCATTCTCTATTCTTAAAAATACTTCTCCACTTACAATGTGGTCATGGAAGGTCGAAAGCTTTTCTATTTTCTCTTGGACGAAACTAATCAGTTTTTGATCTGCGTCGAAATGGATTGAGTGAACTTGTAATTGCATAGGAATATGGATTTTACCCTTTCGGGTGATTACGCTCGTGAATTGACTTGAGCTTCTCTATGGTATTGTGAGTATAAACTTGGGTGGCAGATAAGCTCGCATGCCCTAAAAGCTCCTTAACCGTATTCAATTGCGCACCGTTGTTCAATAGGTGTGTTGCAAAAGTATGTCTTAAGATATGCGGACTTCTTTTATCCAGTGTACTCACCTTTCCAAGGTAAGAATTAACTTTACGATAAACAAATGCTGGATACAGTCTAGCTCCTCTATCAGTGCAAAGCAAAAAGGTGCTTTTCATCCCGAATATCTCTTGCTTGATTTTCATGTATTCCCTTACTTGTTCGACGGTCTTCTTAGACAACGGAATCAACCTCTCTTTGTTTCTTTTCCCGAGCACTTTTAACTGTTGTTTAGAAAAGTCTACATCCGCCTCATTAATTCCAATAAGCTCTGCTCTTCTTATACCACATTCATACAATAAGGTTATTAATAAATGGTCTCGTTCGTTGTGAAACTCTCCATTTCTCGGAATCTGCTCCTCCAACAGTTCTCGCATCCCTTTTTCATCAACAAATTGAGGAAGACGTTTCTCGCTCTTTGGAGCAATTGTTTGACGAACAGGATCTACTAATAGCCATTGTTCCCTCCGTGCATATTTATAAAATGAGGTAAGCGTAGATCTTTTCCTATGGATGGACCGGGAAGACATCCCTCCTTCCTTTAATTCCGCAAACCACGATCGAATGTGCATGGTTTTAACGTCTAACAGAGCAACTCCGTAGTACCGAGTAATGTAAAGAGAAAACTGCTCTAGATCATTTGTATAGCTCGTCAATGTGTGCGGAGACACCCTCTTTTCTGAGTTTAAATAGCGATAGTACTTTTCTTTTTCGGGCATAAAAAAAGCGAAACTGGTTAAACCAATTTCGCTTAAATATATAATATATATAAATACTTATATCTCTTCTCTCCTCAAATTCGTTACGTAAACAGCTTTCTTGCGCTGCTCGCGACGTTCCACAGAAGGCTTAATGTACTGTTGACGAGCACGAAGTGCACGCATAGTTCCTGTACGTTCAAACTTCTTCTTAAACTTCTTAAGAGCGCGTTCAATGTTCTCGCCTTCTTTAACTGGTATAATTAACATAGTAGTGTCGTTACTCAATTGGACCGCAAAGATAATTAATCTTTGTGTTTGCGCAAATGATTATGATAAAATTTCTCTAGAAATAACCAACTTTTGTATTTCGGAGGTCCCTTCGCCGATGGTAGTCAACTTACAATCTCTGTAGAACTTCTCTACTGGAAAGTCTTTCGTGTATCCATATCCTCCAAAAATCTGTACCGCATCAGTGGCAACACGCACACTTACTTCACTTGCGTAGTACTTCGCCATAGCGGAAATCTTGGTTACCTTCTGCCCTCGGTTCTTCAGGTCTGCAGCATTCAAAAGCAGCAATTCAGCGGCTTCAATTTCAGTTGCCATATCGGCTAGCTTGAACGAAATAGCTTGAAACGAAGAAATAGGCTTCCCAAATTGCTCACGTTCTTTCGAATATTGAACTGAGGCCTCCATTGCTCCCTTGGCAATACCAAGTGCTAAGGCTCCAATTGAAATCCGTCCTCCATCAAGAATTTTCATCGCTTGTACAAATCCGTCTCCTATATTCCCTAACACATTCTCTTCAGGAATTCTGCAATCTTCGAAAATGAGTTCAGCAGTTTCACTTGCTCTCATTCCTAGCTTGTTCTCTTTCTTTCCACCTCTGAATCCTGGAGTTCCTCGCTCAACAACGAAAGCAGTGATTCCATGGGAATCAAGCAAATCACCCGTCCTTGCCAAAACAACTGCAACATCACCACTGATTCCGTGAGTGATCCAGTTCTTTGTACCATTCAAAACCCATTCATTCCCTTCTTTCTTGGCCACACATTGCATGCGCATTGCATCAGATCCTGTATTTGCTTCGGTGAGTCCCCAAGCTCCTACCCATTCGCCAGAAGCAAGTTTCGGTAGATACTTTTTCTTTTGCTCTTCATTTCCAAAAGCGAGAATATGACCTGTACATAGTGAGTTGTGAGCAGCAACCGATAAACCGATTGAACCGCAAACCTTAGAGATTTCCTGAATTACAGTGATGTATTCAAAATATCCAAGTCCCGCACCTCCATATTCTTCTGGCACAAAAACACCCATCATTCCAAGCTCACCTAATTTGTGGAAAAGGTCTTTAGGAAAATGTTGTGATTCATCCCACTCCATGAAGTGCGGACGAATTTCTTTGTCTGCGAAATCCTTGGCCATTTGACCAATCATTTCCAGATTATCATTTTTTTCAAAGTTCATTTCTTTGATTTTTCGTCCTTAGTTAACAGCTCTTGTCTGTTTTCGTTTAACAGCGAGCTAAAATAGTAATATTTCGGGTCGTAGGTTGCAGAAATCCTTCGCCCTTCAATTCATCCAACCCTAAAACAAATGAAAACCCACAAACCTCAGCACCCGTTTGTCTCACCAGATCAGCTGCAGCCAATGCCGTACCTCCTGTAGCCAAGAGATCATCGTGCACTAACACCTTATCTTCTGCTGTCAAAGCGTCTTTGTGCATCTCTATTACTGCGCTTCCATATTCCAAGTCATAGGATTGTGAGATTGTATCTGCAGGAAGCTTTCCTGCCTTTCGAACAGGAATAAAAGGAATACCCAACCTCAATGCTAGCGGAAATCCAAAGATAAACCCTCTGCTTTCAACACCAATAACGGCTGTAATACCTTTAGGAGTAGCCTTCTCCAACTCATCGAGCACCTCTTCGCACAAAACTGGATCTATAAGCAAGGTCGTAATGTCCTTAAATTGTATACCTGGCTTTGGAAAATCAGGCACATTTCTCACAGCTAACTTAATCTTCTCTTGGAGGCTCATGTTCGACAGTCAAATAGGGTTTCAATTTCACAAAGATACTATCTGTAATGATGTAGATCTGTTTTAGTTCATCTAACTCAGTAAATGGGCCATGTTGATCTCTGTATTTCACAATTGCTTCGGCAACCTTCCATGTGCAGTAGGGGTGCATAGCCAACGCCTCCTTGTTGGACTGGTTTATACTCAATGACTTTAGTGCATTTGAATCTAGCACTGAAACCGCTCTTATTGCTTGAACAGCCTCTTCACGAAGGCCGTAGACCTCACCGAGCTGATCCAAGTTTATAAATCCGCCCAGGGCCTCGCGGAACTTCCATATTTTACGTGCTGAATAACTTCCTATTCCATGAACAGCTGTTAACTCCAGTGTATCAGCCAAATTGATATTTACCTGTATGGGTTCCGACTTGGTTGTTGCATGCTCCTTCTTGAAATCCCGCTTCCATTCAGGTGCTTCTTTAATCTTCTGTTTTTTGATCTCGATTTCATCCCAGTGTCGGTCTAACCACAGAGAATCAAGAACATAGACTTTTTTCAGATCTTCCTTCTTCTTGAATGGATAGCCAAACGACATGTATTTTCGAAGCGAAATAATCTGCTTTCGCGAAAGCCCCAGCTGCCCCCACTCCTCATCATCGATTGTATTCGGGTCGAAGGGAAAATGAGCCTCTTTCTTCGTGTCTTTTGCCTTTTCGGCGAATCCCTTTTCAGCAGAAACACTGCCAGGTTCATTCGGCTCAACTGATTGAACATAGGCAAGAATATCCTCTTCCGTTGGCTTCCACAACGGCTTCGCCAATCCGGCAACATAATGCTGAATTAGAATAAATAGAATGATTAGGACCAAAAGCGAAATGCTCCCAGCTCTTTCATTGCGTGTGAAGGACAGGAAACTAAGTTTCTTCCTCCAGCTCATTTGCTGTTAGCTATAGCGTTTAATTTCTCCCGACTTCACACGACTCATATAAGACCTGAGGTCTTTTAGAACCTCTGGAGCCAAAAGATAAAGACCAAAGATGTTAGGGAAACACATGGCAAAAATCATGGCGTCACCAAAATCAAAAACCTGTTTCGCACTAATTGCAGAACCAATAACTACCATAATACAAAAAATTGCTTTGTATGAAATGTTACTGATTCGTCCTTCACCAAAAATATACGTCCAAGCTTTGAGGCCATAGTAAGACCATGAAATCATTGTAGATAGAGCAAAGAGGATTACCGCTACCGTCAAGACATATGGAAACCAGGAAATCGAACTAGCGAAAGCACTACTAGTTAAACCAATGGCGTCAAGGTCACCTGCTTTTTCGTTGATGAATACCTGCGTAGCGGTAAAATCTCCGTAATCTGAAATCACAATTACCAAGGCCGTCATTGTACAAATAACAACCGTATCAATGAATGGCTCTAACAATGAAACAAGTCCTTCAGAAATAGGCTCGTCTGTTTTAGCTGCAGAGTGAGCGATGGATGCGGAACCAATTCCGGCCTCGTTTGAAAAGGCTGCTCTTCTGAAACCTTGAATTAGAACTCCAATCAATCCACCATACATGGCTTCAGAATTAAAAGCACCACTAAAGATTTTACCAAAAGCGGCAGGAATCTCTGTGAAATTCATTGCGAGAACAATCAATGAAGCAATCACATAAATCCCAACCATGAAGGGCACTACTTTGTCTGTCACTTTCGCAATAGACTTAATTCCACCGATAATGATTACACCAACAATCGCAGACATTAACACTCCGAATATCCATCCACGTTCGAAAAAGATGGAGTCTACGCCACCTGTAGCGTCTGTAAGCAAGGCTGTTGCCTGGTTGATCTGCACCATGTTTCCACCTCCAAAAGAACCACCAATGCACGCAACGGCAAAAAGAACTGCCAATACTTTCCCTAGTTTCCCGAGTCCTTTGTTCTTCAACCCGTTGGACAGGTAGTACATTGGACCACCTGAGACACTTCCGTCAACGTTTAACTTTCTGTATTTCACACCTAGTGTGCATTCGATAAATTTGGTACTCATGCCTAGCAATCCAGCTACAATCATCCAGAATGTTGCTCCTGCTCCACCAAGGGATACTGCTACAGCAACACCTGCAATGTTTCCAATACCAACTGTTCCTGAAAGTGCGGCCGTTAAGGCTTGAAAGTGAGAAACCTCACCTTGATCATTGGGGTCATCGAATCTCCCTCTCACCACATCGAGCGCATGTTTGAATCCACTAATGTTTATGAATCTAAAAAAGAGCGTAAAGAACACAGCACCAATCACAAGCCAAATTAGCACGAAAGGAATAGTAATGTTCTTATGTTCAATCTTGTACTTCGATCCGGGCGCAAATGAAGCGGCAGGCCCACTTAAGGTTATGGTCGTTTGTCCGCCAGGAATGTCAATCAGCTTCTCTGTTCCGACGCTTGTATAAGCGGTCTCAAAATTAGAAGTGTCTTTGCCTTGCACAACAGAGTAATTAAGCATCATCCCCTGCTCAGTGCTCGTTAAAAAGATAGGAACATTCTTTAGGGCATCTGAATCTTGGTCAACTTCTGCTTCTGGAATTGTTCCGTCAAGCACCATTCTATAGCGCTTTGTTTTTTCGTCCCATTTTTGAACCACAACCTCTTCTCCTATTGGCAGTGAGAAAAAGATTACGTCTCCTACAACCTTCGTAACCGGCTCCATCACACTATTAATGCGATCATCTAGCGTTACTTCTTTTGTTTCATCAGAATCACTTGACCAACTCGTAATTGAAGCTGTAACAAAAAGCAATGTGAGAAATGATTTAATCTTAAAAAAGGACATGAAATATGTTTTGGTTGGTTCAAATATAACCAATCATTCAGATTGGCATATATTGGGTTCGGTTGGGTTGGGTTAGAGTCCGAAGATGCGATTTAAAAGCTTGATTTGATCTCTATTGCCTAGAACGAATAATTTTGAATTCGGAACAATGCGGGTTTCAGAGCCTGGATTAATTACATATTCGCCGTTGTCAATTTTAAATCCAATAATATTGACTCCAATTCGATTCCTTACATCTAGCTCTCCAAGCGTTTGAAACTGGAAGTCTTCTGGCAAGTCAGAAAACGAAATCTCTTCTAAATTAACGTCTGTGCCTCCTTGAATTCTGATGTGATCTAGGAAGTCCATTACATCTGGAGTGGTGACTAATGAAGCCATGTGAGCGCCACCCACTTTATCAGGCATAATAACATTATCAGCCCCTGCAATTCTCAATTTCTTAACTGAAGCCGTTTTTGAAGCACGACTAATAATGGTCATTTTAGGATTGAGTTCACGGGCGGTTAACACCACGTATAAGTTATCTGCATCATCTGGCAATGTTGTAATGATTGAAGTGGCGTTCTGGATTCCTGCTTTAACCAGGTTATCATCTATTGTTGCATTGCCTTTAATGTAAATGAGATGTGGATTCTCATCGAGAATATCAATTTTATCATCATTGGCCTCTACAATAACCACTTTGAGGTTGTGGTCTAGTAACTCACGAACGGCCATGTCTCCTACACGACCAAAGCCACAAACAATAACGTGGCCTTGCATTGAACTTATTTTCTTTTCCAACTTTGCAGCTTTGAATTTGTCTTTGTACTCACCAGCAACGAAATAAGTCGTGATGGCAGAAATGGTATAAGTAAATGTACCGATACTTGTAAGTATGAGCACACTGGTGAAAATCATTCCGGAATCAGAAAGTGGCCTGACCTCTTGGTAACCAACCGTTGAGACGGTAATAATGGTCATGAAAAAGGCTTCCAAGAAAGTGTATCCCTCGAGGTATACATACCCAAAGCTTCCAACTAAAATAATACCTAATAGCAGTGCCAACGAGAAGAAAACTCGTGAGAATATTTTAAAGTTTGCCAACATCATAGGTTAGAGTTCCCAGATGGTTCTGCGCTTCCTAGACGGTTTGAAGTAGTGCTTATTCTCAAGCACGAATGCCATGATTAAGTAGGCAAGGATTGGAGAGCCGAAAGTCAAAAATGAGAGGTAAATAAATGACAGACGCACCTTATGTGTTTTGATTCCGAGCTTACTACCCCACCAAGCACACACGCCGTACGTTTGTTTTTCAAAGAAATCCAGAATCTCCTGAACCATTGGAATCATTGATTTAATAAGGTGATACCTATGAGGCAAGATAGACATTTTTTTTGGGTGCAATACGACCGATGCAAATGTAATTGGCCTTGTGACTCAAGTAAAGACTGTGCTTTCCAGCCTTCGCTCTTCCACATCCTACTAATTTTATGATCTTCGGCTGCTATTAAATCTTGCCATTCGAGGCTTCGTTCTACCATTTCTTGGTCGTCATGTGCTCTTGCCCAACAAAACATCAATGGAATGACCGCATTTGCAATTATTCCGCTTCGCGAAGCAAGACCCATTGGACTGGTGCGTTCTTCTTTCCCCTCCTTGGTTAACCTTTGAAGCCGAATCTCCACTTGCAGTTCATTCAACAAATCATCTAACACTTCAAATGACCTCACCTTGCCCCAGCTTAGCCAACCTTTATGCACCAAAGCCAGCAATTGCCCTAATCTGATGCGCGGGCTGTTTGCGGGGTTCATTCTTCCCCTTCGCCATATAGCCAGAGGAGCAGGTGTTAAACCCCAAAGACGCTGAAGATGCTGGTATTCCTGTTTCAATCTTTCATTCCCCAATTCCCTCTTATCTACTTGAGCCCAGGAAGTTTGATATAAGAAAAGGGCTTCAAGGCTCACTGTTTTATCTGCAATGCGTGCCACATTCAGCCACTTCACGCTTTGAGCAAGGTATTCAAAACCTTGCTGATTGAGGCCAAATCCAAAACAACGCGCTAATAAGCTCCACCAAACTTGATTCCAATCATGCCTTGTCTCATCAAGCATTCCCTGAATTCTTTCCGCCCTGTCTTGAAGTCGCTCTACAGCCATCCTGTGCAACCAAGCTTGCCTAGACATCGCATCAACTTCATTCAATCTTCCACTGCACGAAAGCAAATTGAGTTTCTGAACGAAGGTAGCATAGGCATCCAAATGTGTTTGATTTAGCAGCCCTTTTAGCTCTAAGGTTGGCACCTCTTCTCCTGCTTGATTTACAAGTGGTTCATCATCTTCCAAGACTACATGCAAGATTACGTTTGCATAAGCGGGGTCTTCTTGGTGACGATGTTTTCGCCATTCAGAGGATTTCACATGGATCTCAACACTTCCAACCCACGTCTCTTTTCCGATTCTCAATTTGGCCTCAAGAAAATCAGGACCAGCATGTTTGTTCCAATGTCCTTGAAAAATCACACTTAATTCTCTGCCCGAAACACAGGTTAAATTTGCGTGCGGAAGCCTTTGATAACGCCAGACATATTGCAAGTAATCTTCATTCATCTCACGAATGTCGACGAAGATTTCTTACATTTTACAACAACTTTGTCACCGTATCTATGTAATTTGTGGTCGTAATTAAAACACTCATGAAAAACTATATTCTACCATTAATTGCTCTCGCAATTGTATTTTCTGGTTGTGAAAAAACCGAAGATATAAATGTTGAAGCCTCCTACGTGAAGAACTTGACCATCACTATTGATGGAAATGCTGGCGAAGGAATGTTTGACTTTCAAGAAACCTTGGATGCACTATCCAATGAGGGTCTTGAACAAGTGCAAAACGAAATAAGAAGCTATGACATTCGTGAATTGAGCTATAAAATTTGGGAATATGACGGACCAGCGCAATCTATGTTGAATGCTGAGATGAAGATTCTTAGTTCAACTGGAGCTGTTCTCTTTTCAACCGCTCTAACTCCAGAGTTACTTCAGACATTGAATGAGGATGAAAACTACAGAACGATTGCTTTGACAGCTGGGGAGAAAAACGCAATTACCGCTGAATTACTAAAAGAGAACGCTGTTATTATTCAAGCAGTTGGTTCTGTTTCTGAGGTGCCCGCTTACTTCGTATTTCAGGTAAAAGCTGACATCACTGTTACTGCTGAGATCGAAGATTAACTGAGTAAACTTTTCATTTCTTGCTGTAAAACAAATGCAGATTTTCTTGCGGCTACCGCGAAATCTTCATCTGAACCAGCATAAAGAATTCCTCTTGAAGAATTCACAAGCAGCCCTGCGTCTAACGTAAGGGCTGCTTTGCTTACTGCACTTAAGCTTCCGCCTTGGGCGCCCACACCAGGAACCAAGAAAAAGTGATTTGGCACCATTTCTCTAATGGCACTTAAATCTTCAGGACGCGTAGCGCCAACAACAAACATCAGTTGCTCAGGGCTACCCCACTCTGCGCACTTCCTGATCACCTGTTCGTACAAAGGAGGTGATCCGTGGTACTGAAAATCTGCGGCACCCGGATTGGAAGTAAGACCAAGAACAATGGTCCATTTATCTTCAAACTCTAAGAAAGGCATGATTGCATCTTTCCCCATATAGGGGGCAACAGTAATGGCGTCAGCTCCCAGGTCATTGAAGATGGCTTTAGCATAATAGCCAGCCGTATTGCCGATGTCTCCTCTTTTCGCGTCAGCAATCACAAAACACGAATCTGGAATCATCTGGATGGTTTCTTTTAAAATCCCCCAACCTCGTTCACCATATTGCTCATAAAAAGCAAGGTTTGGCTTGTATGCCACACATAAATCAGCAGTAGCTTCAATGATTGATTCATTGAATTTTAACATGCCTTCTTTGTCTCCGCGGAGGTGAGCAGGCATTTTTTCAAGGTCAGTATCTAACCCCACACAGAGGTAAGAACCCTTGCGCTTAATTTCTGCTACTAATTGTGATTTATTCATGCTTCTCCGGCTGTGAGTTTCTCAGTATTTTCAGCAATTTTAAGTGCTTCAATGATGCCAATGATATCTCCGTCTAAAATGTTTTGCAAACTATACAGGGTAAGGTTAATCCGGTGATCAGTGACACGTCCTTGAGGATAGTTGTAAGTGCGAATCTTCGCTGAACGGTCTCCAGTAGAAACCAAACTTTTTCGTTCAGCTGATCGGGCTTCATTCTTGATGGCCAACTCTGCTTCGTACAATCTAGAGCGAAGAACCGTTAACGCTTTTTCATAGTTCTTGTGCTGTGATCTTCCGTCTTGGCATTCCACAACCGTGCCTGTGGGTAGGTGTGTTAAACGAACAGCAGACTCCGTTTTGTTGACGTGCTGCCCTCCTGCTCCACTAGCTCGGTAGGTATCCTTCTTGATGTCTGTAACATTCAAATCAATGTCTACTTCTTCAGCCTCAGGCAACACTGCAACCGTAGCTGCACTCGTATGAATTCGGCCTTGGGACTCTGTAGCAGGAACACGCTGCACGCGGTGAACACCACTTTCATATTTCATAGTTCCATACACGCTTTCTCCACTGATGGTGAAAACTACTTCTTTGAATCCGCCGGCGGTGCCTTCATTGATATTTGCAACCTCCATGCTCCAACCTTGCGTTTCAATGAACTTCGTATACATTCTCAATAAATCTCCTACAAAGATTGAAGCTTCATCTCCTCCTGCACCGGCACGCAATTCTACCACTACATTTTTAGAATCTACCGGATCTTTAGGAATGAGGGCCATTTTGAGCTCTTCCATTAGCGAATTCTCCCGCTCAATGAATTCCTGAAGCTCTTCTTTGGCCATTTCTTTCATTTCAGGATCATCTTCCTTCTTAAGGAGCGCTTTGCTCGAAATCACATTGGCCACAACGTTCTTGTATTCCAGAATAAGCTCTACCAACTTGCCCAGATCCTTGTACTCTTTCATGAGTATGGGATATCTTTTTCCGTCAGAAATTACTCCAGGATCTACAATCAATAAGCTCACCTCCCGGTAGCGATCTTCAATCGCTAGGAGTTTTTCCATCATTTGGTTCATAGTTAAGCTTCGTTGTAGTTAAATGTTCCGAATTCTGATTCGATGGTCAACTTGGCTCCTTCGCTTGCTTCAACATGACCGATGATCTGAGCATCTACATTGAACGATTTTGAAATCGCCATCAATGCTTCTGCAACTTCAGGCGCGCAGTAAATTTCCATTCGATGGCCCATATTGAACACCTTGTACATTTCTTGCCAATCTGTCCCTGACTGCTCTTGAATGAGCTTAAACAGGGGCGGACAATCAAACATATTGTCTTTGATGACATGCACATTTTTAACAAAGTGCAGTACTTTTGTTTGGGCACCACCAGAGCAGTGCACCATTCCGGTAATTTGATTTTTGTGTTCTGAAAGGATGCGTTTGATAATGGGCGCGTAAGTTCTTGTTGGCGAAAGCACCAGCTTTCCTGCATTAATGGGAGCGCCTTCTACTTCGTCAGTGAGGCCTTTAGTGCCGCTGTAGACCAATTCTTTTGGAACGGAAGGATCAAAAGATTCAGGATACTTTTCAGCTATTGCGTGGTTGAACACATCATGTCTCGCAGAAGTCAATCCGTTTGACCCCATGCCTCCATTGTATTCCTTTTCATAAGTAGCTTGTCCGAATGAAGCAAGTCCAACAATCACATTTCCCGGTTTGATGTTTCCGTTATTGATAACGTCAGAACGCTTCATTCTGCAGACTACTGTAGAGTCAACGATGATGGTTCGCACCAAATCTCCTACATCAGCTGTTTCACCTCCAGTAGATAGAATACCAATTCCTTGATCTCTCAGGTCTGAGAGCAATGCTTCAGTTCCATTGATGATGGCACTAATGACATCTCCTGTAATGAGGTTTTTATTTCTTCCAATGGTTGACGAAAGCAGAATGTTGTCAGTTGCTCCTACACAAAGCAAATCATCAAGATTCATGATGAGCGCATCTTGTGCAATTCCTTTCCAAACGGAGAGGTCTCCTGTTTCTTTCCAGTAGAGGTATGCTAAAGACGACTTTGTTCCAGCGCCATCTGCGTGCATTACAATACAGTGGTCATCGCTTCCTGAGAGGCTATCAGGCACAATTTTACAAAATGCCTGAGGGAACAAGCCTTTGTCTACATTTTTGATGGCTGCGTGCACATCTTCTTTGGAGGCACTAACCCCTCTTTGCTGGTAACGTGAGTCGCTCATAGAAAAAAAAACGGGACGATCCTTTTTGAATCGTCCCGCAAGTTATTGCAATTTCAGAAAATCTCTGAGTATTCTTCGTGTCTTATTGTTTTGAAACGTAGTCTGTTCGTTTAATTTCAAAGACAGTTCTACGGTTAACCTGGTGAGCAGCTTCTGTCTCTTCTTCGGTTGCCATTGCAGCAATCTGCTTGTCCTTGATTTTCGGATCTGATTCACCTTTTCCAATTGGAATCAGTCTAGCTGACTCAATTCCTTTTGAAATCAAGTAATCTACACAAGTCTTAGCACGTCCTTGAGACAACGTCTGGTTGGCAGGGACAGTACCACGTGTATCTGTATGTGCTTGGAGCTCAATTACGAAGTTCGGGTTACGCACCATAATGTCATAAAGGAAATTCAATGAATCTGCAGAGTTCACCTCTTCATTGATCAACAATTGTGTCTCATTGAACGGATACTGCACCAATGGCAAGTCGTACTCAACTCCAGTAATTATTCTCTTCAAAAAGTATTCTCTAGCAAAGTTTGTTGACTCTGAGAGCCCAACAGTAGAGAATGCATCTCCTGTTCCAATGTATTCAGCCATAGAAACGTCTACAGCATAATTCGTTTCAATCATCACCTCTCCATCTTGCAATGAAACACCACCGTTTCCGTCAGTTGTTAGATCATAGCTTTTTCCGTCTGTCCCTTGAATGGTCACTTTCGAATTCGCAAGTGGCGTAGCAGTATCATAGTCATATACTGTTGCTAGGTAGCGGAACTCAAGAGGCGGCATTTTGAACTCATAGATGTCATGAAGTCCTTTTCCACCTGGACGGCTTGAAGTAAAGTAACCTTGATCAGCTTCTTTCATCCAGATAATCGCCATGTCATCAGAAGAAGAGTTGATTGGGTAAGGAAGTTGTTCAACCTCACCAAAAGTCATCTCTCCTGTTGTAGGAGCAGTAAATATATCATGTCCGCCCATTGACTTGGGTCCGTTCGAAGAGAAGAATAAGGTCCCATCATTTTTGAATGAGGGGAACATCTCATCTCCAGTGCCATTGATTTCTTTACCAAGGTTCTTCGCTGAGTTGCCCCAAGCTTTCGCTCCTTTATCATAAGCAATGTACCAAAGGTCTTTCCCTCCGAAACCACCAGCCATGTCTGAAGAAAAGATCAGGAACATGTCATCTGGTGTAAGTGCTGGGTGACCTACTGCTGAAGAATCATTCATATCACGGTTGATGATATTTAATTTTTCAGCTGGCCCAAAGTCTTTTCCACGAATGTCAGTAACGAAGATTTCACAAGGATAGAAATCATCTCCGTCATGGTCGCAACGTGTGAAGTACATTGTTTTAAATTTCGAATCAAAACAAATGGTTCCTTCACTTGCAGGAGTATTTACAGTATTATTCACAGGCGTTGGCGTAGACCACTTCCCTTTCTTGTCTTGTTCTGTTTTGAACAAATCCATGTAAGAATCATTGGTGATCCCATCTTCTCCAGAACCTGTTGAGCTCGGACGAGAAGAAGCGAAGATTACGGCATCGTAGCGTTTATCGCTCCAGTTGGCTGCATAATCATAGTTTTCGGTATTCATCATGGCCACCTGTTCTACTACGTAGCGTGATGGGGGTTCATCAAGAGCGAGAGCAGCAACTTCACAAGCTTTCACCTGCATTTTGGCCTTGGTCTTGTCGCCCCCTTTTTCCATGTAATCATTGTAGCGCTTTACGGCGTCATCAAACTTGTTTTGTTGACGAAGTACTTCAGCGAATTCGAAGTGCACTTCTGGGTTATCGTCATCATAACGAAATCCGATGGCCTTTTTGTAGTAATCTTCAGCAGCTTCAAGCTTACCGATGACCCGGTTACACTCGCCGATTTTGAAGTTCACCTCTCCTTTTTTATCAATTCCCTTCAACTTGGAATAAACAGAGTTGTAGAGCTTTGCCGCTTCAGCGTAAGCTCCGCGGTCAAATTGATTGTCTGCTTCTTCAGTATAGTTTCTCTGAGCAAAGCCAGATAACATGCCGAAAACGAGAGTTAAGGTAAGAGCAAGGCGCAGAAAGGCGAAATTTGTTTGGTTCTTTTGCATTATTTTCCGATTACAGGAAGCGAAAATAAGTAAATAAATCACAGATACGCAAATCTAGGGAAGGCACGTTTGACGGGGAGCTTCTGTAAGTGTTCAAATGCCAACCAACTTTTCTTGTCGAACAGCTTCATTTTCAACTTGCATATTGGATTATTTTCTCCTTTTCACTTGACATGATGGTTTCAACAATCTTAACCCTAAATTACGTCATTTAGTGTTGAATTATCGGTTTTTATACCTGAAAAAATAAAAGCCACCCTTTCAATAAGGATGGCTTTTAAACTTTGTAAGTAGGTTATTTATCTATTAAACAAAATCTCTCTCAGCTTCGGCATAGGCCACATCTCGTCATCTACGAGCATCTCTAGGCGATCACTGTGCTCACGAATTGCATTCATAATTGGGAAGAGAATATCTGCATAATAGAACGCGGTCTTTTCTACATCTCCAAATGTGTCTGCCTTGCGTCTTTCAGTTCTCAATTCATCAATTTTAATCTTCACGCCCGTGAGGTGCTCAGAAATATCAGTAATCAAGCGCAATTGTGTTGAAGAAGATTTTTTGAAATCTGCTGCAGATAAAATTTCTTTTAATCCACGAACGTTCTCAATAATTACACTCTGGTATTTGATTGCGGCTGGAATAATGTGGTTTTGAGCCAAATCAGCGGTTAATCTAGCTTCAATTTGTCTACGCATAACGTAGTTCTCAAAATCCACCTCCATGCGTGCTTCTACCTCTTCAGGTGAAAGAACATTCAAGTCTTTGAAAATCTTTTGGATCCTCTTGTCTTTCCAAACAGTTAAGGCTTGCGGTGTATTTACCAAGTTGCTCAATCCACGTTTCTTCGCTTCCTTCACCCACTCTTCGCCGTATCCATTTCCTTCGAAACGAATTGCTTTAGACTCCTTGATTAACTTCTGAAGCTCTTTCAAGATGGCATCATCTTTCTTATCGCCGTTTGCTATGCGGCCATCTACGCTCTTTTTGAACTCAATCAATTGCTCAGCAACGATGGTGTTCAAAGCGATCATTGAATGACCACAGTTAGCAGATGAACCTACAGCGCGGAACTCAAACTTGTTCCCAGTAAAGGCGAAAGGCGAAGTTCTGTTTCGGTCTGTGTTGTCACGAAGCACTTCAGGAATTCGTCCTATTTCAAGTTTAATAGCTGTCTTATCATCTGGCGTTAATTTACCCGCCTTAATGTTCTTCTCAAGTTGATCTAAAAGATTCGACAACTGTGAACCGATGAACACAGAGATGATTGCAGGAGGTGCCTCATTGGCGCCAAGTCTATGATCATTTCCTGCACCAGCAATTGCTGCGCGAAGCACATCTGCATTCTTATAAATGGCCATGATGGTGTTCACGAAGAACGTCAAGAAACGAAGGTTACTTTTCGGGTTTTTCCCCGGGCGAAGTAAATTTATTCCTGTGTTGGTAGCCAATGACCAGTTATTGTGCTTTCCTGAACCATTCAATCCTTCGAACGGCTTTTCGTGCAACAAAACTCTGAACTCATGTTTCTTAGCCACCTTATCAAGGAGGTCCATCAATAATAAGTTGTGGTCATTTGCCAAGTTGCACTCTTCAAAGATGGGCGCCAACTCAAACTGGTTAGGAGCTACTTCATTGTGACGTGTTGTAACTGGTATGCCCAACTTGTGCGCTTCTGTTTCATAATCCATCATGAACGCCATTGCGCGCTCTGGAATTGAACCAAAGTAATGATCATCTAACTGCTGCCCTTTCGCGGGTGTATGTCCGAACAACGCTCTACCCGTTGTTGCAATATCTGGGCGCGCATTGAACAAAGCTCTGTCCATCAAGAAGTACTCCTGCTCCCATCCTAGGGTAGCAATTACCTTCTTCACGTCTTTATCGAAGTATTGACACACCGCTGTTGCTGCTTTATCTACAGCTGTCAACGCCTTGATTAAAGGCATCTTGTAATCAAGTGAGTGCCCGGTGTAGGAAATAAAGATTGTTGGAATACAAAGTGTTTTCCCAATCACGAAAGCCGGAGAAGTAGGATCCCAAATGGTATACCCTCTTGCTTCAAATGTATTACGAATTCCACCACTCGGGAACGAAGAAGCATCTGGCTCCTGTTGTACAAGTAATGTTCCATCAAATTTCTCAATTGCTCGTCCATCTCCTGTAGGCTGGATGAAAGAATCATGCTTTTCTGCTGTAGAGCCTGTCAATGGCTGAAACCAGTGCGTATAATGCGTAGCACCTCTTGATATTGACCATTCTTTCATTGAGGACGCCACCTGATCTGCAATTGCACGGTCAATAGGTGTTCCATCATTGATCGCATTCATCACGCTCTTGTAGGCCTCATCAGTGAGGTACTCTCGCATGGTGTGTTGACTGAAAACATCAACTCCATAGTAATCAGAAATCTTAGCTGAAGGAGGAGTCTGGTACATTGGACGGCGGTGCGCTAAATCCTTGAGTGCCTGGCTGCGAAATGTTGGCATGAGATTGGTTTTTTGAATTTGTTCCGCAAAGATAAGATGAAATCAGGGGGGTGGTATCTAATTAATCATGTTTTTTACGAACACCCCCTCCATTTTCTAAATATTCTTACCATTTACACAGAACCACACCGAATCATTGTGGTTTTCAAGGGGGTTAAAAACAAAAAAGGGTGTTCTTCATTGAAAAACACCCTTTTCTAGATTCAAAATTGTTAATTACTCTTTTACCCATCTTCGGGTTTGTCTGTTCACTCCATCGGTAATCAATAAGGTATACATGCCTGATGAGAAAAGATCTGTTTCAATTCTGATCAGTTCACCTGGATTCAAGTTTTGCGATTTTGACATCACCACTTTACCATTCAGGTCATAAATCTCCCATACTAACTGGTTACCAAAATTCACTGGTTTCGCAAAGAGCTCATTGGAAGTTGGGTTTGGATACACACTTAGCTGTGTTTTGGGTGCATTTTGTTCTTCAACAGAAACCAAATCTGTTTCCCAGTTAAAATTATGGCTAATTTCTTTTCCAAAGTCATTTTCAAACTGGACAAAAGTAGCGCCCGCTACCTTCTTAAGTCTCGCTTGACCATTTCCATCATTGTTAGCGAAAAAGCTCAGTCCATCATCATCACTATCATACAAATGAAAAGTATAGCATCCCCCATTCAATTCAATGGTGTCTCTATAATTGGTACTGGCTTCATTGTAGTCATCTCTGGACCACACGATGGATCCATCTGCTGATTCAATTTCAGCACTTGTTTCCCAAGGTGTTCCATTGGTCTGAACCCAGATAATAAGTCTGTTATCATCATCTTCTCCTGAACCATATGTGTATGTTGGTGGACGAACAAACTTAGAGCTTGCAGCATTGTTAGATTCATTCTCATCTAACGTCGCATTCGGATTGCCAACTGAAGCAAGAAAAGTCATTTCCATTTCGTCATCTCCTTCCCACAGTGCTGGTGAGTCATAGGTCAGAACTACGTCTTCTGTCTCTAGAAAACCTAAGTTCCCTGTCCAGTTAATCGTTTGAAGGTCTGTCCCTATTCCAAAAGTGATGTCACATGAGGTCAAGGCTTCTGATCCATTGTTGCGAATTTGGATGATTGGATTATCACAAATCGGATTAATTCGGCTTTTGATCCTCCAATTGCTTGGAGCAATGACATCATTTATTTCAACATCATTCGTGAAATTGGCAGGCCCATAAGCTATAACCTGTCCTTCAAACCTGTAATTTCCATTCGGATCGTAATCTATATTGTAATCTACGGTGAAGGTCTCTTGCCCAGTAACGAAGGGAGTCAGTTCAAAGTTCTGTGTTGCCACTTTCGCTCCAGGACACCAACCGGCGCGGTCATAAATCCATGTTCCTCCTTGAGGATAAAGCGGATTATCAGCACATTCTTGCATGATTTCCCAGCTCCATTGTGTTTCGTCATTTACCTCCACAGAGTGAGTGTTAAAACAAAACTCACCACAGTTGTTGCCTGTTCCGAATCCATGTCCTGACGCACGTGTCTTCAACCTGAACATCTCCTCTCCTTCTTCAACCTCGAAAGTATGGTTGGTTACGTTTTCATCGAAAGTACTCAGGTTGTATTGTCCTTTCCAGAAGGCATCTACACGTTTTACATCTCTTGGAGGTGTTCCTTCAATGAAGAGGAATTTCATGTCTAAAAGCTCTTGCCAGTTCCCCGCCTCAAGTTCTACTTCGCCTTGTAAAAGCGGCTCATAATCAGAGACATCAAATACCCAGGTCCATCCTTCTTCCATGTCTAGGTTAATCCCGTAAGGCGTAATAAATCTTCCAATTTCGAATCGATTTACCACTTCAAAGGCTGGGCTGTAATAGCTGAGTTCGTCATTGGTAAATGAGGTTAAGTCTCCTGTTATTGGCGTGCTGTCAATTTCATTTCCATCCTCATCATAGGTATAGGTTTCGCCCTCTTCCCAAAAGAACGCAAGGTCAATTAGCTCAACTCCGTTGCCAACAACCTCCCAACTAGAAAGGATCACTGGCGCCACCTCAACAAGCACATCATACGTAGTAAGTACATTCTCTACTTCTATGTCCCCTTGTTGCAAGGTTATTTGTGGACGAAAACCAACCGCTATTGCATCCAAGAAGAGCTCATCAGAATTGTAAGCTATACGCTCAGGCGCACCTTGTGGGTAGGCATCAAATCCATTCGGTCCGTTGTCTAATACATAAGACTGATTATCCTCATCGAAGTTATAGTATGCGCGAAGGTTGTTCCAATTTGGGTGTGAAGCATCTACACGTTTCGCCATCCATTCTGAGATAGTGGCTTCATCAAGTTCTACATCCCAAATCTGAAATTCATCAATGCTTCCTCTGTAAAAATTGCTCCAACCAGCGGCAGAACCGATGCTAAAGTTGACAATCCCTGCTAGAGAGTTGTCTCTGTCTTCACCTGTATGCCAAAGGACACCGTTCAGGTAAATTTTCATGCTCCCAGTTACTGTGTTCTTAGTGAAAGCGTAGTGATTCCATTGCCCTTCGTATTCAGAAGCTACGGCCTGCTTATCAATTCGGTCATAACCACCGTCATCACCAGCATCCCAATATACACGTCCGTTACTCCACGGTAAGTGTGAATTAAGCACGCGCGCATTCGACGCATTCACACCTTCAAACGCCGTACAATCCAAAGGCTGAGCGTCTGCATCTCCATTGACCCAAAAGGCAACGGTTACTTCTTCTTCAAGTGTTTCGAAAACTGCTTCTGGAACAACAACCTTATCTACGCCATCAAAGCGCATGTATTTGTTTTGCCCCATAACTGTCATGGCCATGTTGTCAATTGATTCACCTATTACGTCTGTTTGCAGTCCGAAATCCTCATTTTGAAGATCAATTTCGACTACAAGAGAACTGGTTCCATCCCACATAAAAGGTTGATAAAAAACAAACGGATACCAACCTTGTGCATCTGGCAAGAATGTGCCTGAATAAACTTGAGTCATCTCGTCTTCGTATAATGAAGTTAACTCAGAAGCACTTGATTCAGCCAATTTAATGCGCAGTAAATCAGCAGGGTCAAACTGTGCATTGAGATTCAATGAGAGTTGAGAGATACTTCCGGCAACAGCTCCTGAAGCAATGAGCTCATCTGCCGTATAAATGAATTGAAAACGTGAATTCAGATTCTCAGTAAGTAGTGGCAAAGCTGAAAGTGAGCCATCAGCAAATGTTTCTGCCATTGACACATTTTCTTCTGACACAAATACGGTCTCAAACGTCTGGTATTGGATTTCATTGAACTGCGGTTCAGAAATTAAATTTACTGTTTCAAACCCTTCGCCATTCAGAAGGTAAAAGGGATGTGTCACTAAATTTGAATCCAGATCTCCTGTATGGTCAAAAAGGTAATTATAAGTGAGGTAATCCCACTCACCACATGGAAAACCAAGTCCACCAGCTGTTCCATCTTCAAAACACTTCAAGGTGTAATACATCAAAATTTTCTGGTAAGAGGTGCCTTCGTCTGGAAAATCAAACCAGCGCCTACCGGGACTATCGTAGTTCGCGTCAGGATTATTTTGTTCTTCAAAAGAAAAGGTCTGAACAACGGTTGTATCCCCTGGATCAGCGAAAGAGGTGGTATAAGCAAGTGTTAAAATAAGGAGTAGAATCAGTGATTGTCTCATGGATGATTGATTAAGAACTCACAAGTTAAACCATCGTGTTGACTGACTCAAATCTTTTTTTTATTGAGGTGTACAATTGAAAGAAGAATTCACTTAATTTCACCTCGAAAAAATAAGAAAAAAATGAATTACCTCTTTATAATGTACCCTTGGGAGCGAATTGTTCCAGAATCTGATAGTTCTCTGAGACTTCTCCATGAGGTTGCATCAAGGGGATATACATTAGGTATAACAACGGCAGCAAATTTGACTATTCGTGATTGTCTAGCTCAAGGGTTTGTGAAAGTGCTTAAGAAGAAGGATAAAGTGTCAAGAACCATGACAACTTTTTACAAGCAAGCTGAATTCGATGAGAAGATGGTGCCACTTGCAAGTTTTGATGTCATCTTCATGCGAGCTAATCCGCCGTTGGATAATTTAGTGCTCAATTTTTTGGACAGTGTCAAGAACGATGTATTCATTATTAACAATGTTGAAGGGCTTCGCGAAGCAAACAACAAGCTATATACAGCGGCTTTCTACGATCCTAAGAACGAAATAATTCCAGCCACTCACGTTTCAAAGAACAAGGAGTATCTGAAAAAAGTTATTCGTGAAGGTGAGTCTGAAAAAATGATCATGAAACCGTTGAATGGGTATGGCGGAAGCGGAGTAATTGTGCTTGAGCGAGATGCCAGATCTAACACCAATTCACTGCTTGATTTTTACATCGACGGAAAAGATGGAGAAACAAATTATGTGATCGTTCAAGATTACGTTGAAGGGGCTGAATTAGGTGATGTTCGTGTGCTGATGTTGCACGGAGAACCTATTGGAGCAATGCGAAGAGTTCCCGCAGATGGTGATGCACGATCTAACATTTCAGCAGGGGGAACCATTGCGAAACACGTATTGACAAAAGACGAAAAGCGTTTGTGTAAAATCATTGGGAATAAGCTCGTACGAGACGGACTGTTCTTCGTTGGACTTGACTTAATTGGTGGTAAATTGATTGAGGTGAACGTACTCAGCCCAGGCGGAATTGTCAATATCAACAAATTAAACAAAGTAAGACTTCAGGAGCAAGTCATTGACTACTGCGATGACCAAGTGTTATTGAAGAATTCAGCAACACTTAGGCGTGAAGAATATAGACAAGCTTTAAGAGATGCGTAAGCTTCCGGTTAACGAAATCATTCGCAGAATTGAACAAGGAATTACTTTTCAAGCGGAGAGCATGGAAGGCGGATTTAAAATCACCATCAATGAATATGTTCCTTATGTGTGCACTGCTATTCATGACGGACATCGATTTAGGGACGAATTAAAATTCAAAACTGAACTTACAGAGTACGACAGATGGTATGAGGAAGACCCTTATACTGGTGCCTTCATTTCTTCTTTGCCCATCGTTTTGGTTGGAAATGACAGTCGGTTTGAATACGACTTAAATCGTGCTCCTGAAGATTGCATCTACGATGTTGCTTGGGGAAATAAAGTCTGGAAACGTCCGCTCACGAAGGCGGAACGCTCTAGAAGTGTTAAAAAACATGATCAGTATTACCTCGTTACAAAGGCGCTCATAGCGAAAATAGAAGAGCTTTTTGACGGATGCGTTGTATACGATATGCATTCTTACAATCACATGAGATGGGATCGAGAAGTACCTGTTTTTAATACCGGAACGGAACGCATAGATAATGCTCGTTTTGGAGTAAGTGCAACTACTTGGAAAAAAGAGTTGGGGGAAATAGAACTGCCAAATGACATTGAAGCCACCTCTGAGATCAATGATACTTTTTGGGGACGTGGGTACAACCTTCAATTCATTACTTCGAACTTCAAAAATACGCTAGTTCTTGCAACAGAAGTGAAGAAGATTTACTGCAATGAAGAGACAGGAGCACCCTATCCTGAGGTTATTCATGCACTAAAATCAAAGTTAAAGCGTGCCATTTTGAATCACGCACATGGTTTCACTAAGGAATTCACCAATTGGGAGCACAAGAAAAAATCTCGACTGCTTTCAAAAGACCTTGAGAAATCTATCCTTGACATTGACACTGAACTCCACAGCACCTTAAAAAACTTTGAACTTCTCAATGCATTGAATCCGACTAACGTTGAGTCTGAAAAGAAAAAGTTCTTTGATTCTTTGTGTACTGAAAATCCTGAATTTCAATATAAACCGATCAAGGTTGACCCTTTTCGCATGAAGCGAAAGCTGCACCGATTTGAACTTGAAAAAATTCGAGATGTGCACATCCAACGTCTGTATGAGTCTGTGATCAATGCATATACTGATAAAATTGACATGCTTGAGTCCATTGGCACAAGTAAGTTCTTGTACAACTCATTGCGTTATTTTGGAGAGCCTACGCAACAGGATTTGAGTAATGCTTGGTTTTTGCAACGTCTACCAGAAGTAGATGAGCAAACAGCAGAGCGCCTATTGGATGTGAACGACGCCAAAATTCTTTTCCAAGAAACCTTCAAAGATTATGGATTTACAGGTAAAATAGAAGTCACAAATAACATCATCGCAAGCGCGATGGTCCTGAACAACCAAAAAAAGGTACTTCTGAAAAAAGGCGCTACGTTTCGTCCTAAAGAATTAAGATTTCTAGCTCACCATGAGATCGGGGTACACATGGTTACCACAATGAACAGTAATCTTCAGCCTTTGAAGATCTTCAATATTGGACTGCCCGTGAATACCAAAACCCAAGAGGGATTGGCTGTTTTGAGTGAATACCTTTCCGGCAACATCACTTTGAGAAGACTGAAACAACTGGGACAGCGTGTTATTGCCACAGACATGATGGTAAAAGGAAGTGATTTTGTCAAAACCTTCCGATGCATGGTGAATGATCTTCGCATGGACCCAAATGAGGCTTATTATCTCACTACGCGCATTTACCGTGGTGGCGGATTCACAAAAGACCATTTGTATTTGAGAGGGCTTCGCGAAATACACCAGTTTTGGAAAGAGGGCAATGATTTAGAGCCATTGTTAATCGGGAAGACATCGCTAGAGCACTATGGAGTTATTCTTGAAATGATGGAAAGAGGAATCTTGAAGAGACCCACATACATCACCAAAGCTTTCGCTAATCCGCAGCTTCAAGACAATAACCCTATCTATGAATACATTATCAAAGGGATTCATTAAGCACTTTTGATTGCCATTTCATTAAAGATGCGGTTGGTATCAAAATGACTATTGCTAAAATGGTGTACTCTAGTGCAATGAACATGTAATTCTCTTGAAAACCGCCGCCATCATAATGACTGTAGCTTAGTACAACTAGAAAGGACCATAAAAGTGTCCCCTTTCGTGTTGTGAAAATTGAGATGGCGGCCAAGGTAATGATGTACCACGGGTGAACGGTTGTAGCCATCAGAAAGTAGACCAAATAGGTGAGTTTGACACTTTGAGCGACTTGTAAAAAGCGTCCATTAATGCTCGTTGCTTTCTTTCGAAACTGGAGATAGGCAACTACGAGAATAGCGCTGAGGGCAATAAGTGACAGAGCGGGTCCAACGGTCTGAATTGGATTGTAACCAATAAGGTTACTTCCTATGCTTCGGAGTACATAGTAGATGCTAGCGTTGAACTCAAAGCTTTTGAAATATAGGGCAATGCTAGATTGCCAGTGCACAAGGAGTTCGAAACTATAGAAAGGCAAGAAACCCACTAAAAAAGTGATTCCGACCACTGCGTAATAGCGAATTGCTTTCCATTTCAGCACAACTGCAACTAAGGGCAAAAGCATCAACGGCAGCAACTTCACACTGATTGCAGCCCCAAAACAAACCGCAGAAATCCACCACCATTTTTCCTTTTGCAGATAAAGCCACACAGCCAGGGCTAAAAAGGTCAATACGACTCCTTCAAAATGGAGGTTCCCTGAAAGTTCTATGATCACAAGCGGGTTCAGCGCGTAGCCAATTGCCGCGGTATGGGGAATGCTAAACATCCTGAGCAATTTCGCCATGATGCTCAGAAACAAAAGGTCTGAGAACAAGATCATCAAATGCAGAAAAAACAACTCTGCCAGAGGGTCTCCAAAACCCATCAAACTTGAAAAGGCAAATAAGGCTTGATTCAGGGGTGGATAAACAGTGTAGTACTGCTTGCTATTCATCCCTTCAAAAATCTCCCCATTGATTCCTAACTCCTCAGAGCGTTCAGTCTCGGCAAAATCATTGGGCAAAATGAGGTACGGATTCTCACCCGCAGCAACCAGTCTTCCATCCCAAATGAATCTATAATAATCATCTGACAAACGCGGTTCAGAAAAAAGGAACGCTGCGCGAAACAACATTGCCACAAGGAGCAAATCTCGCCATGTAAACTCTTTACAATGCTTGTAAAAAACAACCGTAGCAGCGAATAAAAAGGAATAGCCTAAGAGTACTTCTAGAAAGTTAGCTCTGTCAACAGCATAACCCATGAAAAGGTATCCTACATAAGTTGCAGCAATAAAAACCACACGTAGAATTACTGATCGCATAGATTAAGCTATTCGTGTGTGCTTAAAAGAGAAGAATGCTACATTTCCAAAGCCTAGCGCAAGCATAATGTGAAAAGGCAACAAGCCATATTCTTGATGGTAGATTCCAACAATGATTCCGCCCACAAAGTAAATGGCGAAAAGGGCTTCTAGGATGGTAATGGGATTGGCTCTTAGAGCACGGTATTTTTTGTCATTCCACGTTCCTTTCCCAGCTTGAATAGCGAATTTAGGCGTTCGAATGAAAGGAGTTTTCTTCCCTACATATCCCTCAATTACCGCAATACTGTTGTGAAGTGACAAGCCCATTGACATAGACAGGAACATGGGGAAATCTCTCATGAAATGCCCAAATGAACCCCCATTTCGCCTTCTTGATACCCAGTAAAAATAGGCTAGAATAAAAAAGCTAAACAGGAAGATGGCTGCTAAATTGAATACCAAGTCGTACTTAGACGTGTTTACTTTCACTAAAAGGATTGGCAAACTCAAACAAGCGGCTCCCAGCACGCACAAGAAGATAAAACTGTTCATTAAATGGAACACGGCATGTACCTTCGTTCTGATCCCCAACCCTTTTTTCTTGAGAACTGAAGGAAGATTTTTTACAGCGCATTCAGCAGCACCTTTGGTCCAGCGAAACTGCTGGTTTTTCAACGCATTCATCTCTGCGGGGAGCTCTGCAGGAGAACCAACCTCTTCTAAATACTTGAATCTCCAACCTTTAAGTTGCGCGCGGTATGAAAGATCTAAATCTTCAGTAATGGTGTCATGTTGCCAACCACCCGCATCTTCAATGCATTTGTTCCTCCAAACACCTGCGGTACCATTAAAATTAATGAAATGGCCTCCTGCATTTCGTCCGCATTGTTCCACGGTAAAATGGGCATCCAAGCCGAAGGCTTGTAACCTTGTAAGAATAGAATAATTTTCATTTAAATGCTCCCAACGCGTTTGTACAACACCTATTTCGGGGACTGAGAAATACGGCATGGTGCGCAAAAGGAAATCTTTTCTAGGAACAAAATCAGCATCAAAAATAGCGGTAAAGGTTCCTTCAGAATATTTCAGACCATAGGCCAATGCACCTGCTTTGTATCCTATTCTGTCAGGTCTTCTAATGTGCTTGATGTTGATGCCTTCTTTTTGCCATTTCGCAATGCATTGAGCAGCAACTTCAACAGACTCATCATTGCTATCATCCAAAACCTGGATCTCGAGTTTATCTTTTGGGTATTCCAACTGAGCAACGGTATCTATTAACCTTTCTACAACATACAACTCATTGTACACTGGCAATTGCACGGTCACGACAGGCCAATCTAAGGGCATTTCCCCCTCAGGTTCGGTACCAGATTTTGAGCTTTTTTGATAAGACATCGTAAGACTCAACTGAACGAAACTGTACAGTAAAATGAATGATAAAAAGCAACCGTAAAGAATGATCAATGTGATTTCCACGCGTATTTTATAATGGTCGTTATAATTTTGTAACCCGCCAAGATAGTCCCTTTAACAGTCCCAGAGACTTTAGATACTCCTATGCGCTTCCGATAATTAACAGGAACTTCGGCTACTTTAAGTTTTTTGTGCAATGCCTTCACTTGCATTTCAACTGTCCAGCCATAGTCAGGATCACGCATTCCCAGCACATTTAAGCTTTCTAGGCGAATAGCTCTGTATGGCCCCAAATCTGTATACTGATGTTTGTAGATGTGTTTAATCATCCAGGTAGCCAGCCAATTTCCAAAAACTTGCTGGGGGGTCATAGCGCCGCGCTCTTTTTCGCCCAGTGCGCGTGAGCCAATAACCATGTCTGCTTTCCCGTCAATAATTGGAGCTAAAAGTAGAGACATTTCGCTAGCATAGTCACTGTAATCAGCATCCATGAAAACGATAATATCTGCAGGGATTTGCTTTGCATTTGCATATTCCATTCCCTTGAGGCAAGCAGAACCATATCCCTGTCTTTTCTCTGAAATAGATGTTGCTCCTGCATTTATAGAGACTTGAGCAGTAGCATCTTTTGAATTGTTATCTACAACAATTACGTCACGAACAAGCAATCTGTCAATGTCTTTTACAACATGCACAATGCTCTTTTCTTCGTTCCAAGCCGGAATTATTACATCAACAATCATAGTGACCTCAAAGGTAGCGAAAGGTGTATGCCTAGAATATCACGAAATACTCATGTATTCCACGTATTTTCACCTCGTGAGTGTAGGGCCTATTTCGAAGTTGTCTTTGATCATTTGGTTGATGGTTCCTGCATACGCCACGAGTCCATATTTTAAACATTCAACTGCTGCTTTGAGCGACTCTATGTTCAAAACGTATGCAATTCTCACTTGACGAACACCTTGTGCTTCGTTTTTATAGAATCCTGCGGCCGGAGCCATCATTACTGTTGCTCCTTTGTATTCGAATGACTCTAGCATCCACTGACAAAAGTGTTCTGCGTTATTGACCGGAAGCTCAACCATGCAATAGAAGGCACCACTTGGTTTTGGGCAGCGCACTCCTGGAATTTGATTTAATCCTTCAACAAGCACGTTCCTGCGCTCAACATATTCATCTACAACAGCGTCAAAATAAGACTGCGGCGTTTGCAATGCAGCCTCACCGGCAATTTGCGCCAAAGAAGGGGGAGACAATCTAGCTTGCGCAAACTTCAATGCCGTTTGAATAACCTCTTTATTCTTTGAAATCAATGCTCCAATTCTTGCACCGCACATACTGTAGCGCTTTGACACACTATCTATAAGGATTGTATTTTCTTCTATCCCTTCCAAATTCATGACTGAATGTGGCTGGGCTCCATCATAACAGAACTCCCTGTATACTTCGTCAGCAATAAGGTACAAATCATATTCCGAAACCAAGTCACGCAGCTGTGTCAACTCATCTTTAGAGTACAGGTAGCCCGTTGGATTCCCCGGATTACAAATCAAAATGGCCTTTGTGCGCTCATTGATCAATGGCTCGAAATCTTCAATCATCGGAAGGGCGAATCCGTTATCAATAAAAGCTGTTACCGGACGAATTACTACACCTGCGATTTGGGCAAAGCCATTGTAATTGGCATAAAACGGCTCCGGAATAATGATCTCATCTCCCGGATCAAGGCAACTCATTAAGGCGAAAATCAAGGCTTCTGAACCTCCCGTTGTGATAAGAACATCTTCTGTTTCAACCGGAATACCCTTGTTCTGGTAATACTTTGAAAGACCTTGACGATAAGATAAATTACCCTCACTCAAAGAGTAGGCTAATACTTTCTCGCTGTAATTACGAAGGGTCTCAATGACTACCTCCGGAGTAGCTATATCAGGTTGACCAATGTTCAGGTGATAAACTACTTTACCACTCTTTTTAGCCGCCTCTGCATAAGGTACCAATTTGCGAATTGGTGATGCGGGCATGCTAGCTCCTTTTTCAGAAATTCTAGGCATCGCAATAAATTGAACGGCAAAAATAGGAATTGAAATGGAATTTCAGCCCACTTCAATGGGTTATTGGAATTCTACGTACATAAGCTGGTGAGGACCAATGGTTCTGACCTCATACCATTCATCTATCCTGTCAAATTCCATACGTTCATAAAAGCCCAATGCCGCCTTTCGGGCATCACACCAAAGCAACTCACACCCCATTGATTTGACCTTCTCTTTAGCTTGGTCTACAATTGCTTTTCCTGCACCAGAGCCACGCACATCTGGATCTGTAGCCATTGCTCTTAAGCGGTATTGCTTTTTATGTGGAAGCTTAGCGGTAGATGTTTTAAAAAGGGAGCAGATTCCCACTATTTTACCCCCTGCATCAAAAGCTCCGAGGTGGATGGCATCTTCCCGAGCATCAATATCAATGTTACAGTCTTCCCATTTCTCAATGTGAGGCCATAGCACTTTGTGGCGAAGCGGTTTTGTTTGTTCTGCCCGAATTTCTTTGACAAGCATACTGATCAGCTAAAATGTTTATCCCAATCTCTTCGATCTCGTTTCGTAGGACGACCAATTCCTCTAGGCCTTTGCTCTTGCCCCAATTGAATCATCTTTAACTTGATTTTCTCTTCTTCCGGAGTAATATCTTCAGCGAAGTTCTGCACCAAAGGCGGACCTACTCTTGACTTCGGCAGATCAAGCACTTTCCATTTGAAGCAAACGGCACCTTTTCGAATCTCAATCTCATCGCCAACTTTGATAGCACGGGAAGGTTTTGCCTCAACACTTTTTACCAGCACCTTACCTTCTTTGCAACAAGTAGTTGAAGATGTGCGTGTTTTAAAAATGCGGACGGCCCAAAGGTATTTATCAATTCGCATTTGCTATTGTTATGCTTCAACTCAAAGATACAACTTAGAGTTCTAGAATGATTCCAATGGAAGGTAGAACTGTTCCTGACGAAGTCTCCACATTTCTTGGGATATAAAACCCTGGACGATTTGGGTCTTCAATTGGGTTCCCAGCTGCATCGCGCTCAATATCCAAAGCTGGTGCCGTAGGAGCTACTGTTCCTAAAACATTTTGAATGTCTAAAAAGAGATTCAGTGTCCACTTCTCGAAGAACCACTTTTTATCTACCCTCACATCTAACTGCGTGAAGGACTCTAAGCGAATTGAATTCAATCGGTCATAATCAGGCAGGCCTTGTCTAGCAACTTGCCAATTAGGAATGAACACACTTTCATCTACATTAAACGGTGTGTAAGGAAGTCCTCCTGCAAAGGTAAAGCGCCCCCCAATTTCCCAGTCCTTTTTAAATTTCTTGCCTCCGGTAAAGGAGATCAGGTTTCTACTGTCCCAAGAACTTGGTCTATAGTTCCCATTTGCATCTGCAAACTCACTTCGCACATAGGTATAAGCCAGAATTCCATAAAAGCCTTTGTACAGCTTCTGTTGCAAAAGAAACTCCAATCCGTATGCTCTTCCCTCTCCTGTAGATTGAACTGCTTCATTTCCAATCACACCGAAATCTGCCCCTAAATTGGCCAATGAGATCTGCTTGTCTACACTAAAAGGATAGTTGTCATAATCTTTCCAGAACCCTTCAACACTAATAACCGTGTTTCGTTTGTCTATGTCATACCTAAAACCAGCTACCAGCTGCTTATTTCTGATATACGAAACGCCATTTTCTCTGTTCGCCAGTACTCCATTCTCTTGGAAACCAAGGACAGTATATGCTGGCAATTGGTAGTAAATTCCTGTATTAAAATTCGCACTTAGTTTTTCTGTAATGAAATAACTTGCAGAAAATCGTGGTGAAAATTGATCCAAAGGATTTGCCATTTCTGGAGAATATTCATTCCCATCAGCACGCATTCCTAAGGACAAAACTAGACGTTGTTCAAGCATTGTTTTACTCACCTGCGCAAAAGCACCGTACTTGTGCATGTCGAAAGCTGAAGAAAAACTGATAGGAATGACCGTATCAGCGGCGAATGAGAACTGCTCAAATTCAGAAGAGTTATTGAATTTCGCAAATTCATAGGCTACTCCATAATTCACTTTCCAGCCCTTGTCTAAATACAATTTATGCTCAGCCCTGAATTTATTTTCAATTTCCTGACTCACATAATTGAAGATTAGCGGCAATGATTCATCATTGTCTTTATGCTTAAAAGCTTCGTTATTGAGCATATTTCTACTTGCAACAAAAGTCCACAAACCATTTTCTCCAAAGTGCTCTAACTTCACCCCAGTAGTATAATTCCACTGCGAATTGACCAAGAGGTTATCGAGAATAAAGAGGTTAGATAGGTAATCTTCAGAAGTAGGGTCATCTGCTAAAGATTTATTTAGAGCGAATTGATCAATTGCTCCTAACCCCAGAACCGTTAATTGATTTTTCGCGTTCAACTTGGTCTTCCATTTGAACTGAAAATCATTGTAAGTTGGCAAGAAAGGCAGTCCCAATGCTTGAAAAAGAAATTGCAAATAAGATCTACGCGCGCTCATGATTAAGCTAGAATTTTCTCCTGTTGGTCCTTCAAAAGTCAAACCAATATCGCTTGAACCCACTACAGCGTTCACAGTATACTCATCCTTTCGCCCCTCTTTAAATCCGAACTCAAGCACAGAGCTCAAAGCATTTCCTCTATTAGCCGGGAATGCACCACTATAGAAATCAACCGATTCAATAAAATCAACGTTAATAAGGCCTACAGGACCCCCGCTTGCTCCTTGCGTCGCGAAGTGATTGATATTCGGTATTTCGATGCCGTCAATGTAGAAACGATTTTCATTGGGAGAACCACCTCGAATGATGATATCATTTCGGAAAGAGGGTGTAGAAGCTACCCCTGGCAAACTCCGAATGGCTCTTGAAATATCTCTATTTCCACCTGGATTTCGTTTTACTTCATTTGCCCCAATGCTCCGAACAGATACGGGAGATTCATCTCTGTTTGAGAATGAAGAACCAACAACTTCAGCCGCTTCAATTTCAATGGTCAGTTCCTGCAGCTTCACATCTATGAAGGCAACACGTGCGGTAGTTACTTCAATTTCAAAAATGGTCTTTTGTTTGAACCCAACAGAAGCTACAATCAAATTGTACAGGCCTGGCTTCAAGTTATTAATTTCAAACTTACCATCTATGTCTGTTGAGACGCCTGCGCCCGTTGACTGCACCACAACACTCGCGAATGGGGCAGGTTCATTGCTTCGTTCACTTTTAATTTCACCGCGTATGGTGCCTGACTGGCTGTAACCGAGCGTAAAAATTAAGAGGAAAAGGAGGAGAAAAATGTGTTTCATTGGATCGCGCTTCTAACCTACAACCCGCATTCCCGACAAAGGTTCACTAGGTCGAGAGGCATAAATCAGTGACTTAAATCTAAATCGAGTTTAATTCTGAGTTCATGCAGCAAAGGATTTTTTTCTGCCATTTGCTCGTATTGCTCTTTTGGAGACAAAGCCTTGATGAACTTGTGGTTTGACTCTTGAATTTTCAATTCAATGAGCACCTTTTTATTCTGCAGTTGTGTTCTTAGGAACCTCAAAAGTTCCAACTTTATATTCTCAATAAATTCTTTTTGATACTGATTGGCCACTTGAAACTCAATCATCCCGTCTTTCAATTTGGGTGTTTCTGAAGAAAGCGTGACATAAAGGGACTGTTCATCTCGTTTTTTCACTTCATCCGAAAATGCTTTCCAAACTGCCACTACTTTTTCTTCAACCAATTCTTGATCTTCAAAGTCGTACACAGATGTATCAACTTCTGATTGACCATCTGAAGAGCCCTGCTTATTCTTATTGCTGTTCCAGCCTTTCTTAACAGCATCAGTCATTCTGTACGATTCTTGTTCAGAGATGCGCACTCCTTCTTTATTAAGAAGACCAGAAGGCTTAGAAATGGGCTTAGGAACAGAAGCGATGTAATTTTCAGATGCGGAAGGACCGTCACCAATTTTCGATTCGTTTGAATCTATTGGTTTTGGAGCTTCAATTTTAGCCCCATTAATAGGAATTAAGCTAAAGCGGCCTTTTTTTTTTCACGAATGCGGCCCGTCAAAGAGCACAACTTCATGAGGGCAAGCTCAACAAGCAAACGTTGGTTTCTACTGCCCTTGAATTGGCTATCTACTTCGTTTATTTCGTGCAATGCATTTTTAACTAGCGTACTATCACATTCCTCAGATTGCGTTTTGTATTGATTGCGCACGCCATCACTCACTTCAAGGATACTTATTGTTTCTGGATGCTTTGCAAGCATTAGATTTCTGAAATGCCCACCAAGTCCCGTCACGAAATGATGAAGATCAAATCCCTTTCGAACCACTTCATTCAATTCAAGCAAGCATCCTGGAATGTCTTCCGCTAGAATTAAATCAACCAATTTGAAATACAGCTCGTGACCAAGTACGTTCAAGTTTTGAGTTACTGCTTCGTAAGTCAAGTTGCCGTCTGTAAAAGCAACTACTTGATCAAAAATGGACAAAGCATCACGCATGGCACCGTCTGCTTTTTGGGCAATTACGTGCAATGCTTCCTCTTCGGCCTTCAACTTTTTATCAGTAACGATAAGCTGCAACTGAGAAACCATTTCAGGAATACTGATGCGTTTAAAATCAAAAATTTGGCACCGTGACAAAATGGTTGGAATCACTACATGTTTTTCAGTTGTAGCGAGAATAAAGATGGCATGCGGGGGAGGCTCCTCGAGGGTCTTAAGAAAGGCATTAAACGCTTGTTTCGAAAGCATGTGAACCTCATCAATGATGTACACTTTATACTTTCCAACTTGGGGTGGTATGCGCACTTGATCAGTCAAGGAACGGATATCATCTACCTTATTATTCGATGCCGCATCCAGTTCGAAAACATTGAACGACCAATCATTGGCTTCTTCACCACTAATAACGTCAAGACTTACTGTACTTTCAACTTCACTAATTTCTTCATTAATTGCTCTCGCAAAAATGCGTGCACAACTTGTTTTCCCTACACCTCTGGGCCCACAGAAAAGATACGCTTGACCAATTTCACCTGTAGCCACTGCTTTCTTTAAAGTACTGGTCACGCTTTCCTGTCCAACTACGGTTTCCCATCGTTGCGGTCGGTATTTACGAGCAGATACTAAAAAAGATTTTTGTTCCATGGCGAACCGCAAATATCGCGCTTATGGAGCGGAAAAAGAAAGTGAGTTATGAACACTTTCCTAACTTAGCAGCGGCATTTCAGCAAACGACAAGAGTTCAAGTCGTGTTTTTCAGCAGATTAAACTTGGAAATCAGATTATAACCCGTATTTTTGCACCCCAATTTTGGAAATAAACAAACACATCATTATGAACCGTTACGAAACTGTTTTCATTATGACTCCCGTGTTGTCAGAAGAACAGGCAACGGAAACAGTTGATAAGTTCAAAGGAATCATTACTTCTAACAATGGCAACATTGTATTTGAAGATTCTTGGGGACTTAAGAAACTGGCTTATCCGATTCAAAAGAAAACTACAGGTTTTTACCACCTGATAGAATTCGAAGTAGATCCTGAGCACCTTCGTCAATACGAGACTGAATTCCGCCGCGATGAGCGCATCATTCGTTTCCTTACAACGCGCATGGAAAAGCATCACATTACGTATGCTGAAAGTCGCCGAAATAAGAAAACGTCTGCTCCTAAGCAAACAGAAACCGAAGCCTAATTCTTAAAGCACCACAAAATGGCACAAAAAGGAGACATCCGCTACCTCAATCCAATTCAGATTGACACTCAGCGTGAAAAATACTGCCGCTTTCAGAAGGCAGGAATCAAATACCTAGATTACAAAGATCCCAACTACCTATTGATGCTTTGCAACGAGCAAGGAAAAATTCTTCCTCGTCGCATCACTGGAACTTCAATGAAGTACCAAAGAAAAGTATCTCAGGCGATCAAAAAAGCGCGTCACTTGGCTCTTATGCCATATGTAGCTGACTTGCTCAAATAATATAGAAGCTATGGAAATCATTCTAAGAGAAGATATTGATAAGCTCGGGAGCAAAGACGACCTAGTAGTTGTTCGTCCGGGTTATGCGCGTAACTTTCTTATCCCAGGGAAAATGGCAATTGCTGCTACTCCTTCGGCGAAGAAGATTCACGCTGAAAACCAACGTCAACGTGCACACAAGCAAGAGAAAATCTTGACTATAGCACAAGAGTTGGCAGCGAAACTAGAAGGACTTACTCTTTCTATTGGCGCAAAAGCAGGGGAAAATGGAAAGATCTTCGGATCTGTTAACACCATTCAAATTGCTGAAGCATTGGCGAAAGCAGGTTTCGAAATTGACCGTAAGCAAATCAAGATTGCTGATGAAAACATCAAAGAGCTTGGTTCTTACGAAGCTATTGTGAAACTTCACAAGAAAGTAGCTCCTATGGTTAAATTTGACGTAGTTGGTGAATAATCAATTACTATAATACTGATAAAAAAGGGCCGGTTTTTCCGGCCCTTTTTGTTTCTTCACGCCGCAATGAAACGGCTCTTCTTTTCCATACTTCTATTCTTTGCTTCAGTGCAATTTGCCTCAGCGCAAATTCGTGTTGTAAAAATCAATGTGGCATCTGCCCTCACTGGTGCAGCATCCCTAAGCTTTGAACACGTAAAAAAGAAACAATTCGCCTGGCAAGCAACCGTTACTTTTCGCCCTGCAATCAACGGCCCTAACTTTCTCTTCAATCGTGTTGAGGAAGGCTGGAGTTTAAATAGCAGTAAATCACAAGTGATTGGTGCGCAGTTGGCTTACCGCTGGTACACTCGAAAAGGAAGATCTCAATCAACTAAACCTTATTTCGCGCTTTTCGGACAGTCACAGCATTGGGACACACAGCTTGAATACGGCTTTGACGGAAACACTTATTCAATTGACGGAAACTGGTCTCAACAAACATTTGGACTTCAATATGGAGTGCAATGGGTTGTAAATGACTCTTGGTCTATTGACTTAACCCTCGTAGGCTTCGGATTGGCCTTGGGAAGCATCACGGGATCAGCCCAAACGGGAGCCGAACCAAATATTGGTTTTTGGGAAGAAAGCCTTGGCACTATTCCTTTCGTAGGGCAACGGATTCTGCTCCAGGGGAGCGACAAAGAATATACGTTCAGCGATGATTATTTTAGCATTGGACTCCATACCGCATTGCGCGTTGGCATTCTTTTTTGACCAAATAAATCGTCTAAAATAGGTGTAAATTGCAATTCCGTTCGCAACACCCAGCACCATGAAATTTGAATTAACCTCCCCGTTTAAGCCTACAGGAGATCAACCTACGGCAATCAAAGAACTCACTGCAGGCATTGAGAGCGGAGAGCAATACCAAACTCTACTTGGTGTAACAGGTTCAGGAAAAACATTCACCATTGCCAACGTCATCCAAGAAACACAGCGTCCCACACTCATTCTTTCACACAATAAAACCCTCGCAGCACAGCTCTACAGTGAGTTCAAAGAGTTCTTCCCAAACAACCTAGTAGAGTATTTCGTTTCGTACTATGACTATTACCAACCTGAAGCATACCTCCCTTCGTCCAACACCTTCATTGAAAAAGATCTTAGCATCAATGATGAAATCGAAAAACTTCGTCTGAGTGCCACTACCGCGCTTCTTAGTGGAAGACGCGATGTCATTGTGGTAGCGAGCATCAGTTGCATTTATGGAATTGGAAACCCCGTTGAGTTCCATAAAAGTGTTATCCCCCTTGAGGTTGGACAAAAGATCTCTAGAAATAAGTTTCTGCTCAACCTTGTTGAAAGCCTCTACAGCAGATCACGCGTAGATTTCCAAAGAGGTAATTTCAGAGTGCAAGGAGACACCGTAGACATCTTCTTGGCTTATGCAGATCATGCACTGCGTGTCTCATTTTGGGGAGACGAAATCGAATCACTGGAAACAATTGAACCCACAACTGGAAAGCAATTGCACAAGCTAGAGGAGGTGAATATCTATCCTGCAAATCTTTTCGTTACAGGAAAGGACACAATGAATGACGCCATTTGGGAAATCCAACAAGACATGGTGAAGCAGGTAGATCTTTTCAAAAGTGAAGGGAAATACTTAGAAGCAAAACGGTTAGAAGAGCGGACGGTCTACGACGTAGAAATGATGAAAGAACTGGGCTACTGTTCAGGCATCGAGAACTACTCCCGCTATTTCGACCGAAGGCAACCCGGCGAGCGTCCTTTCTGCTTAATGGATTATTTCCCAGATGATTTCCTTTTCATCATTGATGAAAGCCATGTGACGGTTTCTCAAATAGGTGCGATGTATGGTGGTGACCGCGCTCGAAAAGTAAATTTAGTTGATTACGGATTTCGAATTCCTGCTGCCATGGACAACCGTCCACTGAAATTTGAAGAAGTAGATGAGCTAATCAATCAAGTCATATTTGTGAGTGCTACACCAGCAAATTTCGAACTTGAACGCTCTGAGGGTGTTGTTGTTGAACAATTGATCCGACCAACAGGACTTCTGGACCCGCCCATTGAAGTTCGTCCAACAACAAATCAGATTGATGACCTCCTAGGTGAAATTAGAGCAACAATTGAGGCTGGAGATCGTATTTTAGTAACGACCCTTACAAAAAGAATGGCCGAAGAAATGGCGAAATACCTTGAAAAACTGAACATAAAATGTGCCTATATGCACAGCGAAGTAAAGACGCTTGATCGGGTTGAAATCCTCAAACAATTGCGCAAAGGAATTATTGATGTTCTGGTAGGTGTAAACTTGCTTCGCGAAGGACTAGACCTTCCTGAAGTATCATTGGTAGCCATCATGGATGCTGACAAAGAAGGCTTCTTGCGAAATAACCGGTCGCTTACACAAACTGCTGGAAGAGCGGCCAGAAATCTAAACGGACGTGTAATAATGTATGCAGACAAAATAACGGGCAGCATGCAACAGACCATTGAGGAGACAGGCAGACGTAGAGAACGGCAAATTGAGCACAACACATTACATGGCATTACGCCCACACAAATTAAAAAGGGTACCAATACCTTGTTTGAGCAATCAGGCCTCATTGATGACCGCAACAAAGTCTACCCCGATCTAGCGGCAATGGACGGACCGAACTTAGCAGCCGACCCAGTCATTAAATACATGTCTGCTGACAAGCTAGAAAAGCTCTTAGAAGCAACCAAGAAAAAAATGCAGCGAGCGGCTAAAGAGATGGATTTTATGGAGGCTGCAAGACTAAGAGACGAAATGTTCGCCCTAGAGCAACTTATAAAAGACAAGGCTAAAAACTAGGCATTTAGCTTCATTTCGGGCTAATAACTCTTAAAATTAATCGAAAGGAATTCAATTAAATACAATTATTGTGTGAGCTATTCCTTCTCAATAACGTTATTTTTGGAGATGCGATACATAGGACTTATAGTACTCTTCTTTATGCTCACCTCTAGTTGCGGCAATAAAAAGAGTGCGTCAGAGACACAACTAACTGAGAACAAGGTGACTACCGAACAAAAAAGCGGTCCCACACTTATCATTGACCAAAGCGGAGGCTTTGACCAAGGTGATCAGTACGACATTTTTGCTGCGCGCATCGAAGGGGATTCTTTGCACATGACGATCTCGCATGGGGGTGGCTGTAAAGTCCATGAGTTCAAACTGTACACGAATGGTGCGATGATGAAAAGCCTTCCACCAAAAATCAATTTGATCCTGCACCACAATGGAAATGAAGATAACTGCAGAGCATTAATTCAGAAAGAAATTGCCTTCAACATTGGCGAACTAAAATCAATGTCGAACGGACGAATCATTATCAACTTGTCAAATTTTGACCAACCTTTAGAATACAACTACTAATATGGAAATGAAATCTTTACAAAACCTGCTTACCATCTGTTTGGCCTTCTTTTCGATCCAAGCATTCGCTCAAATAAGTCATGGAGGAGAACCATCAAATTGGAATGAAAAAGAGCTATCAAGGTTGAATGTTGAATTCGTTCAAACTGATGTCCTTGACCTTGACCTTTTAGAGGCTGAAGACGCCGTAACTGATGAATACAAAGAAGTACCATACAGATTCGGACAAGAATGGGAAGTGGCTTTTAATCTTGAAAACAGCGGAACATGGAACACCTTGGAAAATGGTGACCGTCAATGGACGCTCGGCATTGAATGTCCTGACGCTACGAGCATCAGTTTCATTCTAGACCAATTCAAATTACCAAAGACCGCACAGTTTTTTGTGTGGAACGATGACCGAACTGAATACCTCGGGTCATTCAATCACACGAACAACAAAGACTGGGGCAGTTTCGCTATTGGCTTGGTGCATGATAACAAAGTGGTACTTGAGCTGATTGAACCTTCAGGCGTGGCAGGAGAATCTGTTGTACAAGTTGGTACGATTGTGCACGGCTACAGATCAATTGTAAGAAGAGCTGAACAAGCCTACGAAGATGCAAATAGAGGTCCTTTCGGGAATTCTGGCAACTGTAATATAAACGTAAACTGTCCTGAAGGAGATCCTTGGCAAGTTGAAAAACGTGGAGTAGCACTTATCGTAAATGGATCTTTCGCCGTTTGCTCAGGAACATTAGTAAACAACACTGCACAGGATGGGACACCTTACTTCTTAACAGCAAACCATTGTCTTGGAGGAGAGAACAACTGGATTTTCTACTTCAACCACGAAACAGCTGGGTGCACTGGAAGCACAGGCCCGGTAGATCAATCTATCTCAGGTTCAACGTTGCGCGCGAGTAATGGCGGAAGTGATGTTGCTCTTTTAGAGTTAAGCGCTACACCACCAACAAATTTCAACGTTCAATATTGCGGTTGGGACAATTCTGATGATTTGACCGTCACAGAGACCACAAGCATCCACCACCCCTCAGGTGATTTGAAAAAAATCTGTTTTGACAACGACCCCCCATACCATGCAGCACAAGGCGGCGCAGCAGTTTGGTACATTGATGAATGGGAGCTTGGTGTTACAGAGCCCGGCTCTTCTGGCTCGGCTTTGTTTGATCAAGAACACAGAATCATCGGACAACTCTATGGAGGCATTGCTGCTTGTAACGGGAATGTGAACAACGGACAGCCAGATTGGTACGGACGTTTCGGCGTAAGCTGGGATGGAAATTCAGCATCTTCTAGATTGCGTGATTGGCTTGATCCTTTGAATACAGCACAAACGATTCTTGATGGCTACCCTGAAGGTTTCGTAACCTATGACAATGATGCTGGACTTGGTGGTTTCGGAAACGTTGATGCTGTTATATGTGGCTCAGTGATCTTCCCTGTTTTCACTTTGACCAACTTTGGAACACAAACATTGACGTCAGTAACCATTAACTATTATGTGAACGGAGCTTTGCTCACTTCATATGATTGGAATGGAAGTCTAGAACAAGGACAAGGAGAAGAATTGACTCTTCCGTTGACAAACCTTCAAGACGGAGACAACGAAATTGAAGTCATCTTAACGAATCCGAACGGAATTCCTGATGACAATGAAGCAAACAATTCTACATCCATTGAATTTACTGCCTTTGCTGGTCCTACGTATGAGTACTCAATGACGTTGATGACAGATGATTTCGGCGAAGAAACGACATGGGAAATTCAAAATGAATCAAACATCACCATTTACGAAGGTGGTCCTTATGACAACAATACCGAGGTTATTGAATCATTCTGCTTGTCTGATGGTTGCTACACCTTTACCATATTTGACAGTTTCGGAGACGGAATCTGCTGCGGATGGGGAGATGGTAGTTACCAACTTTACTCACACCTTGGATTCAACTTCGCCACAGGTGGTGATTTTGAAGAATCAGAAGAGGTTGAGTTTTGTACAGATGCATTGAGTGTAGATGACAAAACGAACCTTCAAAGGCTAATTGTTTATCCGAATCCTACAGATGGAAACGTGACAGTGCAGTTGCCTTTGTATGCTGAACAGATGACTGTTACGAATGCGTTGGGTCAAATTACGTTCACACAAAGCTTAGGTGCAAATTTAAGCAGTACACAACTTGATTTGAGCGGGTTGCCTGCTGGTTGGTACCAAGTAACCGTTCAAACAAAAGAAACAACAATCACCGGAAGAATCATGGTGAAATAATGCCATCGGTATAACTCTGTGCATAAAAGGCGGCCAAATGGTCGCCTTTTCTTTTTTCATGTAAATCTGTTGCAATAATTTCGGGACTTAGATGGAACAGTTAATCGAATGGTGGAATGCAACCACTCTAGGCTCTAGAGCACTCATGTTTACGTTGATTAGCATGGCGCTAATTCAACTGTCCCTTGACCTCTGGCAATATATCAGACTAAGCTTATGGACTGATAGGTCATATCCTACACATTCCTCTGGCGTCTCTATTGTAATTTGCGCTAAGAACGAAGAGAAGAGGTTAAGAAATCTGATTCCAATTTTGATGGAACAGGATTACCCCAACTTTGAAGTAATCATTGTTGACGACACAAGCTGGGATGACACACTTGATACTTTGCAGGCCTATCAGGTCAGGCACTCAAATCTTCACGTCGTTTCACTAAATGAAGACATTCAGCGCATGAGAGGGAAGAAATTTGCACTCACAATGGGAATAAAGGGATCTCAGCACGACATTGTTTTGCTGACTGATGCTGACTGTGTGCCTTCTGGTAAAGACTGGATAACAAAAATGACTGCGCCATTCGGAGATGAGCAAGTTGAGATTGTTTTAGGAGCTTCTCCTCTGAATAAGCAAAAGTCATGGCTGAATAAAGTGATCCGATTTGACACCTCTCAAATAGCCATTAGTTACTTAAGTGCCGGACTCAGAAAAATGCCCTATATGGGAGTAGGTCGGAATTTAGCCTACAGAAAAGAAATTTTCTTTCGAAACAGTGGTTTCAAATCACATTTAAATCTCGCTTCAGGAGATGACGACTTGTTCATTAATGAAGTTGCCACGAAGAAAAACACACATATTGTTGTTGACCAAGATGCGTTTACGACTTCTGATGCGAAGGAAACATGGCAAGATTGGTTCGTTCAGAAACGAAGACACCTCACAACAGCACCCCATTACAAGCTTAAAACGAAGTTTTTTTTAATACTTGCCCCTCTGTCATTCAACCTAATGTGGCTCTCAGCAATCTTATCAATGGTTTTGCACAACGCTTTCTTGATAGCAAGCGTAGCACTACTCGTTAGGTATACGGTGCATTTCGTTACTTTTAGAGGGTCTTTAAAAAAACTGGGACAACCAGATCTACTTTTCACACTTCCGCTGCTAGAAGCTTACCAAGCTGCTATCAATCCGGTGCTATGGATTAGTAATCTACTATCGAAACCAAGAACATGGAAGTAAGCCAGCATCTATCTGATAAGGCACGTTATGACTTTGCCCTCGTTCAAAAGGCCATAAACGATAAGGACCAGCGTGCATACGCTGAACTTATGGAACGTTACCGTGAGTCAATCTACTTTATGTTGCTGAAAATGGTCAACAACAAAGATGACGCTGACGATCTCACCATTGAAGCATTTGGCAAAGCGTTCAAACGTTTAGCGCAATACACGCCCAAATTTGCTTTTTCTACCTGGCTTTTCAAAATTGCCTCGAACAACGCCATTGATTTTATTCGAAAGAAAAGAATTAAAGCGCTGTCTCTTGACACCGGGTTTAGGAACGATGAAGGAAGTTCAATGGAGATTGCCGTTTCTGATGATATGCCTGATCCAATTCAAGCACTCCAGAAAAAAGAACGCATTGAACGAATGCGCGAAGTTGTCTCCAAATTGAAACCGCGTTATAGAGAACTTATCGAATTGAGGTACTTTGAAGAGTTCTCATATGATGAGATCGCTGAAGAGCTAGACCTTCCATTGGGAACGGTGAAAGCCCAGCTCTTTAGAGCGCGTGAATTCCTCTATCAAATTATGAAGAACACAAGAGATACGATCTGATTTATGGACTCGTCACTAATTGAACGTCACTTTCCTCATCTTACATCGAACCAAAAAGTGCAATTTGCCGCACTTGGAGAACTGTACGAAGAATGGAACAGTCAAATTAATGTTATTTCTAGGAAAAACATTGATGAACTCTACACACAGCACGTGTTGCATTCTTTGGCAATTGCCAAAGCAATGAACATGGTTGATGGCTCGAAAGTGCTCGACATAGGAACCGGAGGTGGATTCCCGGGAATCCCCCTAGCGATCCTCTACCCAGAAGTAAACTTCACATTGGTTGATTCCATTGGAAAAAAAATCAAAGTTGTACAAGCTGTAGTTCACAGCTTAGATCTTGAAAACGTAACTGCGCTTCACGCAAGAGGAGAAGAGATCAAGGGAAAGTTTGATTTTGTGGTTTCAAGAGCTGTTACCAGACTCGCTAATTTCATCCCTTGGACTTATAATAAATTCGAGAAAAAGCAGAAAAACGCCTTTCCAAATGGAATTCTCTACTTAAAAGGGGGCGATCTAAAGGAGGAGATTTCGGAAGTAAAAAAAGATGTTGAACTCATTCCCATATCGAAAATGTTTGACGACCCCTTCTTTGAAACGAAGTTTGTGGTCTATGTTAAAATGGTTTAATCATACTTAATCTACTGTAAAACAGTATTTTAAACTCCTTTTAAAACTTCTTGAACGCAAAAAGGGGCTCTCTAGAGAACCCCTTTCTGTAAACCTGCAAGGAAAATTTTGAAACCAACGCAGTCCTGGAAACTGCGCTTATACTTGAAAGACGTAAAATCTTTCAATGGTTGCCTCTAGTTAGGAAAACTTTTTTTCCAATCAAGGCGAGAATTTATATCCTACTCCTCTGACGGAGAAAAAGTACATTGGTTGCCTTGGGTTAGGCTCAAAATATTTTCGGAAGGTCGAGATGAAGTTATCAATGGTCCTAGTACTTGGAAAAACATCATACCCCCAAACCACTTCTAAAATCTCCTCTCTGCTAACTACAGCCCCTTTTTTCTGTATCAATAATTTCAACAAACCAATTTCCTTTTTAGACAAGGTAAAGGTTTCCCCTGCTTTATCACGCACCTCATAGGTTTTGAAATTAATGTGATTTGGACCAAAGGCATATGAGTCTAAATCAGCCAAAGTGCTTGGCGCACCATCTCTGCGTACAATTAACTTCTGAATACGCAGCATTAATTCTTCCAAAGCAAAAGGCTTACTCATATAATCATCTGCCCCTAACCTCAATCCTTCAATGCGTTCTTCGGTAGACCCCTTCGCTGTAAGAAATAAAATAGGCGTGGTATTCCCTTCTACGCGCACGGTTTGACAAACACTAAACCCGTCTACACCTGGCATCATCACATCTAAAATCGCCAAGTCAATCTTTTGATGCCTTAAAACATCCAGCGCCTTATTTCCGTTGGCCGCCTCAATCACCTCAAATCCATCGAGTTCTAAATTCAACCTCAACGCATCCCGCATCGGACGTTCGTCTTCAGCCAGTAAAATTCGATATCTCCTTTCTTCAGCCATTGCGCCTCATGAATTGGTTAACTTTGTCGAAAGTTAAGCACTTGCTCAAGGGAAATCCAATGAATCAAGAAATCTTAAAGAAAATGATGTCGAACACACTGGGTGAATCACTTGGCATCGACATCACAAAAGTGGAAGATGGTTATGTTGAAGGAACCATGCCGGTAGACCATCGAACTCATCAACCTTACGGACTATTGCATGGAGGCGCAAGTGTTGCGCTAGCAGAAACACTTGGCAGTGTAGGTTCTCATTTTCTTGTTGCTGACCAAGGCAAAGGTGCTGTTGGAATAGAAGTAAACGCGAATCATGTCAAAGGCAAAAGAGATGGCATCGTAACGGGAAAGGCGAAATTGGCGCACAAAGGCGGCCGTTTGCACGTCTGGACCATTGATATCGTTGACGAGGATGATCAGCTCATAGCCACAAGTAGACTAACCGTGATGATCGTTCCAGCTAGATAATACTCATGACGAAGGAAGCATTCGATCAACTCATTGGCGCATCTTCTTCTAAAGCGTTCGCTATTTGGCGCTCACCAGATGAAGCGCATATAAACATCCTCGTTGATACGGGAGTGGGAAACAGTGAATTCATCATTGCCCCCTTTCGCACATCAGAAACACTTCCTTATATCACGCTGAAAGGAGACACTTATGCTGCGCAGGAGATTGACTTCGATTTGAATCCTTATGCCCCAGCATCTTCGTTCACTGGCCACTCAACAAAAAGAGCAGACCACTTAAGAGGCGTGCAACAGGTTGTTAAAATGATTTCAGAATCTGAACTCGATAAAGTGGTCATCTCTACTCAAACTTTCACAGAAGGGAACTACAATGTGCTGGAGGTCTTCAATATCCTTCGCGCAGCGTACCCGAAAACATTTACACACCTCACCTACCACCCTCAATCAGGCATATGGATTGGTGCTTCACCAGAACCCTTAGTGGTGCAAGAGGACGCTGGCTATTTAACAGCCTCACTGGCAGGAACCCGCACCGCCTCGAACGACATTCAAGCTTGGGGACAAAAAGAAAGCTTAGAACAATCAATTGTAACTGACTATATCAAAGAACAGCTCGTTAACGCTGAAGCTACGGGGATTCTAATTTCACGTCCAGAGACACTTCGTTTCGGAAACATTGAGCACTTGAAAAGCGACATTCGCTTTGAGAGCTCAGCTATATCAAAGGTTCTCAACTACCTGCACCCCACTCCTGCTGTTGCCGGAACACCCTTGAATTCAGCCCTAACACTACTAGATAAAATTGAATCACATGACCGAATGTACTATACAGGCTACATTGGGTGCAATGGAGTGAACTTGCCAGCCCGCTACTTTGTTAATCTAAGGTGTTTAAAATTTTATTCAAATGGCTTGCTGTTTTTCACTGGAGGAGGAATTACTTTGGACTCTGAACCTGATAGTGAATGGTTGGAGACACGTGATAAACTGGACTCACTCTTAAGTCACATCAAAAAATTATAGAACTTCTGATTCATGCAAAGTGATAAATCTGTAGTACGCGATCTGGTTTCAATACTTGTAACTAAGGGGTTAAAACATGTGGTTTTATCTCCAGGATCAAGGCATGCACCTATTTCTATTTCGTTCTACAACCACCCTGACATCACCTGCCATGTGATTCCAGACGAGCGGGCAGCTGCTTATTTTGCTATAGGAATCATTCAGGAAACGAAATCACCAGTGGCTTGTGTTTGCACATCAGGAACGGCCCTTGCGAACTACTCATCTGCCGCGGCAGAAGCGCTGTATCAAGAATTACCTTTACTACTGATCTCTGCAGATAGGCCTATTGAATGGGTAGATCAAGGGGACGGACAAACCATTAGACAAGCGGGTTTACTTTCTGCTCATTGCCTGGCCTCTTTGTCACTTGATCAAAATGATGATCACGCTGATGTACGTTGGTTCAATCAAAGAGAAATCAATCGCACATGGAACCTGGCAATAGGAACGCCGAATGGGCCTATTCACATCAACGTGCCACTTCGCGAACCTTTGTATCAATCGGTTGAGACAGCAGAAGAGTATCCGCTCATCACTGTTCACACCAAACCAGAACAACTCATTGTTGAGCATAAAATGCAGGAATTCAGAAGCCAAATTCGCTCACATGACAAGGTGTTGTTAATTGTAGGACTCAATCATCCAGACGCTGCATTGAGTGAAGCTATCGGTACGTTTTCTTTATTGCCTCAGGTAACTGTTTTAACAGAAACCACTTCAAATGTCAAACATGGCGAAACGATCTCATGTATAGACCGGTTGCTCATGAGCTTCAATAATCATGAGCAATTGGATTTTGTACCTGATCTGCTCATTACAATTGGGACACACATTATATCAAAGAAAGTCAAAGCCCTTCTGCGAAAAGAATTCAAAGGGGCACATTGGCATGTTGATCCAGCAGGAGCGCACATGGATTCGTTCAAGCGCCTGCAGCAAATTGTGCAGACCAATCCCACTTCTTTCATAAATGCGTTGGCTGAAAACACCGAGAACACATCAGACTACCATCAAAAATGGTACAAAGTGCATGAATTAGCAGCTTCGATTCAAGCCGAGGTGGTTAGCAGTCTACCATGGTGTGATATGAAAGTTTTTAGTCACATCTTACCGAAAATACCAAACAACACGACGCTCCAAATGGGAAATAGCAGTGTTGTGCGCTACATTCAACTGTACAACATGAACAACGCGCTCAACTATTATGGAAATAGGGGCACAAGTGGAATTGACGGTTGCACAAGCACAGCGGCAGGCATGGCGGTTGCTTCAAAAAAAACCATTACACTCATCACAGGTGACATTGCATTTCTGTATGACCTGAATGGTCTGTGGCACCAATCAAACATCTCTAATTTAAAAATCATCCTCATCAACAATGGCGGCGGGGGTATTTTTAAGATCATTGACGGCCCTAGATCTACCAATGCATTAGAAGAGGTTTTTGAGGCGAAGCATAACCTGAATGGGCAACACTTGGCTCAGCATTTCGGCATAAACTATACCACTGCATCCAATCAAAACGAACTGGAGGAGGGCATGGCATGGCTTTATGGCGAAGGGGTTAAGATCTTAGAGGTAGATACCAAATCTGCTGCCAATGATGAACAATTAAGGCATGTTTTCAAAGAAGTTAAAGAACGCATTCGCGCCTAGTCATTCTGCAAACATTCTGTCCATCTAACGGTTTATCTATCAGCTACAGCATCACCCTGCTAAATTACGGCGAGTAAATAAGGACTCAAGCTGGTCTAATCATCGGTTCTAAATTCCTTTGAGATTAGTTGCGCTGTCATAGGTGATGTTCTATCTATTTTAAGAAATTTGCTAATCCATGGAGAAGCCCTCAATTTCTGACTGGATCGAAGCAATGCGATTGCGAACATTGCCTCTTTCATTGTCTTCAATCTTAGCAGGAAGTGCTATTGTTACTGACAAAAGCGCGCCCTATATTTCCATTTTGATACTTGCCATACTCACTACCATTGCCCTTCAGATCTTAAGCAATTTAGCGAACGATTATGGAGACACGCAAAATGGTGCCGACGGCATAGACCGGGTTGGTCCAGCTAGAGCAGTTCAAACAGGCACGATTTCTGCGAACCAAATGAAGAGGGCAATTTACATCAGTGGAGTCCTAGCTTTTGGTTTAGGAACAGCACTTGTGCTCACCCGTTTCTTACAAACGCATAATTGGGTAATGATTTCGGTATTCATCGCATTGGGAATCGGAGCCATTGCTGCTGCAGTAAAATACACAGCAGGAAAAAACCCCTATGGTTACAGAGGCATGGGAGATTTGTTTGTTTTCCTATTCTTTGGATTTGTGGGAGTAGGAGGCACCTACTTCCTGCTCCAAAACCAACTTCATTGGTCAATCATTCTTCTGTCTACAACCATTGGCGCATTCTCAACTGCGGTCTTGAACCTGAATAATATGCGTGACATTCACAGCGATAGCAAAGCAGGCAAGCGAACCCTTGTTGTTATTATGGGACCGCAAAAAGCCAAAGCCTACCACTTCTCACTTGTTACTATTGGATGGCTGTCACTCATTATTCACCTTCTTTTATTCCGAACAAATAACTGGATGTGGCTGACCCTGATTTTCTTACCTATTCACACAAAACACCTTGTGAAGGTATATAACGTTACTATTCCATCTGAATTTGACGGCGAATTAAAGCTTATTGCACTCTCTACCTTTGGCATAAGTCTACTTCTTTTCATCTTGACATACCTCTAGGCTCGAAAAGTGTCTTTCGTGGATTCCTATTTTGCAAAACTGATTATTACGCTTACATTGCATTAGGACTAACAATCATGAGGCCACCAAAAATCACAGGGATGGATTTGGTTATTGCAACCTTTCTTCCTTTTGTTATTTATTACGGCAACTTTCTCGATTTAGGACAAAACAGGGATGTTTTTCCTAGACAGCAATTCCACCTAATCTTTGATGGAACAATTGGCGTATTCCTATTTAGCAACGCTGTTTCAACAGGCATGGCTATTAGCAAAAGAAGCGGGCTAGAAGCCCTGCAAATATACCTGGCTAAACGCGGCCTCTTTTTCATTCTCATTGGCATAGCGCTTAGCTTCATCTGGCCTTCAAACCTTTTCATGCTCTTGGGCGGCTGCGCCATTTTAAGTGCTTTGGTGATTCCACTCAATTCTACTTTTCTCTTTTTTCTTGGAGCAATTGTAAGTTTAGGCGCCATTTCTCTATCACACTTTGGAGATCTACTCATTTACCTGAGTCCCTGGACTGACAATTCTCCCATGTCTTTGGTCAACCACTTTCTGAAAAACGGTCACTATGCCTTGTTGCCATGGTTCCTCTTCTGGATCGTTGGACTCATCTATTCACGTGGCGATTTTTTCACAAAAAAAGGAAAGGACTTACGCTCATTTATGGGCGTAATCCTTTTAATCATTGGCGGCTTCATAGAATTCTTTTTCGAGCACGTTCTTTCTGGAGGCACTTCAGCTTCCAATCACCCCTTCAATCGCAGTTCCATTCTTGACCTGCACCTTCCCTCTTTTTTAGTTGCAGCATCTGGCCTGATCATCATCGTTTTCAATCTCATTATGAAATTCAATGAAAGAGTTGAATCAGGAACCCTAATTACAGCACTTCGCTTTTTTGGCAAAATGAAATACTCTGTGCTCCTTGCCCAAGCAATTGTTGGAGGCATGATTAGCTTCAGGCTGACTGGCCTAGAAACATACGGGTGCGCTTCAATTATCGCAATGACAGTCTCCGGAACTATATTAAGCATCATAGTTTCGTACTTTTGGACGAAACGTTTTGGCCTTGGACCTGTTGAAAAGGTATTGAAGATGTTTAACTAACCGATGCTTGAAATTCACCTTGATTTTATTTTTCGCGAAATGAAATTTCGAGTACCTGCTCGAACTTCTCGTGATTCTCTGTTCTCAAAACCATCCTGGTTCATTAGACTCACAGATACCAGCACTGGCGGAGTTTCGTATGGCGAATGCTCACTCATCCCCGGTCTCAGTATAGATGACAGCCAAACCATATCAAAGACCCTTAATGAGCTAAAGTTAGCTGGACTGTCAGCATCAATTGACCTCAAACAGTTTACCCAAACACCAGCGCTTCTATTTGCATTGGAAATGGCGCTGTTATCACTCAATCAAAATCACTTTCAATTCTTCAACTGTCCTTTCTACACAGATCAACGACCCATCCCCATTAATGGGCTCATCTGGATGGACAGTGTAGAGGGCATGCTTGAACAAATCAACGACCGCGTTTCAGAAGGTTTTCGCATTCTAAAAATGAAGGTAGGGGCGCTTAATCACAAACAAGAACTTGAGATGCTGAATGCGTTCAGACAAGCATATCCAGCAAATGAATTCGAGCTTCGCGTAGATGCGAACGGAGCTTTTACGAAAGATAATGCACTCAACAGACTAGAAGAACTTTCCCAATTTGATATCCATTCCATTGAACAGCCCGTTAAACCTCAACAATGGGAATTAATGGGTGATTTAGTTCGAAACAGTCCCATTCCTATTGCCCTTGACGAAGAACTTATAGGTTATCCCAACAAGGAAGCGCTCTTGGACGAAATCAATCCGCACTACCTCATTATTAAACACAGTTTGATTGGCGGATTCAAAGAATCAAACCACTGGATTCGTTTGGCCGAAGAACGCAACATCAAATGGTGGGCAACCTCCGCTTTAGAAGCGAATATTGGACTCAACGCAATTTCTCAATGGTGCTCTGCTAGTGGCAGCAAATTGCCCCAAGGCTTGGGCACAGGCAAACTCTTCACAAACAACATCCCTTCGCCATTGGAAGTATCAGCAGCAACGATTCGATTGAATGATGCGAAATGGGATTTAGCTGACCTCTATTTTGACTGATTACGCCTTTCATATCAACGGTGCACGTTTCCCTTCACCACTGAGAAAGCCCTCTGCTTTAAAAGACACACTCGCAATGGAAGTGTTTGAGTTGATTGAAGAATGGCAGATCTCTGACAGATTCAAACTCACAACATCAGGATCTACAGGAGCTCCAAAACCAATTTATCATTCAAAAAAAGCAATTATACAAAGCGCGCGCGGAACCGCAGACTTTTTCAGTCTCAAAGAAGGAACCAAGGCACTTTGCTGCCTTCCACTGAAAAAAATTGCCGGTAGAATGATGCTTTACCGAAGTTTGGTGAATCATTGGGAACTCACGGTACAGCATCCAGAAGGCAATCCGCTTAAAACAGCAAAACCGTATGACTTCGTTGCACTGACACCTTTTCAAGCGCACCAAGTAATCAAAGAGAATCCGGCTGCACTGAACCAAGTAAAGACCGTCATTTTAGGAGGTGCCAAAGTAGATTCAGTTTTAATTGAAGCGCTTCAAAGCTTTAACTGTGCAGTTTGGGAAACCTACGGAATGACTGAAACCCTCACCCACATTGCAGCAAAACAAATCTCTCCCTACACCCAAGAGGCATTTCATTGCTTGCCTTCCATTGAAGTAAGGGTCAACAAAGAAGATCAACTGTGTATTTCTTCGCCCTACTTCAGTGAAATCATCACCAATGATGTAGTTCAACTCATTGATAAGCATACATTTCAATTGCTGGGACGAAAAGACTTCGTGATCAATTCAGGCGGACTGAAGTTATTCCCAGAACAAATCGAATCGAAATTAATGGGCGTAATAGAAGACCGATTTTACATCACAAAATCACCACATGAAACACTAGGAGAACAAGTTACAATTGTGATTGAATCAAGCCCCTACCAGCAGCACCAACTCGAAAAGTTCAAATCTGCGATCACCCGTTTACTATCAAAATTTGAAGTACCAAAAAAATACGTGTTCCTGCCCCATTTTGAAGAGACCACAACCGGAAAAATTATTCGAAAAGCACTATGAAGAAACTCGTTTTCGCCACAAACAACAAGAACAAACGTGATGAAGTTGCCCGCATGCTTGAAGGAAAGTATGAAGTTCTAACACTAGAAGACATCGGATGCCATGTAGACATTGTAGAAGATGCAAATACCTTGGAAGGTAATGCCTTGATCAAAGCAAAATATGTTTTAGACCATTATAATCTTGATTGCTTTGCTGATGATACCGGGCTAGAGGTAGAAGCTCTAAATGGTGATCCTGGTGTTATTACAGCGAGGTATGCAGGCCCAGAAAGGGACAATATGGCGAACATGCAAAAGGTTCTTTCTAATCTGGAGGCACATTCTAACAGAAGAGCGCAGTTTAGGACGGCTGTATGCCTGATTCAAAATGGAATAACGCATCAATTTGAAGGAATTGCAACAGGAACCATTGCGGCGCAAAAGAGCGGTACAGAGGGCTTTGGTTACGATCCCATTTTTAAGCCCACAGGGGAAAAAAGAACATTTGCCGAAATGACACAAGATGAGAAGAATGCTATCTCACATCGCGGACAAGCAATTGAGAAGTTGATTGATTTTTTACGCTCAAACGAAGCAACTCCAAAATAACAAATCTCTTTCTCTCAGATTACATCAGACTGCATGGAATTTGTACCTTGCGCAGTCAAACCATTGGATTTATGGCGAACTATTTGGATTTCGAAGAACCGATTAAGGAGCTCAAAGAACAGCTCGAGAAGACACGTGAAATGTCTGAATCTGCAAAGATTAAAGGGGATGTTTCGAAGCGTGTAAAGGAATTAGAGAAACTCATTGCAGATACAACGAAGGAGATCTATTCAGGTCTCACTCCTTGGCAGCGTGTTCAAGTTTCACGGCATCCAGACCGTCCGTATACGTTAAGTTACATTCATGCCGTTACCAATGGAACATTCATTGAACTGCATGGCGACCGTACCGTAAAGGACGACAAAGCGATGGTTGGCGGAATGGGCATGATAGGTGACCAAAGCGTTATGTTCATCGGACAGCAAAAGGGCGTTAATACAAAGATGCGTCAATACCGCAACTTTGGTATGGCGAATCCTGAAGGCTACAGAAAAGCATTGCGCTTGATGAAACTTGCTGAAAAATTCAACATACCGGTTGTTACATTCATTGATACGCCGGGGGCATTCCCTGGTTTAGAGGCAGAAGAACGCGGACAGGGAGAAGCGATTGCGCGTAACTTGTTTGAAATGATCAAATTAAAAGTTCCTGTTATCTGTATCGTTATTGGTGAAGGAGCATCAGGAGGCGCACTGGGTATAGGCATTGGAGATAAGGTGCTCATGCTTGAACACACGTGGTACTCCGTAATTTCGCCTGAATCTTGCTCATCTATTCTTTGGAGAAGTTGGGACCACAAGATGGAAGCGGCAAGCGCACTTAAGCTAACGAGCGCAGACATGTTGAGCAACAAACTCATTGATGGTGTAATCAAAGAACCCCTGGGTGGAGCGCACACAAATCAAGAAGAGATGTACAACATTGTAAGGGCAGAAATTCTAAAGCACATTGGTACTTTGTCACTACTAGAACCAGCTAAACGCACAGACCAACGCATTAAAAAATTCGGCTCCATGGGAGTTGTAAATTCATAAAATAAAGGAATATACGTACCCTTAAAGTTAATCTCACGTTTTCAACATTTCCGGCGTGAGAAGTCTATTGTTTAATACGTCAGGGAGTGTTAATTTTGCACGAAATTTCATCTCGGTAAGTAGAATACCATCAAATCAATCTAAATGAAAACGACAACATTAAAAATGTTTTCTTTCCTTTCAATTGTCACCCTTATCCTAACGGCTTGTGGAGGTCTTGGGAAAATGGAAAAGCACATTGAAGAACTTAACGCTAAAGCCGAACCAGAGCCACTAATCGTTCGCGGTGACAGCGTTGAAATCAACATCACAGGTACATTCCCTGCAAAGTACTTTCACAAGAAAGTGGTTGTAGAAGCTATTCCTGCAATTGTTTACGAAGGCGGAGAAGCTGTTTATGAGACACAGGGCTACCAAGGTGAAGATGCTGCAGGTAACTACGAAATGATTCCTTATGATTCAGGAAAAAACTTTTCTTACTCTGATAAAGTAGCTTTCACCTCTGGAATGGAAGAATCAACTTTGGAACTAAGAATCAGTGGAACGAAGGGAAGTAAAACCGCTTCATTTGATCCGTTAGCGTTAGGTACAGGTGTAATTACGACTCCTTACTTGGTTCAAAGTGACGACATGTTTCTCATTTCTGAAGACAATTTTCAACGTGTGCTTTCCTTTACAAAAGAGGCCACTGTAAATTATGCTTACAATGCTTCAGGCGTTCGCTCTGCTGAATTGAGAGATCAAGACATTAAAGACATGGTAGACTTTGTAAAGTTTGCCTCTGAAAAAGACAGTATCGTTATTAAAGGCACTGATGTAATGGCTTATGCTTCTCCTGAAGGTGAGATTTCATTGAATGAAAATCTAGCACAAGAACGTGCTGAGTCTGCAAATGCACTGGTTTCGAAAGAAATGAAGCGTCGCAAAATGGCTCCAGAAAACGAAGCTGAATTCTTCAAAAACTCTCCTAAAGGAGAAGATTGGGACGGATTCAAAACATTGATGGAAGCGTCTGACATCGAAGACAAAAGCTTAATCGTTCGCGTACTAGAAACATACTCTGACAAAACAGAGCGCGAGCAGCAAATCAAGAATATCTCTAAAACTTACAAGGAAATAGAGAAAGAAATTCTTCCTTCACTTCGTAGATCCCAAATCACCATCAACTATGATGTTGAAGGTTACACAGATGAAGAGCTTAGTGATCTTTCAAAGTCAAATCCAGACATCTTAACTATCGAAGAGCTCCTTTTTGCTGCTACATTGTTTGAAGGACTGAATGATAAGTTAGAAATTTATCAAAATGCTGAGCGTGTGCACCCTGGAGATTACAGAGGAGCAAATAACGTTGGACATTGTTTAATGATGCAAAACAAGATGAACGATGCGAAAGCGAAGTTCCAGAAGGCTCTCGACATCGAAAACAATCCTTACAGCACCAACAACCTTGGCGCTATCGCTCGTCTTGAAGGAGATCGCACGGCAGCGATGAACATGTACAAAGACGCAATGTCTGCTGGTGACGCTGTTAAGTACAACAAAGGAATTGTCCAAATCCAAACAGGTGATTACGCTAGCGCAATCAACAGTATGGGAAGCAACAACACAATGAACTTAGCGCTTGCTAAAGTTTTGAATGGTGATGCTAGCGGTGCAAAAACGGTAATGGACAACTCTGGTGATGAATCAGCTGAAGCTTACTACCTCCGTGCAGTTATTGGTGCTCGCATGAATACAAGCGCTGATGTTGTATCTAACTTGACAACTGCAATTGAGAAAGATGGGACTTTGAAAGCAAAAGCAATGAAAGACCTTGAATTCCGTGACTTTAAAGATCAGATTAATTTCTAATCACAGATCTATAAAATATAAGAGGGTCAGCTCAGTGAGTTGACCCTTTTTTTTTGTGCCTAGTACTTCTTATGACCCTGCGCTGAAGCATCTGCTCACACCGTGAAATATAACAATTGGATTAAGTACGCAGTGAGCCTGCCGCCATGCGGTGCAAGATAACGTCTCGTAATTTACGTGCCACCAGCAAGTCGCTCGCTTTTATATGGTCTTTTAACAGCACGATTTATTTTCTTGAATTGGAGGACAAGCTACTGAACCATAAGAGCAATAAACACAACAATCTCCTTCGATTGGTTTAAGAACCGTTCTGCAATTCTCGCATTCGTAAAAGAACTGACAGGCATTTGTTGCCATTTCTTCTACTTTTTTATGTCTGCAGTTTGGACACGTAATTTCTGATTTTAACTGGATCTGCATTAATGGTCTTTTTTGTCTGTTACATTGTAACCTGTTAAGTTAATTGCCCTCTCAATTTCCATCTCATTCGTTTTAGTTCTGTCAAATTCAATGGTGGCATTTTCATTTTCGTAAGACACCATCGAGTTTACAATTCCGTTGAGCTTATTTACTTCATGACTAACGTGTTCTTCGCAGCTAGCGCAGGTCATTCCGCTGATCCTAAAATGCGCAGTTTGAATGTCTCCTTTATTCACTCCTATTTTTTGCTTCTCTGGGTTGGGATAAAAAATGGCTGAATAGTGCGGGAAAGCCATCATTATAAATGCAAATACGGTTACAATCCCTAAAAACTTTTTTGTTTGGGAAAACTTTGGCTTCTCGTCTGTTTCACATTCACAGTCAATTTCTTTCTTGGGTTTTAATTTTTGATACCATGCAAATCCAAGCACCAAAAAGGTCAGTCCAAGTAAATAGGGCCTAAATGGCTCTATCCATGAGAATGTTGAGGCCATTCCACTTGTTCCTGCTATAAGAGCCAAAACAGGAGTTACGCAGCATAAAGAAGCTGAAACCGCAGTTAGCAAACCTGCACCTATTAATTTGTTCCCCCTTTTCATACCGTATCCTAAATTTTGTTCTTGTCTCTAATCTATAAAACAGATATAATAATGTTCAATATTCTGCCGTCAATGCGTAAAAAATCATTTAGGCTTCTCTATCCGTTTCTAATAGATTTCTGTCCCTTATTTTTCCAAAATGATGAGAAATAGCTAAAATATTCATTCCGAGAATACCGCTTAAATGACAAAGTCTTTGTTCATCATAGAGTAAATAAAGAATTTTAAATACCACACTGTTTCCAACCAATGACAGTCCATTCATTTGATAGTCTAATGATTCAATCAACTCCGAAGCGATGTATTTGCCCAGACTTATTTGCTCAATATCTGCCTGTTGTTACATACACGAACTATTTCCCATTATGTAAGGTTGCCTTTTATCCTTATTTAAGCAAATCCTGTATGATCTTTTTAAGTGGCACCCATACTCCGAAATACGCATGAGCTCCATGGTTATTATGAGTAACTCAAATTGCAATAGTGTTACAATCTGCGCTGAAGCTCAATGAATATCCAAACCATTCGAGCCAACCAACGAGGATTCCTTTTCCTTATATTATTCCCTCATTGATTCCAACTGGTCCCATCCCAGTCATACACTTTAATAACTCCAGAGCGATATCCAATAATTTTTCACAAATTAAAGAGGCAGGAATGGTATTTCCACTGGAATGGATATCAACCTCCCATCCAGTTCATTGATCAGGCCCATCAATATCAGATCCTATTAATTAGCTCGAACACTAAATTTACCTCAAGGGTATGAACTCTCCTCTTCCCTTTTCAAAACATTCGGGTTCTGGTCAGAATAGACTCATTCAGATAATTGGGGCTCTTATTTAATTATAAATTTCCTTTCGACCCTTCCGCTTTTATAAATATAAAATAAAACAATATTTTCTTTTTCCTTTACATTTCTACCTAGTTGGTCAACAATTTGAATAAGTTCATCATCGCTTAAGTCTAAATTTGTTTCATGCAAATTGACCAGTACATTGTTTTCAAACACTTGTACTTTTCCAGTTCCGTCATAAGGACTTCCAACGATTACTTTAGAACCATCAAAGTTAATTCGCACTCCATTTCCTAATGCGACCGAGCTAGTTCCGGGATTAACTATCGTATTGCTTATTTGTTGCCATAGATTACCATTCCATTGAAAAACCTTGGTTGCACCAACATTAAAATCTGCACCTGGATCTCCTATTACCAAAACATCACCATTGTTACTTATCCCAAGAGATGTCCCAGATCTTGTCATAAGGCTACTTGAGGTACCGACAATATCCAACCCTCTTTGAATCCAATTAAAATCATTCCAATCAAATATTTGAGTTACTCCGCCAAAATTATTAGCTCCAGGCGATCCAATTGCAATGGTGTTACCGTCACCGGCCATTTGTATTGCACTACCTAATTGATCCCCTAAACTAGAGCCAAAAATTGTGTCCCCAATTTGAACCCACTCAGAACCATTATAATCTAGCACAATCGCCATCCCTATATCTTGATCTGATGGATCTAATCCAGTATATGATCTTCCTCCAACTGCAACTCGATTACCATTGTCATTTATACTTACAGAAAAACCAAATTCCCCCGTTCCTAAAGTAAATGGCCCATCAATATCTTGACCAAGCTGACCCCAAGATGTACCACTCCAATGAAAAACTCGAGCATGACCTTGCAGTTGCTGAACACCAACTTCAGCTGTATTTGAAGGTGCTCCAACAACTAGATGATCACCACTTGAGCTCAATTGTAATGACCATCCAAAAACATCACCAGCCAAGCTTGGAACCGCATTTCCTTCACCTCCAATATCAAATCCTCTTTGAATCCATGCCGCTCCAGACCAATCAAATACTCTAACATTTCCACATTTATATCCGAGAGAATTGTATCCCCATGGACTACTAACGGCAACGGTCATGCCATCTGAACTTAAATCAACAGCATAACCAGTTGCCTCATAGGTTACATCTGTGCCAATGAAATCAGCTCCTCTTTGTATCCATGATAATCCGTCCCAATCTAAAACTCGTGCATAACCAGAATAAGGGAATAAATTACTATTGTATGCTGCACCAACAGCAATTGTATTGCCAGTAGAGTCAATTGCAATTGAATTATTTCTTCCAAGCTGATCTCCAAATGGACCATCACCTAAAATATCTAATCCTACTTGCGACCATTGGGCCTGAGCAAAAATCACATTTAGAAGTACACCTATAGTTAGAAGAAAATTTTTCATCGTGTTTTTTTGAAGGTTCATTTTAAGATCTCGTTAATAAAGTTCAAAAATCATGAAATCTACCTCAACAATCTTCACGCTTGACCGTGAAAATGCAATTAAACACTAGCAAACCATAGAGGTTTAAGGAGTCGTTGTTGAATTATTAGAAAATTTAATCGCTTCTAGCAGCAATGAAATCTTTTTATATTTAGAATCTTTTATGTCGAAGTATTCATACATTCTTCGCAATGATGAACCTATTCCATCAACACTCATAAAAGCTTTTCCGGCTATTTCTTTATTCGTACTTACCGGATCAGTCAATAAAATTCCAAGAACCTTCCAGTCTGTTTCGTTTAGCTTTCTATTTATAGCGCTTTCAATTTTTTCTCTCGCTAACTCGAATTTTTGTGAGTCTACAAATAACCCTTTGTTTGCGCTCAATTTGAGGTTCTTTATTTCCTCAAGCAAAAGAGCTCTTCTTTTGTTGCTCTTTTTCAGACTTGAAATAAAATAGAATACAATTATGTTAATTATGATGACTGCTATAGAAACAATCCCAAAGGTTTTTTTGATCTGGCTAACTTTGAGCTTGGTTTTTTCTTTTTCGTTCTCTAGCTTACTCTCATAGATTCTCAGCTCATATTCGTTCTTAACCGTTTCTCTTGTAACAGAAAAACTATTTTTCTCAATTTGAACACTATCCTTATAGGTTGTAAAGCGCTCATGCATTTCAAGCGACAAACCCCATTTGGACTGTGCTTTATAACATTTATAGAGGAGTTCGTAAACATCTTTTTTTAACTCGTTTGACGTGTTTTGTGGTAAATTCGCTAAAATAATTTCTCCTTTTATAGCAGCTGTATCTATGTTCGTTTCGAACGTGAGTTGAGCAATAATTAAATTGGCCTCGAGTATTCCTATTTCAATCTCAAGTTCATTATTCAGTGCCACATTTTTTTCGGCATATAGACTTGCCTCATTTAGTTGATTTTGCGCAAGATGTATTTTGGCTAAAGTTGAATAACATCCCGTTATAAAAAATTTGTCGTTTTTCTTTTGAAGTAATTCCAGGGCATTTTCAAAAGAAGTTTCAGCTTGATCGTAGATTTCTTTTTCGAAATGGATTAACCCAATATTCATCAAAATAATCGCTATACACTCATCTTCTGCCGTTATCTTTTGATAGATTTCGAGTGATTTTTGATAGTATTCTAAAGCTAGCTCGTAATTACATATACTTAAATTTACACTCCCTAGACAGCTCAGCATTCGAGCTTCTCCATCATCATCTCTTTGCTCATGAAAAACTTTTAGCGCCCTAGAGTAATATCGAGTTGCTTCATAATACTCATTTTGCCCAAGAAAAACATTGCCTAAGTTTCCGGTTATGATAGCTTGTAATACAGGGTTTTTTAATTGGATTGCCAAGTCCAAAGCATCATTATAGAGTTTCTTGGCCTTTTCGAATTCACCCCGAAACCTATATATATTGGCTTTTCTATTTAAAGCTCTATACATTCGGCGGTGCGCATTCTTCTCTTGAGCCAAATTGTAGTAGCAATCAAGAGATGCTAATGCTGAATCTGGTTGCACATGTTCATTAATGTCAGAATACTCTTCTAATGCTTGAAATCTAACTGAATCAAGTTCACTTTCGTTCTTCCACAACAGCCTAAGAGAGTCAGTATGACTTTGAGCATAAGACATACTCGCGCAGAGCAGAACTATTATTACGAATTGTGCTCTTTTCAATTTCAAATTTCAATGTTTGCTCACAAACAGATTAAGACAGCACTGAAGCCTCGGCACCTACCGTACAAAATTCTAAAAATAAATCTTCTTTGGTTTTCTGCGCTTCACCTTGCGCATGCGCTTCCGAGTTGGATTGAACTTGTTCTTATGCTGATCTTGAAGAAGGTAATTCACCTTGAACATTCCGAACATAAAACCGTCATTGTCAGTAGCATCTCCTCGTTGCTGACCGGTTGCGG
>JBLIGQ010000002.1:0-121771 GCA_047636995.1 Flavobacteriales bacterium | reverse complement strand
TGTCTAAGTCTTTGGCTTGTGCGCCCTCTTTCCAAATCTCATAACGGATTCGATTTGAAGTTCGCAAATCATCAGAAACGTGCACTCCAGGTTGAATTAAATTCACCAAGACCAAACCAAGAATGACCGCCGTGACCGTAGTCAAAACATAAGTTAACAAGGTTTTCGACCCTAAACGGCCCAGCTTTTTAACATCTCCAAGAGACGCTACACCAACGATAATGGAAAACAAAACCAAAGGAACTGCTATGAGTTTCAATAGGTTGATGAATATGTCGCCAAATGGCTTCACATAATCAAGGGTGAATTTATTGAAATCATAAGTGATGGATAGATAGGCATATCCAGCTCCCAAAAGGAGACCTATGATGACTTGTGTGTGTAATGGGATTCTCTTCAAGGCGCTTTTATTTGAGGCATTAAGATGCGAAAAACCTCGCACTTAGAAGAACAACGCGCAGCAGACTTATGAGCAAATGCTCAATTTACTTATTGGTTCGTGCCAACAAAGCAGCATCTGCAAGCACTAAAGCAGCCATGGCTTCTACAATGGCAACTGCTCTAGGCAGCACGCAAGGGTCATGTCTGCCTTTTCCTTTGACCAGAATTTCATGTCCTTCTTTATCTACTGATGCTTGGTCTTTCATGATTGTTGCCACTGGCTTGAACGCAACAGAAAAATGAATGGATTGTCCGTTTGAAATACCACCTTGGATTCCGCCGCTGTTGTTCGAAGTGGTTTTTGTAGTGCCTTCGTCCATAATGAACGCGTCATTTTGCTCTGAGCCAAAATGTTTTGTACCCTCAATTCCACTGCCAATTTCAAATGCTTTCACGGCATTGATTCCTAACATTGCACCTCCCAATTCAGCGTGAAGTTTCCCGAAAACTGGCTCGCCCCAACCTGCTGGTACACCGCTTATTATACATCTTATTGCGCCGCCTAAAGTGTCTCCTTTTTTACGTGCATGCTCAATGAGTTTTTGCATTTCGTCTGATGCTTTTTCATCTGGGCAACGCACAAGTGAAGCATCAACTTCTTTGCGGCTGTAGGTTTGTCCTGAATAGCCAAGATGAACGTCTTTTACACGTTCAACCCAAGCTGTGATGGTAACTCCTTGAGTTGATAAAAATGCTTGCGCAATGGCTCCGCCTGCAACTCTTGACGCTGTCTCACGCGCGCTAGACCTTCCACCACCTCTGTAGTCTCGGTGTCCGTACTTTTGCTCATAGGTGAAGTCTGCATGAGACGGACGAAAGCTATTTTTAAGGTGACTGTAATCTTTTGAACGTTGATCTTCATTTGGGATCATAAACCCAATGGGAGCGCCTGTTGTCTTGCCTTCGAATAGACCGCTTAAAAATTGGACGGTATCGCTTTCCTTTCGTTGCGTTGTCAAGTGGCTTTGCCCTGGCTTTCTTCGGTCCAATTCTTTTTGGACGAAATCCTCTGAGAAAGGGATGCCAGCCGGACAGCCATCAACAGTTCCGCCGATGGCTTTTCCATGAGATTCTCCGAAGGTGGTTAACTTAAACAGGCGTCCGAACGTATTCGACATAACTTAATGTTTGATGCACGGCAAAGATAGGAAGGTGATTAGAAAACCACATTCATGAAGAGTTCTATTCCGCGTAAGCGAAAGAAAAACGCATCTGATGGCGGATTTAATCTCGCATCGGGGTTAGAGTACTTTTCTAGCACTGGCCATTGGTAGATCACCTCAGGTGTCCATTGTAAGATGAAATTGAAATTTGAATTCGCATTGAATTTATGGCCCACTGAAAAATCAAGAACGGCATATGCCCATGTGACTTCAGAAGTGACTGTTCTACTTGATTCGAAAGGCGAAGGAACGGGTTGATTGGCCAATTCAGGGTCATTCCAGTACGGAATAATGACTTCTTCATCAAATTCACTCCAGATTCCAATCCCTGCATCAAATCCATAAATCATAGAGTTTTTCTCATTGGGCTTGAAAAACTCCATCCCGAAACGGATGTCCTGATTGGTGTGTTTTCGTGTGTCCAAAGCGATTGTAATAGTACTGTCTGACCAGGCTAAAGGAGAACTTCGTTGGATCAAATCGTACTTGTCACGGGTTTCTAAATTTACCTGAATTCGCACCTTGGAATTGAGGTGGGTTTGCCTTTTGAAAAGAAAACTCCAACGTGGACTGTATTGATCACTATTCATGGCTAGAATAACCACAGGAGTCACATTGAATCCGATGGTGTTCAGTTCTTCTGGCATTGTAAACTCCACTGGGTCATCGAATTGACACCAGCTGTTTGTGCCAAAGAAGAAGATGAAGAAGAAGGAAATTAGGGCAGATTGTGCAGACATAGGCCGAAGTTAGCTTTTTTGTGCATCAGAGCTCCTTCAGTGGAAAAGGAAAATGAACCTTCGGCAATTCTCACGGAGAGAACCTTACTTTTACGGCATGAAATTACTGATTAAGAACATCAAGGGGTTAGTTGGCGCAAGAGAAACGAATCCGGGAATTTTATCTGGCGCAGCCATGCGTGAACTTCCTATTCTATCAAATGCTTGGTTGGCCGTTGAAGACGGAATCATTGTTGATTTTGGAACCATGGAAGAATGGGGAGGGATTACTGATTGGCGAGACCTTGAAGTAATAGATGCGAGTGGGAAATACCTTTTTCCTGGTTGGTGTGATTCGCATAGTCACCTGGTTTATGCGGGAAATAGAGAAGGTGAATTTGTAGATCGCATTAGAGGACATAGTTACGCAGAGATTGCTGCAAACGGAGGTGGTATTTTGAATTCTGCTATGAAACTGGCAGAAGCCTCTGAAGAAGAATTGCTTGTTGCTGCGCTAGACCGTGCTAACAGCATTATTCAAATGGGAACTACTGCGCTTGAAATCAAGAGCGGATATGGATTAAGTGTTGAGTCAGAACTTAAAATGCTGAGGGTCATTCGAAAACTGAGTGAAATTTTGCCTATTCCCATTAAATCTACCTTCTTGGGGGCGCATGCGTTTCCTACAGAATACAAGGGGAGGGAAGATGCATACATTGATTTGATTATCAATGAGATGCTACCAGCAATAGCCGAGGAAAATCTGGCTGATTACATAGATGCCTTTTTAGAGGAAGGCTACTTTTCAATTGAGCAAGTCACAAGAATTTTGGATGCTGGGGCGAAATACGGTTTGAAAGGCAAGGTTCATGTAAATCAATTCACAGCGAATGGCGGGGTGAAAGCGTGCGTTCAACGCCAATGTCTGACAGTTGATCATTTAGAAGAATTGACAGCGGCAGATGTTGAGGCGCTCAAAGAAGGAAACACAATTCCAGTTGCTTTGCCTTCTTGTTCTCTTTTCTTATCAATTCCATACACTCCCGCTAGAACATTAATTGATGCTGGCCTGCCCTTGGCTTTAGCAACTGATTACAACCCGGGTTCTACCCCAAGTGGAAATATGAATTTGGTGGTAGGCCTTGCTTGTTTCAAGATGAAGATGTTGCCTGAAGAAGCATTCAATGCAGCAACAATCAATGGGGCCGCAGCCATGGAATTAGAGGACGAAGTTGGCAGTATAACCCCCGGAATGCGTGCTAATTTCTTTCTGACGAAACCCATGAACTCACCTTATTTTTTGCCTTATTCTTTTGGAGAGAATTTAGTTGATGAAGTCTTTGTGAACGGAAAGAAGTACGCGCCTATCACCCTTTAGGGGAAGCGGCTTGATGTAAATTTGCAGTATTGTATGTAGCCACACATGCAGTGCAAACAAATTAAATAACTTCCAATTGTCCAAATGTCAATTATATTGGTTCGCTCACGCTGAAGCGAGTCATAGCCTTGTGCAAATGCGCGGTGCCACAATGCTTTTTTTTCTCCAAAAGAAGTATGATGTGAATGCGAGGTTAGTTTGTCCGCCTGGGTCGAAATGGGAATACATTCGTTTTGCTTTTTTGATATTGAAACTGACTTTTTACAGAAAGAAATACATTAAGGTGGTGATTCAGCAGGTGATTGATCAATCTTTTTATGCTAAAATGTTGTTGTTCCTCTCTAGGCAAAGGAAAGACATCGTTTACGACGTTGATTACTCAGTCAACCACCTTAAAAAAACCCACACTTACAATGCCTTTTTGAACAGTGCAAAAACAGTTGTATCAGGGAGTCAATGGGTCCAGAACGCTGTGCAGAAAACAGGTGTTGTGTCTTACTATTTGCCCACGCCAGTTCAAGCAAAAGAAATAGCAATGTCTCCGAAGAATATTAGGCTCACAATAGGATGGATCGCAGATTGCCGATTGAATGATTCAACAGACGAGACCTTATCGAACCTGAATGTGCTCAACGAAATGTTGATTCCTGTGCTGAAGGAGCTTAATTTCCCCATTAAACTTGAGCTCATCGGACTGCGCAATGCCAAGGATCGAAATCAAATTCGCGAAGCATTCAGAGGGTATCATTTGATTCAGCTTAGCATGCCAACAGAGGCGTGCTTTACTGAACAACTTGAATTACAGGAGCGAATAGAAAATTGGGACTTGGCTTTGAGCCCGAGCAGTAAGCATCTTTTTAACCTCAGCTGCGCTTCTCATTTAACTCAACTAATCTTGTCAGCAGGAGTACCACTCATTGTTTCTAATGTAGGAGAGCATGCTAAGCTTATTAGAAATGGGGAGAATGGATGGAAATGCGATTCCGTTTCCGAATTCACACATTGCGCAAAAATTTTTATCAATCTTTCAAATGAGCAGCAGCAAAAAATGAGAGAAGAAGCGCTAAAATCTGTTGCCTGTAGGGATATTTCTTCTATTAGTGAACGTTTTGCTGAGTGGGTTTTGAGTGGTACAGTGCAACGCTCATCTTCTTTATTGGGGAATTCTGAACTGGTTTAGAACAAGGTGATTTGGGTGCATCTCTGGTCTCAGGTTAAAGAACGGCATATAAACTTTCAAGCATTGGATTTTCCTGTTACATTCGTCCCACTAAAAAGTGATGTTATGGCAAGGAAACTCGTAGAATGCGTACCAAATATTTCTGAAGGTCGCGATCAGGCTAAAATTCAAGCGATTGTGAGTGTTGTTGAAACTGTAGAAGGAGTCAAACTTCTTGACGTAGATCCAGGAAGCACAACAAATCGGACGGTAATTACCTTTGTAGGGGAGCCGGAGCAAGTGGTTGAAGCAGCTTTTAGATTGATTAAAAAAGCGGCTGAATTGATTGACATGCGCAAGCAAAAAGGTGAACACCCAAGAATGGGAGCAACCGATGTTTGTCCGTTTGTGCCTGTTTCAAACGTTTCGATGGAAGAATGCGTTGAACTTGCCCATGCATTAGGAAAGCGAGTAGGAGAAGAATTAAGCATACCTGGGTATTTTTATGAATCAGCTGCATCTGATCCAAGACGTGCCAATCTTGCCTTCTGTCGTTCAGGAGAGTATGAAGGACTTGAGAAGTTATCAAAGCCAGAATGGAAACCAGATTTCGGTCCAGCAGAATTTAACGAGAGCGCAAAGCAAACCGGGGCAACCGCCATTGGCGCAAGGGATTTCCTTGTGGCATACAACATCAATTTGAATACCACTTCTACCAGACGGGCAAATGCCATTGCTTTTGATCTTCGCGAAGCAGGAAGAATAAAGCGAGAAGGAGATCCCATTACAGGAAAGAAAGTGTTAGATGAAAACGGAGAGCCTGTTCGTCAGCCAGGAACATTGAAATCTGTAAAAGGGATTGGTTGGTATATTGAAGAATACGGAATTGCACAGTTATCATTGAATTTGACGAACATCAATATCACCTCTGTTCATAAGGCATTTGATGAAGCATCAGAAAAAGCGAGACAGAGAGGTGTGCGTGTAACGGGAAGTGAAGTAGTTGGATTGCTGCCTAAACGCGTTCTAATTGAGGCTGCAGATCATTACTTGACTAAGCAAGAGCGTTCTTTAGGCATTTCAGAAAAAGAGAAAATTAAAATTGCTGTAAAGTCTTTGGGACTTGATGACCTCGCTCCATTTAAGCCTGAAGAGAAGATCATTGAGTACATGATTGAAGGAGGAGAGAATGGGAGATTGGTAGGTATGTCATTGGTTGATTTCGCCCAAGAGACAAGCTCTGAATCAATGGCCCCAGGCGGAGGTTCTATTTCTGCATATGCTGCTGCTCTTGGTGTTTCACTTGGAACAATGGTAGCCAATTTGAGTGCCCATAAGCGAGGTTGGGATGCCAGATGGGAGGAGTTTTCTGAATGGGCTGTTCGTGGAATGGAAATTCAAGAAAAATTGATTCAACTGGTTGATGAAGACACCAATGCCTTCAATAGAATCATGGAAGCTTTTGGTCTGCCTAAAGGATCTGACCAAGATAAGGCTGCTCGAAAGGAAGCCATTCAAGCGGCAACGAAATATGCCATTGAAATCCCATTGGAGGTGGCAAGAACAGCATTTGCCGGATTGGAGTTGTGCAAGGCAATGGCTGAAATTGGCAATCCGAACTCAATAACAGATGCTGGTGTAGGAGCCTTGTGCTCACGTTCTGCTGTTTTAGGCGCCGTAATGAATGTTCAAATTAACATGGTAGACCTGGAAGATAAAGTCTGGGGGAATCAAGTTTTGAGTGAATGCAAAGCGCTTGCAGAAAAAACAGAGTCTGTTGAGAACGAAGTGAGAAAACGGGTTGCTGAGAAAGTTGCTGAGTAGGGAAACTGACGAATGAGAATGTACTAGCTTTAGAATATAGCTATCTGTTTTTTCTAGAATCCGCTTACTCGAAACCAAGACCTAATTTTAGTCTCTATTAAAATATAGTGCCTAATTTAACTTTGAAAACGTTTCATCGTAAAACGAATTTGTGAACGCAGCAACCAATGTCAGCAAGAAACAACGATTGAAGAGAATTATTTTTTTCTTTCCTTTCCAACTTCTGTTTTTGCATTTTAAGAAGAACCTCTTTTTGCTCTTCTTTTGGTTCCTTCTTTTCGGATATACCCTAAACTACCTAGCAGCTAGATACGGTGTTGCTTACCAGTTTTTGTATCCAGAATACATGGGGGAGAATAGCGCTATTTCATTTGGAATGGTGGGGTTTGCTTTGGGTGGATTCATTTTGGCATTTAACCTCTATACTTATATTCTTCATGGATTTAGATTTCCATTCATAGCTACTTTAAATAGGCCTTTTGCGAAGTTCTGTGTAAACAACTTCGTCATTCCATTGACCTTTGTAATCACCTACGTCATTAGCAGTGTCAAATTTCAGTACCAAGAGGAACTTCTTGGTGTCTCTGAAGTGCTGGTCAACATGCTTGGATTTGTGATTGGGCTCATTATCTTTCTCATTACCTCGTTGCTGTATTTCAGATTCACGAATAAGAACCTCAAAAACTTTTCTACCCTTGGCCCTGATGATGAAGCTAATCAAACAGATGCTGAACCGGTCAAAACAAACCTCCATAGAAGAAGAAGATGGAGTGAACAGCGCAGTGGAAATAGAGAATGGAAGACCGAAACGTACCTTGTCTCTCATAGGAGAATTGCCCTCGCAAGGTCATCAGATCACTACAATCCTGAATTGTTGAATAAAGTTTTTGCCCAGAACCATCTCAATGCGTCTTTATTCGAGGTAGCCTTAATGGTGAGTTTTGTTATTCTGGGGTCTTTTGGAGAAAATCACTACTTCGTTTTACCGGCAGCTGCCAGCGTGATGCTCTTCTTCACTATGATGCTGATGTTTATATCAGCGCTTTACTCTTGGATCAAAGGATGGACTCTTACAGTCTTTATATTGGTGTTTTTTATAGTCAATTATTCAATGCCTGAATTCGCGGTTTTGAACATTCAAAACCAAGCATATGGAATGGATTATACTACTGCACCTGCTCCATACACTGAAGCGTATGTGCGTTCTATCAATGCGAATGATAGCCTTGCAAATGCTGATTTTATGCATACACTGAGTATCTTGAAAAATTGGCGAAAGAAGAATCAAACGAAGGCATCAATTGAAGGAGAGAAGCCTAAATTGGTCATAGTGAATACGAGCGGTGGAGGTTCCAGATCAGCCCTTTGGACCATCAGTAGTTTAGCTTATGCTGACAGCGTTCTTGGAGGTGGATTGTTAAATCAAACCGCCTTGATATCTGGCTCTTCAGGCGGAATGATTGGCGCGGCATACCTGCGCGAAATATACCTGCAAGAGCAAGAAAACAATGGTCCAAGCAGATGGTCTAATGAGTTCCCAAAGCGCATGGGGAAAGACCTCTTGAATCCAGTTATTTTCACCATTGCGACCAATGATTTCTTCATCCGTTACAGAAAGGTTAAAGATGGTGATCAGGAGTACGCCAAAGACAGAGCTTGGGCATTCGAGAAACAACTCAATTCAAACACAAATAATTTGCTGGATAAACGCTTAGGAGACTATCGTATCCCTGAGCAAGAAGCGAAAATACCGATGCTTATTATGGCTCCAACCATTATGAATGATGGACGAAGATTGATCATAAGTGCACAACCTTGTTCCTTTCTCACTCAAAATAAGCCTGTTCCGCAAGTCAATTATACAACACTTAGTGAAGATGTGGAGTACTTGAGACTTTTTGAAAACCAAAAGCCATATGATCTGCATTTTACTTCGGCATTGCGAATGAATGCAACCTTTCCGTACATTCTACCTAGCGTAACGCTCCCTTCTGATCCGCCTATTGATGTCATGGATGCGGGGATGCGTGATAACTTTGGTATGAAAACAACTATGCAATTTTTATACTCATTCAGAGACTGGATCAACAGTAACACAAGTGGTGTTGTGATCATACAGGTGCGTGATGTTGATAGGGGCTTTTCAAAAGAAGCGCGGGGAAGAACACTCTTTAATAAAATTACCGCTCCATTGGGGTCAGTTTATGGAAATATTACCAAAACACAAGATTATAACAACGATCAAATGTTTTTATACCTCTCTGCTTGGTTTGGAAACAGCATCACCATTGTGCCTTTCCAATTGCACCAATCTGAAGAGAGTAAAGTGTCACTAAGTTGGCACTTGACTTCGAAAGAAAAAGAGGTCATTGCGGCCTCTTTGGAAAGTGAAAGCTTTCAATCTTCTCTTGAAGAGTTACAAAACTTGATAGGTAAGTCAAAGTGAACGAAGGTTTTCTAAATTTGATGAAAATTCATCAATGAACGAAGACGCGCAAAACCCTCCTGAAGATGCTACCAAAGACCCTATGGGTGAGGAGCTGAAAGCGAAAGAAATTGAAGATTCGAAGTCGAATGTGAAGTGGACTTTTGCGCTTTTTATCAGGAATGTCAAAATATACCTCACGCGTATCCTCAGTCTTCGCGAAGGAATTGATAAAGAAGGTACTTCAGAAGGAATTAGACAGGATGTTGAATTTAGAGGCCATGCAGTCTGGATCTTGATTTTTTCAATTCTCATTGCATCAATTGGTCTCTCTGTTGGAAACATTCCAATTATCATTGGCGCCATGCTTATTTCACCCTTGATGGGTCCAATTCTAGGAGTTGGCTTGGCTGCGGGTACCAACGACTTTGATCTCTTAAAGAAATCACTGATCAACTTTGGGACAGCGGTGGTAATTGCCATCATCATCTCTACAGTTTACTTTTCCATTGTTCCAACTCCAGAGATCAACCTGGAACTAAAAGATCGAAAATCAGCAACATTGCTGGCCATTGCAGTTGCCTTTTTTGGAGGAGCTGCGGGAATTATTGCAGGTTCAAAGAGCTTAAAAAGCAATGTGGTTCCGGGTGTCGCCATTGCAACAGCCCTCATGCCACCTCTCTGTACAGTTGGTTTCGGTTTGGCAACTTTACAATGGGATTATTTTTTAGGAGCATTGTACTTGTTCTTTATTAACTCGGTATTCATTGCACTACCAACCTATTTGTACATCAGGTACTTGCGTTTTCCTGTGAAGGAGTTCATTGATCCAAAAAGAGAGAAACGCATCAAAAGGTATATCTCAATCTTCTTAATTACGACCATTTTGCCCAGCGCATTCATCTTCTATAGTGTCCTGAAGCAGAGTTTTTTCAGCAGAAATGCACATCGATTTTTAACGAAGGTTGAATTGAGTTTAGAAGGCAAAGGGACAACCATTATTAGTGACAAAATCATCTATGACGCAGAAAACCCAATGATTAAGCTGGCCTTAATGGGAGATCCCATATCAGCTGATTTGCGTGCTTCATGGGACCAGTTCCAAATTGAAGAAGGGCTTCATAATTGCTTTCTTGATATTAGACAGCCCAAAGATTTTACCCTGGAGATAGAGTCTGTTCGGGAGGAGAACAGACTGAATTCTTCGCAACAAATAGAAGCGTTTTACCGAACACAGATCCAAGATAGAGAAGCTGAAATCAGAATGCTCCGCGACAAGCTTTTCATCTCAGATAGAGAATCAGGTGAATTTGAGGCGCTTTCATCTGAGGTTAAAATGTTGTTTCCAGAAATTCGAAAGGCGGCATTTGCATACCTGTGTGAGACCAATTTCAGCCACAATCCTGATACCATTCCTACGCTGATGGTAGAATGGCCGAAAGACATGGAAACGGCAGAATTGGTGAAGTCAGAAGCTCAGTTAAGCAGGTGGTTGCAAGTGAGGCTGAAGAATGAAAAGGCACGCGCTGTTCGGTACAATATAGAAAGACAAATCAAGAAGTAAACGAGTCTACTAAATTGCGCATTTGGCGAACGATGGCTCCATCTACTTCATTGTAACCCGGGTCAAACAGGCCTTTCCCAATGTGTCCGGAGTTCCACTTGCGCGCCCCAAAATGGATTTCTGGAATCCCTAATTCGAGGAGCGGTAAAACATTTTCAGGAGTGATGCCACTGCCGCCAAGCAATTGTGGACATTCTGTTTGGTGCATCAATTTTCTTATTAGGTAATGTCCGTCTGGTCCTATCTTGGCTTGTCCGCTTGTTAGTATGCGGTCAACCTTGGCTTTAAACAGAATTCGCGCAGCCTCAAAAGGTTCTATTGTTTCATCAAATGCCCGGTGGAAAGTGAAAGGAAGATGGCCAGTAGCTTGTTTTGCATCGTTCAAAAAGGGAACGTCAATCTCAAAAGTAGGGGTGAGGGCTCCTGCAACAATTCCATGCGCACCCAGCTGAACGCAAGTGCGAATGTCATCTAGCATGATTTCTTTTTCAAGTTGAGAATAGACAAAATCTCCCTCACGGGCTCTAATCAGAACGAAAACAGGAATCTTTACCGCTTTTAAGACGGCTTTAAGCAATCCAACTGAAGGGGTTACCCCACCACATGAGAGGTCCATGCATAATTCGATTCTATCTGCACCGTTGCGCTCTGCATCGATGCAACCTTGGGCTGTTGTTGCTACTACTTCTATTTGCATAGCACGAAGGTGCGAAAAAAATAAAGGGCCACTGTTCTATCTTGATAGGAAAGTAGCCCTTCGGTAAGGAGGTGAAATAAAAATTATTTGGTAATCAGTGCTCTAAAAGTCGATTCTGAGTTCGTTAAGATCAACACATATGTGCCTCTTGAAATGGTTTCAAGGTTTGAGTTAACAATGTATTTTCCATTGAGCTTTTGAATTTCATCATTGTTCCATTCCATGACCAATCTTGCATTGGCGTCATAGAGCTTCATGGTTGCATTCAAATTCCAATACGAACCTGCGTCAATGATCAATTGATTGATGAATGGGACAGGGTAGATACGCATCCCTGCCTCTGACATTTCTTGAACGCTTGAAACGGTCAAGTCTAGCTCATCAGACATTTCTGAATCGCAGCCGTTCAAACTAACCTTGGCGGTGTAGACTCCTGATTCACTTGGGATAAATCCTGTGCCTTGCTGCGCAATAGGTAGTTCGTTTAGGAACCAGCTTAGAAACGCTCCTAGAGGAATTTCAGCTGTAAGTGATACTCCATCAAACGTTAGTACAGGAGCTGTGGGAGCTGCTTCTAGAATGAAACCTCCTACGTCCATTCCCAAGCAATTATTCAGATCTTCAAAGTAGTAAATTGCATTGTGATATCCTGTTGTAAATGCTGATGGGATGAACTCATCTATAATCACATCGTCTATTGTGAGCTGACCATTTTCAGGCGTTCCAAATTCAGTTATGGAGACAAAATCAGATGAACAAAAGTGATCAGCCATGCTCAGCTCTACATCAGGGATAGAGAAGATCTCAGTATATTGAGTAGTGCTCACTATGCAACCGTCTGGGGTTACTATTGTATAGGTAAGCAGATGTGAGCCGGGCAGAAACTCTGACGGGTCAATGCTGTTTTCAGTGGTTTCCATGTTGGCGAACGTTCCGCCAATCGGATTGGGATCCAAATTATGAATAGGAGAATTTTCACATAACGTTTCTGGTAAGTCGAATCCCGGAGGGGGGGCATCGAAGACCACTAATTCTGCCGTAGCAGTATTGGTGCACCCTTGAGTAGATGTAACGCCATAATGAACATCATGATAACCTGCGCCTGCTTCAGAAGGGTCAAAGGCATCTCCAAGTACAAATGAACCAAAGTAATTGCCTCCTTCTGGAAGTCCTGTGTTTAGTTGCAATGGATCTCCATTCTGGCAAATGCTTGAAGGAGCTGTGAATGAAATTTCAGGTAATTCAAGTATTTCTACTTCAATAGATTCTGTGGCTGAACACCCATTTGATGATTGATAAGTGTAACTGATTGATTGTAAACCAATTCCTGCTTCTTCTGGATGAAATACATTGTTGGTGACTCCTGGTCCTGACCACGTTCCAGATGAAGGCTCAGCTTGCAAAATGAATGGGAGTGAATTTGTACAGAGTGCTCCAACAGCAACGGGGAAAATTGCTGGTGTTGATTTCACTTGAACCACCATTTCGAATTGGGAAGAACACCCAGAATTATTTTCAATTTCATACGTTATTGGGTGAAATCCTACGCCTGCAACCAATGGGTAGAAAACGCCATTGTCAGTGAAAGCTCCAGTGTAGGAGCCGTTGGCCGGAAATCCTCCCTGGAGTTGGAATGATTCGGTATCACTGCAAACGATAATGGGAGTCACATGAGAAGCGGGCTCATCAGGACGGATTTGAATGGCCTCTTCATTAGGTGTTCCAATAGAGTATGGGGAAGTGGAAATCAATCTCACATGGAAGTTTGATCCTCCTGTGATTGACATCGGAGTCATAGCTGAAGCGGTTCCATTTCCAGCGGCAGCTATAAATGACCCGAGGATGTACGAGTCTACAAATTCCCCATTTTCATCTGAGAGTTGAATGTAGAACTCATTCGAAGGATCGTAAGATCCGTTTTCTACTTGCCAGTTGATGTTTATAAGGTCACCTTGGCAATATTCAGTTACATCAACAGAGCATCCAACTATTAATTCGGTTGCATTGACCCCGAACACAGATGTTACACAGAAGAAAGTAAGAAGAGAACTAAGTTGTATTGCTTTCATTTTAACGCTTTTGTTAGCGCAAGGTAGATGAGCAATTAATCAGTCGATGTAGGATGGTAAATGATGATGCTGTAGGGCGATGACAACAAAAAAAGCCCCGACTAGGTCGAGGCTTTCAAGAACGAAACAAAAATTTCGTTTATTTTTTGAAATGCTTTTTCTCTTTAATACGAGCAGCCTTACCTGTAAGACCACGTAGATAGAAGATACGTGAACGACGCACACTACCTCTCTTATTCACAACAATCTTATCAATAAATGGAGATGCTGTTGGGAAGATACGCTCAACACCAACACCACTAGAAATTTTACGGACAGTGAATGTTTCCGTTATTCCAGAGCCACGACGTTGAAGAACTACTCCTTGGAACTGTTGGATACGCTCCTTGCTTCCCTCTTTAATCTTGTAGCTAATTGTAACGGTATCTCCAGCTCCAAACTCAGGTAAATCCTGAATCTCTACAAATTTCTTAACTATATCCTTAATCTTATCCATGGCGCTGTTCTTTGTCCTATCCGAAAATGGAAGTGCAATATTACGAAATCTACTTAAATTGAAAGCCAATTGAACGCTCTTTTTTTGCTCAACCCCAAAAAATCTTAATTAATTGAACCTGTTGTAGTTAGCTCAAGGTTAATTTGGACGAATTACACTAGAGGTTCATAAAGAGCAAATTTATCCTTTTTTTCCACGTTCATAAAGGTCTGGCCTCCGTTCTTTCGTCCTAGAAAGGGATTGTTCAAACCTCCAATCTTCAATTTTCTTGAGATTTCCAGATTTTAATAGATCAGGCACAGACCATCCATTGTAATCAGCTGGTCTAGTGTAAACGGGAGGCGCTAATAAATCATCCTGAAAAGAATCTGACAATGCGCTAGTCTCATCATTCAAGACCCCCGGGATGAGTCGAATGATGCTATCTGATAACACTGCAGCAGCTAATTCTCCACCAGAAAGGACATAATCTCCTATTGAGATTTCGCGTGTTACCAAATGGTCTCGTACACGTTGGTCAACTCCTTTGTAATGCCCGCAAAGAATCATAATGTTCTTTTTCATAGACAATTCGTTGGAAATTTGCTGATTTAGCTGCTCACCATCAGGCGTCATGTAGATGATTACATCATATTCATGCTCCGCTTTGAGTGCCTCTATACAATCATGAATGGGTTGTATGGTCATGACCATTCCGGCACCACCTCCAAAAGCATAGTCATCTACTTTTTGATGCTTATCCTTTGAGTATGCGCGGATGTCATGGATTCCTACCTCAACAATTCCTTTGTCGATAGCACGCTTCAGTATGCTATCAGCAAAAGGACTTTCAAGTAGACGGGGTAATACGGTTAGAATGTCTATTCTCAACGAAGTAAGATTAAAACTGTGGGTGTTCTGGTTTGTTGTTGAGGATGAGCTCAATCTTTTCCATCACTTCTTCTGTTAACAAAGGTACTGCATCTAAAGCGGTCAGGTTTTCGATTAACTGATGTTCTTTCGAGGCGCCTAAAATGGCGGTGGAGACCTGCGGATTTTTAAGACACCATGCAAGTGCTAATACAGGAAGAGATACGCTCAATTCATTCGCTAAATTCCCCAGCTTTGAGACTTTATTCAGATTTTCATCGGTTAACATGGCTTCGGCAAGCCATTCTAATTCACCTCTTTTCAAGCGTACAGAAGCTTCTGCACCAGCGTTGTATTTACCGGTTAAGATTCCACTGCAAAGCGGACTCCATATTGTGGTTCCTAATCCAACTGTTTTGTAGATCTGGGCGAATTCTACTTCCACCTTATCTCTCACCAACATGTTATACTGCGGTTGCTCCATAGTAGGGCCAATGAGGTTGTATCTTTCTGCAGCTAGGTGTGCTTCCATGATTTCTTGTGCACTCCATTCTGAGGTGCCCCAGTAGAGAATCTTTCCCTGTTGAATGAGGTTGTGCATGGTCCAAACCGTTTCAACAATGGGTGTGTCTTTGTCTGGGCGGTGACAAAAATAAAGGTCAAGATAATCAGTTTGGAGTCGTTTAATAGCTGCTTCACAGGCCTCAACAACATGCTTTCGGTTCAATCCTCTTTGCGTTGGTCGTTTTCCTCCAGCCCCGAAGTAGACTTTACTGGAAAGGGTATAGGTATCTCTAGACCAGTTCTTATTTGCTAAGATCTTGCCCATAACCTCTTCAGACTTACCTGCGGCATAAACTTCAGCATTGTCAAAGAAGTTCACCCCTGCGTCATAAGCAATGTCCATGAGACGCTCTGATGTCCCATCTTGTATCTGATTTCCAAAAGTGATCCAGCTACCGAAAGATAGCGCACTCACTTGCAAACCACTTTTCCCTAGTCTTCTATATTCCATAGGTACAAAGGTCATTGGATATAGTGAAAAGAACAAATCTGATTCACTTCTCAGCACTTGAAGGCAAAAGAAAACCCCTTGGCTGAAATCAACCAAGGGGTTTTTAAATCAATTTTCTTAAAATTTAGTTCAGCTCTACTTCTGCCTTCACATTTTGAGGCGTTGGCTTTACTGGAGGCGCTTTAACGAAGTCAATTTCGTCAATCAAATTCTGTGCTCCAGCCATTTGGTCAATGATAAACATAACGTAACGTATGTCAACAGAAATGGTGCGTTGCAATTCTGGCTCGAATGCAATGTCACCACTCATCGCTTCCCAGTTTCCATCAAAAGCAAGACCTATGAGGTCTCCATTTGCATTAAGAACAGGACTTCCTGAGTTTCCGCCTGTGATGTCGTTTCCTGAGATAAAGCAAACAACCAATTCGCCATTTTCGTCTGCCCATTGGCCATATTGACGCTTCTTGAGCAATTCAATTAAGGTAGAAGGCATTACAAATTCTGGATCATCAGGGTTGTGCTTGTCCAGAATACCTTGAGCAGTAGTGATGAAGTCATAATGAACAGCATCAGCGGCATAATAGCCATCTACTTTTCCATAAGACAAACGCATTGTAGAGTTCGCATCTGGAGAGAATTTGTAGTCTGGGTCCATTTTACGAATTCCATCTACAAACAAACGGTAACCTCTGTCATACTTGTCTTGTGCAGGAGAATTGAAAGAAGCTCTGTACTTCTCAATCATTGCAAGGGCATTCATGATAGCAAGGTCTTTATCAAACTTTTTGCGTTTTGGCTTGGCAATGAAATCATTCAATCGGGTGCGATCTGTCATGATTGATTTGTCATACATCGCGTCAGCAAAACGTTGAACACTTCCTTTATACTTCTTGTCAATGAAGGCGAAGATAGAAGGAAGATTCTCGCTAGAGATGTTCTCTTTATACATAGTCATCAGATTGATGAACACGTCTTTATCAGTATCAAGGTTGTAATCTTTGTAGAAATCATCAGCAGTAGAAGCGAAGCTTGTTAGAATTTCCGTGCGTTTCGCTTCGTCCTCTTGTGCCATAGCAGCCTCAAAAGTTCTATTGAATCTCCAAGCGAAGAGGGTGATGTCAGCCCCTATCAATCCAGCTTCAAGCGCATATACATTTGCCTTTACGTTTGGTTCAGTTGCTTTATAGTACTCTGAAATCATGGGAACAGCCTCACCATATTTTGTTTCGCGTTTTGGATCTTTTGCCACCCACTTTTGGAATCGATCTTCCAGTGATTTTTTCTTACCGTAAACATTCAGGCGTTTCAGTCCTTTTGTTTGGCCTATGTAATACTTCCAATAGTTAGCAGTACTAGCATACTTAGAAGCATATTGAATTCGAACAGCTTTGTCAGCATCCATATGCTTTTTCATTGCCTTCAATTTCACATCTCTAACTTCAACAACACTTGGGTTGTAAACGTCAATTGCTTGTTGAACGCCATAAGAAGAGAGGTAGCGGTCAGTAGAACCAGGGTACCCCATGATCATTGTGAAATCATCAGCAGCAACACCATCCATAGAAACTTTTAAGTGTCGTTTAGGGGTGAAAGGCTTGTTGTCTGCAGCGTAATCAGCAGGGTTGTTGTCTTGGTCTGCATAAATGCGAAGAAGTGAAAAGTCTCCTGTATGACGCGGCCACATCCAGTTGTCTGTATCCCCTCCAAATTTACCTACACTTTCCGGCGGAGCTCCAACTAAACGAACATCGCGGTAGGTGTTGTAAACGAAAAGGTAGAACTCATTTCCGTAGAAAAAGCTTTTTACTTGCGCTGTAAAATCTGTTCCTTCAACCGCTGCAGCTTCCGCTTCTTTCATGGCTTGACCAATCATAGCAGAACGCTCTTCTTCAGACATTTCATCAGTCACTCCTGCAAGTACTTTTGCAGTCATGTCTTCGATGCGCACAAGAAAGCTCACTTCGAAATCTTCAATAGCCATCTCTTGGTCTTTAGAATAGGCCCAGAAACCATCAGTTAAATAATCATGGTCAGGGGAACTGAAAGATTGAATTGAACCATAAGCGCAGTGGTGGTTTGTAAGCACCAATCCTTGATCAGAGATCACCTCTGCTGTGCACATTCCGCCGTTAAGCATTACAATCGCATCTTTAAGACTTGCCTCGTTGATAGAGTAAATATCCTCAGCAGAGAGGTTGAGTCCCATTTGTTGCATCTCCGCCTCGTTGATTTTCTTCAACATGTGCAAGAGCCACATTCCTTCATCTGCGCGAGTGGTAAAGGAAACCGCCAAAAGGACGGTCATCAAAACGATCAGTTTTTTCATTTTCATGTTTTATAATGAGTGCATGGAAACAATTGCCATGCGTTGTTAATTTCAAAGTTAAAAGTACAACACCTTATTTGAGTTCCTTCGCCCTTTTTGACCATCTGCTAAAGCATACAATTAATGGTCCTTGTTGCGGATGAATGGGTTTTACTTCTGGTTATCTTTCAGGCCTTCCCAAACAACTTTAACAATAAGGGTGTCTAAGCTATTATATAGGAGATTTAAATTAGGCCCGTTGTAGCGGTTTACAACGCGCTTTCCGTCAATTGATGTGATGGTAGAAGGAAGGTCTGAAACCATCCGATTGTCATATCTCCCTTGCAATGTATCATATCCTAGTGTCAAAGCCTGAAGCCGAATGGCATTCACTTGCTCTTCTGCAACTGTACCTTTGTAGTCTCCAATCATGTCTACAAAGTTGCGCCCTTTGAAGTTGCATTGGCCTTCAGAATCAACGGTGAAGATGAAGCTGGGACAGGTACCAAAACAAGAAGAACGCTCATAGTAAATCACTTCACTCTTTTCCGTTGGACGCTCAACTGGGGTCACCGGTTCAATAACCACAACCGTATCTGATTGAGCCATTGGCAAGGTATCTTTTTCCATGTCTTTTCTGCTTTTGCAAGCAAACACCGAAAGCAACATTAAAATCAACGGATATATATGGAGTGGACGTATCATGTTATTTTTTTCCTTTTTTCTGTAGTTGCTGAACCTTCTGCATCTCTTCTAACCGTTCTTGAAATGAGGATTTCTTCTTCGGCGTAGCCTTGTTGCTGTCAATTTTCGCACGGATCTTATCTTCATCAATGAAGTAACGTTTGATCACAATCATTTGAACGATAGAAATAACGTTCGCACAGAAATAATAGAAGTTTAAGCCAGCTGCAAATCTGTTGAAAAATACTAAGGTAATGATCGGGAACAAGTTCATGATCACCTTCATATTTGGCATTCCCGGTTGCTGTGTATTTGGCATGTTTGCGGAACTCATTCTAGAGTAGAAGAAAGTACTTACAGCCATCATTACCGCAAATCCACTGACGTGATTTCCGTAGAAGGAACTAATAATCGGGATTTCTTGAGACCAAGTAATGATCGCATCATATGCTCCAAGATCATCTGCCCACAGAAAACTTTTTCCACGCATATCTATGTTGGCGGGGAAGAAGCGAAACATGGCGTACAAAATCGGCATCTGTAAAAGCATGGGTAAACATCCCGCAAAGGGATTTACACCTGTTTGCCTGTACAATGCCATCGTGGCAGTCTGTTTACCAGAAGCATCATCTTTAAACTTCTCGGTCAGTTCATCCATCTCTGGTCTCAGAACCCGCATCTTCGCAGAAGACATGAAGTTTTTCCACGTGATAGGTGAAAGGAGCAGCTTGATGAGCAAGGTCATCACTACAATGGCAATTCCAATGTTACCGATGAAGCCCAGAAGCCAATCGAACACTGGACGGACCATCCAACGGTTTACCCATCCAAAGATCCACCAACCGTAATCGATGATTTTACCAAATTCATCAACATCAAGCTTATTCAGCTGGTCAAGGTCATTCGGGCCAAAGTAGAATTCAAGTTTTTTAGAGGCATTTGAAGAAGACTCCATCGCTAATGGAAGTCGAGCTTCGTAAAACATGTTTACAGTTGTGTCTCTATCATCCTTGGGAGGGGTAGAGTGCAAGAAGGCATTCGGGCCAAATCCGTCTCTACTGATAATGGCTGCTGAAAAGAAGTTTTGCTTGAAGCTTAGCCAATTGAGTGGGTCCTCTAATGTTTCTTCATCGTCTCTTCCGTCTCCAAGGTAATCTCGTCCCTGATCCATTTCACGGAAGTAAATAGAACTGTGCTGACGTTCCCATTGAATGCCTTTTTCAATGTGGTGACTTGCCGCATTCCAATCAAGTCTGGCAGTTGAGATATCAACCGTTTGATCCAAGCCAACAATGTTCAAGTTCACCTCTACCAAGTAGGAATCATCAGGCAAAGAATAAACATATTCAATGTACTTCTTCGGATCATTCGTTTCTAGACGCATGGTCAATTGCTGGCCATTGGAGGTGCGCTGCTCTGCTATTTTTTTGAATGAAAGCTCAGACAAGTTCATCTTTCCTTTGCCCGGATATTCAGCCCAAAGAATAAATTCTGTTTTTGCCGGATCCCAAAGCTTGACATCCGTTGAATCCCAATAGGCTTTGAATCCGTCAACAAGCGTTGCGCTATTGAATAGACCTCCTTTCGAAGAGATTTCAACCTTAACTCGAGTGTTTTCAAGGGTGTAGAGCTCTTCATTCGCTCCAACAGCACCAGCAAAAACTCCATATCTGGAGCTTCTCTCAGCGTTCTGTCTTGCTAACATTTGTTCGTCAGGCTCTTCTGTTGCTTGCACAATTTCAGCCTGAGTCGTGCCCTCTTTTTGAGCAACTGAGTCAGTTTGAATTGTAGCTGAAGATGTTTGTTCAGGTTGAGGCTCTTCTGCTGTGTACCAGTTGTATCCTAGTACCAGCAAAAACATCAACAATAGTCCGGTGATTGTATTACGATCCATTTCTTTTTTTCGTGCGGGGGGGGCAAAGGTATTGTTCTTAATCAATATATATATATTCAATCGGGGTAATTCCCCACAAGAATATGGCTGAAGGTGAATAACTTGGGATATACGATCTTCAGATGCGAGTGAACGGCTATGCAAATGTGTAACTTGTTTGTCCAAATCATACTTAAAATGCGATTTCTACTTCTTTTTGCAACAGGCTTTGTATTTACTCCCTGTGGGTCTTCGGCACAAATAGCCGTCTATGAGACAGCAACTTACGTTCAAATGGTAGAAGAGGGATGGACCCTTGAACTAGACCTTCCAGACGGTGTTCCAGCGAAAAATGCCTTTGTTGATGGGCAAATTGAGGTGAGTTTCCAGGAAAATGCTTTCGGAGAACTGGTGTTAGGTGAAGCAACATGGTTTGATTTCGTTCAGAAAAAAACTTTTAAGACAGACAAAGAAGGCTGCCTCATGAGCGTAACAGAATTGCATCACGTTGTTGATTATAGATTGGCAGAGTCTGCAAACAGACAGTTTCTAAATGGGATGCTTCAAAGTGTAAGCCTAGGAACCAGTTTTTTCAATTCCCAACTCAATGAAGAAATCCTTTTTAGACACACATTCAATGATGCTGTAGCTCAGAAGTCGCTGATACTGGAAGAGAAAGGCGACACCCTGATATGGTCTTCTGGCAATCAAGTTGTAACGAAATACATTCCTGGAAAAAAAGGGAAGAAGGGCGTTGGTGTAGCGTCAGACCTGCTCTTTAAGTACTTTATTTATCAACACGAAGTGCATCCTTACATTGCGAAAGTGATTTCAGAATCAGGCAAATGTCCCCACTACTTGGAGTATACTTTTGCCACTATTGAGCAAGTGACCACCAAAACATTGCGCCTTAATTCCAATCAAAAAGAGCGTGCGAAAGCACTTCCCGTTTTAAATGAATTGACCTGCAAACCAGCAATGAGTGGAGGCAAATGGCACCAAAAGCTCAATCAACTGCATGCACAACTTCTTGCCAATGAAGTTCAGGTAGTGGACTCCAATGAGATGAATGCCGCATACACACGTTTGAAAGCGGAAGGTGAAAACCTCAGTGCGCTATTGTCTCTTTTTGATTATTTGCTCTCCACAGGGATTCAACCGTCAGCGCAGATAGCAGAAGTGGTTTCGTTGGCGGGAGAGGACCAAGAAATAGGACTGTTTTTGGGCGCGTTGGCTTCGCCGAATTCCAAAGAAACGGCAGAGAAGAACATAGCAACCTTGAATGAATTGATTGGGAAAGGAGGGGAGTACGCTTATGTGATGTACATTTTCTCTGCAAACCACATTCAACCTTCTGATAAAAACAGGGCGTTGAACTATTTTGAATTGGCCTTGCTTGATAATCCAACCATTGCAGGGGTCTACCTAGATTTGGGCAACATATTCTGTTCGCGGCATGATTTTCAATTGGGCTGGAAGTGCTATTATGCCGCAGAAATATTGGCTCCAGACCATGCCATGGGAGTAGACGTAGATAGAAAAAGAAAAAACTTAGAAGAAGCGTTGCCTGCTTATTTCTAGCCTACCAGTGGTGTGAATCGTCATCAAACCAGAGGCCTTGTACTTTCATGGCCTGCTCAAGTACATCTCGAACGCATCCTTTTCCACCACCATGGATCGAAATGTAACTCGAAATCTCTCGAATCTCTGGTGCAGCATCATTGGGACAAACAGGAAGACCAACCATCTTCATGACTTTGAAGTCAGGTATGTCATCTCCCATGTACAGTACCTTGCTCATTTCAATGCCCTTTTGTTGAAGGTACTTTTCCAGAACAGCTACTTTGTCACTGCTGCCTAAAAATACATCTGTTACTCCCAATCCGGCAAATCTTCTTAGAACAGCTTCATTCGTCCCACCTGAAATAATGGCTACATTGAAACCCTTTTTAACAGCCAATTGAACAGCATAGCCGTCTTTTACATTTGCAGTTCGAAGTTGTTCTCCATTGCTGTCAATGATAACAACACCGTCAGTGAATACTCCGTCAATATCGAAAACGAAGGTTTTGATTTCCTTCAAGGTAGTCTTGTAGTTCTTAGTCATGATGCTTCAAAATACTTTCTGTGAGCTGCGCGTAAATTTCTTGCATTTCCGGATACACACTCAACAGGTTTAAATGTTCATTAATGGTATGAATGTCTTTTCGTTTGGCCGGTCCAGTTTGAGCGGCATAGGCAGACATGCTTTCCAGTTTACCAGCCGTTTCTTCAATCAGTGGCTTAAGTAAATCTAGCTGTAGATTGCTGCTTTTTAGTAATTCGCCTGCCAAGAAGTACAAGTGGTTACTGAAATTGTTTACCATTACAGCTGCTACATGAAGCTTCTTGCGTTGCTCTGAATTCAGCTGCTGTACATTATTTGTTAGAAGTTTTCCTAGTTGCTCGAGTTCTTTTCCGAATCCAAGATCATTGCTTTCTATAAGGATCGGTAGTTTGGACCAATCTGCTTTTTTCGTTTTACTAAAAGACTGCAGTGGATAGAAAACGGCCCTTTTCTCTTGCATCAAATCATTTAGGGGAACGGCTCCGCTGGTATGGGCTGTTTTCCGCGTTTTGGGTAACTGAAGAGACACTGTCTGTATGGCGTCATCACTTACCGCTAAAATCATCAGCGGACCAAATTCAGCAACTGCGTCAAGCGTTCCCGTATCTGCATTCACTGTTTTAGCTAGCAAAGCAGCCCGTTCGATGTTTCGTACATAAATATGTTCAATCACAACGCCTTGGCTATGCAATGCCATTGCGAGTTGCGTGGCCACATTTCCGCTTCCAATAATATCTATGGAATGAGGTGCACTCATTCTTCCTTTTTCGATTGTTTTGCCAAACGAATTCGGTGGCGCACTGCCAAAGTAGTTCCTAGAATCATAATCAAACATCCTATCCAGAGGACATTGATTTGAGGGAATACCACAGCCTGCATTACAATGAAATCTCTACGAATAGACTCGTGCTCCCAAATGGTGAGATTGATTGTTTGCGTAGTAGGGTCGAAACGGTTAATCAGCACACGCATGCCCCAATCATCAACATCAACCATATCAGGTATGATCTGAGAGTCACGCACAATCCACAATGGATTAATGATTTTTTCTTCGCCCTTTTCTTTGAGTGTCATGCGCACTTGAAGCGCAATGTCATCAATGAAAATGTTATTTAATGCTTTTTCACTATCAGGCAAAGCAACAATGTCATCAAAGGTCACCAAGATGTTGCTTACAATCATGCTGTCACCAACATGTACATCATGCGCACGGCCTTCTAAGAAGCCTTCTTCATCAGTCTCTGGCTCACTTAAACGCGCCCACTTGAGGTGTGTGTAAACATCTTTGTGGAGCATGTGGCGTGTGTCTGGTTCTGGGGCATTTCCCATTTGTTCGTTGAGCTGAATTCTTGGCTCTAGTGTGAACAATGAATCTCCTTTTGTTCCGCTTGACCAGCGAATGGCCTCTTTTGCATGTCGTTCATTTGGAAAGTCAATTCTTCGCCAATTGTCTGCCATTTGCTCCAAGAAGTTCCTGCTCGCTACGTGGTCATCCTTTGCCTCAAAGACCATTCCTCCGTAATAAACAATCTCGTCCTTTTTGTATGCACGAGGAATGTTTTCGAAGTATTGGACTGTAAACTTATGGTGGATCCCATCAACATGCCTATCTGTATAAGAGATGAAATAATCTCCCATTTGTAAGGTGTCATTCTGCATCAAGAGCATATCTTCTCTATTATTCAGATCTGTATTCAAGTCTTGAATGTTCCCAATCTGATTTTGAGAAATGATTTCGCTTTGCGAAGTAGAGATTACCGCGCCAAGAATTAGTAGTGAAAAACCGATGTGAGCTATACTCGCACCAGATTTGTCCCATTTTCCTTTTGCAATTGAAATGAGGTAGTCAAAATTGGATGTGAAAGCAAAGATGCAAGCAAAGACCAATGCTGCCACAGGGAAATCACTCGTCTTGAATTCAGCAAAAAGTAAAAGTACTGACATCAGAACAGTGGCAATTATAAGTGATCTAGAAATCTTCTTGACAAATTTCTTCATGTCGGTTTTCTTGTACTTCAGCCATTGAACAAATCCAATGAGCATGATGAACAAGAAAGCCAAAGGCACTTGAACGATGTGATAGCTTTGTTTGTAATCTGTATTCGGCGCGAAAGAATGGTCAGCCAATGACTTCGCCATTGGCCATTCTGTTGATTCATAAAGCGAAGTAAATACGCCCTCGAATGGTTCAAGCAGTTTATTGAAGACGTTCAATGACGTTTGGAAGCTAATGTGTATGGCCGCTGCAAGGAGAACCATGCTGCCAATGAAAATCCAAAATTCACGGGACCACAATTCTTCTTCCACTTTTGGTTTCGGAATGTCTTTTCGGTATGCCTTGATGAGTAAGAATCCCAATAGGGCAACATAGATAATGGTAGGTATTACTGCCTGTCCGAAGTAGCCTACAAAAAAGAGAACAGCAAAGACCCCGATGTACATCCAACGTTCTTTTGTTGAGCGAATCATCATGATGGTAGCTAGGCCAGCAAAAGCCAATAGATATACAAGCAGTTGTGGCAAGATTCCACTATCTACAAAAGAGTGAACCGATGTATCTCCGAGTATTCCACTTTTCGTTAAGAAGGTACTGTAGACAATAAGCAAGTGCGCTCCAATAATTAAGAAAAGCGCAGAGAATACACTGGTGACTTTTGTTCTGTTGACCATGAGTAAGTGAGCTCCGCCCACAAGCAATATCCAAGGCACGAGTGAAGAATTCTCCACAGGATCCCAAGCCCAGAAACCACCAAAACTAAGTGCTTCATAAGCCCATGCGCCTCCCATAAGAATTCCTGTTCCAAGAATCATTACACCAAAGAATGCCCAAGGCGTGGCAGGACGCATCCACTCAATGTATTTTTTCTTCCACAACCCTGCCAAGGCGAAAGCAAAAGGAACTACTGTTGATGCGAATCCCAAGAAAAGGGTAGGAGGGTGAATCACCATCCAGTAATTCTGGAGCAATGGATTCAGTCCTTGTCCGTCCTCGAACATGGGCACCCGCGTTAAATAGTCAGCGAGTTTTGTCCAAGGCAACCCGAGGTTACTAGGGGCCTCTCTTGTCAGTAGGAACGGATCAAGTCCAAACTGGTAGTCACCAAAATAAACACCTAAAAGCATGCATGCAAGGGAAGCTTGAACTGCGGCGAAAAAGGTCATTACCGGTCCTTCCCAAACACCTTTCTTTCGAATGATGAAAATAGAAAGCACTAAATGCCAGAACATCCAAAGTAAGAACCCACCTTCTTGTCCTCCCCAGAAACTCGCGAACTGCAAGGAGGTAGGCATACCGTTGTTCATGTATTTCCATACATACTGGAATTCATAACGGTGGTTGAAAATTAGAATATAAATTAAAACAATCACTGAAAAGAACGAGACGATATGGACCCAATAGGCCTTCCGTCCGAAACGTTTCCACTCTTCATTTCCATCTCCAAGTGACCCCTTGAGGTAACCAAAAACAGCTAACAATGCAGCTGCAAATCCGGTAGCTATCAAAAGCTGACCTAATCGTGCAACCCATGTCCATTCTCCCGTGTAAACAATATCCATTAACGTACTGAGGCTTCCGCTGTTTCCAGCAAGTGATTGTTTTCGTCGTATTTCGACGGACATTTCATGAGCATTTCGTTGGCGTAGAATTCACCATTTTCAAATTGTCCATACAGATGTACCTTTTCTGATTGCTCAAGACCAGTTGGCTTCGCTTTTCTGAGTTTCACCTCTCTTGTTACATTGTTCTCATCAATCATATGAAAAGTAGTGAGCTCAGTATCTTGCTCAGGGTTGTAGATGACAGGATTTGTCTTGTCTAAAGTCCCCGATATTTTAAATTCTTTACCAGGATTGGCAAAGGCTTCGTCAAAGCTAACAGAAGTGCTTGCCCCAGTAAATGTTGCAATGAATGTTCCAACAACAATGGCAATGAGCACAATCAAAACGATTCCCGTTTTATTCATGATTCTTTGTTATTTGCGTATACTTCTTTTTCCAATTCTTTCAACTTTCGTTCTGTTCGGAAGAGGTAGGTGAAGATTCCAATTAAGATGACCATGCAAACCGTTACAACCACGTAAATTTTTCCGCTAGCAAAAAAGGTCTCCTCCAACACACTCAATTGTTCTGCGCTTGCTATTTCAGTCACAAGCATCAAAAAGGCAAAAACGAGATATTTAAAGTTCTTCATCATAATACAATTTGTTGCGCAGACGGTTCATCCTTAAGCGCAAGTGGTAAATCCAATAGCCTAGCAAGATCCAACCTAATACAGCTGGGTAGAAAACAGCCCTTAAGCTGCTGTTCAAGTCATAGGTGTTGAAACCAGGGTTCCCGCCTTTTCCAGGGTGTAAACCTTCAGAAAAGCGAGGAAGGATCATCAGTAAGATGAATAAAATAACGTAAGCGAAGATGTTAAATACCGCAGCTACGCGTGCTTGCTTCTGGTCATCAGTAATGCCAGCCCTTAAAACGATGTATCCAATGTAAATCAAAGTTGTGACCAAAGCGCCATTCAATTGCGGATCATTGACCCACCATGCTCCCCATGCAAAACGTGCCCAGATTGAACCTGTAATGAGTCCGAGGAAGGCGAAGACTAAACCTACATTTACGCTCGTTTCGGCACGCAAATCCCATTCTTTTTTAGGGTTGCTCAAATAGCGAATTGAAGAAACAAAACTGATAAAGAGAATGATGAACATGGTAAACCACATTGGTACATGCAGCATCAAGTTTCGAATGCTTTCAAAAATTCGCGGCTGAAAGGGATAACCGAAGCCCGTTTGAGCATCTGTTTCAACAACCACTTCACAGTCTTCCAAAATGTCACCTTTCGTTACTCCTTCACAAAAAAGAGCGTTACCTAAAAACAGGGTCCCATCTTTATCATTGTTACAAAAGATATCTATACTCGGACTTGGGAGTTCGGAAGGGGCGATAAATCCAAAGATGACTTTGTCATTGTCAAGTACTTCAATGAGATCAGTACAAATGAAATTGGAGTCAGATCGCACAAAAATTTGCAGCGACTCTCTTGCTTGTTCAAAATGCGTGTTAAAGCCAACGAGCGTAAGCTCAGTATAGCCTGGTTGGATTGTTGTTTCAGAAATGGCTATGATGCCCGGGTTTAACCGAATGTAAAAGGTCATGCCCAAGGTGTAAACCAAAAGAAGAATGCACAGTACTTTCCACCAATTTTGCCTCATCTTAGAGTCGAGATTTTAATCACGCCAAAGGTAGGGAAATAAGATATAGCTCAAGCCCAGAATTCCGAGTGTTAATACCCCTAAAAACCCAAGGTTTTCTAAATTTTCGCTAAAAGGTACATTCAGAAGAATATTCTCGTTATATCTGTTCAGAAGAAGAATCAAGGGGATAACAATAGGTATACCTAAAACAGCAGTGAGTCCCACACCACTCTCACTCTGCGCTGCAATTCCGCTCACAAGTGTGAGCAATGAAGCAAAACCAATTGATCCTAAGGTGATTCCAAGCATGTAAGGCACCCACATGTTGCTTTCAAAGGGCGCGGAACCTAAAAAAAGCACGAAGGCTCCGAAGGCCAGAAACCCCAATAAGAGCATGAGCCCCATATTGTAAATTACTTTTGCCAAAATAAATTCGCCTGGAGTGACATTCCAATAGAGGTACAAACGAAGTCCTCTTTGCTGCTGCTGAAAGCTTTTTCCAATCGCACTAAAAGCAGTAAAAAGAATGATGATCCACAACAATGAACTCCAAACTTTTCCTTGCTCAATTTTCTGGAAAGCTTGATAACACAAATACACCGTTGACAATGCGAAAAGTGCAATACCAATAAGGGTGTGCTGCTGCCTGAATTCCATTCGGGCTTCATGACGAACTAAAAAGGCTACGCGTTGAAACATCTGGACGAATTAATTCTAAGTGCAAAGATGCAGAATTGAAGAAGAAAATCAGCTGAATCTGAAAGAAGCTTCTTGCAATCCGGAAGCGATTTCAAATTCAATGTTGAAATCATTTTGAATAACAGGAAGACCTGTGGGGAGGCAATTTCGCCCTGCTTTCGAAACAAGAAAAGCACCTTCAAAATCTCTTCCCCAACTAAAATTATCATCAAACTAATGGGCATCCATCGGCACAATTCAAAAAGTCAAAACGAACCGCTTTACTCCGGTTGCCGTATCCTCTAAAGGAATTCCAGTCGCATTCATACAAACGATTTCTTCGGCTGAGAAGCGTTGGCTTGAATGCTTGTATAAAGACGCACGGTCAATGAATTCTACAATGTTTCCTGAGGGGTCATAAAAGTAAATGGCTGTGCCGGTGCCGAAGTCAATCATAATTGCTGCTTTGTAAGCTTGTAGCTGAAGCCCTTTCGCTTTTGAATAGGCAATGGCTTTCGCTAATTTCGTTTCGGAATTAAAAAGGCGAAATGGTCATCAGGAGCATCTTCTTTTTCTTTGAAAATAAGTTCGGTAGATCCAGCAAAAATGTGAAGTCCCTCGTTATCTTGTATTCACTAGAAACCAAGCTGATTTATGTGAGATTTTGCCTGAGCTGCCAAGGATTGTGTAAAAAAGTGAGCTTCTTAAGCTTCATGACCACAAGTTAATTACTTCTTTTTAATGATCCAGTCAGCTGGAGTTCTTACCTTTCTTTCGAACTATGAAGAAGTACATTTTAACGCTTGATCAAGGCACAACCTCCTCTCGCGCACTTTTGATGGATAACAAGGGGAACATCATTGGCGTGGCCCAAAGGGAGTTTCAGCAGTACTTTCCTAAGCAAGGATGGGTTGAACATGACGCTGAAGAGTTGTGGACCTCCCAGCGCGATATGCTGCAAGAAGTATTGGAACAAAACAGCGTCAAGCCAGAAGAATTGTTGAGCATTGGGATCACTAACCAACGTGAAACTACCGTAGCCTGGAATCGAACAACTGGGCGTCCCCTCCACAATGCCATTGTCTGGCAAGACAAAAGAACGGCCGCTTTTTGTGATCAACTTCGTTCCAAAGGACATGCCGAATACATAAAGGAAAATACAGGGTTAATCATTGACGCCTACTTTTCTGGAAGTAAAATGAACTGGATCTTGCAAAATGTGCCTGAAGCCAATGAGCTAATGAATAAAGGCGAATTGTGTTTCGGAACCGTTGACGCTTGGCTGATCTGGAACTTGACTGATGGCGACTCTTACCGCACTGATACTTCAAATGCTTCGCGAACAATGCTCTTTAATATCAACTCAATGCAATGGGATGACCACTTGCTTGAATTGTTCGGGGTGCGAAAAAATTGCCTACCAACTGTGGGGCATTCTATTGGGTTCTTTGGGAATGCAAAATTGAATGGGATAGAAGTGCCCATAAATGGCGTGGCTGGGGATCAACAAGCGGCGTTGTTCGGACAAGCTTGCTTTAAAAAAGGGATGGTTAAGAATACCTATGGAACAGGCTGCTTTATGCTGATGAATGTGGGCCCCAAACCGAAACGTTCAAACTTCGGCTTGCTCAATACAATCGCTTGGAGCACAGAAGATGAGGTCACTTATGCTTTGGAAGGTTCCGTCTTTATAGCGGGCGCCGCCATTCAGTGGTTGAGAGATGGTTTGCGCATTATTGATGAAGCTCCTGATTCTGAGTATTTCGCCTCTCAGGCTGACAATGAAGAGCCCATCTATGTGGTGCCAGCATTTGTTGGATTAGGAGCTCCTTATTGGGACATGTATGCCCGAGGGGCCATGTTTGGCTTAACAAGAGATACAGGGAAACCTGAAATCGTTAAGGCAACGCTAGAATCAATGGCCTACCAAACAAGAGACGTGCTGGAAGCCATGATTGCTGATTCTGAACTTCCTATTCATTCGCTGCGGGTTGATGGTGGTGCGAGCTCTAACAATTTTTTGATGCAGTTTCAAGCAGATGTAATTCAAGTGAACGTGAACAGACCGCATGAAGTGGAATCAACCGCGCTTGGAGCCGGATTTATGGCTGGGATTGGTGCTGGGGTATGGACGTTTGATGAAGTGCAAACCTTCAGAAAAACGGAGGCCATTTTTAGCCCGCAGAAAGCAAGGTCAGAAGTGAAGAAATTATATGCTGGTTGGAAAAAGGCAGTATCAAGAACGTTAGGCTGGCTCGAAAATGACAAGGACTGAAAACACATCTAAACTCAAATCAGAGTCATTCGATCTACTCGTAATCGGAGGCGGAATCACGGGCGCAGGCATCGCACTTGATGCCCGTTTACGTGGACTAAAAACTGCGTTGATAGAAATGAATGATTTCGCTTCTGGTACTAGTTCGCGAAGCTCAAAGTTAATTCACGGTGGACTCAGATACCTAAAACAACTGGAGTTTAAACTGGTCAATGAAGTGGGAAGAGAACGCGCCATTGTTCACCATTTGGCCCCTCATTTGGTGCATCCTGACAAAATGCTACTTCCCTTAGTGAAAGACGGAAATTACGGCTATTGGCTCACGAGCATGGGGCTCTCTGTCTATGATTTTTTAGCCGGAGTGTCTCCTGAAGATCGAAGGCAAATGCTTGATGAGAAGGAAACCCTAGAAGCTGAGCCACTGCTGCGGAAAGAAATTTTAGAAGGTGGTGGTCTTTACGCAGAATACAGAACTGATGACGCCCGTTTGGTCATGGCCGTAATTCAATCTGCAGCAGCTGAGAATGCCTGCATTGCAAACTACGTGAAGGCTGAAGATCTGCTGGTCTCGAAAGGGCAAGTTGTTGGGGCGAAAGTGAAAGATTTGTTATCAAATAGCGCATTCAAAATTAAAGCAAAGGTAGTTGTGAACGCTACCGGTCCGTGGGTTGATGAGGTTAGATCTCTGAACGAAAAAATCACGGGCAAACGACTGCATTTAACAAAAGGCATCCATTTAGTTGTGCCAAGAGCGAAATTGCCAATCAAACAAACGGTGTACTTTGATCATTCAGATCGAAGAATGATTTTTGCTATTCCCCGCGGAAATGTGACCTATTTAGGGACCACAGATACTGATTTTAAGGGAGATAAAATGAATCCTCGGGTGACCCTAGCTGATGCAAATTACATTCTAGAGGCCGTGAACTATATGTTTCCAGAACAAAAGATAGTGCTGAAAGACGTTCTTTCATCTTGGGCTGGTTTGCGTCCGCTCATCCACGAAGAAGGTAAATCTGCATCTTCCATAAGTAGGAAAGACGAAATCTTTAATTCTGATAATGGACTCATTTCAATTGCCGGAGGGAAGTTAACTGGCTACCGTAAAATGGCAGAAAGGGTCACAGATGAGGTAGCCAATCGCTTGGAAGTAGTAGCTGAGTGCACCACTGACCAACATAAATTGTTCAATGCGTCTTTCAAAGACTACGCAGAAGTAGAAACAGAAGTAAAACGGTTAGAAAAGGTCTTTCCTACTTTTGCAGAAACCCCTTACGAAATTGAGTACATCGTCCATAATTATGGCCGTGTTTCTCAGGGGATTCTTGAGCAGGCAGAAGTCTTTTTAGCAACTAATAATTCTGAGGTAGCACTGGTGTTGGCAGAGCTAGCATATACCACTGAGAACGAAATGGTATGTTCGCTTCAAGATTTTTTTGATCGTAGAACAGGGCGAATAAACTTCAACATTGATTCTGTCAGAAGAACTAAAGCTAGAGTAGGAGCCGAACTGGCAAAAACACGCCAATGGAACGCTTCGGAATTAGCCAAAGAATTGAGGGCACTAGATGAAGTGTTGAAAGAGCGCTCTACGTTTGATTAACGTTGAACCTGAATCATTTTCGGATCTTGAAACAACCATTCACCAAAATGATGCTCAAGAATTCGCGCTGTATTTCTAGCGTCCTCTATTGCTCTGTGGTTTGTGCCTTCAAATTGAAACCCAGCGAGTTCTAGCGCCGTCTTTACGCCAACAGGTTCTTTCAGCTTCAACAGCTTTGTGTGTGCCTTTTTTAGACAAAGAAAATGCTTCAACCAAGGGAATTCTAATCCGTGCAAAAGCGCATCCTTCCCTAATTGCTCTTGGTCATAATCGCCCCATGCCACAAGCAAGATTTCTTCGTTTTTCCAATTGAGCCAATCTTCAAATTCCCAAATAACATCCTCAAAATCGTAAGCACTATCAATGTCTTCTTGTTCTATTGAAGTAAGTTGCTTACAAAACCTTGACAGCTCAGGATTCAGTTTTGGCTTCACAAAGGCACTGAATTCGCTAATGCGGACGCCTTTGTCACTGACCTTAACAGCGCCAATTTCAATGATTTCCTGAGGAGGCGGTTTACGCAATTTCCAGCATGTTGCCTCGAGGTCAAAAACGATGTAGTTCATCCGACGGGATTAGCTTGTAAGCCAATCATCACCAAGATCTTCTACATAGGTGTCTATGCCTTCTAAATCTTCGTTAATGATTTCCAATGGACAAAATTCAGGCTCATATTCGCCACCCCACCACTCATACTTTTCATCATATTCAGGTAACTTAGGGTTGGCCATAATGGCACAAAATGCCTTATATCCTTTCGTTCCACCAATGTCTTCTGGCGGACAGTTTCTCTCTCCAGCCGTGCAAAAAGGAATCTGCTTAGCATCGGATTCAGAAATGATTTTGTCAAGAGTGACAGTGTGTTTCCACTCATCTCCAAAATCATACAAGTAATTCATTTTATCACCCTCGTTCGTGAAGAACCGATCTAGTTCAACTTCATGATCTTCTAAAAGATCTTCCGTTTCAAGGAAATCGATTTGTGTGATTCGTTCATTACCTGCTACAAATTTGTAGAGATGTTGATTTTCCCAACCCATTACAACTTGAATGGTATGGTGCAAGTATCGCATTGATACATTAGGAGAAACAAGGACTTTTCGCCAGATTTTCGGCTCAATTCCTTCTAATTCAATCAGAAGTTGGTAGTACATGATAAGATTAAAGAAATAGCGCCAATTGTAGCTAATTTATATTTCGTACGGGAACTAGAATGTCCCAAAATTGGCGTTGAATTCATTGTTTATAAATGGAGTTATCGAAATATATACGAATGTAACAGATTCTTTTGTTGTTTCAACGAGATCGAACTTAAATTTCGAAAATTACTGTTCGCAATTGTGTTCAACCCACACCAATTCAGAAACTTCAAATCCTTCGCTTTGAGCTTGACTGAGGTACTTACTTTTGATGCTTTCTGAAAGCGAAGGTGTTCTACTCAGAATCCATAAACACGAGCGGTCAGGGGCGCCTATTAAAGCGTATTCATAATCTTGAGTTACATTCATTAGGTAATAATCTCCCGTAAATGGCCAGAAAAAAGTAATTTCTAATTGACTGGTGCCATCAGGTCCAGATTTCTTCGCCTTACCCATTGAGGTCTTCCACTTCCCCTTTTCTGCATTGAATCCCCGGTTAATGACTTCAATTGCTTTTCCCACCTTGTACTCAGTAGTTACACATGAAAGGCCCTTTTCAAAGCCATTTGGGAGTCGAGCTATTTCGAACCATTTTCCAGCGTACTGTTTGAGGTCAATAGATTCGACCGTATTAAGGGTTTTGGACGTTGAGCAAGAGGCAAGAATTGAAATAACGAGAAGAGTGATTAACTTTTGCATGGGTTTCGAAATGGGCTTGTGCAATCCAGATGAAGAGGGGTGTGGCAATTGACGTTCAAACCAAAGGTCGAAATTAGTCATCTTTGTAAGAAGAGTATTCTAATAATAAAATAAGGGGCAGAGCAGAGCTGTACCCAATCATGAATTTATTGACTCTTTGAGATGGTTTCGCTCTTTTAATATTACCTCGTCGAGAACAATCGCAAGGAAAAAAATCACTTTTGAAATAAAAAATGAGATCGAAATGAAAAGAATTGTCGTTTTATCTGGTGCCGGAATCAGCGCTGAAAGTGGAATTCCCACGTTTAGGGGGAGTGATGGGCTGTGGGAGGGTCATAGCATTGAAGAGGTAGCTACTCCCCAAGCTTGGCAGGAAGACTTTCGCAAAGTCCTCCATTTTTATAACATGAGACGAAAAGCAGCAGAATCCGCTAAGCCGAATCTCGGACACACTATTTTGGTGGAGCTTGAAGCCCATTTTGATGTGCAAATCATTACTCAGAATGTTGACAGTTTGCATGAAAGGGCGGGAAGTTCTGACGTACTTCATCTCCACGGTGAGTTGAGTAAGGTTAGAAGCACGAAGAATGAATCATTGGTCTATGAAACAACGCACTGGGAAGTAAAAGAGGGCGATCTCTGTGAACTAGGATCACAACTAAGGCCGCACATTGTTTGGTTTGGAGAAGCCGTCCCAATGCTAGAACCAGCAATAGATTTAGTGGCAACCGCAGACGTCTTAATTGTGGTAGGAACTTCCCTGCAGGTTTATCCCGCAGCAAGTTTGGTGAATTACGCACAAGTGGGCGTTCCAGTGTATGTTGTTGATCCCAATCTTCCAGATTTTCCTTGGGACGGAAGGTTTCATGCTATTCTTAAAGGCGGCAGCGAAGGGCTTGCAGAGCTGAAGGAGCTACTATTAAAGCAGCTGTAAGGTCGTTTTTGCCAATTCAGCACCAATGTGACTTCCTATTGCAACACCCATTCCGCCCATTCTCACAGCCACATGTAAATGTGGGTTAATAGATTCCTGAATCACATTTCGCTTTGCACCAATGCCTAAGTAGCCGGTCCATTCATGCGTGATATCAAATTTTGAATTTGGTACTATTTGTGAACGAAGTAGTTCTGTCAATTTGGCCTTAACATGATCAGGGACGGGCTCATTAGGAGTGCTTGACCAGGTGTCATCTAAGTGTCTTCCACCGCCAATCAGAACTCTTCGGCCAACATTCCTAAAATAAAAGTACCCCTCTTTCACATGAAAGGTTCCTTCCCAATTTAAATCTGGAATTTCAGAGGTCATTAGCACGAGGTTTCGCGCCGGTGTAACATCTAGGCTTGGAAGCAATTCCTTCGCAAATCCGTTGGTGCAAACCAAAACTTGCTTTGCTTGAATTTCGCCGAAGGCCAATTTAACAGAACTCGAATTGGTGCCAGTAACCAAACTTTTAACTTCTACTCCAGCATACAATTCAACTCCTTCTTTCAATGCCAAACTTCGAAGGGCATAGGCCATTTTTCCCGTATGTATTGATCCTTCAAGTGGATTCATGATGGCCGCTGAAAACCCATTAAAAGGCAAGTTATTTAGGCCTTGATACGGGATGTAGGTCTCTTGGTTTGTGACGCTCTTAAGTAAGCGATTCAAAGTAGGAAGGGCTTCAAAACATTTCGCACTTAAAGCTTCTTCTGACGGTTCAAAAAGCTCGATTCCTCCGCAGTTTTGATACCCAATTTGTTTATCCCCAAGAAGTCTTCGCAATTCTGTCAATCCATTCCAGCGCATTTGAAGCAAAAAAAGTACGGCCTCCTCACCCATGGTTTCTAAATCAGAAAGCACTTCAGATGGAGACCCAAAACAAGCAAAACCAGCATTTCGCGTCGTTCCTCCGAACCCAAACGGATCTCTTTCTAGCACCACAACCCTGAGCTCTGGACGTTCTTGCTTTAATTTGATGCTCGTTGAGAGCCCCACAATTCCACCTCCAATAATGACAACATCAGCTGGAAGAAGGAATGAGTTTTCTTCCCAAAAACTGTTTTCTTTTCGATTCATTTTACAAGCTTAAAAGCTTTATTTGGTGAACGTTTGCTAACTTATAGGGCGTAAGATATCTTTTTCTGTATTTTTACGTTGAAGTAAGTATGGTTATAGACCTCATTTCATGCAAGGAAAAGTAGTTTTTAAATCGTTTTTCACCAGTTTTTTGGTACTCATTATCACGTTCTCCGCGGGAACACATCTGTTTGCGCAAGATAATGTGATTTTGGCGTACGGGGCAGTGAAAGACTTTAACACCAACAAGAAGTTAGAAAGTGTAGATATAACCATACTTCAAAATGGTTCTCCTTTTGAAAATTTCATTACACCTGGAAATGGTAAATATGAATTTGAACTTCCGTTGGGTCACATCTATTCAGTTAATTTTTCGCTTGACGGATACATCGGCAAGAAACTTCAGCTAGACACTAAAGGGATCCCTGAAGAAGATATGGCAGGTGGTTTTCAGATGAGTCTTGATATGTCCCTTTTTGAATATATTGAAGGATTTGATAGCTCAATTTTGGATGTTCCAATCGGGAAATCTTCATTCGATCCGCAACAGAATGCAATGTCTTGGGACGAAGGGCACACTAGTCGAATGCAAGACAAAATTCAAGATGAGTTTGAGCGCCTAGATAATTTGGGAGAAGAGCTGGCTAAGCTTAGAGAAGAATTTAATGAGTTGGTAGCCAAGGGAGATCAGAAAATGATAGAAGAGAAGTTTTCTGATGCCATTGGTAATTATGAAGAGGCACTTAAAATCTTCGATGAAGAGCCTGTTCAGAAAAAACTAGCTGACGCCGAAGCAGCATATGCCGCGGCAAATGCAGATGCAGAAAGAGAAGCGAATTACCAAAGACTAATCGCACAAGCGAAAAACGACATCAAGAAAAAGAGTTTTGAGAATGCACAGGATGCTCTCAAGGAAGCGATTGAATTGAAGCCAGATGAGAGAGAACCGAAAGACCTCTTGAATCAAATTGCAAAAGACTTAGAAGAAATTGAAAAGCGTAAACAGTACGAAAGCCTTGTGGCTGATGCTGATTCGAAATTCAAAAACGAAGATTATGCTGTTTCCATTGACATTTACAATCAAGCATTAGACCTCTTCGGCAGTGAGGACTATCCGCGTGGTCAAATTAAGGAAGCGCAAAAACGCATTGATGAAAAACGAGCAGCTGACTTAGCAAATGCTGATTTAGAGGCAAAATACAAGGCGGCAATCGATCTAGGTAACAAAAATATGAAGGACGAAGAATACCAGGTCGCCCTTAGAAATTTTGAAGAAGCCAAAGGACTCAAAGAAAATGAGAAACTCCCGAAAGCGAAGATTGCAGAGATAGAAGGTATACTGGCAGACCTTGCAGCGCAGGCAGACCGAAATCAGGCTCAAGATCTTGCCAATGCAGAAACAGATCGAATTAATAAGGAATACCAAGCCCTGATTATTGCAGCAGATGAAAAATTTCAATCTGAACAACTTAATGAGGCTAAAAAAGATTACTTGGCTGCACTCGAAGTAAAAAGCGAAGAGAAATACCCAAAATCACGCATTGATAAAATTGATGATTTATTAGCTATGGCAATTGCTGATGCAGGGGATGCTGCTGCTGAAAATGAGGCAAGACTTGAAGCTGAAAGAATCAACAATGAATACCAAGCCTTAATCACTTCTGCTGACACGAAGTTCGATTCAGAACAATTAAAAGCGGCGAAAGAAGATTACGAAGCAGCGCTAGTCCTTAAAAATCAAGAGAAATATCCAAAATCACGCATCACGCGCATAGATGATTTGATTGCAGAACAAAATGCACTGGCTGACAATTCTGCCGCTGAGGCAGCAGCAGCAAAAAGAGAGGCTGAGCGATTGGAAGCTGAGGACGCTGAGCGACTTGCTCGTCAGAATAAAGCTGATCAAAAAGAGTTGGATCGTGAACGCCGGCTGCGCGAAGAAGAACTTGAGCGTGAAAGAGTAGCGGCAGAAAAAACAGCAAGAGAAGAAGAAGAGAGAAGAAGAAGCGAAGACTTTGCCAACACTGCGAATTCAAGCACTGAGGACGATGCCGAACGTTACTACAGAGAGGCACGTGAAAGCGAAGAACGGGCAAAGAAAATTGCCATAGAAGAAAAGAAAGACAGCTACGAAAAATTTCTTGCTGATGAAAATGCTGATGCAAGAATTCGCAGACAAGATCAAGCAGAACTCCTCGCCTCAAAAGAAGACAGGTTAGAACGGATTTACAGAGATGGAGAAATGAATCGTGAAATGAAAATCGATTATTCTGAAAATGAGAAGGACGATTATTCTAGAAATATAACTGAATACACCTCTGACGCTAATAAAAGACGTGCAGACAATAGTTCAGATGCCATTACAAAAAGTGAAAATCACCGTTCCATTGATGAGAATGATGTTTATCGCCAAACTAAGGTAGACCGTTCTTCGCGCGATAAAGAGACTTATCAGGCAAATTCATCTGAATACGATGCCAGGGGTGCTTCACTTCGCCAAGGAAATGAATATGATGTAAAGCGCAGTAAAGAGAAAGGCCGAGACCAGAAAGGGGATGGCGAACTGGTGCGGTTAGAAAATCAAAAAGATTCAGAATTCAAAAAGAACACCTACGCAAAGTACACAGGTGATTTGCAAGCAGCAGCAGACGAAAGACTTTCTTCACTTGAAGATAAAACAGTTAACAAAAAGCAAGCCTATAAAGACATCTCTGAAGGAAAAGAAGTGTACCGCGAAGAAAATGTCTACAACGTTGATAAGGCAAAAGAGAACAACGCATACCTGCTTTCAGATAAAAGTGATGAAGCACGCTTGAAATCCTATGATGCGCGCAAAGAGGCCTTTGACAAGCAATCAACAGAGCCCAGAGACGCAGAAGATTACATTTTACCTGAAGGAGCAGAAGACCTTAGTGAAGGCGTTCAAGAACGCTCGTATGAGGAGGGCAACAAAATGGTCATCGAACGTATTGTGAAACGAGGTAACATCGTTAACACTTTCCGGAAAATTATCTCCAAAACAGGCATTTACTATTTCAAAGACGGCAGATCAATTACTGAGTCCACTTGGAAGCGTGAAACCTTGAACGCAACAGATTAATCAATTAACATCTTTGATGATTGTAAGGTTTGAAATCTTATTTTCGTCTTCTATCTAAAACCGTGAGTCTTAGTCAAAATCAACGTACGATGGGAACGTTGCCGGTCTTCATGACAGCAATTAGTACAATTCTTGGAGCAATTTTATTTTTGCGATTTGGCTTTTCAATTGCCCATGTTGGTTTATTAAGCACATTAGGAATTATTCTAATAGGACACTTAGTGACTATTCCTACTGCCATGGCGGTAGCCGAAATAGCAACCAACCAAAAAGTAGAAGGGGGAGGAGCGTATTTCATGATTTCGCGATCATTCGGCCTGAACATTGGTGGAGCAATCGGTATAGCCCTTTACCTAAGTCAAGCCATTAGTGTCGCTTTCTATGTCATCGCTTTTACCGTTTCTTGCAGAGGCCTCCTTGTCTATATTGACACGCGTTGGGGTATTTTAATTGAGCCGTGGATGGTCAATTACTCACTGACTGGCCTTCTCATGCTTCTGATGTTAACGAAAGGCGCCAACGTAGGAGTGAAGGCACTCTATCTGGTTGTAGTAGTTTTACTCATCTCGTTAATTCTCTTCTTCTTGGGGACAGGACCAGGCAATGGAAATCAAAATGACTGGAGCGCAACCATTCCTGATGCGATACTCGGTTTAGATGGGGAAAGCATCAAACGGTTTTCCTTTTTTGAAGTATTTACGTTCATTTTTCCGGCCTTTACGGGTATAGCAGCAGGTTTGGGGCTTTCGGGCGACTTGAAAGATCCCAAAAAGAGCATTCCACGAGGAACGATGTGGGCTACCGTCGTAGGAATTGTAATCTACATTGGAGTAAGCTTGAAGTTATACTACTCAGCTCCGCTCGAAAGCCTTGCTCAGGATGAATTGTTCATGGAGAACATTGCGCTATGGGGGCCCATTATTCCAATTGGTTTGGCAGGGGCAGCCATTAGCTCAGCACTAGGTTCAATTATAATAGCGCCCAGAACATTGCAAGCTTTAGGAGTAGATCAGCTTTTTCCGAAACGAATTTCAAAATTTGTAGCGAAAGGAAATCCAAAATCAAATGAGCCTGTATTCGCTTCAGTTGTCACTTGTTTGATCGCCTTCATATTTGTTTCCATGGGAGACATTAATGCTGTAGCATCTATTATATCCATGTTCTTCATGCTTACTTATGGTGCCATCTGCATGGTGTCGTTTTTTGAGCACATGGCTGCTGATCCAAGTTACAGACCAACATTCCGTTCCAAATGGTATGTGTCTCTTTTTGGAGGCCTCCTTTGCATCTATCTGATGTTCAAAATGAACGCCGTATATGCTTGGTTCAGTGTTGCCTTAATGGTGCTCATTTATTTGTGGGTGTCTTTCAGGAACAATGAGCGAAAAGGAATAGCCAATCTGTTCAAAGGAATCATTTTTCAAGTTACTCGTGGCTTACAAATGTTACTTCAGAAAAGAGATGCCATCAATGAGGATGAAGATCACTGGAGACCTTTTGTGATTTCTATCTCAAGAAATACATTCGAACGAAGAGCGGGTTTCGATATGGTGAGATGGATGGCGCATCGCTACGGATTTGGAACCTACATTCATTTCATTGAAGGATTCCTGAACAATGAAACGAAAGCAAAATCGATTGAAGTACGAAACAGACTCATAAAACTCTCACAAGATGTGAAAAGCAGAGTTTATCTGGATACAATCATTTCTCCTTCGTACACAAGTGCAATTGCTCAAAGTGTGCAGTTTCCCGGTGTTTCTGGAAAGGGGAACAACATGATTGTATTTGAGTATGCAGATAACGAGCGCGAGAACATTCAGCAAATCATAGATAATTTTAAGATTCTAAAGGCAGTTGATCTAGACATCTGTCTACTTAGATCAACCCCAAGAGCATTCGGTTTTGAAAAGAATATCCACCTCTGGATCACCAGTACGGAAGCTGAAAACGCAAACTTAATCATCTTGTTAGGTTACATTCTTATGGGTCACCCAGATTGGAAGGGGTGCAACTTGAACGTTTATAGTATTTACCACGAAGATGACCGCGTTGAAAAAGAAGAACGATTGAAATCTTTGATCAAAGACGGACGAATCCCTATTTCACAGAAGAACATTGAACTTGTAAAGCTTGATGTAAATGATGATTATAGAAAAGCAGTTAATGCCAATTCAGGAGATGCTGACTTGACAATTGTTGGTTTCAATGACCGCGACCTTTTGGAAGGGGGAGAACAAACGTTTGATGGATTTGATAACGTTGGAAATGTGCTGTTTGTAAACGCTTTTAAACCGCTGAACCTTGAATAAACGAATTGCAATTATCAATGGCCCTAATTTAAATCTTTTAGGGAAACGCGAGCCAGAGGTTTACGGAGATCAAAGCTTTGAGTCTGTTCTTGAACAAGCGAAAGGAAGATTTCCTGAAGTTGAATTGGTCTATTATCAGAGCAATGTTGAAGGGGAGATCATTAACTTTTTACATCAAGAAGGATTTTCAGCTGTTGGGATTGTGATTAATCCTGGCGGATATACACATACGTCAGTAGCAATCAGAGATGCCATTAGCTCAATTGATGCCCCTGTTGTTGAGGTGCACATTTCCAATTTGTATCAGAGAGAAGATTTTAGACGTATTTCATTAACGGCGGCTGTTTGTAAGGCCATTATATCAGGCATTGGGACTGTGGGGTACTTTGCGGCAATTGAAGCGTTACTCCAATCTGAGTAGTGTTTTGATGGTGTCAGTACTGATGCTAAACACCAATCCACTTACACCTAATCCAACGTCTTTATCTGATAAGAGTCCGTAAAACTTGGTGCCCTCTGCATTCACCAATGCACCCCCAAAGCTAGAGGGAGAAATCTTTACATCAGATTGCAAGTAATCCACACCTTCAATGTTCCGCTGCCCTGAGATAATACCCATTGACAATGACTGTCCGAGTTGAGGGTCCGGATTGCTGATAGCGAAAACTTTTTCAGCAAGTTCATAGTCTCTTTCATTTGGCAGTGTGAGGTAATAGGGACTTTCTACCTCTATTTGGAGCACCATTAAGCTCAAGTATGATCGTTTCCTCAAGATGACCGCTGTATGCTCTTTCTGATCCATTGTAATGACTGTTACTTCCAATGAATCATTGAACATGACATAAGAATCAGTAAGGATGATGCCTTCAGAATTGATGAAAACACCGCTCAGAAGTCGGTCTCCACACTTAACAGACACAATAGATTGAAGTGCAGTTTCGAGATCTATAACTTGACTTTCAGCACCAGATAATAGGAGTGTTTCACAATTATTTTGCGCGAAAAGTTTATCAAGTTCATCTGTTTGTTCGCCAACAAAATTGTGAAGTGCATTTTTGACCGCCTCTGTAATGGCATAGTCCTTGGAAGATGAACCAAACTGCCCCTCTAGAATTCCTTTGCACTCACCAGTGCTGGTTGCTCTATGCATCGTTCTTCCCTCTGCACTTTCGATGTCCCAAACGATTGTGACAACAACTTTGTCAGACCGAATACCGTAACGGTTATTTCTAATGTGGTCAATGTCTTTCAGTCTTGCCTTCACTGACAGCGGAGTGGTGTTTTCTGAGGTTTTCAATAGAAATTCAGATTGAATGGCCTTTTCGAACAAATCTAAAGCGTAATAATCTGCCAGCGTTTGGCCAGCAAATTCTTCAAATGCAGCAGAATCAGTATAGTTAATTGAAGACGCGCCTCCAAACTCATCGTATTCAATGTAAAGCCCTTTACTTGAAAACGAAAATGAATCAAGTTCAAATGAAATGTTGGATGCAGCAAAATTAAACATGGGTACTTCATTGGCTTCTAGAATATAGGGCTTCCTATATTTCCAAGATTTGCAATTTGAAGATGAACCACCTTTCGGACTTTGGTCTGCTCGGAATACACTGTAAACCGTGCGCATACCTGATTGTGAAAAGATAACTTGAGAGGCTTCACAAGTACTTGTTTGAAATATAAACGGTCGATGAGGCATTTCGCTGTTCATGTTTAGCGATGCCATTTCTTTGGAATCAACCAAAACCTCATAATCAGAACTCTTCAGAATGAGCTCAACGTTTTGTTGACTTTGTCCAAATGTAGCGCAGATGTTACTCAGGAAACACACGGAGATTAGGAAGTGCCTCAAATTCATTCTCAGTAGTATTAATAACAGATTGGCTTTCTCTAACAGAACAACAGTATGCGTTACCAAAGAGGTCCAACCCCTGTGGTTCTAATTTTAATACTTCAATTTTAGAAAATCTAGAATCAACTCACCTGGGGTGCCAAATGCGATTCCTTCAACTCCGAATCCAATGAGCTTTGAGTTCACAACACCAGTTAATTGGCCTTCTAAATTTACCAAAGGCCCACCTGAGTTCCCAGGACTGATACTTACATCAGTTTGAATGTATGATACATCTTCAATCTTCCGAACACTAGATACAATTCCTTTCGCAAGAGAGTTTCCAAGTTCAATAGAGGTAGGTGTTCCAATGGCATAAATTTCTTGACCAATCTTAAAGTTTCGTTCAGTTGGGAGTTCGAAAGCAACGGCTGATTCTAAATCGATTTTTAACAATGCAAGGTCTTGTTGTTCATTGGCACGAATTACTTCAATGTCAAAGTCTTCGCCGTTGTTGTTTCGCGCTTTTAATTCTGTGGCATTAGCAACTACATGAAAGTTAGAAATCAAGTACCCATCTGTAGAAATTAGAAAGCCACTTCCATGTCCTTCTTTACTAATGATAGTGAAGGTAGACTGCATCGCTTCAGATAGGGAATTGATTGGACTGCTTGGTTGTGCCAAAACAATGTCCTCAAAAGTTTCAATGTTTTGCGCTTCAGAAAGCTTTTTAAACTCAGAAACGGCTTCTTGCTCCAAGAAGTTTAAGAAACCATTGGTTACAGCATCTTCAATGGCCATTTGCACAGGTTCAGCATTCATGTGCCAAGAAAGCTGACCTGATTTTGATTGTATCTCTGAGGTGTAAAGTGTTTGTTTATAAATATCTTCAAGTTGCCAGGTCATAGTGACGAAGGCTTCTAGGAAGTTGCAGCAACGGCTATTGCGAACTTGAAGAATTTCAATTTCTTTTATGGTTGAGCTGATGTACAGTGTATTCGTTTTGTTTTGAAAAATGCTTTTAGTTGAATCTAAATAGCCGTTCGTCTCCAGATAGCCATTGAGTATAGAAGCAAAAATAGAATTTGAAACCTGTATGTCGTCATCAAAGTTCTGGTAAGAGTACTTATTAGCCATCTCACCTTTGTCGTAATTTCTCCAAGTAATTGAAGAGAACTTCAAATCTTCTCCTTGAATATCAATGGCTGTGTTGTTGAGGTAGATGTATTTCTCGTCAACAGCTCTTCGTGTAATAGGTGTTTTTATTTTGTAATTATGGGTTTTGGCATAGTCAAAAGCCTTTTTTCCATTGTCTGCCAGAGGTGGAATAGCATAAAGAATAGCAAAAGGAATCCAGGACATAATGTAAAGTGGCGAGCGATTTTCTTGAAAAAGCACGTAGTATTCTGATTTATAACCGTCCATTTCAACTTTGACCTGATGAGTTTTTCCATCGCGGGTCATTTGCTGGTATTCCGTATCGGTTGGTGTTTCAACTTCGTCAATGTATACGGTTGTATTTGTATCGTTCGTTGAGATTTTGAGTTTCTGCGTTTTACCATTTAGAATGGTAGCGCATCCTGAAATAAGAATAGCACAAGGAATAAAAAATGCAATTCTGACGATTAGACGAAGCATAAAGTGAGATCTAGTTTAAGATGTTTTTCTCGGGTAATGAGTACAAGGGCATCTATTTCATTCGCTATGGCGAATATCGTTAATTTTTTTTTGGAAATTTTCGGGGATTTCTTTCATTGCTTTCAAGACTATTTTCGCGAGTTGTTTAGATTCATTTTCTGAAAGCTGCTTCCCGAAAGCCACGCCTTTATTAAAATGCTCGAAACCAATAGTTTCCCCTCCCATTTCCCAGAATGATCGATCTAGAAACTGTCCGAATTTTGTGAAATCATAGGGGATCGTCCCGAATTTTTTAATGTTTTCTATTTGATACAACCTAGCTTTCCCATATTTACCAAAGGCATTTTTAATGGTGATGGTCTCTTCTTTTATGCGAATCAATTCTCTGCCCGCTCTTCTCCAAAAGAATACTTTCCCCATTCGATAGAGGAAGAATGCCCAAAAAGCGAGCACAACCATGAAGAACAGTTTTTGATCAGACTCTGGTTTACTGATGAACCAATAATAAATGTAAACCCCTCCAAGAACAATCCACATCATAAGCCACGAGAACAGCAACGCTTCTTTTTTCTTTGGGATTTCCTGAGAAATAACAACCGTAAGCTCATCTGGTTTGCGCATACAACTCACGCGATCACTGATGTATTTTGGTTTTAATTCCATGCTGCTATTTTTTTAAAAGTAGCTCATAAAGTGCTTCGTACATTGGTAATACTATTTTTAGATCAAAGTCCAAAGCACGTTGTTTTGCTTGCTTTTTAAACTTCGCCAGACGCGCTTCATCTTCTAAGAGAAAGAGGGTGTTTTTCACCATGTCATTTATGTCTCCAACGTCGCTCATCATTCCGGTTACTCCATGGCGATTCACTTCAGGTAACCCTCCTGTATTGGTGCTGATAACCGGAACAGACGCTGCCATAGCTTCCAATGCCGCAAGTCCAAAACTCTCAGACTCTGATGGCAAAAGGAATAGATCAGCAATTGAGAGCACTTCAGTTGGGTTTTTTAGCTTGCCTAACATAATAACATCCTCGCACGTGCGAAGTTCTCTGCAAAGCTGCTCGACACGTGACCTTTCAGGACCATCACCTACGAGTATTAGCTTGCTGGGAACCTTTTTTCGCACCTCTGCAAAAACATGAATGATATCTTCAACCCGCTTAACTGCCCTGAAGTTCGAGATGTGCGTGAGAATTTTTTCGCCATTCGGGGCATGTTCCTTCCTTAATTCCTCATTGATTCCGAAATTGAACTGGTCATTACAAACGAAATTGGGGATAATTGAAATGTCTTTATTTACGCCAAACAGCTTGTAGGTATCATTTTTCAAACTACTTGAAACAGCCGTTACAGCATCGCTTTGATTAATAGCGAAACTGATCACTGATTCAAAGCTTCGGTCTCTACCTAGCAAGGTGATATCTGTTCCGTGTAAGGTTGTTATAACGGGAAGTGAAATGCCATCAACCTCCAGTATTTTTTTCGCTGTATAAGCTGCTGATGCATGGGGAATAGCATAGTGAACATGCAAAAGATCAAGCTTTTCATACCGCGCTACATCTACCATTTTACTTGCAAGAACAAGCTCGTATGGAGGGTAGTCAAATAAGGGGTATTCAGAAACGGAAACTTCGTGGTAAAATATATTTTTGCGAAAACTGCCTAATCGAACTGGTTGGTTGTAGGTTATAAAGTGAATTTCATGTCCTTTATCTGCGAGTGCTTTGCCTAATTCTGTGGCTACTACACCGCTACCTCCAAACGTTGGGTAACAAACAATACCTATCTTCATTTTTTTATCTTCCCGGGGTGATTAGTTTTCACCTGAAACGCCCAATAGATCATGATTTTGACGCAACTTCGATTTCCTGATTGCATCGTAGATGACTTCTTGGATGTCTGTTCGAATGTCCATCTTCAACAATTTTGTGTTATCAGCATTCGGATATACCCGGTTTGACAAAAATACATAAACGAGGTCTTCTTTTGGGTCTGCCCAAGCAAGAGTTCCTGTAAAACCTGAATGCCCGAAACTAAGAGCAGATGCAGCGTTGCAAGTTGGGCCAGAATTTTTTTCCAATGAAGGCTTGTCAAACCCAATTGCTCGTCTATTTCCTTCATCACAAAATTGACAGCTTGTGAACTCATCTAACGTGCTTTTTTTGACGTACTGAACGCCCCCATAGGTGCCTTTATTCATGAACATGTACATCATGATTCCTAAATCTTCTGCGGTAGAAAAAACACCGGCATGTCCGCCAACTCCTCCCATCATAGCCGCTCCCGGATCATGAACGTGGCCATGAATGAGTTGCTTTCTGTAAATAAGATCATACTCTGTAGGAGCAATAATGTCTTTTTGCATTTTATTCAAAGGCAAGTAGCCCATTGAAGGCAACCCCATTGGTTGATAGAAAACAGAGTCTACATACCTTTCTAATGGCACTCCAGAAATACTTTCAATCATTGACTTGACATAGTAATAACCCAGATCACTGTACTTGTATTCCTTCTTTGACCGCAATGCAGCTCCAGCAATCGCAGCGTAGATAGAATCTACATAACTATCTTTTATGTAGAGGTCATCAGCTACCAGTGTTGAAAAGCCAGAGACAGCTTGCTCTCGATAAAGTTCTGGACGAATTTTACCACTGTTCATGGTTTCTAAGTAGAACGGAATCCATGCAGGGAGTTGTGCATAGTGACTCATCATTTCCCTCAAATTTACGTTGTAACATGCAGCAGTATCAGGCAGTGCAACGTAATCACATAAGCTGTAATTTAAATTTATTTCTCCTTCGTCATATAAGCGCATCAATGCCGCGGTAGAAGCAACTATTTTTGTGATAGAAGCTAAATCATAAACCGTTTTTCGGGTTACCGGATCCTTATTCTCATAGGTCAGGTGTCCATAACTCCGATCTATGATGATGCTTTCATTTTTTATTACAAGCACTCTGCAACCAGGATAAGCTTGTTCCTGAATGCCGTTTTGTGCAATACTATCAATGCGGACGAGGTCACGCGTGTCTAGGCCTACAAATTCAGGATACGTATGCCGAAGTCGAGTAAGTGTGCTCAAAGGAAGGCCCAGGCCGACTGGGAAATGAACGCTAGCTGTTACTGGGAGCCGACCCAATGCAAATGCCCCTGCAGCAAGCGCTTCAGCACAAATGGTTTGTGTGAGTGAATCATCTTGATAGGCCACTAAGATACATTCTGCTTTTTCAATTCCGCGCATTTGCTTCAGCGCGTACGGATTCGTAAAGAGGTTAATTACAACCTTGGTCTTTGAATTGATGGCGTTTACGATGCGCACACTTTGGTTGGAGACACCAAAATTTTCGGATGGACGATTGCTGGCACTTAGGAAGTTAACAATTACAAGGTCATATTCAGCCAGCCTAGATTCCATTTTTTGACTTGTATTGAAGTCTGGATTCTTTGGGAGGCTGAAGTAATCAGCTGCAATCAAACTTGAGAACCGGTCATTGAAAGGGGTTTGAACCTCCGTTCCAATAGATAGGACCGCTACAGAACCAGGTGCAGATTCTTTAATGGGCAATGATCCATCGTTTTTGAGCACAGTTAAAGAACTTTCAACGAGCCTACGTTGAATCGATTTTGCTTCCGAATTATTAAGGTCAGCAATCAGTCCTTGGGTCTTGACAGGAGTCAAATCATTCAGTCCGCACCACTCTTTAGCCTGAAGTATGCGGTAACAATGTTCATCAATCTGACCAACTGAAATCTCACTCTTTTCAATCCCTTTAAGAATGCGTTCAATGGCTAAAGGAACATCACCCGCAAAGAGAAGTACATCGTTTCCTGCAATCAATGATCGGAACTCAGCATCTCCAGGTCCAGCAATATCTGCCACACCTCTCATGTTCAATGCGTCAGTGAAAACAAGTCCATCAAATCCCATCTCATTTCGAAGTAGGTCAGTGACCACTTTGGGAGACAAGGTGGTTGGGATGCCGGGAGCAGGATCCAAAGCGGGCACCTCTAAGTGAGCAACCATCATGCTTCCAACTCCATGCTGGATCAATTGCTCGAACGGGTACAGCTCAATGCTGTCTAGTCTTGCTCTGGTATGTAAAATAGACGGCAATGTCTTGTGGCTGTCTTTGTCAGTGTCTCCATGTCCTGGGAAATGTTTTGCATTTGCCAGCACATGCTCGTCTTGCAGACCTTTCATGTAGGCTTCGCCCAATTTGGCAACTTGTTCTCTGAGTTCACCAAACGAGCGGTTCCCAATGACAGGGTTTGCAGCGTTACTATTGATGTCTACTACAGGAGAGAAGCTTACGTGCACCCCCATTCGGCGAAGTTGTTTCCCTTGTAACCTCCCGAAATCATAAACCAAATCATCATCATAAGTGGCCCCCAATGTCATTTGTCTTGGGAAAAAGGGTACACTATCGAGTCTCATTCCTAGACCCCATTCAGCATCCATAGATAGAAGAAGGGGAGTGGTGCTTATTTCTTGATAATAGTTTGTGAGATTTGCTTGACGAATCGGTCCTCCTTGCATGAAGATTAGACCGCCGATATGCTCATTTTCAATCAGTCCTTTTATTTCATCAATGTGTTCTTGATCTCGGTTGCTATAGGCTGCAACCATGAAGAGCTGACCAATTTTCTGTTCAAGGGTCATTGAAAGTAAAACAGAGTCTGCCCAAGGAGTTTCAACTTTCCTAAATTCGGGAATAACCTTACTGCTTTGCTGCGCAGCCAAATCTAGGGTTCCTATAAAAGCAATGGTAATACAGAAAAATGGAATCAGTTTCTTCATCAAAATGGACATCAAAGTATCACTCGAAGGTAGAACGCAAGAAAGGCCTTTTAAATTGACCATTCAGCAGTTTTCAACATTCGTAAGTAAACGCACAATGTCCGTGCCGTTTAAGAAGTAAGCGCAGCTGATTCGATCGCTTTTGATACTTGTCCCATAATGAATGTGAACTGTTCATCCAGTGTCAGATTCGAGTTGTCTACTACAACGGCTTGCTCTGCTTGTTTCAGCGGATCATGCTCTCTGTTAGAGTCAATGTAGTCTCTTTCTTTCACATTTGCAGTCACTTCCTCGAGGGTGACTTCCACGCCCGTTGAAAGCAGTTCGTCAAATCTTCTTTGAGCTCGAACACCAGGTTCCGCTGTCATAAAGAACTTTAACTCAGCGTTTGGAAGTACCACAGTGCCTATGTCTCTTCCATCCATTACAACGCCCTTTGTTTCAGACATTCGCTGCTGCAAACGAACAAGCTTTTTTCGGACTTCAAAAAGCGCGGCGATTTTGCTCACATACTTTGAAACTTGCATGCTTCTGATTTCCTTTTCAACATTTACGCCATTGAGAAAAGTATCAACTTGCTTACTGTCTGTATTGTACTTGAAAGTGACGTAAGCGTTATCAATGATTGATTGCATTTTATCAACCATAACCTCATCATTTTTAAAGCCTTGGTTTTTCAATGCAAAAAGGGTGATGGCTCTGTACATTGCTCCTGAGTCAATATATAAGTAGTTCAATTCTTTGGCCAATGCTTTCGCTAAAGTACTTTTTCCGCAAGAGGAGTAGCCGTCTATGGCAATGTTGATTTTCTTTCTCACTAGACTCAGGATTTCCTGTAAATATACCGCATTTGCTCTTTCTTAGCAACCGATCACCAATCTGAAATGCGCGTAGATACAGTGAAGTGGTTTGAAGGGCCAGCTAAATGGTAAATAGCCCTGCCGTATGCAATGGAGAATTTGTTGATTTTAGCACCAAGACCCCAAGAAAGGCCAGCTGTTCCGGGTCTGTCTTCTAATTTCAACTCTTGTCTTCGTCTGTAATTGTAGCCCACATTTACACTGAAATTATTTCCAAGGAGCACTTCGGTTCCGAAAATAACATGGCGCATTAGCTTGTCTCCAAATTGCGATTTCCCTTCAGAGATAACATCTCCCGTGATAGGGTCTACAATTGTTACTGGTTCTTGGCCATCAGTTAAATCCCATCGCTGCAGTTGGTCGAAAACCAGCGAAAACCGAAATGGAGCATGCTTGAGCTGTTTTGCAATAGCGAACTGCAAATTCACGGGCAATGTATCTCTCAGATCATCACGGTAGCCATTAAATTGGTAACCCAAATTCTGAACAACAAGTGATGCAGAAAACTTCTTTTCAGGATTGTAGTATGTAGCGCCCGCGTCAATGGCCAAACCCCAAGCGTCGTAATTGGCTAAACTGCTGTAAATTCCTTTGAGGTTTACTCCAATAGTGAAAAGGGAGTCTACCGGCATGGCGGCTCCTATTACCAAAGCGTAATCGCCTGCATTGAACGAACCAATCTCCAAACCAGAGGCATCTCTTTCTGTGAACTGGCCATAATCTACATATTGAATGGCACCAGATAAGGTGATGTTAGAGCTGTCTAAATGATACGCGTATGCCGCATAGCCAAGGTTGACATCACTGAAATAATTAACATATGAAAGACTTACTTTCTGGTGGCTCAAAGAATCAAGGAGTGCTGGATTGAAAAGAGCTAAACTTAAATCGCCGTCTCGAATCGTTGGCAATGCTCCACCCATGGCTGCTGCCCTTGCAGAAGTAGGAATAGTTAATGAATTGAAGACGGTTTGTCCGCCTGTTTGACTCTGTGCTACTAAAGCAAAGAATAAAAATCCGAAAAGTAGTAGGGTCTTTTTCACAGTTGTGGTTAACACTATCAGAAACGTCTTGTTCGAATGCTTATTGCACACGTGTCTATTATTGGTATCTCCTTCTCATGCAAAGCTAGGATTCTTGATGGGAAAAAGAGGCTGAGTTTAGTTAAGAAACTCAGCCTTGCAGTGTTCATACAATTTTCAGGGGTTTTACAACTTGCTCTTCTAGCAGGGCTTTGTCAATTACGTCAATCATATCTCTAACGTAATGGAACGTCAATCCTTTTAAGTAACGCTCATTGATTTCCTGAATGTCTTTTCTGTTTCGTTCAGAAAGAATAATCTCTCTTATCCCCGCTCGTTTCGCGGCCAAGATTTTCTCCTTTATTCCTCCAACAGGTAGAACACTTCCTCGAAGTGTAATCTCTCCTGTCATGGCCAAGTATTTCTTGACTTTCTTCTGTGAAAAAGCAGAAGCGAGGGCCGTTAAAATGGTAATTCCAGCTGAAGGCCCATCTTTCGGGATGGCACCCTGAGGAACGTGAATGTGAACATTCCATTTGTCAAAAACTTCTTGCTCAATGCCAAGGTGTTCTGAGTGTGCTTTAAGGTACTCTAAAGCAAGCACGGCAGATTCTTTCATCACATCTCCTAAATTCCCTGTTAAAGTGAGCTTGCCTTTTCCTTTCGTCAGTGAAGTCTCAATAAACAAGATGTCTCCACCTGTAGGAGTCCATGCCAGACCTGTAACTACTCCAGCAACGTCATTGCCCTGGTACTTGTCTTTTTCATGGCTAGGGCCGAAAATTTCAACAAGGTCTTCAAGGGCCACCACAACGTTGTATTTTTCTTCCAATGCAATTTGCTTGGCTCTGAAACGAACAACCTTGCCAATGCGTTTATCTAGGCCACGAACCCCACTCTCATTGGTGTACTCTATCACGATGCGCTCAATCACATCAGTCCCAATGGAAATCTGATCAGCCTTTATGCCAGTGTCTTTCAGATGTTTTGGCGCAAGATGACGTACCCCAATTTCTACTTTTTCCTCAACGGTGTAACCGGTTACTTCAATGATTTCCATTCGATCTCGAAGGGCAGGTTGAATGGTGCTTAAGTTATTGCATGTAGCCACAAAAAGCACTTTGCTCAAGTCGTAATCTATTTCAACATAGTTGTCATAGAATGTGCTGTTTTGTTCAGGGTCCAATACTTCCAACATAGCAGAAGAGGGATCACCATGTGCGTCTCTTGCCAGCTTATCAATTTCATCCAGTACAAAAAGAGGATTCGATGTTCCTGCTTTTTTTATGTTTTGGATGATTCTTCCCGGCATCGCGCCGATGTAGGTTTTCCGGTGTCCTCGTATTTCAGCTTCATCACGCAGGCCCCCCAAGCTCATGCGCATGTATTTTCGGCCCAAAGCTTCAGCTACACTCTTACCAAGAGATGTCTTTCCTACTCCAGGAGGTCCGTACAAGCAAATGATTGGCGCTTTCATATCGCCTTTGATTTTCAAAACAGCAAGGTGTTCAATGATGCGCTCTTTTACTTTCTCCAATCCATAGTGGTCCCGGTCAAGAATTTCTTGCGCATGCTTTAGATTGAAGTCGTCATCACTGTAATGGTTCCAGGGTAAATCAAGCAGGAGCTCAACATAGTTGGTTTGAACAGAGTATTCAGCACTTTGCGGATTCATTCGTTCAAGTTTCTTCAATTCCTTGTCAAAGGTTTCCTTCACTGATTTCGACCATTTTTTCTTCAAACCACGTTTACGTTTGAGTTCAATGTCGTCTTTGGAAGGATTCGTGCCTAGCTCTTCTTGAATTTGCTTTAATTGTTGGTTCAAGAAGTATTCACGCTGCTGCTTGTCAATGTCGGTTTTTACCTTTGACTGAATGTCATTCTTTAAATCTAACATTTGCAGTTCGAGGGTCATTAATTTCAATGCCTCTTCAGCCCGTTCTTTAAGATCTGTTATTTCTAGCAGGCGCTGTTTTTCTTCCACTTTGATATTCATGTTGGAAGAAATGAAATTCACCAAGAATGAAAGACTTTCGATGTTCTTTATGGCGAAACCTGCTTCTGAAGGAATATTTGGCGACTTCTGGATGATTTTCAAAGCCAATTCCTTGAGGCTGTCTTGGAGTGCGCTTCGTTCGTTTTCAGTTGCTTTGCTTTCGCGCTCGTTGAATTCACGAATACGCGCTTTCATCACAGGTTGTTCTTCAACCATTTCTAGCCATTCAAAACGCTTTTTGCCTTGAATAATTACCGTCGTGCTGCCGTCAGGCATTTTGAGCATTTTTACAATGACAGCAACCGTCCCTACTTTATTCAGGTCAACAGCAGTAGGTTCTTCAATATCACCATCAGATTGAGAAACAACACCAATGATTTTATCTGATTTGTGAGCGTCGTTAATCAAGCGAATTGATCGGTCTCTCCCAACCGTGATAGGGATGACAACCCCCGGGAAAAGCACAGTGTTTCGTAAGGGTAAAATTGGAATAATCTCAGGAGATTTCTCTTCATTCATTGCCTCCTCGTCCTCGGGAGAAATGAGCGGAATGAAATCATGATCTTTTATATCTGTCAAATTCAAAAATTCGTCTTCAAATGCCATAATTGGTCAAAATGTCATATTGCCATCAAAAGTGATTGCAATTTCGTGCTACATAGACTTGGTCAAAGCTTGTGCCAACGCAAACATTCGGAAATTTTGTCGGGATTAGCTCCGGAAAGGTGCCGAAGTGTCAAAAATATGACGCAAGATTGATTGATCTTGTGGCCCCAATTTGATTTTTCGCCGAGCCATTACTTTTTCGGCTACTTCAAGGGCTTTATGAAAGTCATACTCAACAAACCCAGATGCCCCTCCCCAAGAAAACGAAGGAATAAATTTTGGAGGAAAACCACTTCCGAATATATTGGCATTCACGCCAACCACTGTTCCTGTATTGAACATGGTGTTGATTCCGCATTTAGAATGATCACCCATAATCAATCCACAGAAGGTGAGTCCAGAAGAAGGATAAGCTTTGGCTTCATAATTCCAGATACTTACATCTGAGTAATTGTTCTTTAAATTACTGGTATTGGTATCTGCACCTATGTTGCACCATTCACCTATAATTGAATTGCCCAGAAAACCATCGTGACCTTTGTTGCTGTATCCCTGAATGACAGAGTTAGATACTTCGCCTCCCACTTTACTGTGCGGACCAATGGTTGTTGCTCCGTATATTTTAGCTCCAGCCTTAACGGTTGCATGATCACATAGAGCAAATGGGCCATAGATCACTGATGCTTCCATCACCGTTGCGTCTTTACCTATATAGATGGGGCCGTTTGTGGTGTTTAACCAGCAGCCTTCAACCGAAGCACCATCTTCAATGAAAACGAGACTCTTGTCTCCAATCACCGTTACGGTTGATGAAATAGGAGCTGATTCTTTCTGATTCATGCGTTCGAACTCAGTGCGAATGGCTAATTCGTTCCAAGCGAAAAGTTGGGTGATGTGAGTCAGGATTTTTGCCTTAACAGCAATACTTTTGAGATTTGAAGGGAATTGGCGTTTGCTCTGCCATTGGATTGTGTCAGCTTCGCTTAGCTTCGCAGCAATGAGTTCTTCCCCTAAATAGAGGGCTGTCCCTAATTCTAATTTTGTGATGGGAGCTTGAAGTTCAGCAGTGGGTAATACGCGTGCATTAATCAGCAAGTTCTCACTTTCAATGCGCACAGGAAAAGCATCCTCTAGATAACGTTCTGTACCGTGGCTCAAAGTCGCAGAAGGCAAAAGAGCTTTCCATTGTTGCGAAAGTGTTCTGATTCCAACTCGAAGTTCACCTACGGGACGTGTGAACACGAGAGGTAAGAATTGATGCCTGAAATTGTCCTCAAAAAGAATGATGTGCATTTTATTCGGTATTGTTTGACCTATTCTTAACTTCGGTGAACAAGTTTGAGTTTAAATTGTGAAGATAGTGCACTAGAACATTCTATCAAGCAGCTCAAGAGATGAGTGCGAACAAAATTGATAGTTCAATGTTTATTTTTTTGAGCTTTAGATGCTATGCAAGAATATTCAATTAAAGACTTAGAAACTTTTTCAGGAATAAAAGCCCACACAATTCGTGTTTGGGAGCAGCGCTATGGTATACTAAAGCCCAGCCGAACGTCAACAAATATTCGCTTTTATACCGATTCGGATTTAAAGAAATTGCTCAACGTAGGTCTCTTGAATCAGCTGGGATACAAAATTTCGCGGATCTCAGAGATGGGGGAGGAAGAAGTGCTTGAGATCATTCGTGAAGCAAGTGCCAAGGAAACACAAGAACATCATTTCTTAAACATGCTAAAAATTAGCATGCTCAATTATGATGAAGAGCTCTTCTACAACATTACCAACGGTTACATTGATGAACACGGAGTAGAAGCAACGTTCACTAGTCTGTTCATTCCTTTTTTAACTCAGGTTGGAATATTGTGGCTAACAAACACCATCTGTCCTGCTCACGAGCATTTTATTTCAAATCTCATTCGCCAAAAGCTCTTTGCCTTAACAGATAATTTTCAAGGTGTTTCATCAACATCAGAAGTAACACATGTCATGTATTTGCCACAAGGTGAAATTCATGAAATAAGTCTTTTGCTTGTGCATTACATCGCTAGAAAGAATGGATTTAAAAGTTTGTTTTTGGGTCAAAGTGTTCCGTTCGAAGATCTTTTCGAAATCGTAAAGCGTCATCCAAATGTCAATTTTGTTTCATATTCTACCACAACTCCTTCAACAAAACATATTTCTCAATACCTAGATCGAATCAATCGTGAGTTTCAGCAATTTAATTGTAGATTTCATATTGCAGGAAGAATGTTGGCCGGGATTGAGTCTCCTAATCCTGGGTTAATAAAGGTTTATAGCAATGGAGGCGACCTAGTGCAAGGAATTTTTAAGGTCTAGCACTGCATTCTATACCTCTAGAATGAATATTTTTGCATCCCCACAACCATTTTTTGTAAACACCTAGTAATCAGTGTTTTGAAATGTTTTTTTTGAAAATGTTTAACGAAGATGATAAATAGTTAAACAAAACCTTGTGTCATGAATGATTTTGTTTAATATTTGTGGGGAATAGTTAAACAAAAAAACATGTCATCAATCGAATTTAACCAGCTGCTTACAAGCAACACCGAATTTCTTCGTGGATTCGCTTACAGCTTCACCAAAGACAGCGAGGACGCCAATGATTTAATACAGGATACTTTCGTAAAAGCATTGAGGTACAAGAACAACTTCAAAGAAGGGACGAACATCAAAGGATGGTTGTTCACGATTATGCGGAATATTTTCATAAACAACTACAAGAGAAAGAAGTTTCAAAACACAATTACTGACAGCACAGATAACAATTATTTTATCAACGCTTCTCAAGATTATAGTTTTGATTCTGTGACTACTCAGATAAGCGAAAAGGATATCAGGGGAGCGATAAGTGATCTTACAAAAGATTTTAAAGTTCCTTTTACAATGTTCATCGAAGGATATCACTATGATGAAATTGCTGACACATTAGGCATACCGATGGGAACAGTGAAAAGTAGAATTTTTCATGCGAGAAAAAAGCTAGCTGTCAAATTAGAGGACTACAGATGATCAAATCTTAGAAGGAAATCGTAATGAGCTCCTTCCGCAATGATTGACATTTGCAATCCAGCTTTGGTGGCGCATCGTTCTAAGAAAGATGGGTCAGGGTAAATCCAAGGAAAAGAAGTTGTTAGCTTTTCCCACTGAAGTTCAAATTGAACTATTCCAAAATATTCTAGTGAAAAGAAGGCATCGCCTTCTTTTTTTTCGTCCTTATTTTTAAAGTAAGAGATATCAGAACTGTCTCCAAGGATGAATCCATCAGGTGTTAATAGACTCTTGGCATGTTTTAGCAGTGCAATAGTTCCTTCAGCATCCTGACCAATACCCAAGCCATTCATCAAAAACAGAATGGTGTCAAATTGCTCATTTGAATAAGCAAAGAAGTCAGAACAGACAATTTTTTTAACACCCCTTGCCTTCATTACATCGCAGGCTTTTTTACTGATTTCGAGTGCTGTAGTGTCATAATGCTCTTGTAATAAAAGGGAGTGACAACCCGCAGCGGCACCAACATCTAAAACCTTTCCTTCAACTAAATCTAATGCGAAACGCTCTAGATCTGGCATCTCTTCTACAGGTCGAAAAAAATAAGAAACAGGCAGTGGGTCTTGAAGTTCGCCATCGATAATTACGCGAAAATCGGGGCATTCTTTGCTATCAAAATAGGCTTTAAATGCTTGGCCAAAAACGTCTTCAGGTGTGCTGTTGGGCATGGGTTTATTTTGGATGCAATTTAGCTTTTCAAGATTAGAAAGGTCTGCTTGTTTAGAATCTTACAAATTCCTTATTTTTAGCATTTAATATGTTAATTTAACCAAGCAACCTTTCGGTTAAAATTAAAGTCTTCCTATTGAATGTAGGAAAAGCGCCACATCACATGAAAAATCTTTACCTGAAATTACTAATCATTGCTCTGACTATGCCTGCAGGAATGATTGCTCAAACTGTTACTACTGGTTTGACACTGGAAGAGTATGTTAATGACATTCTTCTTGGCTCTGGAGTAGAAGCTTTTAATATAGAACTTACAGGATCTCCATCACAATTGGGATTTCTTGAAGGAGCTACAGGGATACCTCTCACAGAGGGGTTAATTTTGTCTTCTGCTCAAGCAGAAAATGTTGCGTGTCCTGATGACTTTGGTGGTGATGTGCCATTCGGAGAAGGTGTATCTGGAGAGCCAGATTTGCTGACTATTGCGAATTCAGTGCCAGGTATGATCGGACAGACCTTTAATGTGGGGAGCGTAAACGACGTATGTATCTTAGAGTTTGATTTTATTGCCACAGGTGATACGGTTAAGTTTAACTACATTTTTGGTTCTGACGAATACCTAGAATGGGTAAACAGCTCATTCAATGATATTTTTGCATTTTTTCTTTCGGGACCTGGCCTAGCTGGTCCTTATGAAGACAACGCAGTGAATATTGCCTCTGTGCCTGAAACAGATCCTGCATTGCCAGTGACCGTGTCTTCTGTAAACGATCAAATCAATGATGAGTACTATATTGATAATTTGAACAATGACAATATTTGTCAAGATGGGTATACTCAAAAATTAGAAGCTATTTCCGTTGTTCAATGTGGAGAGACCTATCACATTAAGCTAGCAATTGCAGATGGCACTGATACGGCCTTAGAGTCAATTGTTATCCTTGAGGCTGGTTCGTTTTCTAGTAATTCTGTTGTACAAGTGGACCTTTCAATTGATGTTGGAGGACCAGAGAATGATACTATGTACGAAGATTGTGGTGAGGCTCTTTTAACCTTCACAAGACCGCTAGAAACTGTTTTGGAAATTGAGGAAATGGTGATTATCGCATACGGTGGTGACGCTGAGAACGGAGTTGATTATACATTTCTCCCTGATACAATCATCTTCGCACCAGGAGTAGAAAGTATTAGTTTCTTAGTAGATGCTTTTGAGGATGGAATTGCAGAAGGTACAGAGTGGGTTCAGTTTGAAATACTCAATCTTGCAGCATGCAACGGTGGTGGATTAGTTAGTTATTTTGAGTTTTTCATCAGCGATGAGCCAGAGGAGTTAGTTGTAGAAGGTTACACGGTTGAAATGTGCCTAGGTGCAGGAGTAGAGCTCGAGCCTGTAGTTACTGGAGGGTATGGAAATTTCACATACGATTGGTCTACTGGAGAAGATTCACCAACCATTGATGTTTCACCAGATGTCACTACCACCTATAATGTGATCGTTGGTGATACTTGCGGAATGCCATCTGATGATGCCGAAATAACGGTTGAGGTGCTTGATTTGCCTCCACTAACACTCACAACAAATCCAACAGAATTGGTACTGAACTGTGGTGAAAGTGTTAACATCACAGCCAATGCAAACGGGGGTGATGGTGTCTATGAATATTCATGGGAAGATGAAAATGGAGGAAATCTTTTTGGATTCGGAAACTCACTTTGGTACTCTACGTGGCAAGGAGCTGATGAAATTCACGTGACTGTAACTGATGGTTGTGGATTTGAAGAAGTTGTGATTTTAGACGTTACTTTAAATGTTCCCGAGCTCATTGTGGTTCAAGACGCAGAAATGACTGTATTGTGCAATGATCCATTCATCATAGCACCAGAAGTATCAGGTGGACAAGCTCCATTCTTTTACAACTGGTTCCAGGACGGCGTATGGTTCGATTTTAATGCAAATGTGAACCTTACAACGTCCAGTGATATGATTGTCTCATTCCAAGTTCAAGACAATTGTGGACAAACTGAAGAGGTTGACATTGAAATTAGTGTTGAAAGTCCGGCTATTGAAATTACACTACCCGAGGAGCTTATAGGCCCTTGTACTGAATTGTTCGATGTTCTTGCTGAGATCGAGGGAGGCAGTGGCGGTCTCACCTTCCAGTGGTCAATAGATGGTACTAGTTTTGGAGGGAATAATCCGAACGTGAATTACCAGACAGATGTAAATACCACGATCCAGTTATTTGTATTCGATGCTTGTGGAGCGGAAGACACTGAATCAGTTGAAATCATTATTGATAATCCTCCAGTGGTGCTAGCTGCAATTGAAGACATCAATGCAAGTTGTGTAGATAATACAGCGATTTTAGTAGATGTCATCAGTGGAAGTGGAGGTTATCAATATGAGTGGTTCGTAGCTGATACAGCTTATGCTTTAACGGAAGATATTATTCTACAATCTTTTAATACAGTGCCCGTGGCTGTAACCGTATCAGACGGATGTGGTTCTTCAGCAACAACTGACTTGCTGTATATCATTCCTGATATCCCATTGAACATTGTAATGACACCAGATTCATCTATTTGTGCTGGTGATGGAATGTCAATCTCTGCACTTGCAACTGGAGGTGAAGATGGATTCTACTACTATTGGCCTGAACTAGGAGAGTTTGGTGCTGATCAATACGCAACACCTTATTCTAGCCAGACATACGAAGTGACGGCTACCGATATCTGCGGTGAGTCAATTACGTCTAGTGTGACTGTAGAAGTTCAATTCTTGTTTAGCAATTTCGTTATTGAAAATTTAGGCGACAATGATTATCAATTCACTGCTACTCCAGAACCGGAATGCGAAGATTGTCTTTACGACTGGGATTTCGGAGATGGTGATATGAGCTTGGAAGAAAACCCAAGTCACACTTATGATGGATTAGGAGACTACATTACCAGTTTGACGGTAACGAATACAATTGGCTGTACAGATTCAACTTACACGTTAATCAATGGTCCAATTATCCTTTATGTTCCAAATGCATTTACGCCGAACAATGACGGCATTAATGATGTCTTCAGAGCATACGGTCAAGGTATCCTTGGTTTCGAAATGGTGATTGTTGATCGCTGGGGAGAAGTAGTGTTTGCATCTGATGACATAAATATCCCTTGGGTTGGAGATCATCAGTTAGGTTCGCACTATGTTCCAGACGGTGTTTACACCTATAAAATCAGAGTCAAAGGAATTGATACTGACGCTTATGAGCGTGTTGGACAAATAAGCGTTCTTCGCTAACCGAAAATTTTTATTTGAAAAACCCTTGACTTCTGAAGTCAAGGGTTTTTTTATTGCTAAGATTTTCGGTTTTACTATCTTCACCTGCCGTACATTTTTGAGATCAGAAAGGAAACTGGTCAGGTGAGATAAACTTAATAAGATCCATAGGATGAGTGTTCCCAAGACGAATTTTAAATCAGCTTTTATTGCCGTAACTAGTTTGTTCTTCATGTGGGGACTCATTACTGTGATGGTAGATGCGTTAATTCCTCGATTGAAAGATGTTTTTGAACTGGACTTATGGCAAGCCAGTCTGGTTCAGTTCGCTTGGTTCATGGCTTATGGATTGGTTTCCATTCCGGCTGGGATAATGCTAGGTAAGACAGGCTATAAAAAAGGAATTTTAATCGGATTGTCACTCGCGGGTGTGGGCTGTGCAATGTTTTATCCTGCCGCTGAACTCAGAGAATTCTGGCTCTTCTTGATGTCGTTGTTTGTACTTGCATCAGGTATAACGGTTCTTCAAGTAGCAGCAAACCCATATGTAGCAGTGCTTGGAAATCCTGAAAAGGCTGCAAGTCGATTGAATTTGGCACAAGCCTTTAATAGTTTAGGAACTACAATAGCCCCAATTCTTTCAGCTTCTTACCTGCTTAGTGATACTATCTTAACAGGAAGTCAAGTAGCTAAACTAGATGGAGTGGCTAAAGATGCTTACTATGCAACCGAAGCGGGGGCAGTCCAGAATCCTTTTTTGGTTCTGGGAGGAGCCTTCTTCTTGTTAGCACTGATACTGGCAGCGGTATCATTGCCTAAGATTCTAGGCGAAAGGAAGGTTAGTTTTGGATCATTTAATGGGGTCCTTAAAGACCGCCGTTTGATGTTTGGAGCATTGGGCATCTTCGTTTATGTAGGCGCAGAAGTGTCTATTGGTAGCTTCTTGGTGAATTACTTTCAGGACCTTCATATAGCTGAATTAGTCGCCTCCAATGATTCGCTTCGTGGCTTAGTCAGTTTCCTTTCAGAAACATTTTCAGGCAAGACCTTTTCAGAGTTAGACCCGAAAGGAGTGGTTGCTACTTTTGGAATCTTTTATTGGGGATCAGCAATGATTGGTCGTTTTATTGGCGCCAAGCTTACTAGCATTGTTAGACCAGGGAAAATCTTAATGCTTTTCGCTTTTGGTGCGATCTCTATGACCGCACTCTCTTTGCTCAATGACGGACTATTGGCCATGTGCTTTATTCTGCTCGTAGGATTGTTCAATTCTGTGATGTTCCCAACCATCTTTACCATGGCGCTAGAAAATCTAAAGGACGATAAGCCGCAAGGCTCAGGTATTTTGTGCACAGCAATTGTTGGAGGGGCTGTGATTCCTCTTTTGGTAGGGGCATGGCGTGATGCCAGTGGAGATGATTTGTCATTCACATTGGCGTTTATTCTCCCAATACTTTGTTACCTATATATCGCGTGGTATGCCAATAAATTCAAACTGAAGAAAGCATGAATAAGACCTTCTTCGTGTTTTAAGCACTACTACAACTGCTAATACTTGGCATCATGGCTTGTGATACAGATTGAATTGATTTAGAAAAGTTCGAGGTTACCGAAATCAACTACTTCGATGAATTTAAAAATGGGGTCTTGATCTTTTTTAAGTGCTTTACAGGCTGAAAATGGAACAAATTACCACGACAACCTGTCCTGAAATACATTCCGCTTGGGAAGGCACTGATACAACCTTCTATTGGTATGTTGAACAAGCACTGGCAGCTATTACTGAAAGACCTTATCGCCATTGCGCATAGAAGGTTATGAACACAGAAAATGGTTTTTTGAGTGCTGTCTCTTCTGCCTTTTCTTAGGTAGAGGTGTCTAGAGCTCTTATTGTTTCTTGGGATTAGGGTTACGACTCAACAGGGGCCTAAGTTTGGGGCCCAAAACAGAGCGGTTATATTTTTTTAGGAAATCAGTAGGAAATCAGTAGGAAAGTTTACACTTTCGTGAACTATTAATAGTAAATTCTGTTGTTACTTTGAATAACAGGGTAGTTGAGAAGTTTTCTACCGAACAATGAATCAATAGACTGCATATGGCAACGTCGAGAAGGAAGAAGCCGGTTGAGAAAGTACTCCAACCGAATATTAGGGTGAAGTTAGATGGGAAAACTGTGATTACGCTAAAAGACATAAGTAAATTAGAATTTTGGCGCCAGAAGTATCCTAATCTCGAAGTCCTAGATTAATCTTCGTCAACAAATGAATCAAGTAAATCCTCAAGGCCTTCCATCTTTTTTTCGGTGAATAGGCCTTTAGTGGAATAAATAACCTTTCCTTTCTGATCGATAACGAAAAGATAGGACAGGTTTTTTTCGTCCATATTGAGCACACTAATGTAAGGGTCCATTTCGCCTTTGTAAAAGAGGAGGTAGGGGTAGAGGTCTTTGCGATTACTCTCCCGCATCTTATTCATGGAGATTTGATAAGCCATCTTTTTTGTTCCAGTGTACATGGGGATAAAAAAGAAATTCACGTCATATTGCGCGTCAAAAATTCCGCGTTTGAGAATGAACTTATCATACATGGGGGTGTACCAAGACTTCAGAGTGGCTTCTGCTTTTTTTGAGAAGGCCATGCCAACTATGGTCAGTTTGTCACTTACATCAGCAGGAACAACAATCGTTTTACCGTCAAGCGTTTCACCTTCCAAATCAGGGAATGTCTTTCCTTTTTGAGCAACAAGAGTAAGGGAGGTCAGCAGCGTTAGTACGAATAATGCAAATTTCAACATAAATGGTTTTTTAGAAGATCAGACTTCGTACCCCTCTATGTTGAGGATGATGAAGCCTGACTTCAAGGAATAAAATGAAAATTTTGAATTTGAATAGTGAAGTTACAGCCCAAGTACTTCAACCCCTTGCTCAAAGATAACGTCCACTGGAATTCCCGCTTCATCTAAACGGTCAAGATCATGTTGAAGTTGTGCATCAATCATGCCTTTTTCATTCATCAATTGAACAACGCCTTCATAATCTCCCTCGCCTTGAAGTTTAATAATCAACGCGCTCAAGCTATTCACCGCTTGCTCCATGCGATCAAAATTTACCAAATATTTACCCGTTGATTCGTCGTGAGCAAAAGCGCCTGCCTCTCTGAAATAGTTGAAACGTAGCATGTTTGCTTTTCCGTGAGCGCTTGAAGCACCAAAACGAACTGATCTAAAAATTCCTGCAAGGAAGGTCACGTAATTGTCCATTACTTCTCCCTCTTTAATTTCTCCCATTTCGAAAAGACGCGTTACCATCCATAGTCCGAGGATATCTGCTTTTCCTTCTTCCAAAGCTGAACCTTGGTCTTTTAGGGCTTCTCTTACCTTACCTTTTCCATTTACCGTATTCTTGATGCCAAGGCCATGTGCTACTTCGTGGAACATTGTGTTGCCGAAGAAGGCGTCAAAAGTAATGTTCTGACGTTGGCTGTCATCAATGAGAACATCAGCAATGGGATTGAGAATCAGATCATATTTCGCGCGCATGGCATTTTTTAATTGTGATCTGCGTGTTCCATGTTGCTGTTGAATTTCTTCATCATTTGGAAGGTTCACAGCAATTGTTTTACTTCCGGCGTTGCAGTCTCCAGCATAGTAAACTACGTCATAGGCATTCAATTGTGCGTTTGACCCAATGGCGTCTTGCTTGTATTGATCTTCACAAGGGAGTTCTGTCTGCAGGCCTGGAAGCAACGCTTTGTACCGATCCAGTCTCTTGCTCCAGTTTAAGTCTTTGACTAAAACATAACATTCATGTGCTGCTTTGTAACCAAAGAGGTGGTCTTCATAATTTTCGATTGGTCCAATGATGACATCAATGTGATTGTCTTTCAAGTTCAACCAAGCGATGTCACTGGCATTGTAGCGATCAGTTTCCAGTGCTTTTGCGCGTTGTTCGAGGTAGTACTTAAAAGAAGCATTGGTTGAGATGGAGGCAGCTTGTCTCAATAATTCAGCTGCATCAGAAACCTCGGCATAGAATTCCTCATGGAAATAAACATGAATCAATCTTCCTTGACTGTCTCTGCGCATGAAAGTATATAAACTTGTTTTGAATGGGTTATTCAATTGCTCGAACTCTTCTTTCGTCATGTCAGCAGGATAGTACTGAGCACCAAGTGGCTTTTCGGCAATCCCTTCAAGGAAAGGTTTATTATCATTTAATCTATCCCAAGGACCATAGTTTGCGAGGGCAAAGGCCTTTGCGTCAGAATCTGAAATTTGGCTCAGCAATGAATCTTTGCGTCCATAAGACTCTCTCCAGAATAGGGCATCCATTATTTCTCCTGCTTTGATGAGGATAGGGATGATTTGTTTGTCCTCCTCTGAGATCAGGCTCATATCTGTAGTTAACTTGAAGGTAGTATAGGTTTGCTTGTCAGTATCTGTCAAGAGTGATTTTAGCATACCATCATCTAAAGCTGCAACAGTTGTTTCAGGTTCAGGGGGAGCTTCAGAGCAAGCCAATAGCAGGGTTAGTCCGAAAAGTAGGAGGATTATTTTTTTCATGAGTTGATGTAAAATGAAAAATGAGCATCCAGTGCAGGCGGCTCATTTTCAAATTTAACTTGTTAGGTTAATCGGGATCAAGATGCAACAGAAATTTCTTCAAACGGTGCAAAAGAGAGCACTTCTCTTCCTCTTCGGGTTAGCATATATCCATCTTTGTTTTGGATGAGATCTTCAACATAAAGGTTGGCAACTCTTTCTCCGATACGGGCCTGGCCAATGCTTAAAGAATGGTCATCTTCAATTCGTTTCCAGAAGTCTTTTTCAATATCGTTCAGCCGGATATACCTACCATGCTGCTGTTTGTAAGTTTGGATTACGTCCAGAATCATGTAGTCATACTTGTCCATTTGAGGAGGGGGCGTTAAGGTTAAAAATTAGTCTTTGAAAAGCACACGATAATCAAAGCGATTAAAAATGCGCTATAATCGAAAATACTCTTATATATCCGAGGATTGACGCGTATTGCGAAGTATTTATTGACAAATTATCAACGATTTAGGCTATTGTGCTTTCGTTCATAGCTGAAGTAGTTTTCGAAATAGCCCCTAATGTACTGAAGGTCTCGTACTTTGTTTCCTGAGAGGAGAAAAGGATTGTGAAATTTGATGAATTTTCGATGGTGATCAATTGCAATCAACACAACAGATGCCTTCCCCATGTATGCCGCATCATAGAAGAATGGATTTGAATCGAATCTTTTTTCATTCAGTGTGTTGGTAGAGAAACCGAAACAAACCTTTTTTCCATTCTTGAATTTATTCAAACAGTGGGTCATGAATTGTGCACTGTTTTCAGTTGTCATCTTTTTCGCCCGGAGGGCAGAGAGGATTGGACGGACATACCATTTAAATGATGATGGATCTATGAAAAACTCAAACTCCATTGTCGTCAATTTCTGGCAGGCCAGTATGAGAATAAAATCTTTGTAGCATGTGTGCGGACCAACAACCAGAACAATATTTACCTTTCGTTTTGGCAGTGTTCCCATAAAGCTCCATTGATGGCGTTTGAACCACCAACTTGCCCAGCGTACCATCATCTTTGTTGCTCTTCAAGCATGAAACTCCAACTCCCTTGAATGGTGGTATGGTCAAGTGCTTCGCGAAGCAATTTATGGAATACTTTGCGCGATATATTTTCAGCTCCTAAGGTTCCCAAGTGGTCATTGTAAACTTGACAGTCTATGACCTTGAAACCACGTTTTTGTAAGACTTGAACAAGCGTAATGAAACCAACTTTGGATGCATTACTGCTGTTTGCAAACATGGACTCTCCAAAGAACATGGTACCCATTGAAACACCATATAGGCCACCAACCAACATTTCGCCTTCCCAGACTTCAACAGAATGTGCAATCCCGAGGTCATGTAAATTAGTATATGCTGCAATGATTTCTTCGGTAATCCAAGTGCCTTCTTCGTTGCGTTTTGCATTTTGGCATTTGCGCACCACCTCAACAAAGCTTTTATCGAATGACACTGTGAACTTTTTTTGATTGAACATGTTCCTCATGCTTTTGCTGACTTTAAGCTTCTCAGCAAACAGCACACATCTTTGGTTTGGAGACCACCAGAGGATAGGGTCAGGAGGACTGTACCAAGGAAAGATGCCCTGTTCATATGCTAACAGCAGCCTGTCTGGACTTAAATCTCCGCCCACGGCAAGGATTCCTTCTTCAGATCCTTCATCAGGGTCTGGGAAAATTAATTCTTCGTTGAGTAAGTAAATGGGCATGGCGCTAAGGTAGCGAACGTGATTTGAATATTGTTCAATTTCATTAAATGGACCCTGCTCCCCCTGAGATTCGGTATCTATATAAACCGTAATTTTGATGTCAATGGAATGGATTGAGAAGCTTAAGATGAGTATGGCGGGTGATCTGCCTGGCAGCATTGCTCACAATCAGATGATGTCTTATGCTCGAACGCAAGCCAATGAAGTGCGCGCTTCGCGAACAGATTATAGAGAAGGGGCCGTGCTTATGATGCTGTATCCCCATGAAGATAAGTACTTCACTTCTTTGATTGTGCGTCCTGAATATGATGGCGTGCACAGTGGTCAAATTGCTTTCCCTGGAGGGGCGAAGGAAGAGCAGGATTCAGATCTAATGCAAACGGCCCTTCGCGAGACCGAAGAAGAGGTAGGAGTTCATTCTTCTGCCATTCAAATCATTGGAGCTTTATCTGAAATTTACATACCACCTAGCAATTTTTTAGTTCAGCCATACATCGGCATCCTAAGTGAGCGCCCAGCTTTTTTGCGGGATGAGTTCGAAGTAGCGAAAATTCTTGAAGAGCCCATCTCTAAATTCCTCATGCCCAAAGCTGTTAGAGATGTGAAGGTCAAACTTCAGACGGGAATGCAGTTAGACGTGAAGGCTTTTGATGTCCAAGGACACACTGTATGGGGTGCTACAGCCATGATGCTGGCAGAATTTAGGGCATTGATGTCTGACTTTTAATGTGCCAAATATTTAATACCAGCCCTTATTTCAACATCTAAATGATTTGCTGAAGGAGGAACAGGGCAGCTATACCGGTCATTGTATGCGCAGTATGGATTATAACAGGTATTAAAATCTATCACAGGATCGTCTTCTAGTTCCCCAATGGTAAGGTCCATATATCTTCCCGCACCATAGGTTTCAAGACCACTTGTAGCGTCTAGAAAGGGAATGAAAAGATAATCTGCATAGTCCTTGTTTTTAATGAGGTCTAAGTTCTGATATACCGTTAAACATTGTTTTTCTCCGTCAATTTTAAACTCTAGCCTACCATAGGCAATGTAGGTAGGCAAACGATCAGTAGACGTTATCATCTGAAAAGACTTTTGCCTTTTGAGTTTTTTGAACGTTGCTTTTACCCTGAAATTAACATCGATGGGGTAGTGGCTTAATCCTTCAAAATGCTCTAAAGCTTCGGGAGTCAAGATGGAAGTTTCTGGATCAGCAAAAACTTGATTTACTGAATCACGCTCATGCTGGAGCTGTTTCACATAAGTTGATTGTGCTGATAAGCCTTGTGAGAGTGCAGAGATAAACAGCAAAGTTATAATTCTCAACCAGTTAACCTTTTTCATAACATTTCGTAAAAAGAATGACGATGAAGATACACATGATTTGTGTATTGAAGTGGGAACCTAACCGACTGATTGTATGAATAAATTGATCTGGCTTCTTTTAAGTAGTGCCTTTGTAATAGGGACAAAGGGCTTAAATGCCCAAATTTTGAAGCACTTAGACTTGAGTGATCTATATAGGAATGCATCAGTAGAGCGCCTCGAGGTGAATGTTGTGAAATACGTAAACAATGCAGCACAAGACTCTTGTATGCGTGAAGTTGTTCGCTTTGACTACCTGGGCAGAGTGACAAGGGTTCAAAACTATTTCGCTTGCGGGAAATTATTTTCAGAAGAGCACATCTATTACAATGATACTGGGAAAGTTGAAAAAATGACTTTCTCAGGAAAAGAGTGTAGATGGGATACCTTAGAATACACACTGACAAGAGACGATAAGAATCGGATTGTAATGTGCTCAATGCGTGATTCCATAAGTCAGCAATCTAGACGTGAAGTATTCACATACGGACAAGAAGGCAACATTATTAAATGGCAGAAGCAGCGGCTATTCGCAGACAACTGGAGCGATTCTGAGCAGAAAATATACCCTGATTACGTCACAGATCGTAAAAAGCGTACGAAAAACACCGTTTCTCATATTTACAACAGAGACGGTCTCATCATCAATGAGAGTTTCGTGCAGCCGAACGGAAAAGTAGAGCGAGGTATCGTTTTTGAGTATTTCGCGAAAGGAGGGCTTTAATCCTTACTTCACCAATTTCTTATATCTGATGCGTTTTGGACCCTCATCTCCAAGTCGTTTCTTACGATTGATTTCATATTCCGAAAACGATCCCTCGAAGAAATAAACTTGTGAATCACCTTCAAAAGCGAGTATGTGCGTACAGATGCGGTCCAAGAACCACCTGTCGTGACTAATCACTACAGCACAACCGGCGAAACTTCCAATCCCTTCCTCAAGTGCTCTTAATGTGTTAACATCCAAGTCATTGGTAGGCTCATCTAGAAGTAAAACATTCGCTTCTGTTTTGAGTGTCATTGCTAAATGCAAGCGATTTCGTTCTCCTCCAGAAAGTACTCCACATTTTTTCTGTTGATCAGATCCATTGAAGTTGAATTTTGAAACATAGGCTCTTGAATTCACAAGTTGTCCGCCGATTTCAATGTTTTCATTGCCACCACTGATGACTTCCCAGATTGATTTATCCGGATCAATTTCACCGTGACGTTGATCTACATATCCAATTTTAACAGTATCACCAACCACGAAATCTCCACCATCAGGTGTTTCTTCATTCATGATCATTTTGAAGAGGGTTGTCTTACCCGCTCCGTTGGGGCCAATGATTCCAACAATTCCGGCGGGAGGAAGATCGAAATTCAAATCTTCATAAAGCAATTTATCTCCAAATGCTTTTGTTAAGTGGACCCCTTCAATGACTTTGTTTCCAAGGCGCGGTCCGTTAGGAATAGGGATGATTAGGCGTGCCTCTTTTTCAAGGCCACCTTCACTCAACATTTTATCATAGTTATTCAAGCGGGCTTTGCTTTTCGCTTGTCGTCCTTTCGGATTCATTTGTACCCACTCCAACTCACGCTCCAATTCTTTTCTACGCTTGCTTTCAGATTTTTCTTCCTGAGCAAGTTTCTTCGCTTTTTGTTCTAGCCATGAGCTGTAATTTCCTTTCCATGGAATGCCTTCACCTCGGTCTAGTTCAAGAATCCATCCAGCTACATTGTCAAGGAAATAACGATCGTGTGTTACTGCAATCACGGTTCCTTGGTATTGAGCTAAGTGTTGCTCTAACCACTGCACTGATTCAGCATCCAAGTGGTTTGTGGGCTCATCAAGAAGCAGCACGTCTGGTTGCTTCAACAAGAGTCTGCAAAGTGCTACTCTTCTTCGCTCACCTCCAGATAGCTCAGCAATCAACTGCTCTTCTGGTGGGCATCGCAAGGCATCCATTGCGCGGGCCAATTTTGTATCTAATTCCCATGCATCAAGCGCATCAATACGGTCTTGAACCTTTGATTGCTGATCCATCAATGCTTCCATTTTCGCCGGATCATTCAGGATTTCCTCATCCATGAACCTGTTGTTGATGTCTTCATATTCCTTAAGCACATCTACGATTTCCTGTGTGCCTTCTTCAACAACTTCACGCACTGTTTTGGTCTCATCTAGTTGTGGTTCCTGTGGAAGATAACCTACGGAATACCCATCAGACCAAACCACATCTCCCTGGAATGATTCATCAAGACCAGCAATGATTCTCATTACGGTTGATTTTCCTGAACCATTTGCTCCGATAATTCCGATTTTCGCTCCATAGAAGAACGAGAGGTAAATGTTTTTTAGAATGTTTTTTCCTTGTGGTGTCGTCTTGTTGACTTTCACCATTGAGAAAATGACTTTTTTATCGTCTGACATGGGTGTTCAATTTTGGAATTGCGAAGATAGGAAATTGGTAGACAGGGAGTGGCGGTGATTAGGAATAAAGACGCTGCTGATTTAGTAAAGAGGATGCGTAAAAAAAGGGCTTCCGCAAAGAAGCCCTTGAATGATTTTAAAATCAGAGTCGTTTATTGAACCGCAAAACGAACACGTGATGCAGCCATCTCAATAATGTACTGACCAACCGTTAGGTTAGAAATATCGATGCGCATATTTGGAGCATTTATTTGTCCTGAAGCTACTGCACGACCTGTCATGTCAAAAACAGAGTAAAGCGTTCCAGGTGCAATGTCTGTGGTTACATTTAAAACACCTCTTGCAGGGTTAGGATAAACAGAAAGTGTTTCGGCTTCATTTTCATCAATTCCCACCACTACGAATTCATCTGCACAATCTCCATATACGAGGTCAATGTAAACTTCATCAGCAGGATTGCTTTGCAAAAAGTAATAGATCCTCCAAGCAGAACCTGTTCCTACATAATTCCAAAGGTGTCCTGTTAACTCACTTGTTGAATCTCCTGGCTCAAGCGTGAAAGCAACGGCATTTGAAATTTGAAAGTTAGCATCATATGGGCCTAAGCAATAACCAGGAATGCAAAATTGAACGCCTGATCCATCTGCAGGATGGCAACGTATTTCTAGTTTGGCCAAAACTGTAACCGGAGAATCAGTAACATTAGTCAATGTTACTTGGTCATAATCAAAACCAGGTTCGTCAGCTAATTCTTCTGTGAAAGTTAAAAAGGTATCACTCAATTCTAAGCTTTGTGCATTTATGGCACCAACAGTAAGAAGAGCTATTATTAAAGTGTATAGTGGTTTCATATCATCTTGCGTTTGTAGAGCAATATACAACGAACTCGGTAAACTAGTTTGTCGGAATATGGATGAAAATTGTATTTCTGAAGTAAAATATTTCTTGAAAACGAACCAATAATCAGGTAGGGTGCTTGATTTAAGCCTTCGTTAATTCAAGGAGTGTAATCTCTGGAGGCATACCAACTCTTCCTGGAAAAGCCAGTACACCAAAGCCACGGTTCACGTGAATGTGTTGTTGGTTGTCAGTATATAAACCACCCCAGCGCTTATAACGCAACCTTGCCGGGCTCAACTTAATCCCCAACCATGGAATCTCGATGCCTATTTGCATGCCGTGTGTATGTCCGCTCAAAGTCAAATCAATGTTCTTCTTACCTAATACCTGTTCTTCGTAATGGGTGGGGTCATGGGAAAGCAAAATATTCGGTAAGGTTTCATCTATTCCATCCATAGCCTTCGTGAGATCACCATGTTGAACGAAACCTTTGCCCCAGTTCTCTACACCAATCACGTCAAGTCTTTCGCCATTAATGGTAAGTTGCCTATTGTCATTCAGGAGCAAGTCGAATCCCATTTCGCCATGGATTTCTTTCACGCGATTACGTGAAGTCTCGCGCTCTTCTTCAGTCATATCGCCATAGTCAGCGTAGTCATGATTTCCTAAGATGGAGTATTTGCCATGCTTCGCTTTGAGCTCTTTAAAGATCGGAATCCAAGGCTCTGCTTCACTGGCTTCTACATTAACTAAGTCACCGGTAAACATGATCAAGTCGGGCTTTAAATCATTCACCATCTGAATGGCCTCCTTAACGGGGTCGAAGTTATCCATGAAACTACCCAAGTGAGCGTCGCTGATTTGCACAACGCGCAGTCCTTGAAGCGCAGAAGGAAGATTTTTAAATGCGACTTGATGTTCTAAAACACGAAAAGCAAATTTTCCACGGGTCACTCCATAGAGGAAACTCACCAACGCAAGACCAGCTAAAATTTGTCCTGTACTTGTAATAAAGGTTGTCCTTGAGATTGGATTCCCAATAATTTCTGTCTCTTCAACTTTGGGAGAAAGTGACTTGCCCACCCATGTAAATAACCACCTTGCATCATCAATTAAGTGAAAGAGTGCGAGCACAAATTTTGGAACCCACAATACAAAGAAGATGGCCATAACGAACATCAATAAATTGGGGTGTTCTCCGCGCCAAGCGCGAAAGTTTGTCATTGCTAAAATCAGCAAACCGAAAGCAAGAATATTCAGAACCCAATAGCCCCAATGAATAATTGAACGGTAAATACTGTTCCATTGAACAGTTGAAGTATAGATGCCCTTGAAAGCATAAATTTCAACCAAGGCCATAATAAATAGGAATAGAATCATTGCGAGTGCTGCGTTTAAAATTGAATTTCGCATGTGGATACAAAGGTACTTTCTTTGATTGGTTCAAAGTGGTTTGTGATTAAGAATGCAAATTTACATTGAACTCTTAATAGGTAGACGAATGTGAGCGTTAAAAAGGTACAAATGGGTATACAGTCTCCAGTGATGCTTTTAGAGTGCGTAATTCTGAGTTTAGTAGCCACGAGCTCCGCTTCTGGGAATTGATCGGAGTTGCTTTGACCTAAATTGAGCTCTAATCTCGCTTCTATAATATAGGATAAGGACTAGCCCCTTCCCTAAGCAAAGCTCGTAACTAAATTGATGCCTCCAACATCAACTTTGCAAGCGTATGGAAGAACTTTGTAGCCGTGACCAAGCTCCAAGGTTTCAGAGCCTTTAATGAATGGATTAGCATTTTGGAAATGCGCCCACAGCAGAGGGGTGATTGCTAGTCATCTGTGATGCGATTAGAGTGTGGAGTTATGAGTTTGATTAATTGTGCTTCTTTCTAAAGCAGAGGCAGATTACCATCCGTCTGTCATGCACCTAAACAACAGAAACCTTCAAAAAAATGTAAGTTTGATTCATGAAATAAATTTAAACAATGAAATTTAAAGTAGCACTTCACGGAATTATACACGCCCTAAAGAATGAAATTAACATGAAAATTCATGTGGCAGCTGCATTTTTGGTCTGTATTGTTGGGGGTTATTTTAACCTTTCAAAAGGGGAATGGATTGGAGTTACCATTTGCATTGCGGCTGTTATTTCAGCTGAAATATTCAATTCAGCAATGGAGGAACTATGTGATATAGTGCAACCTGAACAGCACAAGGGCATCGGTTTGGTGAAAGATATGGCAGCGGGGGCAGTATTAATTGTTTCAATGGCAGCAGCGGTTGTTGGGCTGATTGTTTTCGTTCCTTATTTGATCGAGTTATTCCATTAGCTCCATCAGTTTTGACAACGGGAGTGGGGCTTTAATGTCAAGGATCTGGTCTTTCGTAAAAACCCAATAGCGATCAATGACTTGAAGTTCACTTAGGGTAGACAGATCATGGCTGCAGACAATCACAGTTCGCCCTTCATTTTTCAGTAGTTCAATGCCCTTCCATAATTCAAGCTTCGAAGGATAATCAAGAAAAGCACTGGGCTCATCCATCAGAATAATCTGAGTGTTTTGCAGTAGCGCACGAACAATCATCGTTTTCTGTCGCTCTCCATCACTTATCTGCTCTAATTTCGAGTGCAAAACGGCAGTAAGATTGAAACGTTCAACTGCCCTAGTAATTTCTTTTGTTGTGGGCCAAGGGCTATTCACCGAAGCACCTAGTTCCATAATTTCTAGCACTGTCAAGTCGGTCCATACACTTATAGAGGTCTGAACAATACTCAGCACTTTTGCGCGCTGAGCAATACTGAGTGCAGACAAGTTTTCTGAATTGATTTCTATCGCTCCTGTGATCGGACGAAGGAATCCTGCTAGGTTTCGAATCAATGTGCTTTTTCCAGCACCATTTCGTCCGGCTAAAATGATGAGCTCGCCCGCTTTTGCAGAGGTTGAGAACGACCTGTGCAAGGGCTTTCCATTGTATCCGGTGGTGAGATCTTTGAGTTCGAGCATCAGAATACTTTTCGTCCTTTCATTAAAATGTAAATCACAACGGGGGCGCCAATGAGTGAGGTGATCGCATTCAGAGGCAAACTGCTTGTTCCAATTGGAATGCGAATGAGTAAATCACATACCAATCCGGTAATCATACCCGTTAACACTACGGCGGGCAAAATAACTTTGTGTTTTCCACTTTGCCATATCCCACGCGCCAGGTGAGGAACAGCCAATCCGATGAAGGCTATTGGACCGCAATATGCAGTAATAATTCCAGTCATAATTCCGGTCACAATTAGAAGGAGAAACCGGAACCGTTTTACATCTAACCCCATAGATAGTGCATAATCATTTCCCAAAGAAAAGAGGTCTAACCTTCTGGTGTTGAAAGCAATGAGGGAGATTGAGATAAAGAAAATACTACCGAGTATGAGTACTTCTGAAAACTGAAGGTCAGAAAAAGTTCCCATGCCCCAAAAGACGAAGGACCGCAATGCATCTTTGTTCGCTCCAGCCTGCAAAACGGTCACGCCTGCTGAAACCATATAGCCTACCATGAGTCCCAATATGAGTAAAGTGACAGCGCTTTTAATTCGGGTTGACGCGAGGAGAATGAGAAGTAAAACCACCATTGCGCCTGAAAATGCCGCAAAAGGAATCCCGAATTGAGTGCTTACTGCTCCGCCAGTAATTAACACCACTAGTGCAACCCCAAAACTAGATCCAGAAGTGATTCCCAGCACAGATGGACCAGCGAGTGGATTGTGAAAAAAGCGCTGCATTAGCATCCCGCACATTGCTAAACCTCCACCAGCAAACATGGCGGTAAACGCACGCGGAATGCGTGATTCTCTTATGATTATATCGTGGATTGGGTTGGTGCTTGACCCAAATAGACTGGCCATAACATCTTGCATCTCTATATAAACTGACCCTAGAAAAAGTTCAGATATGAAGAGGATGAGAATGAAAATACCACTAAAAATGAATGACCAACGCGATTTACTCACGCAGCAAAGGTTGGAAATAATGAGGGATATAGCGGTCAACAGGAGAGAAAAACTCTGGATGGATGAGGTGCATTAGATCAGCAAGAATGTATTGCGGCTCAAGTAGGGCATCACCAAAATAATCTGTGGCGGAAGCATTGCAATAGAAAATACCGTCGTTTTTAAATGCATTTAGTGCGCTGTATCTCGTGTCCTCCTCTTTGACTTTGGAGTAAGTCAATGGACTGTCTTCATAAACTACTTTTCCCCAGTAATCGGCCTCGGCCGCCTTCGAAATGAAGACTTCAAAATCCATTTCAATGTTTTCTCCTTTGCGCAGCTTGTCATCCCAGGACGCGTCATCAAAGAGGTAATGGCCTCCAGCATCTTTGATAAATTGTGCGATAAAGCTTGAACGCGCAGGAGCATACCACTTGCCATTGCTATGACTTCCTGTGAAAACCTCCGGTGTTAGTTCGTTGGTCTTAGTTTCTTTGAGCGCAATAAGGGAGTTGTATTCTGCTTCGATTTGATCGAAAATAGCATTGGCCTCTTTTTCTTTCCCAGCTAAGAAACCAAATACTTTGATCCATTCGGCTCTGCCCAGAGGATGCTTTTCAAGGTATTCTGAGAATGGAATAACGGCAATTCCCGCTGCTTCAATCAAATTGTAATCCGTATCACCATAAGGATAAGTGAGCAATGCTGTTGGGTTCAAGTTGACCAACTTTTCAAAATCGATGTCCTTTTCGCCCGAGATATCTACGATGGAACCCTTAGTGATTTCTGCTTTGATGGACTCATTTTGAATCCATTCCGCATAGGCTGTTCCTTTGACTTTGTCCAGGCCGGAAATCTTTAAAAAGTATGCGAGATGAGTGGTTGAAAGGGTCGCGAAGTCAGGATTTGAACCTAATGTAACGGTCTTTCCTAGACTGAATTCATACGCTGTTGAGTCCTTTAACAGGATGGAATATGAAAGGACCGGTTCTTCTTGGACCAAATCGAAAAATTGAATAAATCGCTCATCGCCGATGGTAGAGAAATGAAATCCTTTTGCATAGCTTGGTTTTGTAACATCAGGATCTGGAAGTAAATAGGTTTCTTCTGGCTTGTCTGTATTACAACCAGCAAGCAAAACCATCACAAGAAAAAAAAGGATCGATTTCATTCAGCGTCTTTTTGGATTTTGTGAGTGTTCGTGACTTTTTCAACCTCCTTGGCTGATTTAGAATAGCCCACTGTTTTCTGCAGAATAATGTTGTTCGGCACCGTGACTCTTTCGCCATCTGTTGTGATAATGTGAATGAAAAACATAGAAATATCGTCCACACGCCCAAATACACTTAATTCTTTGTCCTTAATGTCAATGTAATCACCAATTTTTAACGGATGACTGAAAAAGAGAAGGAGTCCTGATGATAGGTTGGATAAAATGGACCATTGAGCAAAAAAGGCAATGCCAATAACCGTAACGACTGATGTGGCGAAAACGAAGAGGTCTGTCCCTTTTAATCCCCAAATTCCGAGTGAAATGATGACCGCTATGGTTAAAAGCAACATATTGATGATCTTCAAGGTCATTCGCTTCCGTTGGAAACCAAATTCAAGTCTGCTCATCACCTTGCGAACTGCTTGAGCACTAATCATGCGAACGATGAACAAACCTAGAATCAAGAAAATGGTTTTGATGCCTTCGGAACTCAATTGTTCAAGAATCTCCTTCATTTTTTTTTACAAAGGTAGAGAAGAAGGAGATGAAATCGAATTCAAGATTCGAGCGCATTCGTGTGTTTCGTAACTTTCGATTTCCTAAACGACATCCATGAGCAAGAAATACGCTGAACAAGATCTTGAATTCAATAAAAACGAAGATCACAACAAGACATTACTGTCTAACCTTCGTTACAAACTTGAACATGCTGCAAAAGGTGGAGGTCAGAAAAAAATCGAAAAAGAACATGCAAAAGGTAAAATGACTGCTAGAGAGCGGGTTGCTTACTTATTGGATGAAGGCAAACCACAAATTGAGATTGGTGCGCTAGCTGCAAATGATATGTATGAGGAGTATGGTGGATGTCCTTCTGCCGGTGTTGTGATTGTAATAGGTTATGTGAGTGGGCGTCAATGCATTGTGGTAGCCAATGATGCTACAGTGAAGGCTGGTGCTTGGTTTCCAATGACTGGGAAGAAGAATTTGAGGGCTCAGGAAATCGCGATGGAAAACAAGATTCCTATTATTTACTTGGTAGATAGTGCGGGTGTATTTCTTCCATTGCAAGATGAAATTTTCCCTGATAAAGAGCACTTCGGACGCATTTTCAGAAACAATGCGGTGATGTCTTCATTAGGGATTCCACAAATTGCGGCTGTTATGGGGTCATGTGTGGCTGGTGGGGCATACCTTCCAATCATGTCTGATGAGTCTTTGATTGTAGATAAAACAGGAACGATCTTTTTGGCGGGTTCTTATTTAGTGAAAGCTGCTATTGGTGAAGACATTGACAATGAAACGCTTGGTGGTGCTACTACCCATTGCGAAATATCTGGTGTAACAGATTACAAGTCAAAAGACGATAAAGATTGCCTAGATACGATCAAAGGATTGGTTGATAAGATGGGTCGAACGACTGAGGATGCTGGATTTAATAGGGCGAAACCTGCCTTGCCTAAACTGAAGCAAGAAGAACTTTTCGGAATCATGCCTGACTCACGTGGCAAGCCGTATGACGCAATGGAGATTATTCATCGTTTGGTTGATCAGAGTGAATTCACTGAATACAAGGCAGGAGTGGGCAAGACGATTATTTGTGGTTACGCCCGCGTTGATGGCTGGAGCGTTGGGATTGTGGCTAATCAGCGGGAATTAGTGAAGTCTAAGAAAGACGGAATGCAATTCGGTGGTGTGATCTATAGTGATAGTGCTGAAAAGGCAGCGCGATTCATCATGAATTGCAATCAAAAGAACATTCCATTGGTCTTTTTGACTGATGTGACTGGATTCATGGTGGGAAGCCGCTCTGAACATGGAGGAATTATCAAAGACGGTGCTAAGATGGTCAATGCCATGAGTAACAGCGTTGTGCCGAAGTTCTCAATCATCACAGGTAACAGCTATGGTGCAGGTAACTACGCCATGTGTGGAAAAGCCTATGACCCAAGATTGATTGTTGCATGGCCTAGCGCTGAAATTGCCGTAATGGGTGGCTCACAAGCAGCAAAGGTTTTGATGCAGATAGAAGTGGCTTCGCGAAAATCACGTGGAGAGGAACTTACAGAGGAGACGAAGAAGGAGATGTTTGACAAAATCAAGAATCGCTACGATGCTCAGACTTCACCTTATTATGCGGCTTCACGCATGTGGGTAGATGCTATTATTAATCCACTTGATACTCGAACATGGATCTCAATGGGGATTGAAGCAGCAAGCAATGCGCCGGCTGAGCGTCCGTACAATGTAGGAGTAATGCAGACCTGATTAGACTGCTATTCTTCGAAACCAGAAAGTACTTCGTAGATGTTCAAGGCAATTGGTAGATTCTGATTGTCTGTGTCTTTGTGTTCGAGCAAGTACTCGCGAACATCAATCAATCCTTGCGTGAGACTGGCTTCATCAACAGGAGCATGAAGGCTTTCCAATAGCGTCAGTCCTTCAACTGCACACATGAAATCTCCTTCGAGTGCTTTATTTACGATCAATTCAATTTGATTGTCTGGCTGAAACCCGCTGTTCCAAATGAATGACATGATGTGGTCATTAATGGAATCAAACTCTTCGCTCTCCAGTGCGTCTACAAGGATGTCTTCTCCTTTTGACACTTTCAATGTTTCAAGCAGTTTCTTGATTTCAGAGCGGATGTTACTTTCCGCTTCAGCGTCTCTAAAGGCAATGAGTAAAGGTTGAATAAGAGAATCATTTCCGCTTTTCTCACACTTTTTTACTGCTGCAAGCACAATTTTTTCTTCGCCTGAGAAAAGGTCTTTCTTGATTGCTTCTCTCTTCTTCTGGATTATTGTTTCTTCTGCCATGGCGCAAAGATACTACGTAGGGTTGGCTCTTGGAGATAGAAAGTGAATTTTGATGCGTTTTATTGGCCAGGCAATGGAATCAATGATGGCCATTTGCCGCCTGATCCTAATCCTGTCGTTCCAAAATCAATAACCCATTCTCATCACATAGTACTGACCATTCAGGTGATGTTTTATAGCTTTCTACTTCCTCGTGAAACACTTCCCATGAAGCTAGGGGCCAAGGTCCTTCAGATGCGTGAACTAAAATGATATTGGCGTCTAAGACAATTGGGAATTGATAAACACGGTCCCGTAAAGTTAAATGTGGAACCAAGGATGAATGTGCTGAAACTATTCCATTATCAGGAAGGGCATTTAGTTTGTCATGAACAAAGGAAACATCGAAATTCCGTTTGTAATGGTCCGCTTTGTAAAAGCGAATTTTACTCTTATCGCTAAATTGAACCGTTCGATCCATTAAGCGAATAGTGGTACCGAAGGTCCCTATGAGTATAAGACCAACTAGAACCTTTTGAACGGTAGATTGCCTGATGGATTGAATGGCTGTGAACCCACCAATAACAACAATGGGCGCAAACTCAACTGAATACTGAAAATGAACTCCCCAAAGTGCAATGTTGTCATGGAACATTTTTTGTCCAATCAACGGAATGAGCATGATGAGGTACAAGGGTTTTCTCAGCAGTAAGTAGCTTCCTGAAAGTAAGAAAAAGGTGTAGAACTCAGCTTTAAAACCATCTGCTTCAGCCATGTTATGCTGATTGGTGAAGAGCATTTTCAAACTGTCAATTGGGTGAAGAAAGAGGTGTTTAACGGCGTCTGAAAGGCTCAGGCCAAGGGCACTAAAATGGAATCCGTGGTACTTTCCGTTAGGAGACATTGCGGGCATAAACACTTGTATAACAACTAGAAAATACACAAGACTAAAACCCGCAAGTCCGATGGCCCAGATTCGGTGCGACTTGTTTTTCCAATTTTGAAGGGCAAGGGCAGTGAAAATGAAGAAGGTCCAAAGTCCCATGTTCTCTTTTCCAATCAAAATGAATAGGGTTAGGAGGGCTACCCATTTGAACTTTTCTTCTTTGAACATGAACAGCAACCAAGGAACTGCCATGGCAGCTACAACATTGCTGTGGTAGTCATAGGCTATTGCCGAAAAGAGACCGAAGTAAGCATAAAAACAGAGAATGGCAGGAAGTGCAAACTGAGGATTGATGTGCTTTTGAACATACTTGTAAATCCCAAGACCTCCTACCATCAAGGCAATCCATTGCACAATGAGCAGGGTATAGGTTCCGAAGATGAATTTTAAAGGGGAAAAGAGCACCAAGTACAAGTCGAAATGATCAGCGAGCATGTGCTGACTGGGTGCCCAAAACATTTTTGTATCAGGTGCCATTCCACTAATGTAACGCTGCATGGCGTTGGTATACAGCCCCAAATCAAGCGCATAAGTACGGAAGAGGTAATGGTTCACAAAAGAAATTAGAGCATACATACTCGCAAACGCCACAAGTGTGATGATGAGTCCTTTTGAATATGTCTTTTGTTGAAACACGAAAAGCGAAGATAAATGAAGCGGTTTAATGCCGCTACCACATTTTGAAATTAGTTCTCAGCTTGGCAAGGATCATGCGTAGGATGTTTGCAGGGTTTTGAGCTTACAACGCGGGTTCGGTGCTTAGAAAACTTTTCGCCAGCAAGCGCTTTTTGCATGAATTGAATGACTTCGTCAATTTCCTTCTCAATAGGGAAGATACAACTTCCGTGTTTTCCGCCGCAGGCGCTAACAAGTTCAATAGAAGCGTTTAGGCTAGTGTACTTTTCGAAAATGGAATAACTACCATGAAGCATAAGGGCTCCAACGGTTTCGTCTGGACAGTAATGGTGAGCGGCATAAGCGTAAGGGACTAAGTCATCACAAGTTCCGTGGTAGAGCATGATGGGGCACGCATTGCTTTCATTGATCCAATGCAGATCAGTCATTGCACCAGCAAAGGCCATAACGGCTTTGAACTGGAACTCTGGAATGAGTCCTTCAAGTTCCATCTTCCCTTCGCCATAAGGAGCAAAGGCTGCTTGCAAAACTGCCTCAGCGCCTGAACTACTTCCGCTCAACATAAGTGCACTGCGCTCAACATAAAGGGCAGAGTCATTTTCAATCAAAAAGTGCAAGGCTGATCTAATGTCTTGGGCGGCAGATTCAAATGCTTTAATTTTCTTCGCCGAAGGCTGGTCGCAATGAAAAGATTGCCCTTTCAAATACAGGTGGTAAGACAGGTTTACTACGGTGAAACCCGCTTTTGAAACGGAGTCGCAGAAGTGATCAATATTGGCCTCTTTCCTCGTCCCAGAATAAAATCCGCCTCCATGAACAAAGAGTAACGTTGGCGCCATCTCTTTTGATGAAGAATAAACATCCAATTCAAGTGCTTCACCCGCTCTTACGCTATATACATAGGTGTCAAAGGAGCTGTATTCTTGGCTGAACGCCGAAAATGAAATGAGAATAAGAATGAAAAACAGAGGTGAAGTAAACTGATTGAACATCAACGAAAGCATTAAGTGCGTGAATTCTTACCTTTTCAAATAGAGTGCCGAAGTAACTAAAGTTTAGTTGCATTCTCCCTCCAAAGAGCGCTATTTTTGTTCATCGCGACGAGCGACTCTTAAATTCCATTACATGATTAAAAAAGTACTGTACCTCGAAAGTGACCCGGTTTCATTATTTGTAGGTTATACTATGTTGGGCGAATGCTATGATTTCGATGAAATTATTACGGCTAAAGATGGGGAAACAGGACTGGAGAAACTGCAGGAAAACAACATTGATTTGATCATCATGGAGTTTGCAATGCCTGTGATTGATGGAGAAGAGTTTATTTTAGAAGCGCACAAGCAGAATCCAAATAGAAAGACGCCTATAGCAGTTATCACTGGGGTCGAGTTTGAACCTTCAGAACGAAAGAAGGTTGAAGAACTTCCAAATGTGATTTTCGTAGACCGCAAGCCTATGCGGAAAAGTCAAGTACCTAAGATTCTTGAGTTGTTAGGAGTAACGCCTGAAAACACGGACTCCTAGGCCCAAAGTTGGACACAAAAAACAGGCTCAAATTAGAAGAACACAATCACTTTTAGAACGGCAATGAAAAGGGCCTTGATTGGGTCTTATTAGTTGCGAATGAACTTCGCTACTTTGACCAATTCATTGCCTTTTCGCACCTGAGCAACGTAGATTCCCGCAGTGAAGTCGTTCAATACAATGTGCGCTCCTGAACTCATTTGAACACTTTTCACACGTTTCCCAGTAACATCGAAAAGATCAACCATAAAGATGGATTGCTGAGCGCTTTCGTCAAAAAGGAAAAGACTCTTGCCGTCAGAGAAAACATTCAAATTTGGGTCAAATGTGATTTCGTTGTTGATGGCCAACTCAATTTGCGTTTCCAATTTCATGAGTACAGGAAGGTGATCACTCATGTAATAAAGTGCTTGAATGATTTCCATTGGCACTTCGTTATCTTCTTCGCAGTCTGTAATGTTTTGATTGTAGCACGTTCCATTGTTTGCAAGTGCCAGGTAGCTATCAGATTGGTAGTGAAGTGGCTCATTTTGATCCATAAGGTTTTCACTTGCTAAAATAAAATCAAAACGGTCATCTAGTCCTCCGCCAGCTCCGTCACCAAAGATCTGTGATGTTCTGGTAGACTGAGTCAGAATTTCTTTGAAAGGATATGTAGATGAGGTCCAGTTGCCTGGCGCATCAATTGGATCTTCAAAAACAATGGAATTTTCTGCATTTAGCAAGAGTTGGTAGGCCGGCTCACTGCTAGAGTAAACGTTAAAGTCACCGCCGAAAATGCAGTAACTGTTCGGGTCAATTTCAGTGAGGGCATTCACAAAAACTTCAGCCATTTGAAGTCTTGCGGCTTCATTGTCAGAGCCACTACTTGATTTCAAATGCGTTACAAAGACATAGATGAAAGTGGTGTCTGCTCCATTTTGAAGTTCAATATCGCGTAAAAACAGCTTGTAAATATTGATATCGCGTACATCTGTAGTTTTTAAACGCTCCTCATCCAGTCCAAATACATCATTGTTGTAAACAATGGCCTGCTGAAGTTGCCAATCAGAATTTTGATTTGATTGCTGGCTAATCCATGTTGAGCTTACATAATTGCCATCAAGGTCTGCACATGACTGTTCTGCAATGCTGGTAAGTCCTTCTTCTGATTTAAGTTCTTGCAACAGTAACAAATCTGGCTGCGTATAATTCAAAATCTTTTTCAATGTATCTTGCCTGTTCAACATGCTTCCCGTTGGGAAATTGAGCACATTGTAACAAGTAATGTTGATTTCAGTTTGTCCGAAAACAAGGGTGCACATAAGTGCTGTAGCAAAAGTCAAAAATAATTTCATGTCGCAAATGTACTCTCTTACTTGAATTCTGATTCAATTTGAATCTGATTTAACAGTGTCAGGTGCACAGGACATCTACTTGCAATGTATTTTAGTCTTTTGCGTTGCTCTTCTGACAGCGGCCCTTCAATGATGATTTCTTTCGAAAAGAGATCAATTTTCTTTTCTTCACCAGATTCAGCGTCAGCATGATGTATTTGTCCATGGTCAACATGTACTTCTGCGCTCACTAGAGGCCAGTCTTTTCGTTTAGCGTAAATTTTCAAGGTCATTGCGGTGCAGGCAGCTAAAGATGCTGCCAGCATTTCATAGGGAGAAGGCCCAAAATCGGTTCCTCCTAATTGAGCAGGTTCATCAGCAACATAAGCATGGTTTCCTGCCTTTATTTCGGTTTGATACCCTTCTTCATCATCGATTCGCGCTGCAGCTTGGTGCTTGGTAGCTAATTCGCTTTGCTCTAGCTCCTCAGGTAAATACCTAGCTGCCCACGCCGCTATTGCACACCCAACGTAATGCGCATCTTTTCTACTCGAAAGGAGATGGTCAGCACCATCAAGCGAGATGAAACTCTTTGGGTGGAAAGCTGAACTATACAACTCTGCGGCATTCTTGATGTTAACAATGGCATCCTGCGGACTGTGCATTATTAATAGAGGAATCTTTAAGTCTTTTAAGTAAGATGGAAGGTCATAGGTATGTAAGTCATCAATAAATTGTTTCTTCAATTTGAATGGACGTCCGCCAATATTAACGGTAGCTTCTCCTTTCGTTTGAATTTTCTCGGCGTCATCTCCCAATAGATGGGTTACGTGAATAGGGTCAGAAGGGGCGCCTATGGTAGCAATTGCCTTCGTACTTGTAATTGCTTTCCCTGCGTACAATACAGCAGCACCTCCTAAAGAGTGACCAATAAGTAGGGCAGGGGCTTCATAATTGGTGCGCAAGAAGTTAGCCGCTGAAACCAGGTCTTGAATGTTGCTTGAGAAGCCTGTATTAGCGAAATCTCCCTCAGACTTGCCTAATCCTGTGAAGTCAAAACGAAGAACAGCGATGTTTTGAGCGGTTAATGCAAGTGTAATAGAACGAGATGATAAAAGATTCTTTCCGCAGGTAAAACAATGTGCGAAGAGCGCATAGGCAATTGGCTTTTGATCAAGCGGAAGATCCAATTGACCATGTAATTTCTCACCTTGTTCATTTTCGAAATGAACCATTTTTGAAGCACTCATCGATTCTGATTTTTGTTGAAAGTTAGCTTGGAAATAGCACGAAGCCATATCAAGCTCTGAAAAAGTGCTTTTACTCTTCGAAACTCATTTAAAACAAAAAACAGGAAGTACTTATTTTATTTTTTCTTGCGATTGCCTCTCGCCATCTGAACAAGAATTAACAAATCAATGAAGGAGCCAAACGTGTTGGTTTGGAAATGTGCTAATGGATCCACATCAGAGTTACACTTTGTGCAATTTGATGAGAGAGAACCCTCTTTTCGATGTTGTGTGTTTACCCGCAATATGAAACCACCATGAACCTCCAATTTCAGGTCTTAGTTTTTTCAAAACGTTTACTGCGGCGAAAGCAACCGCTGGACTTGGATCAATTAAATAAAGAGGATAACATTTACGTAGTTCGCCTACCGTTGCTTATTGCGTGGATGGTACTCCATAATTTCACTCCGCAAATAAGCCGTATCTAAATGAGTATAGATTTCAGTGGTGGTAATGCTTTCATGTCCGAGCATTTCTTGAACAGCTCTCAAATCTGCGCCGGCTTCAACCAGATGGGTTGCAAAAGAATGTCTGAAGGTATGCGGACTAACATTCTTGTCTATTCCTGACATTTCTGCCGCCTTCTTTACGAAGTTAAAAACACTGATGCGGGATAAATGTCTTCCGCGTTGATTCAGAAATATGTGGTCTTCACTTCCTTTATCAATAACGAGTTGTGTGCGGTCTGACTCTACATAAAGCTTGATGAACTTCAATGCTGCATGTCCAATTGGTACCAGTCTTTCTTTATTTCCTTTTCCGATCACACGTATGAACCCATCATCGTAATAAAGGTGGCTGAGGCGCAGGTCAGTTAATTCGCTAACGCGAAGCCCACAACTATAAAGTGTTTCAAGCATGGCTCTATTCCGATGTCCGTCTGATCTACTCAAGTCAACAGAACGAAACATTTCCTCAATTTCAAGATAGGAGAGTGTAATGGGGAGTTTTGAACCCAATCTCGGGGCTTCAATTAGTTCGAGTGGATTGGAGTTTGTGACTTGCTCAAGCTCTAGGTATGCGTAGAAGGCTTTCAGACCTGAAATAATGCGTGCTTGACTTCTGGCGCTCATGCCTAATTCATGAAGCCAAGCGAGGAATTCTTCAATGTCATTCCGAGAAATAGCCTCAGGACCATTTTCTTGCTTAAAGAAAGCATCAAATTGAGCTAGTTTTTCTACATCACGCAGGTAGGCCTCAATGCTGTTTTCAGCGAGTGACTTTTCCAGTTGAAGGAAATGTTTAAATCCACGTAAGAGCGAGTTCCATTTCATGAGCAATAAAAAAACCTCCGCGATGTTTCTCGGAGGTTTTTAAGACTAATTTACCTAAACAAATTCTACAGTGTATTTAACCAAAATTACTACGAGAATTATTCTAAAATTCACGTTTCCGTGAAGCTCATTTAAACCATTTCTGCTTTGATATCATCAATGCTTCTTGCACTGTTATGCGATCGCCTTCATTGTAAGCAGTTACAAAAGGACCTTGGAAATTGTACCTCGTCTTGATGCGCTCGCGATCATCTCTCGCTTGCTTGTAACCATCATGACCACCGGTAGTGTATTTCACCCATCCTTCATGGTTTTCAATATCAAACTGTTCGTCAAAACCGTGGCGACCTTTAAAGTAGGGTTGTCCTACTACTTTATGTGCAGCAACAATTTGAATTTTAAAAGAAACGCCTGTTTCAGGGGCAGGAACTGAAGTCCCTTGTCCTTTCGTTGACGAATTAATTTTATCAGAAGTAGATGCAACTGTCTTTTCAATTACTTCTGGTTCTACCACTTCAGGCTCAACAACGGTCTCAGCTTTCATTGCTGTATCAGTAGTCTTGTCTGCAGTAGGGTCAGGAATCACTTCAGCAGTTTCTTCAATCACTTCTGGTTCAATGAGGTCAACTGCTGCTGGTTCGTCAATCGGAACTATTTCTTCAGGAGAAGAGTTGTCAGCGAGTCTTTCAGCAAAGATGAAGCCATTACTTAAAACATTCATTTCACGTGGGGCGTTGTTCTCTACAAAAGAGAACACACCGAAAACAGCTGGCATTTCGCTTTCACCATTCAATCGATAAGAAACGGTGAAACTGTCAGAAGTAGGAGCGTCAAACCAAATGTATTTGATTCCAGAATCATCAATGGTAACAACAGCGCCGTCAGAGTCATCTTCACTTACCGCATAACCTGTTGGGATACTCTCTTTGATTTTTGCAAATCCGTCAAGTGAAGCATTCACTAAGTCGAGTGTCACTAAATATTCACCGCCACCCATTTCAGTAATGGTCCTAACACAAGCCATTCCATTTATAGGAATCGTGAATTCAGAAACATTTTGATTTTGAGCCACCGCAGCTTCACCTCGTACTTCAATTATTTTGGTGGGTAGTTCGTAATCTATGCGCTGATTCGTCTTAATATAGGAGAATGTACCTGAAATAGCCTTGTTCCCAGTGGCTTCAGAAGCTGCTGTTAAAGAATAGGACACTGTGAATTCTTGTGATTCAGGGAGCGCCATCCAAATGAACTTAATTTTTTGGGCACTGAAGGTAAAGCTTGCACCTTCTGTTTTCAGAGCGCTGGCAGTGAGTCCTTCTGGTAATTCAATTTGAAGTTTAGCGAAGCCTTCTACATCGCCCTTGTTTATTGTTACCTGCACTTCTTTTGTTTCACCTGGAGAAAGGGTAGTAGGGGTATTGTCTTCTATGATCACGCCGTCATCTATGAATATTCCGAAGGTGAGAAATCCAAAAAGGTTAGCAAGTATTAAAGCGTATTTGATCATTAGGTTAAGTTTACAAAGTAAGATTACTTCTGTTCCAAAAGTAGAATAGACTTTGGGTGGCACGAGGTAACCATCACGTACTTGCAAACACGAATCTGTGGATAAGGCTAAATCAGAGACTGATATAAAGCACGCATATTGGCGCTCAGCCGTTCTTTCGTGAAAAGAGAAAAGGCATGTTCAATCCCGCGTGCGCCAAAGGATTTTCTCAGGGACTCAGAATCAATTAGTTGAGATACAGCATTCGCAAATTGAGAAGCATCATTGGGTGCAACAAGAAATCCTGTTTTTTCATGTAAAACGACATCTTGTACTCCGCCAACTTTTGTTGAGACCACCGCTATTCCAGCTGCTTGAGCTTCTATTATAGAAACAGGAGTTCCTTCATTGTGAGAGGTAAGAACAACTAAGTCTAAGCCAGGCAAGACGAACTCAATCTCAGTGACCCACGACGTAAAACAGACTTGCTCATTGCTATATTTCGGGGCTTCTGCGAAGGAAAGGTTCTGTTCCTTAAGTTCGCGTTCTATGGAATCTCTTTCTTCGCCATCCCCAATAATGAATGCCACATATTTTTTTGGGTCCAGTTTAGAAATAACTTCAATGAACAGCGAATGATTTTTTATGGGGGCCAGTCTACCAATGATACCAATGGCTACTTTTCCGTCAGGCAGACTATATTTCTTTCTGAAAGCGGCTCTTCTTTGGTCATTGTTTGTTTGGAAACGGTTCAGATCAAAGCCCAAAGGAATTACATGGGCTTTTTCCTTAGGAATGATTCGGTGCTGATTGACCAATTCATGTCTTTGTTGATTGCTGATCACCACCACTGCGCTGCTTCGCTTCGCTAAGTTTCGCTCCAATACTTTAAAAAGCATGGTCTTGGCCTTGCCGAAATAACTGTGGAATACATGTCCGTGGAAAGTGTGAACAACCACTGGAACCCCCTCTTTAAAGGCAGCCAATCTTCCTAGCGCTCCGGCTTTTGAGGCATGCGTGTGCACAATGTCAGGTTGAAATGTTCTGATGATTTGTCTGATCTTTTGATAGGCACGGTAATCTTGCCTGAACTTGATGCTTCGCCTCATTTCAGGAATGCATTCCACTTGTACTCCCATGTTTTCAGGAATGAAAACGGCGCTGATTTCATCCGTTTCTGGAATTCCTCCAATGAGTAAAGTCTCGAACTCAGGAGCAAGGCCCGCACTCAAATTTGCGGCGTTGTATACAGGGCCACCAAGGTTAAACCGATTAAGAATGCGCAAAATTTTAGCCATAAGGACGAAGGTAGAAATTACTTTTGGCGAATGAATTTTACTTTAGAAGCTTTTTCTACGTAGTTTTGCGGAAGTATGATGGGAAAATGCTACTTTTGCAGTCCCGAAATTCTGAGCAAAGATGAAAAAGGACCTACATCCAGAAGATTACAGATTTGTTATCTTCAAAGATATGAGTAATAACCACCGTTTCTTGAGCCGTTCAACAGCGCCTTCAAGAGAAACAGAGGAGTGGGAAGATGGAAAAGAATATCCAATTATTAAATTGGAGATTTCTAATGAGTCTCACCCGTTCTTCACTGGTAAAGTACAATTCGTTGATACCGCAGGACGTATTGACAAATTCCGTACGAAGTATGGAAAGTGGTCGAAAGACACAAAAGCTGATGCTGGAGAAGAAGCAGAAGCAGAAGTTCCAAAAGAAGAGACCAAAGAAGATTAATAACTTCTTACAATCGAATATGAACCCGACCTTGTGTCGGGTTTTTTTGTTTGCAACAACGCTGCTTTTGTCAGTCAAAATTAAGTGGCATCCTTCTTAGATTAAGTACCTTTGCACTGATGAAAAAAGAACTCGATTCAATAGAGTCAGCCATTGAGGCTATTCGCAACGGTGAAGTAATCATTGTTGTTGATGATGAAGATCGTGAAAACGAAGGTGATTTTTTAACTGCAGCTCGCAATGTTACGCCAGAAGTAATCAACTTTATGGCAACACATGGAAGGGGACTCATATGTGCTCCTTTGGTAGAGTCGCGCTGTGATGACCTGGGCCTATCGCTCATGGTCAATACCAACAGCGCTGCTTTTGAGACGCCATTTACAGTTTCTGTAGACCTTGTTGGTTATGGAACCTCCACTGGGATTTCTGCTTCTGATCGCTCTAAAACTGTTTTAGCCCTTATAGATCCTGCAATTCGTCCTGAGGAATTAGGAAAGCCAGGCCACATCTTTCCGCTCAGAGCAAAAGAAGGTGGTGTGCTGAGAAGGGCAGGGCATACAGAAGCGGCCATTGACTTTAGTAGACTGGCCGGATTTGAAGCTGCAGGAGTCATTGTAGAGATTATGAACGAAGACGGGACCATGGCCCGCTTGCCTTCACTACTTGAAATTGCAACAAAATTCAATTTGAAGATTGTGAGCATTGCAGATCTGATCGCCTACAGACTTGAGCATGATTCTTTGATCGAAAGACAAAATGAAGTGGATCTAGAAACAGAGCATGGGTCGTTCAAATTGATCGCATACAAGCAGCTGACAACAGATAGTGAACACCTCGCCCTCGTGAAAGGAACTTGGGAAGAAGATGAAATAATTCCTGTGCGTGTGCATTCTAGCAGCATGATTGGAGACATCTTCAATGCCGTTAACTTTGGCAAAGGGCATCAATTGCGTAAAGCGATGTCTTTCATTGAGGAAGAAGGAAAAGGAGTAATCGTTTACATCAATAAGTTGGATAAAGGACGCGGCTTAATAGATGAGATTGAGGCCTATAGCGCCTTCTCGAAGGAAGAGCAGCACCTCGCAGGACCTCCAATGGACACCAAGGACTACGGCATCGGTTCTCAGATTTTACGTGATCTTGGGGTGAAACGAATGAACTTACTGTCAAATACACCGAATAGAAGAAAAGGGGTGACCGTTTACGGATTGACAATTGAAGACACCATTTCGTTAAGTTGATTGAAGTGATGTTTTGGGCGAAATTGTGACTCGAAGAAACTAAATGTTAGCATTACCTTTAAAGCATTTAATAAAATGATTTTACCAATCGTTGCATACGGCGACCCTGTTCTAAGGAAAAAGGCGGCAGAGATTGATGAGAACTATCCAAAATTGGATAAGCTTATCAGTAACATGTATGATACAATGTATGAAGCAAGAGGAGTGGGGCTTGCAGCGCCACAAATCGGATTGTCAATCCGCCTGTTTATCGTTGATGCCACTCCCTTCGCTGAAGGAGATGATCCAGAACCTTCAGCAGAAGGATTCAAAAGGGTTTTTATCAATCCCATCATCTTTGAAGAGACAGGTGAGGAATGGCCTTTCGAAGAAGGGTGCCTTTCTATTCCGAACATTCGTGAAGAAATAAATAGAAAGTCTGAGCTTAAAATTGAATATTACGATGAGAATTGGGATCTATACGAGGAGGCTTTAGACGGCGTGTTAGCGCGCGTTGTGCAGCATGAGTATGATCACATTGAAGGTGTTTTGTTTACAGATAAACTTTCACCTATTAGAAGAACACTCTTGAAAGGGAAGTTAGCAGACATTTCAAAAGGAAATGTTGATGTGAGCTACAAAATGAAGTTTCCAAAACAGAAAAGAAGATGAAAATTAATCTGTTCGTTTTAATGATCGCTTGTCTCGTCGCTTCTTGCGGAAGTACAGATGTAAATGAGGTCGAAATTGCTGTTTCTGACACACCTTCGAAAGAAGAAATGTATGAAGCCAAGAAAGAGAAGCTTCAAGAACTTGAAGCTGCCGTGAATGCAGATACAGATTATTCAGAAAGGAAATTGCGTCAGCAGCTAGTAGCCACGTATGCTACTTTTACGAATCAGTACAATAAAGATGAAATGGCAGCTGAATACCTGTTTCGTGCAGGGAAATTAGCCAATGAGATAGGAAAGCCCAGAAGAGCCATTGATTTTTTGATGAACGCACATGATGGCTATCCTCTGTTTAATAAACGAACTGAAGCGGCATTTTTGGTGGGGTTTATTTACGAAAATGTCTTGAATGACAGGGAGATGGCTCAAACGGCCTACGAAAAAGTAATTGAGCTTTATCCAGAGTCTTCTTGGGCAGGTGATGCGCAAGCTTCAATTCAGTTGCTCTACCTTACAGATTCCGAAAAGATTAAAAGGTTCAAAGAACAAAACCAAAATTGATATGATACTCTCAACCATTGAAACTATTCCAGGAAGGCAAATCTCAGAAGCAATTGGTATTTGTAGAGGAAGCACTGTGCGCGCTAGAAATGCCGGACGGGATATTTTAGCCGGATTAAAAAGCATTGTTGGGGGGGAGATTTCAGAGTATACAAAACTTCTCGCTGATGCCCGTGAAGGTGCATTGGACCGAATGAAGGAGGATGCCGAACGTATGGGGGCAGATGCTGTAGTGAACATACGTTTTACTACGTCTGCTGTGATGCAAGGTGCAGCGGAAATTCTCGCTTATGGCACAGCCGTAAAGTTGGTTTGATTAGCTTGATGCAATGATGTCATCTTAGACCGTCAGAGTTGTGTGGCTGTCTGCATTTATAGCTGGTCCTAGAATAGGTGCTTTAGCGCTCATGGGAAGGTAATGAGTCCGGAAATCGTGTGCGTAATGATTGGAATCAACGTGCGCTTCTGTTGTCAAGTTCGTTCCTCTTTTCAGAAGAAGAGGTGCTTTTTCCCCTGATTTTTCTTTAGCAGAAACGAACTTTCTTTGATAAAGCGTGAACTACGTCGCACATTAGAGAGTTGTTGGAAAGAGGAAAGAAGGTCGTAAATGCGAACGTATAATGCCTGTTTAGAGCCGTAAATTACATCATGTAGGCACAAGGTTGCTACTATTTGAGCTCTTGAGGCATTTAAATCACCACTACAAAGCCTCTACATCATGCCCTTTCTTCAAGCACATTGAGAATGCTCATCAACTTCCTACAGGCTATCTAGGGGCGATGCTTCTGTCGCTTCGGCCTCCTCTGTTTTTAAGGCTTATGAACAAAAAGGCAGAAGAGGTAAAGAATAAATAGCTCGCTTCAAAACTCTTTGGCTTATTCCTTTTTCTCATTTTTGTCATTCATTAAAAGAATAGAGATGAGTCAAAAATTCCGACCAGGTGTAATTTGGGGAGAGGAAGCGAAAGCGCTTCTAAGAGATGCAAATGAAAATAATTATGCATTGCCTGCTGTGAATGTGATTGGAACCAACACTGTGAATGCAGTGCTTGAAACAGCAAAAGCAGTGAATTCTCCAGTTATCGTTCAATATTCAAATGGTGGTGCTTGCTTTAACGCAGGGAAATCTTTGTCCAATGAAGATCAAAATGCAGCCATCTTAGGAAGCGTAGCGGGGGCCCATCACGTTCATGTATTAGCAGAAGCTTATGGCGTTCCCGTCATTTTACATACAGATCACTGCGCGAAGAAATTACTTCCATGGATTGATGGATTGGTAGGCCATTCAGAGCGTTATTTTGAAGCCAATAAGAAACCCTTGTTTTCGTCACACATGATTGACTTGAGCGAAGAGCCAATTGAAGAAAACATTGCAATTTGTAAGTCTTTCCATGAAAGAATGTCTCCTTTAGGGATGACATTGGAAATCGAATTGGGCGTTACAGGAGGAGAAGAAGATGGAGTAGACAATACAGATATTGACAGCTCTAGACTTTATACGCAACCAGAAGAGGTTGCATATGCATATGAAGAGTTGAATAAGATCAGCGATCAATTTACAATCGCCGCGGCTTTCGGAAATGTACATGGTGTATACAAGCCAGGCAATGTTGAGCTTCGTCCAATTATCTTGAAGAATTCACAAGATTACATCCAAAAGAAATTTGGTACGGGTCACAATCCAGTAAATTTCGTGTTCCATGGTGGATCAGGTAGCTCAACTGCTGAGATACGTGAGGCTATTCAGTACGGGGCAATTAAGATGAACATTGATACCGATATGCAATGGGCATTTTTGGCTGGTGTGCGTGATTATGTGTCATCAAACATGGCGTATCTCAATACACAAATTGGGAACCCTGAAGGAGCTGACATACCAAACAAGAAAAAATATGATCCTCGGGTTTGGCTGAGAGAAGGAGAAAAGTCTTTCGTTAATCGCCTTCACCAAGCTTTTGATGACTTAAATGCCATCAATAGAAACGCATAATTTTTATTCGTACCAAAGAAAATCACCCGACTTAACCTTTAGGTTATTTTCTTTGGTGAAATTTGGAAGGTGTAAAAACAACACTAAGTATTCTATGAACTCTTTCGATCTGAATTCGTCACTTGCCGCTGGGCAATTAAATACGTTGGCTGCCAAGGTCAAGCCACAGTCTATTCGCTCAATGTTTCAATCTGACACTGATCGTGTTGCCCGTTTTTCGGTTGAGTTAGGCGATCTGTATTTTGATAATTCGAAGCAGCAAATTGATCAGGCAGTTTTGAAGTCTTTAATTGATCTGGCGAAGGAAGCGGGCGTTTCTGAAGCCTTAAAGGCGCAGTTTTCTGGTGAGAAGATTAATGTTACTGAAAATCGTTCTGTACTTCATATGGCTTTAAGAGCAGGGCGAAATGAGCAATTCTTAGTTGAGGGTGAGGATGTTATGCCTCAAGTGTACGAGGTGTTAGATCAAATGGAGACATTTACCAAGAAGGTGCTTTCGGGAGAATTAAAAAGTTTCTCAGGAATGCAGTTTACAGACGTCGTTAACATTGGGATTGGAGGGTCTGATTTAGGTCCAGCAATGGTGGCGAAAGCCCTTGAATCTCATGCTGGCGGACTAAAAGCACACTTTGTATCTAACGTAGATGGTGCAGATCTTGCTTCTGTGTTAAGAGTTGTTCCTGCGGCTACAACGCTCTTTATTATTGTTTCGAAAACCTTTACAACGCAAGAGACGCTTGCGAATGCGCTTGCTGCAAGAGCATGGTTCAAGGAACAGGCGAAGGATGATGACGCGGTATCAAAACATTTTATTGCGGTTTCAACCAATTCGAAAGCCGTCGCTGAATTTGGCATTGCACCAACTCAGACTTTTGGATTCTGGGAATGGGTGGGAGGGCGTTATTCATTGTGGAGCGCAGTAGGATTGAGTATTGCACTGAGTGCAGGGTGGAAAAACTTTCGTGCGCTTTTAGATGGTGCAAAAGCCATGGATGTGCATGTGCAAGAGGCTCCGTTTGACAAAAACATACCTGTTATAGCGGCTTTGACCGGTGTGTGGAATCGCAATTTCTTAAATTATTCAAGTGTTGGAGTGATTCCGTACAGCCAAGAATTAAGTCGGTTCTCTGCCTATTTGCAGCAGGCAGATATGGAGAGCAATGGGAAATATGTAGGCCGAGATGGAAAAAAAGTGAGCCACGCAACTGGGCCCGTTATTTGGGGCGAACCAGGGACAAACGGGCAACATGCATTTTTCCAGCTTCTGCATCAGGGCACGGATGTCATTCCCGTTGACTTTATTGGATTTGTGAAACCCACCTCACAATTCACAAACCACCATACCAAACTGATGGCCAATTGCTTCGCTCAAGCGGAAGCTTTAATGAACGGGAAATCAAGGGCTGAAGTTGACCAACAACTGGATAAAAAGGGGGTTTCTGATGAAAACCGAATTAAAATTGCCCCTTTTAAAGTGTTTGAAGGAAATAGACCCTCTTCTATGTTGCTTTTTAAAGAATTGAATGCGTTTAATTTAGGGATGCTAATTGCTTTGTATGAGCACAAGATTTTTGTTCAAGGAGTTATCTGGAATGTATTCAGCTATGACCAGTGGGGCGTGGAGTTAGGGAAAGAATTGGCAAGTAGAATTCTTCCGGTTCTTGAGCAAACAACAAAGGGGCAATTCGATGACTCTACACAAGCGCTCATCGATCGTTTTCTAGAGTTGACCTAAACAAGGGTGTTTTTTTGAAGAGGATTTCTTATATTTGAGAACCTTAGTTTTAAAAGGCTCTAATGATACTTTAACCAAAATAACTCTCATGAGAATAGTTTACTCTATTTGCGTGGTGCTGTGTGGATTACTAACCCCACTTACATCCATCGCAGACCTAACCGGCATCACAGGTGAAGTGCACGCTGTAGATGGAATTACAGGATTAACTACTTACCGCGTCTACGCAGAGTTCGATAATCCTGCAGATCAACTGGGAGCCATATATGGCCTTGATCTAACCCCATTGTCAATCACAAGCACAACTTCGTTCTTTCAAGACATTGTGGGTGGAGGAGCAACTTCCGCAAGCATCAATCCGGCATTGTTCCCTTTCTTTCCTGATTCGGAATTTGACTCATGGATAACAATCGGAGCTGATACAAATATGCCAAACGAAATTCAGGCAATTGGATTTGACTTTTCCACGTTCGAATCTGGAGGAGACCTAATTATTGATGACATTATTGGTGCAACACTTTTCGTTCTCCCTTTCGAAGCTCAGGCTTTCCCGGTTGCCGGACGTGTTCTTATGGGACAGTTTACTACAGATGGTGTTATTAACATGATCTGGAACGTTCAGTGGAGAAACAGTCTTGGAGTAGCTGCCGAGGTATCTGGACTTACACTTCAACTTCCAATGTCTAGTCCAGGGTGCAATGATCCTGATGCATTGAATTATGATCCTACGGCAACCGAAGATGATGGTTCTTGTACTTACCCAGCACCTAGCTTTTCAGGACTAACTTGGGAAGAAGTGATTGATAATGGCGTTGCAGGATTCACCACCTATAGAGTGTATGCGAATTTCACGAATCCATTCGATCAGCTTGTTGCTGTATATGGACAAGATGTCGCTCCGCTTTCTATTACCTCTTCAGGTTCGTTTTATCAAGATCCAAATGGAGGGGCATTCTCTTCAAGTATCTTACCGGCCCTTTTTGCAACTTTCCCAGACTTAGAATATGATTCTTGGGTAACCATCGGAACTGAATCAAGTCCGAATAACCTACAAAACTTAAATGTACCAACAGCAACCTTTGAAGCCGGTGGTTCATTGATTATGAATGACTTTAGCGGAGGTGCTTGGTTCGTTTTTCCAGAGGATGAGCCAGCCGCATTTCCTGATGGGAGTGGGCGTGTTTTAATTGCTCAGCTCTCTACTGATGGAATTGTTGATTTGACTTTGAACTTGCAGTATAGAGCCCAAGATGGCACAAACCCGCAAGAAGAAGCATTAAATCTTGTCTTTCCTATTTTAGTAGATGGATGTACGAACCCAACAGCATGTAACTTTGATCCACTTGCTACAAACAATGATGGCTCATGTGTCCTACCTGATGGCTGTACAAACGCAATAGCGTGTAACTTTAATCCAGCCGCAGTATGCGATGATGGCTCATGTCTTCTTCCTGATGGCTGCACAAACGCATCAGCGTGTAACTTTAATCCAGCCGCAGTATGCGACGATGGATCATGTGTTTTACCTGATGGCTGTACAAACGCATCAGCGTGTAACTTTAATCCAGCCGCAGTATGCGACGATGGATCATGTGTTCTTCCTGATGGCTGTACAGATGTAGCAGCGTGTAACTTTAATCCAGCCGCAGTATGCGACGATGGATCATGTGTTTTACCTGATGGCTGTACGAACGCATCAGCGTGTAACTTTAATCCAGCCGCAGTATGCGACGATGGATCATGTGTTTTACCTGATGGCTGTACAAACGCATCAGCGTGTAACTTTAATCCAGCCGCAGTATGCGATGATGGATCATGTGTTTTACCTGATGGCTGTACAAACGCATCAGCGTGTAACTTTAATCCGGCTGCAGCATGCGACGATGGATCATGTGAGTTTGCCAGTTGTGAAGGATGTACAAATCCTCTTGCTGACAACTTCAATCCAGCTGCGACCATTGACGATGGTTCTTGTATCATTTCTGGATGTACATACCCAGCAGCAACAAATTATGACATCACTGCTACAATTGATGACGGAACTTGTGTCTTTGAATGCACATTCCCAGGTTGTACAGATCCTTCTGCAATTAACTACAACGCCGGAGCTAATATGGATGACGGATCATGTATTGCTTCAGTATCAGGTTGTACAGATGCTACAGCTGTGAATTATGATGTAGCTGCTAATGTTGATGATGGGTCTTGTATTGCTACTGTATTTGGATGTATTGATCCAGCCGCTTTCAACTTTGATCCAACTGCGAATGTAGACAACGGAGGTTGTATGGCATCTATGCCAGGCTGCCTAGACCCTGCGTTTGATAACTACAACATGTATGCAAATGTTGATGACAGTTCTTGTGCTAATGTCTGCATCGGAGATTTCGATGGAGATGGGCAAATAGCCGCGGCTGATTTATTAGTATTCCTAGGAGTCTATGGGTCTCCTTGTCCATAAAGTCAACCAGAACTTTGAAATTAAAAAGAGATCGCATTTGCGGTCTCTTTTTGTTTATGCACTATTAAGTGTACTTCATACACATTTCCTATATTGAAGCCTATATTACGTAGTATGAAAACCAAAAATAGACTGTCGTTTTGGGAGATTTGGAACATGAGTTTCGGTTTCCTTGGAATTCAATTTGGCTTCGCCTTACAGGGCGGGTTCATGACGAGAATATTTCAAACCCTTGGTGCTGAAAAAGATGACATTCCAATGCTATGGATTGCAGCTCCGTTGACGGGGTTGCTGGTACAGCCTATAATTGGTTTTTTAAGTGACCATACTTGGCACCCGAGATGGGGGAGGAGAAGGCCATATTTCTTAATCGGAGCAATTCTTAGTTCTATAGCCTTGCTCTTCGTTCCTAATTCTCCTGCGCTTTGGGTTGCAGCTGGATTGCTTTGGGTGTTAGACGCCTCAATTAATATAAGTATGGAGCCTTTTAGAGCCCTAGTAGCTGATAAGTTGCCTGAATCTCAGCGCTCCTATGGGTTTGTAGTTCAAACGTTGATCATTGGAATCGGAACTTGGGTAGCAAGCAATCTGCCTTGGTTGGTTTCTGAGCTAGGTGTCAGTGATTCTGCTCCTTCAGGTGTTGTACCTATGTCTGTGAAGATTGCTTTCGGCATAGGCGCAGTTGTCTTTTTAGCAAGCATCCTTTACACGGTTTTCACCACAACAGAATATCCTCCTGAGGACATGAAAGTCTTTGATCAGGAAAAGAAAAATGCTAAGAATACATTTCTGAAAGACATTGTGGCCAATATTGGAGCAATGCCCGTCACAATGCGGAAGCTAGGCGTAATTCAGTTTTTCAGTTGGTTTGCCTTTTTTGCCATGTGGAGCATGGCCAATCCTGCTTTGACTGAACACGTTTATCATTCACCTGACCCTTCTAATGAGCATTATGCAGAAGTGGTCAAAAGCGGTAATGAAGCTCATTATGAGAAGGGCTTTATTAAACTGGCTGCAACTGATTCAACCTTTTTCAGTTCGGCTATTGTTGACTCAGTTTTTGTGAGTTATAAAGCGCAAGGTGAATTTTTGGTTGACTTCTATGGTTTACCTACAAAGGAAGATAAAGAGCAGATGCTGTCTGCAGAAAAAGCAGTCTTTGTGCCAAGAAAGGTTTATGCCTCCTATGCTGGCTATGAATTTCAGCAAGCATCCAATGGCGTTGGATCCCACATGGGGATGTACGGTCTTTCTTCAATGGCATTTGCCCTACTTTTGACTATTTACACTTCGAAGCGAAGGATTAACCGAAAGCGAGTACATATGTTCTCACTGATCCTGGGTGGAATTGGTTTCATTCTGATGTACTTCGCTACATCACCTGATTGGTTAATCGCATCCTTTATTTTGATCGGTTTTGCCTGGGGTAGCATTCTCTCTATGCCTTATGCCATGTTATCTAGCTCGATAGATCCGAAGAAGATGGGCATGTTTATGGGTATCTTCAACATGTTCATCGTGATCCCTCAGATCATCGCTTCTCTTGGTGGGGTTAATTTTCTTTATAAGTTGTTTGGTGAAGAAACCATTTATGCGATGGTAGTTGCGGGAATTTCCCTAATTGTTGCGGGGCTTTGCAATCTGTTGATCACAGAGAAGTCTGCAATTAGTTATCAATCTGAAGACGCTATTTGAAACGAAAACAGTCCCTTTTCAAGTTGTTTTTTAGTGAGAAGGAGTGTTTTTTACTTGAATTCAAGGTGTATAAAACTTTGGGTAAGTTTAAATTTAGAACATTAATTATTGAAAATTGGCCGCCATTTTTGGGGGCTTTTTTTGTGCCCCCATTTTTCGCTAAAATGGGTGTATGAAGTGGGTGTGAAAGAGAATTGTATATGGCTTAATTTGTCTAATCATTTGTATATCAGTAATTAATGGTTTTTTAAGTAAGGAAATAAATCAGGCGTGATGTAGTGTTGTTGTAGGTGCAGGCTGGGAGTTTGGAGCACTTAGTGTTACTTTTGGAGAATAACCTAATTGACCGATCCGTCGGAAGCAGTAAACCAAAAACCAATAATACTCCTATGCTTAAATTTATACAAACAGCAGTTGCGCTTTTCGTGGTCTTCACGAGTGTTGGCCAACTCACGTTGACAGCAGATTTATCTTGTGCTGCCAACCCTTCGCCTTTAGAGGTGAGAATAACAGGTCCTTTCTGGGGCTGGGATCCAACCGGAGGTCCAACTGCAACAGACAACGGTGATGGAACATGGTCTGTAGTTTTGGACCCCGCACCCGCAGTAGACATGGAATACCTTTGGGTAAGTGATGGTGTTCAAGAGAACCTCATACAATCAATGGTAGACGGTGGCACATGCGCTCCGATAACAGATTTTGTAAATTATGCAAACCGCCAATGGCTGGCAGGAGGTGCTGATGTCACAGGTGACATTTATGGTTCATGCACAGGATGTGGACCGGCTCCCTTGGTTCTTGAGTTGGACATGTCTTGCTCAGCTATTACATCACCAGGTGTTGTAGGTATTACAGGTCCGTTCTGGAGCTGGGATCCACTAGCAGGACCTATCGCTGTAGACAATGGCAACGGCATTTGGACAGTTACTTTAGCTCCAGCGCCAACAGCTGACATGGAGTACCTATGGGTAGTAGATGGAGTTCAAGAGAACCTTATTCAAGCTATGGTTGACGGTGGCACTTGTGCACCGGTAACTGATTTTGCAAACTTCGCAAACCGTCAATGGATTGTTGGTGATGCTGACATATCTGATACACATGATCAATGTGATGCTTGTCCTTCTACTTGCGGAGCGCTTCTCTCTTTAACATTTGACGATGCTACTTCAATTGATGCTTGGTCAGAAGTTGCAGATGCAACGCTGCCAGAAGCCACTTTAGGGTGGAATGCTTCAGGTGTAACAACTGGAGCGCTTGAGATTTCAGCATTGAACTCTGCAATTGTAGGTCGCGCTTATATCTTTCAGTATGACAATGCTGCCGTGAATTACGACGGAGCAACAAGCGTACAAGTTTCTTTCGAAGCGAAAATTTCTACTCCATTGGCTGGAACGGCTGTGCACTTTCAAACGAACTTACCAGGAATTGGTGTGACGACGAATTTAGATATTCAAACTGGTGGACTGAACGATGCAACTTGGACTACCTATACGTTTGATTACCCGGGTGTAGGCGCTGGAACGAATTTCAGCATGAATTTCAATCTAGCAGCTGGAGCCTTTATTGGTTCAGGTGGTGCTTTATTGATTGATAACATGCAATTGTCTTGTACGAGCACTGAAGTAGCCGCTCCTGTTAGTTTAACAGCAGAAGTTTGCGGGGCGCCTGCAACAGGATTGAGAATTACTGGACCACTTTGGGGCTGGGATCCAAATGCAGGACCAGTAGCTTCAGATAACGGTGATGGAACTTGGACAGTTGTTTTAGATCCAGCACCAACAGTTGATTTCGAATACCTATGGGTTGCTGATGGAGTTCAAGAGAACCTTATTCAAGCAATGGTTGATGGTGGAACATGTGCGCCAATAACTGATTTTGCGAACTATGCAAACCGTCTATGGACAGTTGGTGCTGGTGATGTTTCTGAAACGTACGGACAATGTGCAGGTTGTAGTCAACCTCCTTTGACGTTAACATTGGACGTTTCTTGTTCAGCGAATGCTACTCCCGCTGCTGTTAGTTTCACAGGTCCTTTCTGGGGCTGGGATCCAAATGCAGGACCAGTAGCAACAGATAATGGTGATGGAACTTGGACAGTAACACTTGACCCTGCTCCATCTGGAAACATGGAATATTTGTGGAGCGTTGATGGAGTTCAAGAGAACCTGATTCAAGCGATGATTGACGGTGGTGATTGCGCTCCTGTGACTGACTTCGTTGCTTATGCAAATCGCGAATGGGCTGCTGGTGAACCTGATGTAGCTGATACGTTTGGGCAGTGTGAGGCATGTGCAGTTGCGGGTCCTGGTTGTACTGATGTGGCAGCTGTGAATTATGACGCAGCCGCTACTGAGGATGATGGGACTTGTCAATACAACGTGACTTTCCAGGTAGACATGAACGAGTATTTAGATCCTTTTACTACAGTATATGTAGCGGGATCATATAACGGCTGGTGCGCTGATTGTAACCCTATGGAAGATCCAGAACTTGATGGTATCTGGACAGCAACATACCCTATTCCAAATGGTGAGTATCAGTTCAAGTATCAGTTAGATATGTGGGCTGCAGATGAGCCTCTTGTTGCAGGTCAGTCTTGTGTTCAGTCAAATGGAGGTGTGATTAATAGAACACTTTCTGTAGCTAGCGCTGATCAAACGTTTGATCTTGTATGCTGGGCTAGCTGTTATCCTTGTGCGTCAGGACTGGTTCCTGGATGTAACAATTCAAACGCAGTTAATTTTGATCCTTTGGCAACAGTGAATGATGGTACTTGTTTACTCAATGTTACTTTCTCTGTTGACATGCAAGATTACGTAGGTACTTACACTGATGTTCATTTGAACGGACAATTTAACGGATGGTGTGGTGATTGTGCTCCGATGGAGGATCTTGACCTTGACCTTGTTTATGAATTGACTGTTGAAATGCAAGAAGGTTACTATGAATTTAAGTACACCACTGACAACTTCACTGATCAAGAGATGTTTTCGGGTACTGAATCATGTATCGTAGAGAACTTCGGTTTCTCTAACCGTTTCGCTCAACCTACAGATAACCTTGTGTTAGATGTTGTTTGCTGGAATTCTTGTACTGCATGTGTAGCAACGAGTGACGTTTTTGGTTGCACGAATACAAATGCAACGAATTATGACCCTGCTGCTACTGCAGATGACGGCTCTTGTCTTTACGAAGTGATTCTTTCAGTTAATATGAACCAGTATGTTGATTCTTATACTACTGTTTATGTAAGTGGAGGTTTCAACGGATGGAATGGACTTTCTAATCCAATGTCTGATGCTGATTTAGATAACGTGTGGGAAGTAACAGTTCTGTTTCCAGAAGGAGCAAATGAGTATAAGTTCACAATCGATGATTGGGCAGTTCAAGAAAACTTCATTGGAGGAGAAGCGTGTACAGTAACAATTGGTGGATTTACAAATCGTTCTCTAATTGTTTCAGGTAACACTACTGTGAATACAGTATGCTGGAATTCTTGTATCGCTTGTTCTTCTAATAGCTATACACTTACGTTCCGTGTTGATATGACAAATGAGACTGTTGATGCCAATGGTATTCAGCTTGTCGCTTCTTTCCAAGGTTTTGATCCATTGGCTACGCCAATGACTTACCTGGGTTATGGAATCTATGAGTACTCTATCATCTTGTTGGAAGGAACAGTTCTTCAATACAAGTACCTCAATGGAATTGATTTCCTTATGGCTGAGATGGTTCCTGTAGAGTGCGGTGTGGATGATGGAAATGGTGGTTTCAATAGAACTCATACAGTTGGAGAAGCAGATGAAACAATTCTTGTTTGTTTCAGTGAATGTGATGCTTGTGCTGGATGTACTGATCCACTTTCTGCTGAGTACAACCCATTTGCAGGAATGGATGATGGTTCATGCCTTACACCATTGGTGTATGGATGTACCTATGCTGATGCCATGAACTATGCTGGTTCTGCAACGATCGATGACGGAAGCTGTATGTTTATGCTTGGTTCTGATTGTCCTGAAGATTTGAATAACGATGGTTTAGTTAATGCAACTGACTTATTACAATTCCTAGGCGCATTTGGTAGTACATGTTTGTAAGGTTCATGAACAGAACCAATATGTGAAAAAACAGAAAGGGGGACTCAAATGTGAGTTCCCCTTTTTTTAAATTTGATATATGAAAAAGATATTTCCTTTAGCATTCCTTCTCTTATCACTCACGGCATATTCTCAAGATTGGCAACTAGTCTGGTCAGATGAATTTAACGGTACTTCCTTAAATACGAATGATTGGATTTACGATCTCGGAACGGGCTCCCAATTTGGATTGAATGGTTGGGGAAACAACGAACTTCAATATTATACCAATAACACTGCGAACGTAAGTGTTGCAGATGGAATGCTCCGAATTCGAGCTCAGCAAGAGAACGTTGGAGGAATGAATTATACCAGCGGGAGAATTCGGACAGTTCAAAATCAATTCTGGACGTATGGTAAAATTGAAGCAAGAATGAAAATGCCTGCTGGACAAGGTCTTTGGCCAGCATTTTGGATGCTTCCTGAGGGAGGGTTCTGGCCAGGAGAAATTGATATTATGGAAATTGTTGGTTCACAACCCAATATTCTTCACGGCACCACACATTCTGGAACTACTGAAAATGTGTTCTCTTTAGGAGGTTCTTATACTTCTCCAAACCCACTCACAGATGAATTCCATACATATGCAATTGAGTGGATTCCAGATAACATCATCTGGCTAATAGATGATGTTCCTTATTTTTCAATGAATCGAAATGACCTTCCTGCTGATATGGAGTGGTTATTCGATGAAGACTATTATGTATTACTGAACTTAGCTGTTGGAGGAAATTGGCCTGGTTCGCCAGACGGAACAACTTCATTTCCAGCAGATTTTTTAATCGACTATGTTCGGGTTTATGAATACGATGAAACAGCCGTTTCAGACGTGACATTCCGTACAGATGTCTCAGAGCAGCTAGTTCTGGCTGGAGACATTGTTTACCTTACTGGAGCGTTTAACAATTGGTGTTCAACTTGTGAACCAATGACTAACGAGGGCAACGGAGTGTGGAGCTCAACAATTACCCTTCCACCTGGACTTCATGAGTATAAATACACTGTAAATGGTTGGGATGGACTTGTTGAAGGTTGGTCTACCGAAGAAGCATGTACAATGCAAACCATTTTTGGACTTGATTCTTTTATTAATAGAGTAGTTAATGTAGGTTTCTCCTCGCTGCAATTACCACCAAATTGTTTCAACGAATGTGAACTTTGTGTTCCGTTGACTGAAGACAATTGTACAGATTCAGATGCCGTAAATTTCAATCCGAATGCATTATTTGATGATGGTAGCTGCTTGTATCAAGTGCTGTTCTCAGTAGATATGGGGCAAGAGCCTCTTGGGATAAATGATTCTGTGCATCTGAATGGATCCTTTAACAACTGGTGTGGAACATGCAATGAGATGTTTGATTTGAATAACGACGGCGTTTATACAACGGCATTGAATTTATCTCCAGGGACCTATGAGTTTAAATTTACAACCAATGGCTGGGATGGAGAGCAGGAGCTATTTAATGTTGGCGCATCTTGCACCAATACCACTTATGGAAACCAAGGTGAGGTTTGGACCAACAGAGTCGTTGCCATAGGGGCGAACCCTGCCCAATTGAATGAGGTTTGCTTCAATTCATGTGTTTCTTGTGTTTATTCTGTTGTTTCAATGACCTTCATGGTAGACATGTTCATGGAGGGGAATCCTACTGGTCTTCAATTGGAAATTTTGATTGACGGAATGACCGTTTATTACGAAATGGTTCATTTAGGATGGGGACTTTGGTCAACCACAATTAACGCAAACGAGGGGGCATCTGCTCAGTATCGCTTTGTTGCAGATGGAACAATAGAAGTGGTTGATGTGGGCTGTTCTTCGAATAATTATAGAGCAATTACCATAGAAGAGACCATCTTGGATAGTGTATGTTTTGATGAGTGTGAGGGGTGTGAGGGGTGTGTTGATCCTCTGTACGCTAACTTCAATCCTTATGCCGTGGCAAATGACCTTTCGTGTATTGAAATTCTTCAGCTTGGATGTACCTATGCTGAGGGGATTAATTTCAATCCGCAAGCGAATTACGAAGATGGAAGTTGTCTTTTTGAAACCGAAGACACTTGTCCTGAAGATTTCAATAACAATGGAATCGTAGACACACCAGACTTGTTGGCATTCCTTGGGGCGTTCAATCTGCTTTGTCCTTAGAGTGATTGAATAAAATCACTCAGGTTGTCTTCGCTGTTTAATTCAAGCTTCTTCCGAAGCCTGTAACGACTGATTTCTACCCCGCGAACAGAAATGTTCATGATGGTGGCAATTTCTTTCGTAGAAAGTGTCATCCGCAAGTAAGCACATAATTTATGATCGTTAGCGGTAAGGTTCGGGTGGGCTTGGCGTAGTCTTTTTAAGAAATTTACGTGGACCTGATCAAAATGGCGTTCGAATTGCTCCCAGTTGTTATCTAAGCGGATGTCTTCATTGATCACCTTGACAATCCGTCTGATTTGTGATTCGCTTTTTTCTTTCGCCTCTAAATTCAATACCTTCAATGAATCTCGAACGCTCTGAAGAATTTGTCCTTTTTGCACGAGGTGCATGGTTGCAGATGCAAGCTCTTTATTTTTAAAGTTTAACTCATCTTGTAAGCGTTCATTTTTTAGTTCATCTAAAGCTTGAACACTTTCTTCCTTTTGGTCAGTTAATTCTCTGTCTTTCTGCAAAACGATCTCATTCTTTTCTCGCTCGAATCTGCGCCTTGGCACTAGTATCATAAGGGTTAAAGACATCAGGCCAAGAGCAATGGCAATGATGAGTGCTGTTCTTGTTTGGTACCAAGGTGTTTTAATGGCAATTCGGAATACTTCAGTAGATAGAATTTCGCCCTCTTCATTTAAAGCTCTAAAATGAAAGGAGTAGGCTCCTGGTTGTAAATTGGTATACTCCTTCCTGAAGGAAGTCTCTATGGGCATCCAATCGGTCTCAAAACCTTCGAGATACACTTCGTAGGTGAGTTCGTTTGAGCAATAGAAGCTGGTAGAAGTGAAATTGAAACGAAAGGAAGTGCTTGATTGAGGAACCCGCAAAATGCTGTCTCCTTTCAGGCCAATGAGGTCAGAATAAATAGTTGAATCCTTTGCTCCAATGAGATCTACACTAGAAACACTCAATTCTGGAGTTTGATCCATACTACTCAGCAAAGTGGGAAGGTGTATGTGAGCAAATCCGCTTTCTGTACCAACAATTACCCTGTTTTTATCTGAGAAGTACATCATCTCAAACCCGCCAACCATATCTTCTTTTAACCTAGAAATGGTATGTAAATTCCATGTTTTTGAGATGGGAGTCTCATTGATCTCTAACAGCTCAACATTCCGCTCTGTTACAGCCCAAATAGTCTCGAATTCATTGCCGAATAACCTAAGGAAGCGACGTTCCAAATCAAATTCTGAATTCCAAGGGTTAATGGGCAAGATCTTATCTGTCATTTCGTTGTAAACGAAAAGGCCTTCTTCTGCAGTGAAAATGATCTGATCTGAGACATTAGAAACATAGATGTGCAAGTTGGAAGGGAAGCCCTGATCTAGACCGTAATGCTTGATCTCACTGATGGCGTAATCTTTTGGGCTTAGTTTTATTTTCCATGCGCCTTTATATGGGTGACTAATCCACCATGTTAAGTTTCCAGCATAGCACCCTATTCTTGATGATTCATCAAACCCGTTGATCTTTCTTTTCAGTGACCATACCTTGTTAATTTGCTCAAATAAATACAATCCGTCATAATGTCCTGCTATGATGTGCTCAGGGTCATTTGGGATTTTAAAGAAGGTCCATGTGCCAGTTGCACCTTCAATGCGCTGAACATCTTCTTTATTCAAAACGAAGGCCCCGTTCTGGTGTCCTACCCAAAGAAAACCATTGATAACCTCAAGCCCCCAAACTTGGCCAACGGTGCCGTCAATTAATTCGTACCTCGTCTTTCCATTTTTCTGTGGGATTGCCTTGAATAAACCGTTAGAGGTACCGTAATAGTGGTTCCCATTGTATTCAGCCACGGCATGACCTGCACCTAGCAGATAAGAGTCAGGATGGGAATATTTGAAAGGGGAGCTTTCCTCTATGTAGTCTATGCCGTTGCTCATTCCGACCCACAGGTCATTGTGCGTATCTTCAAAAACAGAAATAATGTCATTTCTTTGTAGTCCCTGCTCAACTGAATATTGGCGAATGGGCTTGAGTAATTCGTTCGTCAGAATTAGTCCACCCCGCCGCGTAGCAAAAGCAAAGCCTTTGGAAGTTTTGTCTACCGCATTTACACCTTGTTCTAGTAGTATTTGAGATAGTGTCAACCTGTCTGTTTGACTAAAGCCTTTCAAGTCAATGAGACCTCTGTTTTCAGTCACTAAAAGGGTGTCATTGAAATGCACAACCATTCCTTTGCATATAGTGCCTTCGGGCAAGGGGAATGTTGATGTTGATGTCAAATTTCTTAACGTATCATTGGTCTGGTAGAAGTAGCTTTCGTTAAAAATGAACGAACTTTTCAAAGCGTCATTAGACACGAGAATGCTGGATGAGTCTCCTTTAAAACGAATGAGGTGACGAGAACTGCGTATGATAAGATGATCATCAATGGCATCTATAGACCAAATGTCTTCGAGGTTTTCGATTAATGCGGGTAATTCAGGTATGAGGCTGGTGTATTTTAACTTGCCATGCAATGAAGGGTAAAAATATCCGAGTTCATTTTGTCCACCTGAATAAATCCGTTCGCCAACAACTTCAATCGAACGAAGGATTGTTTGATTTGGCTGTGGAAAACAATTCCATTCAGTTCCATTGTACATCAATAATCCATTATTGTTCGCGGCAAAGATGTAGCCATTGTCATCTTGGGTGATTTCATATGTCTGTGTTCCACCATGGTATTGACCTTTGGTATGATTGATTATTTTTGAATTGCCGAATTCTTGACCAATTGAGGAGGTGAAGTACAACAAAAGAAAAATAATAGTGAGAAAGTGTCTTATTAACATAGCAAAGGGTTAACAGGTCGAAGCTGTAGTGCCTAATTTACATAAATGCTGTCAAATTCAGTGAGTTGTATGGTTCATTCTACTTTTGATGTGTGTAATGATGTATTAATGATGTATTAAAATTTACCCGGGATGTAGTTATGATGGGTAGCGGTTGTGTAGGAGCTTGCTTGCAATTCATACATTGGGGTCAAATAACCAAGACCATGAAAACAACTCTTCTAATAGCTACTTTGCTATTTTCTGTTTTTGCCACAACAGTTAGTGCGCAATCTCTTTATGACACATACGACGATGTGCGAACTGTTCAATACGGATTTGACGTTCCATTTTCAGAACAACAGGGCAATGGAACAGATGGAACAGTTTGGCCAGGATGGTCAGGTACACTGATCCAATACGAAGCGAATCCAGGGCCAAGTGCATTGAATGATTCACCAATGTGTGTGCAATATGCTAGAAACTCAGGAGAGTTTTATGACGTGATTATTGTTCATCCGGGCTTATTGGCTGACTTAGCAGATTACGTATCAGGAGCAAAGACGATGTCTTTTGATGTTTATTCTCCGCTCCCTGGTATTACCGTTCAAATAACACTAGAAAATCAACTCATTGCTGAAGCTGGCTATCCTACGGGTCGCCATTCAGAATACCTTGCCGTAACAACAACTGGCGGACAATGGGAAACATTGGAATTTGAGCTAAGTCTTGAGCCATGGACTGATCCTGTAAACATGGAATGGTGGCCTACAGCTGCTGAAGCAAACGTAGATGTTGATCAAATGGTCATTCTTTTCAACCCAGCAAGTAACAGCGGAGATGTATACTTTATGGACAATCTTTCTGGTCCAGAAAGAGTTGTTGAGCCATGTACAGAATCGAACACAAATGCATCTGTTCTTTTAGATGCAGATTGTGAAAACGATAGATGGGTTAAAGAATACTGTGATGGTAGAATGAGTATTTTTCCAGATCCATTGGATGGTGATAATATGGTTATTGAGTACGCAAGAAATGGAGGGGCCGCTGATGATGTTATCGTAGGTAACTTTGATGGCGCTCTGGAGATTCCTGAAAATTCTATATTGAAGATTGATATTCTTGAATCAGCCGCGCCAAGTGCAATTGCCCTTTCTCTGCAAGATGCTTTTGGTTTGGAGCTTGCCTTATTTGACTTGACGTCAACCGTTTCAGGAGAATGGCAAACATTTGAAATGGATTTAGCTGCCATTGCTGGTCTGCCGAACGTAACCCACTTTGTGATTTTGTTTTCGCCAGGGGAGTTGATTCCAGATGTATATTACATTGACAACCTTATTTTAGAAACAACCATCAGCGTTGACGAAGTAGCAACTGCAGGATTCGCTGTGTTTCCTAACCCTGCGGCGAATGAGGTCAACATTCAATTAGACGCTTCATTAGAAGTGAGCTCTGTTGCAGTCTTGAACCTAAGCGGACAGACTGTAATAAATACAACTTTGACGAATTCAAAGCTGGACGTTTCTTCTTTAAGTCCAGGTGTGTATATTGTTAAATTAACCTTGATGAATGGCGAAGTGATTTCGGAGCGAATTCTCATAGACTAAAACCCAAAGCATGAGCATTCTTGACTACGGAATTGTCATTGGCTATTTCGTTCTTGTATTTTTCGTTGCCTTCTGGGTGACAAGGAAAGAACGAAAAGAAAAATCATCTGAGTCCTATTTCTTAGGAGGAAAAAATTCAAGCTGGTTCGTTATTGGAGCCTCATTGTTCGCTTCTAATATTGGAAGTGAGCACTTAATTGGACTCTCAGGGTCTGGTTCTAGAGGCGATTTTGTCAACGGACAGTTTGAGCTTTTAGCGGCGCTTATTCTTATCGTGTTAGGCTGGGTATTCGTCCCGTATTATCTCAAAAGCGGGGTCTATACAATGCCAGAGTTCTTAGAGAAAAGATATTCACGAGGAGCAAGGAATTACTTAAGTGTAATTTCTATTCTAGCTTATGTGCTAACAAAAATATCTGTTACCATATTTGCTGGAGCATTGGTGTTTGACCAATTGCTAGGCGTAGAATTTTGGACAGGAGCAATTCTGGTGGTAGTAGCCACGGGTGTTTATACCATTTTTGGTGGGCTAAAAGCAGTGGTCTATACTGACTTGGTCCAGATGTTTGTTTTAACGGCAGGCGCCATCGCTGTTACATGGTTTGGTTTGGATGCGCTTGGCGGATTAGATGCATTAACGACTTCTATTACTGAAAATGCGGGAGATCAAGCAGGAAATTATTTCAACTTATGGCGGTCAAATTCTGACACCAATTACCCCTGGACCGGAATACTCTTTGGTGCGCCTATTCTTGGGGTCTGGTACTGGTGTACTGACCAGTTTATTGTTCAGCGTGTACTTTCTGCCAAAGATTTGACCCATGCGCGCAGAGGAACAATTTTTGCTGGATACCTTAAACTGCTGCCAATTTTTCTTTTCGTTTTCCCGGGTGTAATTGCATTCGCACTTCACAATGCAGATGGAACGCTATTGCTAGATAGTGCTGGAGAAATCTCCCATGATAGCGCCCTTCCAGCAATGGTAATGGCCTACCTTCCTTCAGGGATGAGAGGTCTAGTGGCCGCAGGATTGTTAGCGGCTTTGATGAGTTCTTTGAGTAGTGTATTCAACTCTTGCTCAACGCTTGTAACAATGGATTTCTATAAAGTATGGCGTCCCAAAACACCGGAGCGTTCATTGGTTGTTGTAGGACAATTAACAACAGGAGTGCTGGTAGTTACGGGGCTGCTTTGGATTCCATTCATGAAGTCAATGATGCAAGATGGAGGTCTATTCAAGTATTTGCAAAGCATTCAAGCCTACATAGCACCTCCAATTGCAGCCGTGTTCTTACTCGGCTTGTTTGTAAAACAAATCAATGCAAAAGGAGCCCTCGTTGCCCTGTGGACTGGATTCGTGTTTGGAGTGGGAAGATTGATCTTAGAATTCCTCTCTACTCCGTCTTCAGAAGGAGCCAATGGAATAATTACTTTGAGTGAAGGCTCTGCTCTTCATTGGATCGTCGGAATTAACTTTTTGCACTTTGCTCTGCTTCTCTTTATCATTTGCAGCGTTGTTATGATTGCCGTGAGCTTTATGACTTCCAAGGGAGAACAAAAAGATGTTTCAGACTTGGTCTACTCTAGAAAGGCAAGTGCTGGAATGTGGGACGTTGTTCTACGCAGAGATTTGGCCTTAACCATACTGTTAATCATTGCTGTTCTTGCTCTTTGGTTGATCTTTAGCCCATTCGGAATCGCATGAAAAAGCTCTTACTCATACTGACACTCTTAACCCCAATGCTGGTTTTGGCATCTGGTGATGATACCTTGTCATGGAAACCGCTGAATAACAAACCAAGCTATCAACTGAATCAAATTACCAAGGGGTTTTCTATTGGAGGTTACTATCGTCTGTATGCGCTCAACCGCAATTTGGTTGAGCCGTTCAAAGTTTTGTCAGACAACCAATTTGCCAATACGCCGCCTTTCGTTTTTGGAGTTGGTGATGTATATCGTGACCCTCCTATTCTACTGATGACAGCGTCTGTTAGACCTGGAGGAGGTGCGAGTATCTCTATGGATTACGCCCTGTATTCAAACTTTACAAATAGCAACGGATCTGTGCCTTATAATCTCAATCTTGGAGTGAGCTTGTACGGAACCGTGCCTTTAGAATTTGGCAAACTGGGTTTCCAACTGGGCGGAGTGAACTGGACGGATGTTAGTGGAATGACCTTTTCGAGTTTTGCCGGCTTTGACCGTTTCAGTCTGTTCGAAAGATGGGCGTGGGAAGGAATAGGACAAGCGTCTGATAGAGCTTCGATGTTTCTTGATACTGGACGAATCAATCGTGAAGCACGTTGGGCAAATCAAGCATTCAAAGGGCTGCTGATTGATCTTTATGAGTTGCCTTATGGTATTTCAACACGTATTTTATACGGAAAGACACCTGCTACCCTCAGTTTACTTGATAATGTGCCGCGTTTCACCGCGGGTGGAAGAGTTCGGAAAAATGTTGGGCAAAATCATGTTGGAGTAAATACCATGAATTATGTGCAATACTCTGATTCAACCGCTCAGGCAAGGTCAGGAATAGGTATCCATACTGTTGATGTGAATTGGGCTTTCAAGAAGTTTTCTGTTGCAGCTGAAGGAGGATTGGCAGAACGCTATGCTACTGATGGAGTGAAAGAAACAGGTGAAGGTGTGCGAATTAGATTGTCTTTGGATTCTTCATTAACACGTCTGCCAATTGAAATTTCCGCTTTTAGATTGGCTCCAGAATTCGTGAATTATTACGGAGATTTCTTAAGTGGTAATACGCAATTCCTTGACGGTGGATTGAACCAAAACATCGGTGGAGGTGGTGGAGCAACCAACTTTGCGGGAAGCATTACCGATGTTGGGCAGGTAGTTAATAACCGACAAGGTTTTACTTTAAATACCTGGTGGAAACGAAAAAACATTAGCATTAACGTAGGGTCAATGATTTCAACCGAACTCGAACGTTTGAGTAACAGACTTTCTTACGGACATAAAATCAATGGTCAAACTCTTTCTCGTTTTGCCCCTTTTGCTACGAATATTGGTCCGTATAGAAGATGGAACTCCTTCTACAGAGGCGTTTCTGAAGATGTTTTTATTACAGATGTAGATACTGCTGGCTTACCCATGAATAGACTGCACTTCAATACGCTGCAATTGCAGTACAAGCAGCGGTTTAAGGTAAAGGATAAAAATATTTACCTCTTGTACGTGGGGATGTACGGAAGCGCTGGATCCTCTTTCTCTGCACTGCCAATCTTTGGAGATGATGCCTATTTGAGAACAAACTATTCTGAATTTGACCTGATTTTTGATCTGTTCGAAGATATCGACGTTTCATTTGCCTTTGGAATGGAGCGCATTCAAGGGAATTCACAAACGAATAACTTGTACTACCTAGATAATGAAGGCAATCTAGCTGGGGCGAATGTTGAATCTGTAAGTGAAATTGACGGAACTCTTATTCCCGCCGGCTCATATGAAGGAGCTTCTACACCAAGCCTTTCATATTTAAATCAACAATCAAGAATGACCGGAATCGGAATTGACGTAAAACTCTCTCCTCAATCTGGACTATACATAAGGCATAGAAGGTTTTGGCAAAAGGATGATGGCTTTACTGCTGATGACATTCAAGGAACCGAAACTACAGTCGAATTAAAAGTTTACTTCTAATGAAAACCAGATACATACTTCTATTCATTGTGGGATTGATTTCCTGCACAGATAGTTTTGGGCAAAATGACAAGTTCACTGTCTACGGTGCAGGTCGTTTTGTTCTTCAAAACAACAGTCGCTCTGGACAGTTATTCGAGCAATCTATTGTTGGAAATGACACTATTCCAGCTGATACTGTGAGTACAAGAAGAGAAATTGGCGGTGTTGCCCTTTTTGATCTTGGTTTTCGAATCAAACCAAACAGCTCTACCGAAATCAATGCGTTAACACGTGTGAGCGGAGATTTAGATGGCTTTTGGGGCGCTGGAGTCGGATTTACTTTTAGAGAGCTTTACGTTCGAGGTATCGTGAAAAATAAAGTGCGCTATAGAGTAGGTGATCTTGACTTGAAAATGACGCCTTTTACGGTCTACAATTCTGATCCAGACCTGGGGGTTCATCGCATGAGTTCACTTCGCTTGTTCCAAGACATTCTTGAATATGAGAATTTCAACAGAGACAACATGTGGAGGCAACAAGGTGCGCAGGTAGATTTTAAATTCTCAGTTGGAAAAAAGGGAGATCGAATAGATGTTTTGAGCTACATCACGAAGAACCGTCAAACAGATTATTTTTTCGTGCCAGACCGTTTAATGACTGGCGGACAGGTTGCATGGAATAGAGAGGGGCTTGGTAGAATTTTCTATCAAACAAATAACTTTTTTGAAATTGCTGAAACTGCACAATTCGCAGATGGAACTTCTGCAACGAGTGTGCACTCTGTAGGAGCTGAGATCGCGCCTTTCGACAATAAAAGTTTAGTGCTTTATGGAGAGGTAGGGACTTCCTACCAAGGGTATGAAGACCTTGATAATGCGCCAGAAAGGGAAATGAATGGATTCATTGATCTTGGAATCCGAGTGCCGAGTAAAAACAATAAATTCGGGTTTTACGGAGAATTACTCTACGTAAGTTCTGCTTTTAGAAGTCCAGGAGCGCAATCACGGAGAGTAAATTACAACTCTACTGCTGAAAACCTTAGTTTTCAAACCAACCAAGAAACGGTTCGTCCGTTAACTGCTTTTGACCTAATTCAAGATGCATCTGTTTACAACAATACCATTGCTGTAAATCTTCAAAATTTCAATCCCGCATTTAGCAATGTATTGCCGTTTGGCAAAGCAACTCCAAATAGACAAGGTTTGCTTGTTGGAACTGTGAGAGAAGCTGATTCTCTTTTTGTTTCTAAAGTAGGCGTTGATCTTGGTTTGTTAACCGAGGTCTCAGGACAAGGGATTTCAGATTACCGAAACTTTACCATGGTTGATGTAAACGTGGAACTAGCCTTGAGTCAATTGTGGGGCGGACAGCGCGAGACAAACATTGAAGGCCATTTTCACATGGAACAAACCGCTAGAGATGGATTGGTTTCAGATTCTCCTGCAGTAGAAGGAATTGGCGCTTTAGACCTCTCTTCAAACTACTTCGAAGCTGGAATATCTCATGAAATTTCTCCAGGGTTGGCATTGCATATTGCAGCTATTGGACTTACAGCCAATGGAAATGAGTTTATAGCTTTGAGAGATGTTTACGGACAAGTCAATGACTTCACTGAGAGCGTTTATGATTTCAGCGATATGAGTTACATGTTCGGCATGAAATACAGCTTTTCGCCCCAATCACATCTTCAAATTCAATACCGTACCTCAGATATCACAGATGATTTAGCTCCAACCACTGCTTACCAATGGAACCAATTTATCTTCACTTATAACATGTTCTTCTAATGAAAAATGTATTTATCCTATTGCTGGTTCTAGTTGTTGCCTTTCTGGGGTGCCGGAAAGACGAAGTTGAGGGACCTGAACTCCAAGATATTTTTGGTGAGTTTGAGGTGTTCGAAGGACTTTCTTCTGACAGGCAGACTGTGAATTTTGAAAATGGAGAATTTGTTCGATTCAGCGCGAAACTCTCAATTCGAACTGATTGGGTTATTACCGTTGAGGGCTTGGACTCTGGGGCGAAGTACGAAATCGAAGGGCGCGAAAGAGACATCGAAGCAGATGTGGCTACTTGGGCAGGAAACATTACTTATGCTCCGCTTTTCGGAACAGAAGATTGCAAAACGTACATGACCTTTGAGAACTATCCTGATACGCTCTACGGAGATACGATTGTGGTAGAGACCATTAAGCCAGAAGCATTGGTAGACGTCCTCATTTCAGATTTCACAACATCTACCGGTTGGGGTAGCTTTGCGGAGGCACCTGCTGCCAATCAGCAAGTGACGGGAAGTTATTTTGTTCAGGATCCGCTCAATACGACTGAGTTTCTAGAAGTAGTTTCGCCAGAAGGAGAAGGACACTGGAGAATGACTTATACCAATCAAAATAGCATCTTCATTTGTGGTGCAAATGTTTTGGCTGCTCAATCTCAACAAGCAGAAGTGAGTGATTACTTTGTGCTTGGAACAACCAATCCTGACAATGTATACATCAACATGCTCATTCATGGTTTTGGTGACGGAAATACCGTGATGTCTATTGGAATGCAAGAAGATGACAACCTTGATGGAACCTATGACCGTTTTACGGAAGGAACGTACAACACTGAAATCAGTATTGACTGGGTTGGATGGCGCGTAGTTTCTGTTCCGTTGAGCAGTTTCACTCTGAGCACCATTGGTGGTTTTGGTAACATTGACGGTACAGGTAATCAAGACATCGATCGTGTCTTGAGCATAGAGTTTCTTTTGCTCGCAGTAGAAGGTAGCACTGGCTTTGTTGGTTATGGAATGGACTATTGCAACTTCACAAGATACAGCGCATGGAATCCTTGAAAAAAATCGCCTTCATTGGCGTGCTTACCCTTATGGGATGCTCTGTCTCAATGCAAGAATTGACGTTGGATGACGTCGGAATTGTTGAAGATCCTAATTATGATGGATTTGAGTACTTCCGCTCCCGGCAAGTTTTTTCTAATAGCCTCAATGACACCTGGGGAATGGAAAAAGATGAATGCAAAGACTTTCAAGCAATCAATCTTGGAGGGGATAACGGAACAGCCCTCCAATTGGAGTGGAACAAAACGTCTTGTGACTGGGTAGGATTTGGAATTGGGTGGGACGGATACTCCCCGAAAGACTTGAGTTCGATTGCTGAAACAGGCGCTTTCTTTTTTCAAGTAAAAGCCATTAGCGAAAGAGCAAACATACCAACTATGATTTTCCTTCTCGAAGATTATGGAGGTGTTTTCTCTGCAGGTGTGGTTGGAAGTCACTGCCTTGAAAGGTATCCCATAGACGGAGAATGGCAAGAATTTCAGCTTGGATTTGATCGATTCGATCTTCAAGAATGTGGAATTGACTTGACAAACATCAAACAGTTGGTTGTTGAAGTTCAGGGTGCAGGAGATATTGTTGTAGATAACATCCGAATTGGTCTAAAAAAGGACCGCATTATTTCTGCCGAAAAGAAAACATTCCCGCTGAGCAATTTGCCTCTAATGGAGGCAACCATTTTTGAATCTAACTTCTCCAATGCATGGGGGTTGGGTGACTATGAGCAACGTAGTTTCAAGGTTGTCAATGATTCTGGAAACGACGTCCTTGATTTAAAATGGGCGAAATGTGAAGAGTGTAAAACCTATCAAATGGGCATGAGTTGGGCGAAATGGAAGGCCCTTGACGGAACAGATTTTGAAGGCTTTCTTGAAATGGATGTGCGTAACAATGATGGGAATTCCCCTTCAGTGCCATTGTACATCAACTTACAAGCGTATGATTCTTCAAATCAAACCATTCAACTCACCAAAGAATGGGTTGAAGGAGAACGGTATGACAAGCAATGGAGGAAAGTGAAAATTCCCCTCGCTCAATTCATGGATTTCATGGACGAAAGCAAAATTAAACAAGTACAGTTCGAAATGAAGGATGAAGGTGATCTTTCAATTGATAATATTAGAATCACGAAAAAATGAAAAGGCAATTCATTACAGCGATATTGCTTGGGACCTTCGTTATTGCTTGTGCTCCAGCTAAAGACAATGACATAGTACCTGGAAATTCAACAGAGGGAATGTCTTTTGTAGACAGTCTTTTAAATTCACTTTCGGTAGAAGAAAAGATTGGGCAAATGACTCAGTTAACGCTGGATATGATCTGCAACGGAGAGCCTTATGCCCTGGATAGGCCGCATTCCTTGAATATTGAGAAAATGGACAAGGTGTTCAATGAACTCCATGTTGGTTCTATTTTGAATTGTGGTGGACATTCATATCCAAGGGCGAAATGGCTAGATATTCACTCGAAGATTAAAGAATACACAGATGCTTCTAGTAGTAAAATCCCCGTACTTTATGGCATTGACGCGATTCATGGTGTAACCTATACTGATAGTTCAACCTTGTTTCCACAACAAATTGGTGTTGCTTGTTCCTGGGATACAGCTTTGGGGCGAAGCTTGGCTGAAATGGCGGCTTATGAAACTCGGGCTTCAGGAATTCGATGGAATTTCTCTCCTGTGCTTGACATTGCTAGAGATCCTAGATGGCCGCGCTTTTGGGAAACCTTTGGCGAAGATGTTTTACTCGTTTCTGAAATGGGCGAATCAATGGTTCAAGGATACCAAAGCGATGGCGTTGGAGACAATCATGTTTCTGCCTGCCTAAAACACTTTTTGGGCTACAGCGTGACACTTTCAGGAAAAGATAGAACACAGGCTTGGATCCCCGAAAGGCAACTCCGCGAATACTTTTTGCCACAGTTCAAGCAAGCTATTGACGCTGGAGCCATGACCATTATGGTGAACTCAGGGGAGATCAACGGGATTCCAGTACACGCAAACAAACAAATCCTAACCAATTTGCTCCGTGATGAGCTCGGATTCAAAGGGGTGTTGGTGACAGATTGGGAAGACGTTAAATACCTTGTGTCTAGGCACAAAGTAGCGGCTGATTATAAAACAGCTATTGCTATGTCAATCAACGCAGGAATTGATATGTGTATGGTACCTGTTGATTATGACTTTCCAGTTCTGATGAAAGAACTTTTTGACGAAGGTGTCATTACGGAAGGTAGGCTTGATGAATCTGTAAGACGCATTCTTCAGGTAAAGTATGACTTGGGACTGTTTAATCACGAGGTTCCGACCCTTGCTGACTATCCTGATTTTGCCTCAGACGCACATCATGCTTTAGCGCTAGAAAGTGCTAAGGAGTCAATTGTAATGTTGCGAAATGAAGACGTCTTGCCTTTAAAGAAAGATGCTAAAATATTACTTGCCGGTCCAAATGCAAATGATTTGAACGCTTTGAATGGCGGCTGGACAAGAACTTGGCAAGGAACTGACCCCACGTATAACACGCCAGGACGAAATGGATTGTTTGATGCCATGAAGAATTCAGGTGCAAGAGTTGAATTGTTTGAAGGGATTGCAAGTACTTTCGCCAGCAGAGCGAAGAACTTTGATGCTGTTGTATTGGCAGTAGGAGAGAAGCCATACACAGAGACTCCGGGAGACATTGAATCACTTGATCTCCCGCAAGAGCAGTTAGATTTGATTAGAACTGCTGGGGAACTTAATGTACCCGTTGTATTGATGCTAATTGAAGGTAGACCTAGGACGTTTATTTTGCCAGAACAAATTGATGCGGTACTCTTGGCTATGCTTCCGGGTGATTTTGGAGCTGAAGCCATTGCTGCGGTGCTCTATGGTGAGCACAATCCATCTGGGAAATTACCTTTTACTTATCCGAGGTTTGCTTCTTCTCATGCTACTTATGACCACAAATATACAGATCAGATTTCTCCAACATTTGGAACTGATGCGTTCAATCCATTGTTTGAATTTGGGTCAGGAATGTCTTATTCTGAATTTGAATACAGTGATCTAGTACTTGAAATGGACACCCTAGGCATATCAGGTGAACTTGTTGTGACACTAAATGTTACGAATAAGTCAAAAATAGATGGCAAAGAAATAGTGTCTGTCTTTATCTCAGATTTGGTGGCTTCAATTACACCCTCTGTTAAAAGACTTCGGGCTTTTGACAAAAAAGAGATTCAGGCAGGGATGACAGAGAAATTCACCTTCTCCATTCCTGTAAAAGAACTGGCGTTTGTGGATGCGGAAATGAATTGGACCACAGAACCAGGGCAGTTTGTAATTCAAATAGGTGATTTAACAACAGAATTTTGGGTAAAATGAAATACGCTTTGATAAGTATGTTTTTCATTGGGTCAATGTCACTGCAAGCGCAAAACACGTGCGAGCAATTGGTGTGGAGTGATGAATTTGAAGGGACAGAAATTGACATGAACAACTGGTCTTTCGAGCTTGGTAATGGATGTCCAAACCTTTGCGGATGGGGAAATGGTGAACTTCAATATTACACCGATAGTC
>JBLIGQ010000001.1:0-202802 GCA_047636995.1 Flavobacteriales bacterium | reverse complement strand
AGAGCCGGCCCTTCGGGAGATTGTTGGACAAAAACACTTTAAAGAAGATGAATAAGCTCATTGTAATCGCCGCCTTATTCCTTGTTGGAGGCTTAGGAGAAGCAAACGCGCAGCAAGCACTTTCTTTGGGTGATGCTGTAGCGAAGGCGCTCAATTCGAACTTTCAAATCAAAATTGTTCAGGCACAAATTGAGATCGCTGAGAACAACAATACGTGGGGAGAAACCTCAGCGTTGCCAAGCATTGGGTTGGTTGCCGGGCAAAACAATCAAGTTACAGATCAAAGCAGAAATCCAACAGCCTTTATCCAAGATCAGATCTACTCTACTGGGGTTGAATATGGGGCCAATTTGAACTGGACCCTGTTTGATGGATTTGGGATGTTCGCCAACAAAAGACAGTTGGAATTGCTAGAGGTGCAGAGCGAAGGAAATGCCACTTTGGTGATTGAAAACACTGTGCAAGCGGTCATTCTAGCCTACTACGATGTGCTCTTGCAGTACGAGCGCTTGGACGTGCTAAATGAAGTTATTGGCCTTTCACGATCCAGATTGGAATACATAGAGCTCAAGCGCGAACTAGGAGCTTCAACCACCTTCGAGATCTTGCAGTTCGAAAATTCAATCATCTCTGACAGTACCAACTATTTGCAACAAGAAATAGCGCAGAAGAACGCCCTTCGCAACCTCAATTTACTGATGGGAGATGAGGTGACTACCACTTGGGAACTCGCTACTAAATTAGAGGCGCCTGCTGCTTCGTATGAATTCTCCACCTTATGGAATGAAGTGAAAGGAGCCAATCAAACCTTGAAAAACCAAGCCATCAATTCTATGCTCGCTGAGCAGCAAGCACGGCTGGCGAAATCAGCAATGTACCCTGTGGTTTCTTTCAATGCCGGCATCAACCAGAGTCAAAATAGATTTGAAGTGGGAGAGTTGGCTGGAGACGGAGAAACACTTTCTTACTTCGGGAATTTTGCGCTAAATTTCAATTTATTCAATGGCGGAAAAACCCGTCGCAACTTGAGAAATGCCCACATCAATGAGGAAATTGCCCTTTTGAATAGCACAGACATTGAAAGGCAAGTGCAGATGGAATTGGTCAACCGAATTGACCTGTACAATGCGCAACTTTCTATTTTCGACCTGATTGATCGTAACATAGAAAATCAGAAGACGGCACTGGACATTGCCGCTGATCGTTTTCAGAATGGAGTGGTCAATTCATTTGATTACAGAACAGCCCAACTCAACTATTTGAACAGCAATTTGACGCAGATTGAAGCGCTCACCAATTTGCTGAACAGCCATGTGAACTTGGTGCGTTTGCGCGGTGGAATTTTAGAGATCAATCAAAGCCAGCAATAAGGTGCGGTTGAGTTGAGTGAATTCTTATCTTTCGGTCATGCACAAAACGGTGATTACACAGGGAAAAGCGTGGTTCGATTTCGGATTCAAAGAGCTGTACCGTTACCGTGAACTCCTATGGATTCTTACTTGGCGTGATCTCAAGGTTAGGTATGCCCAGACAATTGTGGGCGTGCTGTGGGCCATTATCAATCCGCTCTTCACCCTCTTGGTGCTCACTTTCGTCTTCAAAACAGTGGCAGATGTAGACACCGGAGGCTATCCTCATTTGTTGTTTACACTGTCAGGAATGGCGGGCTGGACCTACTTCTCTTCCGTTGTTGCCGGAGCCGGAGGTTCCATCATTTCTGCGCAGCAGATGGTCACCAAAGTGTACTTTCCAAGATTGCTCCTTCCACTTTCAAAAGCAGTGGGGTCTTTAGTAGACCTCGCGGTAGTATTGGTGATTCTGACCATCATGTTATTTTGGTACGGACATCTTCCTTCCACCACCATCGTTTGGCTGCCGCTATTCATCGCATTGGCTATTTTGGCGGGTGTGGGCATCGGATTGTGGATCTCAGCCATGAGCATTCGCTTTAGAGATTTCATGTATGTGACCCCGCTGTTACTACGTTTGGGCATGTTCATTACACCCATCGCTTATCCGGTTAGTAGTGTGGGCGAAAAATGGGAACAATGGATGTACCTGAACCCCATGACCGGAATCATTGAAGGCATGCGGTGGAGCATTCTAGGCATCCATCCTCCTGGAAATGAATTGTGGATTACCATTGTTGTGGTGCTGGTTATTTTCGCCAGTGGACTCTTTGTTTTTAATCGAATTGAACGAAAAATAGCCGACATCATTTGAGCTACTCAATTGAAATAGAACAGCTGTGCAAGCAATTCCAGTTGGGCTCCATTGGAACTCAAAACCTGCGCCATTGGCTCCAAAAAGCCATGCGAAGAGCGGGCGGATTGGAAGCGGCTGAAAAAGAACTTTTTTGGGCGCTCAGAGACATTTCATTTAACGTAAAGCAGGGCGAGGTCATCGGTCTTATTGGGCGAAACGGTGCCGGAAAAAGCACCTTGCTCAAGATCATCTCACGCATTTCTGAACCCTCTTCAGGCAAGATTACGCTCAACGGAAGGGTATCTAGTTTGCTGGAAGTGGGCACGGGTTTTCATCCTGAACTCACAGGCCGCGAAAATATTTTTCTCAACGGTTCCATCCTCGGGATGACCCGGAAAGAGATCAAATCTAAGTTCGATGAGATTGTAGATTTTTCAGGCGTAGAGCAGTTTCTTGACACACCCGTGAAACGTTATAGTAGCGGAATGTATGTGCGATTGGCCTTTTCTGTAGCCGCCCACTTGGAGCCAGAAATCTTACTGGTAGATGAAGTGCTGGCCGTCGGTGACCATGAATTCCAAAAGAAATGTTTGGGAAAGATGGGCGACATTTCCTCTAGCGGACGCACCATTATCTTCGTGAGCCACAACATGGGCGCGGTATCTGAATTGTGCTCGCGAGCGATCCTATTCGAACAAGGGAAACTCATTACAGACGGCACCGTTGAACAAACTATTTCGCATTACATCGAAGGAAGTGGTGTCAATACCGGCGGAGATTTCGAACCCAAGCCGAATGGAAAAGCGTGGTTCACAGAATTGGAATTGCTGCGCGAAAACAAATTGGTGCACACCCTTGATCTGAACCACAAATGCACCTTGCGGATGTCGTTTGAAGTGGCAGCACCCACAGAAGATTTAGACATTGCTGTTATCCTGATGAAAGGAACACAAAGGGTGTTTTTTAGCATTGACCGCGATCAATTGGCGCCCTCGTTATTCAATCCTGGGCAGCACACTTTTGAAGTGCACGTGCCCGAAATGTACCTCACAGGTGGAGATTACCATTTCGACCTGTATTTAAGAAGACCAAGTGACGGTTCACATTACGATGCCCAAACCCAACGCGTTCATTTCAATGTTGACGAATTGAGTTTGAACACACACCACAAGGGCTATGCTCAGAAACGTGGCGGACTAACAATCTTTCCCGGCGAATGGAAGAAAATGACAGACTGATAAAAGGTAGATTGCTTTGCGCTGCGGCGGCTGAGCGAAATCCGTATGTGATCATTGATGCTGGTGCGCGGGGGAACCTGCCAGAGCCCTGGTCATTGATGGCGCCAGACAATGTGCGTGTCCATGGATTTGAACCAGATCCTGAAGCCTACAGAGAATTGGAAAAGCTGCATACGCTGAATAGGTTGTACCATCCTTTCGCCCTTTGGAATAAGCAAGGAGCCATTCAACTTCATTTGAACATGTCGCGCGCCACTTCTTCAGTTTATCCGCCCAATCCAGAAGTACTGGAAGTATTTTCTCAAAAAAACACCGCCTCCAGAGCAATTGAGAAAATCATTGAGGTACCAGCGAATAGTTTGGATGAAATGATTGAAGAAAAGTGGATTGATCATTTAAAAATTGATGTGCACAGCGCTGAGATGGAAGTGTTGGAAGGCGCTGCTAAATTGCTTTCGTCTGTATTTTCAGTGCTCGTTGAAGCGTGGTGTCTGGAGGTTCACAAGGGACAGCGTTTGTTGGGAGACATCTTGGTGTACATGGATCAGAAAGGCTTCGAACCGTATGTTTTTGACAATCAGTACATGGCTTGGGACGAAGCGAAACCAGCGGGTTTAAAGACTTCAGGGCGAAAGCGACAAGTGGCGTCCGTTGTCCTTTTCATTCGCAAAGATTTCAAGCGCATTCCAGACAACCAGAAGTTCAAAGCCGCTGCGATTTTAGATATTTACGGCTATCCTGAGGCGGCGCACCGCATGTTGAAACTGGCAAAAGTAGATTCAGAGACACTGGAGAATCATTTGAGCACGTGGAATAACAGGCCAAAACTGCGCGGCCCCATTCTACGTCGTATCTTAGGCCAAAAGGAAGACCTTTACATTGCACCGTTGACCTAGTGGAAAGAATCAATTACTTCAAACACGAATTAAAAAACTTGCTGAAAGAACAGAACCCAAATTTCAAGGGACTGCCTTCAGCCGGGAAAACCATGCTTGAATCTGTGAACAAAGACGGCGTCATTGTGGTGGAAGAATATTGGACTGCTGAGCAATGTGCTGCTGCGCGAAACACCCTAGACACCTTATTAGAAACATACAAAGACCAAGCGTGGAAATCTGAAGACGGCGCAGATCAACGCCTTTTTGGTGCTGAAAAGCTGGATGCTACATTGGCTGCTTTTTGGGAAGACGAGGAGTTGCAAGCGCTAGCAACGGCCTATGAAGCCCGTCCAAATGGCATGGGTTTTTTGATGGCGAACCGCATTTACGCCACAGAATCCAACTTAGGATCGGGCGGGGGTTGGCATAGAGACAGCGCTGCCAATCACCAGTTCAAAGCCATACTTTATTTGACTGATGTGGCAGAAGAGAACGGTCCGTTCCAGTACATTAAGGGAAGCCACCGGGCAAAAACCTTGGTGACTGATGAGGTGAAATTTCATTTCGACCAGCACCAGAATCGCTTTACAGAAGAAGAGATAGCACCGAAATTAGTCAAGCAACCCGCAGAGCGATTTACAGCCAAAGCCGGGACACTCATTTTGGTAGATACCCGCGGAATTCACAGAGGAATGCCCATTCAGAAAGGGGTACGGTATGCGATGACCAATTACTACCTTCCGCACATCAATTCGAATTTTCAGAACCTCTTAGTTCAACCCTAGATGCGCGAGGCGAAAGACTTAATGCAGCTGTTAAAGGGCGTTGAAGACTTAACGCCTTTGGATGAACTCACCGTGGATGGCATCTGCGTGTGGCCTATTTTGCGCATTTACACCGCTTACCGCCTTCGTGAATTGAACCCAGATTCGATGACCCCTTCGCGTCAGCCCCGCTGGTACAAACGGTGGATGTCCAAACGTGCCATTCCCCGCATGCAAAGTGCTGAAGGAAACATGAATCACTTAGAGAAAGTTGACTTTCTGACGCTGGCTCACCCATCGCACCGCACAGACATGGTTGAGGGAAAAGCCTTCAATCGGTATTTAGATCCCCTGCATCATTTTCTGGCACCGCAGAAAGGCATTCACCTTGAAGCCTTGTTCAGTGAGGATAATTTAAAAGCATCTTATTACAGCCCTACCTACTCTCTACTCAGCAGGTTGGAAGAATCGCGCTTGGCCCGCGGGTCAAGCAGAAACAAGTGGTCAGGCGGGATGTATGTCTGGTGTAAAGAGATGCAGGAGCTCTTTAGTGATACCTATTTCCACCCAGAGAATGTGGCGTATTGGCTGGATATTGTAGAGGCATCTGTGCCTATGTTCAAAGCAATTTTAGAGGAGACTGAAGCGAAAGTGCTTTTCGTAAGTGCCTTTTATGATCCCGTTTTGTTTGGAGCTCTTCGCGCAGCAAATGAACTGGGGATTCCTGCAGTAGACGTGCAGCATGGCGTGCAAGGGGCATACCACTTTGCGTACAATGGCTACCGCGGCATTCCACCTTCGGCTTACACCTATTTGCCCTCACGGTTTTGGCACTACACCCAAGCTGATATTGACCAGACCTCTCAATCTTTTGATCCTGAGCGCACCAAGCACCAGCTTATGGGCAACCAGTGGATGGAGTTTTGGAAAGAAGAGGTTCAGCAGCCTTCGGCGAAGGAGCATCCATTCACTATTTTGTACACTTTAGGCATCTCTGAATCTCTGTTGGATGAACAGGTCTTATTCGCCATGAAGGCCAATCCGGATTACCGCTGGTACGTGCGAATGCACCCCCGCGCACTCCACCGATTGAAAGAAGTAGAAACGGAACTTCAGGCAGCGGGCATCACCAATTACGAAGTAAAAGACGCTAATTCGCTTCCCATATTTGAACTGCTGTCACAATCTAAAGTACACGTTACAAGGCAGTCTACAGTGGCCTTAGAAGCCCTTGATTTTCAAGTGCCTACTTTGCTCACTAGCACCAACGGATTTGATTACTACAATACTTATTTAGACAAAGGGTGGATGCGCGTTTTCTTAGGGAATGAGCAATGGCCAGGGGTACTGGGTGAAGGGTTTTTAGAGGGGGATGGTAGTATGCATTACGTTGATGGTGTGGCTTTCAACCCTGCGCGGTTGCTTGGGTAAAAAAGCTGCGACCCTGCTCCACAGGGTCAGAAGTGGTGTGGTTTGTTAGATCTGTAATGCGGGGTCGCCTCACTGGGCAACCTAAAACGACTTCATTTTAACTAACTTAGTCTTGATCTTAACCGTGTAGCATGCTGAGTCGATTCCATCTGTTAGTGCTTTTTCTTGTTTTACCATTCGCTTCAATGGCACAAATTGTGGGGCTTTCCGTCGAACATATCATCTCACATCCTTACGGAGATTTGGTTTACACCGAACTCGAGAATCCAGAAGAATACATCACCTACATTATTTCTGTTGAAGTCACTTCTCCAACCGATAGAATTATTGCACTCTATGCGCAAGATAATTCTTGGCAAGGCGGCCCCATGTTCATCACCTATGACGAAGACTGTTATGACCATCCTTTATATGGAGTCAACATGGGATTTGACCTGCTTTCATTGGGAGAATACGAAGACTTGCAGGATGTGTGCTTCGACACATTTCTAACGATTGGTTACATGCCAGATTGCAATCCGGTGCTGCAGCATGAGTTCGAGGCGGAGTATAATTTTTATACAACCTTGGGAGACGTGCCCACCAATACGTGCGATTTATACATTCAGGATGGTGTGTTTTTTGTCCTAAATCAAAGTGAAGGAATTAATGGAGGGGAGTCGAACTCAGTGCCAATCTTACAAATTACGACCAATGGGAAATTCAGCTTCTGCACAGGAGTGCAATGCTTTATTGATGGTGATGGCTCGGATCTGGATCATCAATACCTATGTCTAACTGATATCTATGCAGGTTGCACGAACCCGGACTACGACAATTATGATCCTGACGCTACCGTTCCTGATGGCTCTTGTCCGCCAGTAGTTGGCTGTAATGACCCAGAAGCGTGCAACTATGAGCAATATACAAGCGGCGACAATGAGTTGTGTACCTTTCCTGGCTGTTGTAGCATCAATGCATGTAATTTCGATCCAGAAGCAGGCTGCAATTTGAGCGGAAGTTGTATCTACCCCGACTGCACAGACCCTGAGGCTTGTAATTATGCCTTGATTGTTGATTGTCCGGATGATTCGATTTGTGACTATCCAGGATGTAACAACTCAAATGCTTGTAATTTCGATCCTGATGCTGGATGCAACGATGGAAGTTGTCTTTTTGCCGAATGCAATGATCCGAATGCATGCGAGTACAGCCCTGAAGTTGATTGCATAGACAACAGTTTGTGCGATTATCCGGGTTGCCTTGATGTAGAGGCATGCAATTACAATAGCGCTGCAGTATGTGAAGATAGTTCGGTGTGCAGGTACCTAGAGTCTTTTACCATAAGTGGAGAGGCGATCGTTGCTCCAAACATTTTTTACACGTATAGCTATCCATCTGCAGCAGGCACAGAATATGAATGGAGTGTGCAAGGCGCTGAAGTAGTGAACGGCTATGGCACAGCGCAAATTGAAGTAATGTGGACAGGCCTAGGTGTGATGATGGTTTCGGTTAAAGAGACGAACAACCCATTTTGTATCGTTCCGCGCATTTACTTTCCAGTTGAAGTTCGTGAAGTTGAAGAAACAAGAGTTCCAACGGATATCGAGATCTACCCCAATCCAGTAGATGATCAACTTACCGTTAACCTGACGCAAGAATGGTTGAATTCATCACTCGCGCTTTACAATGCCGAAGGTAGATTGATGTTGTCTGTTGATGAAATGGTGAATGAATACAATGCATTTGATCTTTCAGCATTGCCGGCAGGTATGTACATCTTAGAGCTCGTTAATCTTCAAGAAGAAGTAATACACCAAAAGATAACTGTGAGGTAGGGAAGCAGACCACAATGACAGGTTCGAGTGAACTTACTTCATTTCCTAAATACCACCGCACCCCAGACCTTGTGAAACAGGGTCGCAGCTTTTTCACCAAACTCAGCTCATACCCTCACGACCCTGCGAAGCAGAGTCGAAGAACTTCGCCAACTTCCTTACCTGCGCTTCCCTAGAATACGACTTAACCACTTCCTCATTCCGAAGAGGCAGATCTAGTTTCATCATCCGTTCAAGCGCGGCTACAACCTCTTTTGGCGAGTTGGCAATCAATCCCGCACCCGTTTTAGTGATGGCCTCAATCAACACATCTTCATCTGGCGGACAAACTAAAACAGGAGTCCCACTCCCCAAGTATTCCAAGAATTTCCCACTGTACCAGCCACTGAGTTCAGGAATTGCACAAAATAAGAGGACGTCAGCACCTTTCATTGCGGAAAGTGCTTCTGCACGTGGTTTGCGAGCTGTTAATACGAACTGTTCTGGAGACAGGTATGCAGAAATCAGCGCAGATAAATCGGTATGTCGTGCAGTGGGGTCACCTCCTTCTGAAGCCACTTCACTGCCCAAAAAAAGCACCTGGGAATTGGGGTGAGTTTTACAAAACTGATCAAAACCTTCTAGGAAAATTTCTAGTTTTTGAGAGAGGTAAATGGAACCCGTGTAGGCCACTGTGAAGCGGTCAAATGTTGTAGGTTTTACTTCGCCAAACTCCTCGGATACAAATCCGTTCCGAACTTCAATGCCAGGAGTTGTTGTGAGCATTGAAAGGTAGTTGCGCCATGGTTCACTGGTGATGCTAAAGCTCTCAGCCGCGTTCAACCATTTCTTCCAATGTTTACGAATAAATGCATCTTGGATTTTCTCAACCGGAGACGGTTTGTATCCGCTCATCGCAATCCGGTTCGACCATAAATCGCGAAAATCAAGGTGGTAAGGAATGCCGAACTCTTTGTGCAGTTCGTAGCACATTTTTAAATGGTGGTGCGGACTAAAAACACCCAGCAGTAGATCGAATCTCTCTGTTTTAAGAAGCGTGCGAAGATGCTTTCGGAACAGCTCATAGTAGGCTTTTCCTGCTTCGCCTTCAAATTCCCCTTTCGTCCACCCTTGAACAATTCCTAGCTTAGAAGGCCACTTGGCTTCAATGGCAATTGGTGTTTTGATTCGGTGAACGGTGGCTTGCTCATACGTTGATATTGTATGCCCTTTTCCCAGTTTAACAACATGCACATTTGGTGCAACAACCTCCCAATCCAAGGTGATTACCGTCACTTCAAATCCGTGATCTGGCAAATATTTGGCAAAGGCCGCCGCACGCTGAGATGCAATCACATTCAGGTCAGGGAAGTGGTATGATAGCAAGAGCAATTTTTGCATGGGGCAAGCTACTGATTAGAAACAGCACTTAGTGTTTAGCCCTTAGAATTTAGTTCTTAAATGGCCACCAGCGAGATGCTAAGCGCTAATTTTAACCACTAAAATCTAACTACCCTTGCAGTCATCCACAAAGTTCTTCGGCACGTCTACAAAGTTGATGTTGGGGGTGTTGATTTGGTTCGGAACTTTGCATAGGGAAGGGGCGAGTAATAATCCATAGGTACCAGTCCTTTTTCACCTCGTCCTTACGCTTCACAGAATCCCGTTAATAAGAAAATAGCTCAACCCTCAAGTCTGGAAATGAATCACGAACTTTAAGCCATGCGAATATTACTGCTCTCAACCCTTCTTCTGTTCCATTGCGCGCTGCTGGCTCAACTGCCATCAGATTTCGCCGGGCTGCAAATGTGGGTAAAGGCAGATGCAGGTGTCATTGTCAACGGAGCCATGCAGGTTGAAATGTGGACTGATCAAAGCGGGAACGGTCAGGAACTTGTACAAAATAGCAATGCGTTCAAGCCGCTGCTGATTGAGAATGAATTGAACGGACTCCCTGTTATTCGCTTTGATGGCGATGATGATCGCATGAATTTCGCAGAGCTGACCAACATCCGAACAGTATTTTGGGTCATCAAAGAAGATGCAGATGCGGGAGATGACCGCGTGCCGCTCCTTTGCCATTCCACTTTGTTCGATTTCCACCGTGAAGTAGATTACAAAATTTGGCATCCCACCTTTTCGAACCAGTTCATTCGCGATGGTTCAACGAAGCTCAATGCTGCAGATGTCAATGGGGAAGAAACACCCTTGCCTTCAAATTATAGCTTGGTTTCCCTAGTAACAGACGGAAACGTAAGCGCGAATCGGTTCTCTTTTGACCGGACCTTCGGTGACCGGATGTGGGATGGTGATCTTGCAGAATTGATCATCTACGATCAGCCTCTTTCGCCAGAAGAAGTTACCGCTATTGAAAATTACCTCTTTGAAAAGTATACGCCTGAATTCGCCCTGACCCAAGACACAGAAATCCCTTATGGGGTGTGTGAAACGGAGCTGTTCGCTTCAGACGGATTTGAATCGTATCTCTGGAGCACGGGTGATGAAACGAGCAGTATTTTCGTGAATGAAAGTGGTTCTTATTGGGTTGAAGTGACAGATGTTTTCGGACGCACATTGGCAGACACTGTCCAAGTGACTTATCCTGGAAGCCTTGCCCCTCCTGAAATCAATAGCATTTGTTTTGGAGATAGTGTGCTTTGGGATACAGGCCTAGATGGGGAGTCATATGTTTTTGATTGGGGAAACGAAAATGAATCTTCACAAAGCTGGTTCACCGTCGCTGGAACGTATGGATTGACTATTACAGATGACAATGGCTGCGCTTATACCTCGGCTTCTTTTGAGGTTGGAATGGATGACTTTTCGCTGAATACAACACTCGGTGCCGACGTTGAATTGTGCGCTGGAAATACCATTTCGCTTTTGGGCGAAGGGGTGCTAGAAGAGTCCATTCTCTGGCAAGATGAAACGTTGAGTCCGTCATTTGTGATATCAGAAACGGGCAATTACTGGGTCGAAGCCCAAAACGAGAATGGATGTTTAGCCCAGGATACCATTGTGGTAACGGTCATTGGAACCGCGCCCGAAGTGGTGATTTTACCTCCAGCGGTAGTCTGTCAGAATACGAATCAAACTTTCAACGGTTCGGCCGGTGGTGACAGTCCGATTGTGTCTTGGGACTGGACTTTTCCTGACGCAACCACCCAGAACGGACAAGTAGTTGAATACACATCCACAGGTTTCGGCCTGCAAAACTTTAGCTGTGAAGTAGTGCTTGAGTCTGGGTGCAGCACAACCGCCCTGGTCCAACTCCAAGTTTATCCTTCGCCTTCAGGCAACATCATTAATACACAGGCCTGCGAAGGAAATCCGATTCTTTTTAGCACAACTCCCCAAATTGCTGAGGGTTCCATCTTTGGGGTTGATTGGAGTTTTCAGGGCGAAACCTCAGAAGGTGTTTGGGCTGAATTCATTCCGCAGACAGCCGGATTTGAAGAAGTATCGTTGACGCTGACCTCAAATGCGGGATGCACTTCAACCTTGGCACAACTGATCAATGTGGCACCTTCGCCCATTATTGACTTAACCGTCCCAACAACCTGTTTAGGGAATTTAACCCTTCCTGAATTAACGGTAGACATCAATGGCGCAGGAGGAATTGCTACGTACGTCTGGTTCTTTGGAGACAATACTTCTTCTAGCCAGGCTTCGCCTCAGCACTTATATGCTGCCGCAGAAAACTATCCCATTGAGCTTCAGGTAACGGCCGTCAATGGTTGTTCTGCTCTTGCTACCGCAGACGCCGAAGTGCTTTCGCCGCCTTTTGCTGCTTTCGCCGTTTCAAATGCCTGTGTTAACACTCCTTTTGCATTGATTTCAACGGGAGAAAGTGGTTCTGATCCTGTAATATCATGGGTTTGGGAGGTCGAAGCAATGGGGACGTTTGAAGGCGAAGTGTCTGAGGTCACTTTCCCATCTTCAGAGTTCTTTCAAGTGACTTTAACCGTCACAAGTGAAAACGGATGTCAAGACGAACAGTCTTTGCAAATCCCTGTTTTCGAATTGCCTGAACCTGATTTTTCATTTGATCCGGCCATAGGCTTGCCCCCGTTGGATGTGACCTTCGTCAACTTAACACCCAACGCTGAAACCTATTTGTGGAATTTCGGTGATGCACAGAGTAGCAGTCAATTTGACCCCGTGCACACGTATTTAGAGGAAGGAACGCTTTCCATCAGCCTTCAAGCCACCAATGTTTATGGTTGTATAGGCACATCAGAACAGGAAATCAGCCTAATTGAACCGCGCTTAGATTTAAGCATCGAACAGCTTTATCTGGAAGAAACGCCTTTCGGTATTCAAACGACCATAGCGGTGGTGAACTTTGGGAATTACCTCGTAGATCTAGCCAATGTGAGCGTGCAACAAGGGAATGGTACTCCTGTGGGTGAAGAACTTTTGCTTAACATTATGCCGGGCGCATCGGCCATTTATACCTTGACATCGCGTGTGCAGCCTACCGATCAAACAGATGCTTATGTTTGCGCTGAAATCAATGCCGTGAGTTCATTTCCCGTTGAGGAAACGCCCCACAACAATCAGTTGTGTGCGGGTTTAATTGTCCCCTTTGAAGTTGCAGCAGTTTTCCCCAATCCGGCTACTTCCGGCGGAACGATCAACCTTCGCATTGTAACTCCTACATCTGATGTGGTAGTGGTTTCGATCTATGATGCACTGGGCAAGAGAGTGCTTGAAACCGTCTCAACAGAAATCGGTATCGGGTTTACAAACTTGGAAATTGCACTGCCAGATTTACAAGCAGGAGTCTATACCATTGAGTTTTTTGGTGAACAAAATAAACTTGTTCAGACATTGCTGGTAGATTAATTATAATGGCCACGAGCTCCGCTTGTGGGAAAGAATGGCCGAGGTTATTGAAGAGGTCTCGATCTTTGTTCGAGAAAAGGTTTATTTCAATCCGATCTCCACCAAAAGAATTGATCCGTAGCTAAAGATCGATTGAATGACTACTTCGTATACATCACCCGTTTCCCATCATAAGAAAAAAAGTAAATCCCTTTCGGCAAGTGACTGGTGTCAATGATTTTTGCAATGCTGTCTTGGAGCAATGTTCCATTTCCATCATAAAGTTGGTAAGCTGCATTGCCCTCGAGTTCGAAGGACGACATCTCAGGTTCACCGCTATTGAGAAGCTTTTCAAATTCCATTCGCCCCTGATCAGTTTGATTTGGCAGGGCGACAACTGAATAAGCAACACGCTTCCCATCAAATTCAAAAAAGTATTCTCCAGCAGGCAGAAATGTGGTTTCTACGAACTTTGCTATGCTGTCTTGAATGAGCAACCCATCGCTAGTGTATAGCTGGTAAATGGCCATGTTGTCTAGCTCAAAGAATGTTTTTTGCTCGCCAATATTCTTCGGTAATTGATCAAACGAGGGGAGTTGGTCGTTCTGCGCTTTGGTGCTCAGTGCAATAACGGAAAAGATGAGCATGACCGTAAGTGCGTGTAATATTTTCATTCAGGTTGATTTGTTCTGTAGGTCTTAAACGGCGTGAGCGAACTGGTATTGCTTAGGTGATATTTTAGCTCGCGGATGGTTTTTGATTTGAGCGGTTTTAGACGATTTTATTTTTGTTAGGGGAACGAAGGTTGGCTGATTCCTTACGTTCACAAAGTGCTCATAGGTTTAGCTGCAGAAAAGTTTGAGGAGCAAGAAGAACAAAGATATCTTCGCTCTGCTTGGTATGGACGGAGCGGGGGCGGGGGCGGGCCCGAGAGGGCTCTTTTTTTCAAGTCGGACCCTTTTTATCGTCCTAAAATGGCTTCAATAGTAATTTAGGTTGCAGATCCAGGGCCAATAAAATGTTAGCCCATAAAAGGGGTAGATTACTCATTATAATCCATCACCTTGTACCCTCCATCCAATAAGTGGCGGTCACGCTTGAAGAGCTCTACATCTGAAGCCATCATCTCCTTTACCAATTGGTCAAAAGTACATTCGTGCTTCCAGCCGAGCTCTGTTTGGGCTTTTGTTGGGTCACCAATAAGGAGTTCAACTTCGGTTGGACGGAAATACTTAGGGTCAACTTCAACCAAGACTTTGCCTGTAGCTTTATCGAACCCTTTTTCGTCCACACCTTCTCCTTTCCATTCGATTTCAATCTTCACTTCGGCGAAAGCCTTTTCAACGAAAGAACGAATGCTGTGTGTTTCTCCCGTAGCCAGCACATAATCATCTGCTACCTCTTGCTGAAGCATCAACCACATCCCTTTAACGTAATCTTTGGCATGTCCCCAATCGCGCTTGGCATCCATGTTTCCTAAGAAGACCTTTTCTTGAAGTCCGAGAGATATTTTTGCCGCCGCTCGGGTAATTTTTCGTGTAACGAAGGTTTCTCCTCTTGTAGGTGATTCATGGTTGAAGAGAATTCCGTTGCAAGCATACATGCCATAAGCTTCGCGGTAGTTCTTCGTGATCCAAAATGCATACAGCTTTGCAACAGCATAAGGTGAACGCGGATAAAATGGCGTAGTCTCACTTTGTGGAACTTCTTGCACCTTTCCGTACAATTCAGAAGTTGAAGCTTGGTAGAATTTTGTTTTTTTCGTCAATCCCAAAATGCGAATGGCTTCTAGGATGCGCAACGGACCTGTGCCGTCAGCATTGGCAGTGTATTCAGGAGTTTCAAATGAAACCATCACGTGACTCATAGCCGCGAGGTTGTAGATTTCATCTGGCATGGTTTCTTGAACAAGACGAATCAAGTTCGTGCTGTCAGTCAAGTCTCCATAGTGCAAGAAGAATTTCACATTCTTTTCGTGCTGATCTTTGTACAAATGGTCAACCCTGTCAGTGTTAAACAAAGAAGTTCTTCGCTTAACACCATGTACTATGTATCCTTTCGAAAGGAGTAGTTCAGCCAAGTAGGCTCCGTCTTGTCCGGTGATACCGGTAATCAATGCTGTTTTTGACATATTCCCGAATTGAGGCAAATGTAACCAATAGATTTTACCACCTTATAGGTCCCCGTCTTACATTTTAAGATTACAATGTATCGCGTGTGCCTTGGAGCTGAATAAGGTTCTTATATAAACCTTGTTCAATTTCCATAAGCTCTTTGTGCGTGCCCACTTCAGCAAGCTTTCCTCTTTCAAGCACCAAAATCTTGTTTGCGTTGCGAACGGTACTCAAACGGTGCGCAATGACCAGTGAAGTTCGTCCGGTCATGAGTTTGTCAAGGGCATCTTGTACCAAACGTTCGCTTTCAGAATCCAATGAACTCGTGGCTTCGTCAAGAATTAAAATAGTTGGGTTCTTCAATACTGCTCTTGCAATGGCAATCCGCTGACGTTGTCCACCTGAAAGTTGAATCCCTCTTTCGCCCACAATCGTTTCCATTCCGTCAGGGAATTGTGAAATGAACTCTACTGCATTGGCCTGTTCTGCTGCTGCGCGAATTTCATCCTCGGTCGCTTCAGGTTTTCCGTAAGCAATGTTTTCTCGAATGGTTCCGCCAAAGAGAATCACTTCTTGTGGCACGAATGCCATTTGATTTCTCAACTCTGTTAAACTGAAATCAGCCGCCGGCTTTCCATCGAAAGAGATGGACCCTTCTATTGGTTTGTAAAACTGTAATACCATTGATGCAATGGTAGATTTCCCTGCGCCAGAAGGCCCTACCAAGGCAACTTGTTCTCCCGCTTTGATAGAAAAGGAGAGTTCATTCAAGACACCCACTTCTTTTCGCGAAGCATAATGGAATGAGACATTGTCAAATGCAATTTCACCTTTCATGTCTGGCTGAAGTTGCTTTTCAGATGAAGAAAGGGCAACATCTTCAGTCTCCTCGTCTAAAATGTCCATGACGTTTTCAATGGCGCCAATTCCTTTTTGCATTGTGCCGAAAAGACTTGCCAATCCGCCAATGGATCCTGCAACTAGACCTGTTATAAGGAGGAAAGAAAAGAAGTGCTCCCCAGCCAAACTGTCGTTTTCTGCGAGGTCAGCTCCTTTTAAGATAATCAATGTAATGGCGCCGAAGATGAACAGGATAATGAACGAAGCAAAAGCTCCTCTCCATTTTGCGCCTTTGATGGCGAAGTCTTTAATCTCTTTGATGCGTGACATGTAGCGAATGACCTCAAGCGCTTCATTCGCGAAGCTCTTTACATTCACAATTCCAGTAAGTGTTTCCTGCACAATCACATTGGATTCTGCCACTTTATCTTGTGTCTTCTTGCTGAGTTTACGAATGAACCTTCCGAAGATTACTGCAATCACAATCACCACAGGAAGTGTCCCGAGCATAATAAATGTGAGGGTAGGTGAGAACCATAATAGTGCAACAATTCCTCCTACTATAATTATAAGCTGGCGAAGGAGCTCAGCAAGGGTCGTCGTGAAAATGTCTTGGATACCAGTAATGTCAGCAGAAATACGCGAGTTTAAATCACCCACGCGTTGCTCATTAAAGTACTGCATTGGCATGCGAACAATCTGCTGATAAGTGTCTTGACGCAGCGCCATCATCATGTTTTCAGTCACGTTGGCAAAAAGCAAAACGCGTACAAAACTCAATGCTGCCTGAATTACAAGCAAAACGAAAGTAACAATGGCAATGTCGCTCAAACTAGAGAAATCCAACTCAAAGTTGAAGTACGCTCTCAGGTCTGGCGCTGGCTGCTGCGTTCCTATTCCTCCTAGTTGTCCCCACAGACGCGTTACAACAAGCGTGAATAGGGCAGACAACGTAATGAGTGCAATACCAATGAGGAATTGCCACTTATAGGGCTTGACATAACTGAAAATACGCGTGGCCTTTTTTAGGTTTTCACGTGACATTTTCTTCTTTTTGGGGGGCTCTTCTTGTTTCACAGCGCAAAGGTAGGACTTGCAGAAGTATTTTTTTGTGCTTTTGCCCTTGTGTTTTATGAAAGAACTTATATCTTTGCACTCCCTTTGTGAAAAGGTACTAAAATAAGATTACGATGAAAAGAACATTTCAACCTTCAAAGCGCAAGCGTCGCAACAAACACGGATTCCGTAGTCGCATGGCTACACCAAATGGCCGTCGTGTTCTGGCAGCACGTCGTAAAAAAGGACGTAAGAAACTTACGGTATCTAGCGAACGTCGTCACAAGGGAATCGAGCGTTAGGCCCTTGGCTTAACTTGATTTTAGATAGAATCTATTTTATTAGATATATAGAAAGCTCCTCAATTGAGGGGCTTTTTTTGTTGGATTTACGTTTGTGCTGGCTTTCTTTGGATGGTGGGTAAGGGCCGGCCGGGATTTTGGGCAGACTTGGCGTCTGACCTCTACTGCAGAGGTTTGTTCCTACGGCGTTGCTCGCATGGCAATGACCACCCAATGACTCGTGATTTTCATGACCTGCAGGGTATGGTCGTGTTCCTTTCCCTCCCTTGTAGTTGTTGCCGTAAGCAAGCGGTCTCCTACATCAAAGGGATGAATGTTGATTTCATCTGCAAAGGCCAAGTTTTCGCCATAGACTTTGAAGATGGCTTCTTTCGCGCTCCAAATAATTGTTAAGTAATCTAAGGGTGAACTAGATTGTTCTGCAGCCTCCAGTTCAGGAGGGTTGGCGAATTTTGCTTTGATGACCTCTATTTTCGGGTCAGGAGATTGGATATCGAATCCAGCAAATGTAGGATGGGTCAAAGCACCTGCAATTGGAAGACAGTGTGAAAATGATAAGGCTTGCTTTTCCATGTAGGGCTTTCCGTTTGGCAAGTACAAGACCTCCTCTTTTGAGTTGAGTCCTGAGCGTAAGGCGGCTCTAGAAGAAATCCATTCGCGTTTGCGTTTAATGTGTTTCAACGTTTTCCACTCCTCTTCGTCAGCCGCTGTGAGCGGTGAATCATGGAACAATTCGTCTGGAGATTCATCAAGTTGCCAAAATGCTAACTTGGTGTTTTCGGGGAATTCAATTTGGACAATCAATGGCATGGATTAAAAGTATAAAATCAGTTCGGTTGATTTGTGCTTTATTTCAGTTCTTCAGCACTTTTTATGAAACAAATCAGTGCGAAACTTGTAAATGAATTGCAACAGTCTGCAAGTGAGGTCTCCGTGATAGATGATGTTAACGGAAAAACGTATCTTTGCAGTCTGAATTCCAACAGAAAAGCAATAATTGAAATGAGTGTAACAACACAAAACACAGTCCTTCCTTACAAGGTAAAAGACATCACCCTCGCTGATTGGGGTCGTAAAGAAATTCATTTGGCTGAGGCAGAGATGCCAGGTCTAATGTCACTTCGCGAAGAATTTGGCGCTTCAAAGCCATTGAAAGGTGCACGTATCGCAGGATGTTTGCACATGACTATTCAAACTGCAGTTCTTATCGAAACACTTGTTGAGCTGGGAGCAGAAGTACAATGGTCTTCTTGCAATATCTTTTCAACACAAGATCAAGCAGCTGCAGCAATTGCAGTTACGGGTGTTCCTGTGTTTGCATGGAAGGATATGTCTGAAGAAGAATATGAGTGGTGCATTGAGCAAACGCTCTACTTTGGAGAAGATCGCAAGCCTTTGAACATGATCTTGGATGATGGTGGTGATTTGACGAACGTCGTTCTGGATCAACATCCAGAATTGGCAAAGGAAATTAAAGGAATATCTGAAGAAACAACTACGGGTGTTCTTCGTCTTTATGACCGCGTTAAGGCTGGCACACTTACAATGCCTGCAATCAACGTAAATGATTCTGTAACCAAGTCTAAGTTTGACAACAAATACGGATGTCGTGAAAGTTGTGTAGATGCGATTCGTCGTGCTACTGACATCATGATGGCCGGAAAAGTTGCAGCAGTTGCTGGTTATGGTGATGTAGGTAAAGGTTCTGCTGATTCACTTCGCAACGCAGGTTGCCGTGTAATCGTTTCTGAAATCGATCCAATCTGTGCGCTTCAAGCTGCAATGGACGGATACGAAGTAAAGAAAATGGTTGACGCTGTGAAACGTGCAGACATCATTGTTACCGCTACAGGTAATAAGGACATTATTTCTGAGAAGCACTTCCGAAGCATGCGTGACAAAGCTATCGTATGTAACATCGGTCACTTCGATAATGAGATTGACGTAGCATGGTTGGACAACAACTATGGTTCTACGAAGAGCGTAATCAAGCCACAGGTAGACATGTACACCATTGAAGGAAAGGAGATGATTCTTCTTGCTCAAGGGCGTTTGGTAAACCTTGGTTGTGCAACGGGTCACCCATCATTCGTGATGTCTAACTCTTTCACAAACCAGACTTTGGCGCAGATGGAGCTTTGGAATAACAATGAAGCATACAACAACGATGTTTACGTTCTTCCTAAGCACTTAGACGAAAAGGTGGCACGTCTTCACTTGGCGAAAATCGATGTAGAGCTTGATGAGCTTTCTGATGAGCAAGCAGATTACATTGGTGTTCCTAAGAACGGACCATTCAAGTCTGATCAATATCGCTACTAAGCAATTGACTTTATATTAAAAGCCCCGATGAGCATCTGCTCATCGGGGCTTTTTGTTTCTATGTGTTTTTGAACCCCCTCAGTTTCCCTATTTCCAGTCCGAATTGAATGTAAGGTTCTGTGTGCTGGTGGTTTTGAATCCCAATTCCAAAGTTCAGACCAACATATTTTGAAAAGAGCCAGTTAGCCCGAACTGTGAGGTTACTGCCCAAACCTGAGGTAGCTTGCCATTTGTCAATAGCTGCTGTGTAAGGGAACCATCCGTTGGGAACTTCTTGTGTGTCATAGACAACCCGTTCATTGAATTTATAGTAAAATAAGCCTCCTGTAAGATCAAATGCGAATTGCTCATGTGGGGTGAAACGGTATCCAATGTTGCCTCCTAGCGTGCATATCTCATCAGGGAATGTACCTAATTCAGGACCGTAGAAAGGGGTAAACTCAGAGAATGAAGGGTCTAATTGAGAATACTCTGTATTTAATAGAAAGTGATTGTTAATTACCATTTGCAGAGTGAGTTCATAGCCCAGCATCTGTGAGTCTTTGAAATTCAATCGGTCTGTTTTTGCATTAAGACCAATGGAAGTCAACTCCAGTTGACAACTTACACTGATGGTCAAGAGCAGGGCCACGGATGTGATTAACGTTTTCATAGAGTTTGTGTTTTAATGTGATGAATCAAAGAACACAATGAAAGGCGCGAAACATTCAATACCATTGGAGAGGCAACTCTCCCCACGAAGTTTAGAGATAGATTGTTCAGGCGCTTCATTGTTTTAAAATGAGTTTGCACTGGACATCGGAGAAATAAAGTTGGAGAATAAAAACGATACTTCCAGCTTTAATAAGCTAAAAGAGAGGGGCTAACGGTGATGTTAGTTGTAAACACGGAGGTTTGGAGAGTTCCAGGAAACGTTGTACTGCTGCAAAGGAAAAGTAGCGGGTTCAGAGAGAACAGAGCCATCAATGATCAGCCATTCTGATTCTGAACAAGGATCCGTTACGGTAATGTTGTCTTCTAACACATCTACTCTGCAGCTGCTTTCAACGTCATAGGTCGAATGGCGATCATATGCCATAAAGGTATCATTGTTCACTCTGTAAATTAAAATACCTCGTGAGCCGCCGCTGACCGTAATCCAGCCCGTTGGAACTGTGAGGTCAATGTAACCGGGGAGATTCAAGTTCAAGGTGAAATTGGTCTGGACATATGGAACCCGATTGTCTCGGTTGCACTTAGACCCGAGGGTGATAAATGCCAAGATTAAAAGAAGGAATCCTGTTCGTTTCATAAACCAAATATAAGGTTCAAAAAGCAGATTTTGGTTTTCCTGCTATAAAGTCCTTTAAGTAGAAGGGCTCAAAGTACGCTGTGTCTTCAAAAGCCTGCACTTTGAACCGTTCAAAGGCAAGGGAACGCATGTCTGCCGCTGTTGGGAAAACGTCAGTTAAGAAGGTGCCTTCAAGCAGGGGTTCGCATTTTTCAGCACCGTCTCCAAAGAACAAGGCATTCGCAGGGAAGAAGGAACAACCTTCTTCAATGATCAATGCTTTTGTTTCGCTCACTTCTTGCATCGTGCTGGTGTAAGTAGCTGAATAAACTTCCATTCTGCGTGCGTCTAGTAGAGGAACGTAGAAATCATAACCAGGATTGCGTTCTATGGCGCCAAAAGCCATATGTAACGGAGTTTCTATTCCGATGAGCGGCAAGTCTAGGGCGAAACACAAACCTTTTGCTGCCGCCACACCAATGCGCAAGCCTGTATAAGACCCAGGGCCTTTGCTTACAGCTATGGCCTCCAGTTTTTTATCAGTATGTTGGAGGAGGTCTTCAATGAGAACGTGAAGACGTTCTGCATGAATGTAGCTTTCGCTTCGTTCTTCCAACTCCTTTATAACACCTGATTCTGAAACCAGCGCAACTGAACAGTTGGTGCCTGATGTCTCAATGCACAAGATGTGATTCATTCTTCCTCAGACGTTGATTTTTCCCCTTTAGAAGAAGACTTCGTTTCCACCCGAGCACCGCTCTTTAGAATACGTGATACTTGATCATACGGTCCAGAAATTACCACATCGCCTTTCTTTAATCCAGACTTTATCTGGATAAATTTATTGTCTTGAACACCTGTTTCAATGACTCTAATTTGAGCTTTGCCGTCTTGTAGTACAAAGACACAGATCAAGTCATCTTTGTCTTCTTCAGCGCCGTCATCATCCGTTTCATCTGCCTTTTTGATGTACTTCGAATAAGAGTTCGAAGCGGTGTCTTGGCGGGTCGTGACGCCCTTAATAGGAATGGCCAAGATGTTCTCTGCTTTGGCTGTATTGATTTCGACGGTGGCAGACATGCCGGGCCTAAATGCGGCGTAATTTGAAGGTTTTCCATCAGTCAGGTGGGAATAGCTTTCAGGAAGAATTCGAATCTTCACGCTGAAATTGGTCACCTGATTCATGTTCAAGGTGTTGTTGTCAAGTGCGTTCAAAGCGGTGTTGCTAATTTCAGTTACAACTCCTTTGAACTTCTCGTCTAGGTAGGCATCTACTTCAACAAGGGCTGTGTCTCCAACTGCAACTCGTACAATGTCACTTTCATTGACTTCTACATTAACTTCCATTCTGCTTAAGTCAGAAACCTTCATGATGGTTTCTCCTTGCATCATTCCTGTTCCTTGAACAGATTCGCCTACTTCTTTTGTTAAAGCAGTCACGATCCCTGATTGCGGAGCAAGAATGGTTGTTCGTTTTAGGTTATCTGCAGCTTCGTTTCGTGAAGCTTGAGCGCTTTTAATTTGAAATACTGCTGCATTGATGCTTTCTTCTGCTGCGGTGATTTCAGCTTTACTCACTTCGAAAGAAGAAACGGCTTGGTCATAATCAGCTCTAGAAACAGCGCCTTGATCGAACAGTTGTGTCGATCTGTTGTAAGCAAGCTCTGCTGCAATGAACTGGGCATCTGCTTGCGCTTTTCGCGCTCTTGCGCTAGAAAGGCTAGACTTCGACGTGTTCAAAGATGCTTCTGCTCTGCTTGTGGCAGAAATGTAGATGTCTGGATTGATGCCTACTAAGAGGTCACCTTTCTCAACGAGATCACCTTCGAAAACAGGAAGCTCTAGGATCAATCCACTTACTTCAGCGGTGATCTTTACTTCTACCTCTGGTTGAATTTTCCCACTTGCTGAAACGGTTTCAATAATGGTGCGGGTGATCACTTCAGAGGTTGTGACAGTAGTGTTTTCTCTTTTTCCCCCGAATATTACAGCGAGAATAATGAGTACTAGAATGACACCAACTAGTATGAGAATATTGCGTGTTGACTTCTTCATTTTAGCGGAAGGTTAGAGGTTGTCCCATGTAAAATTCTATAACTTTCACACGGAAGATGTAATCGTACTTGTTGCGGATGAGGTTTGAGCGTGCGTTATCAAGTCGAACTCTAGCCTGTGTGTAATCTGTAATGTTAGAAGCGCCTTCTTCAAAGCGAATGCTAGCGTATTCCATGGCGAGTTCAGCTGATTCTACGGCAGTTTGTGCGGCGCGGTAATTGTTTAGAGCAGCAAGGGCATCAGCATAAGCAGATTGGATGTTTTGCTCTAATAATAAGCGTGTAGACTCCAACTGAAGTGAAGCGCTTTTTTGGTTCACTTGAGCGCGTTCAATAGTGCTCTTCGTTGAAAATCCATTGAACAGAGGAATGGAAAGACTGAAGAACAAACTTGAATTTACATTGTCCCGAATCTGATTACCGAATGCTTTTGTCTCAAATGCGTTGTAAGAGATGTTTGGCACCACAACGACTTCATTTGTTCCTTGTACAAATCCGATAGGTGTTTCTGAGAGGATTGGGTCTCCAACGGGCAGCCTGGCAGCACCAGAGTATCCTGAACCATAAGAGTAGCTCATGCTGAATCTTGGGGACAAGCCACCGCGGGCAATCTTTAAATTCGTTTCTGCACTTATTAAATCTGCCTCTGCACTTCTAATTTGCGGGAAGTTGTTCAAAGCATTTGAGCTAGCACTTTGAGAATTGCCAGGGAGCGTCATTGATTCAGCCAAGTCAGCATCAGGAGCGGCAAGTTGAAAACCATCTTTGTCTGCTTCGGGAATTTGGAGTAACTGTCTCAAATTGAGGTAGCCGATGTTCAGATTATTCTCAGAAGAAATAAGGCTTGCTTGATCTGTGCCTCGCTGCGCTTGGATTTCAAGGAGGTTTCCTCTTGGAGCAGCACCGGCATCAACCAACTGAGAGATGCGTTGCAATTGCTGGTCTGTGTTTTCAACATTAGAAGCAGCAATGCGCAACAACTCTTGCTGGAAAAGCACAGATAAGAATGCGTTGGCCACATTAAGTGCAACGTCGTTTTGCTGGGCTTCTAAATCGGCTTTTCTGGCTTCAATATCAATATCGCTCTGCTTAAGGCGATTCATGTTCTGAAAACCATTGAAGATCGTCAATGAAGAGTTTGCACCTAAGCTGTTGCTCCTGATGCGCTCTGTTGCGAAACTGTTTGTAAAAGGGTCAATGGTTTGTCCCCAGTTATAGCCGTGTGATGCACTTGCATTCAGTGATGGCAAGAGTGCCCCGAAATTTTGTTGTTTTCCAATTTCACTCAATTCTAAGTTCAGCTGACTTTGCTGAATTTGAATGTTGTTTTGGAAGGCATAATCAATGCATTTTTGAAGGGTCCATGCTTCTTGTGCAAAAGAGGATCCTATGACTGCTATGAACAGTAGTGTAAGTAAGCTTGTTTTCGCCATTATCTGATGGGTTCAATTGCAAACTTAACTAAACTCTAATCGTTTAAGAGGTGTTTCGTACGAACGTATGTTAAAGGTGGTGAACGGCAGGGTGGTCTTGTTTAAATGGCTGTGATCACTATTTCAATTCTTCTATTGGCTTCATTTTGCCAATCAGTTGAGGGGTCTGGGTAGAGCATTTCTGAGTTGCCCATTCCTCTGGCTTGGAGCCTTTCAACTTGAACGCCATGTTCAACCAAGTATTCTATTACCTTTTCAGCTCGTTCAATGCTTGCATTGGTATAGAATTTATCACTGCGAGAATTGTCTGGGCCATTAACATGTCCAGTGACAGCGATCTTTACGGTTGGATTGATGCGCATGAATTGAATTAAGTCTTCGAGGGCCGGCTTGGACTTGTGGTATATTTCTGTTTTGTTTCCTAAGAAGGTAATATCACGTACATCTGTTCTGAGTCCAACAGATAGTTTCTTGAGCTCAACATCCTGCTCGTGAACACTTTTTTCTTCTGGCCAAAACTTTTCAGAGTAATACATATACCCTTCCTTTACACAGGAAACGGTGTAAAGTCTATAATTTCTAATTTCAAAAGTGGTGTCTGCGATTGATTGAAAGACAACTGGTTTTCGGGGGTTTAATCCAGCAACTGCTACATTAGCAACCATCGCCTGTTTTGATTCTGCGTCAAACACAGATAAATTCATGACTTGCTTTTGGATTTCAACATCGCTCGGTGAAATGCTTTTTTCTTGGGTGAATTGAGCCAATGATGAAGTTGATGCGAACATGCCTGAAATCGCTAAGGCGAATATTACAATCTTTCTGCGCATAATTATCGTTCTAAAAATATCTATACGTTTGAGAACAATTTCCGTTCCAAGTTTTGTGATATAATTGTGAATTGGCTTCAAAATAAAATGATTTAGCGCTCAGCCGTTGAAGTTACCTTTTTTTCGAAAGAAAGCGAAGTATGCAACAACCATTAACAAATAGGGCACCCCCATAATGTACATGATTCCGCTATTGAGACCCTGTCCAATGCCCCCGCCATTGGCAGATCCTTCCGCAACAGCCTTGCACATAACGCATTGTGCAGTTGATAGTTCTGGAAGCATTAGAGCCATCGTCAGTAGGGCGCAAGTAAGTGTGATATGTCTGTTGGTCTTTTTCAAAATAGTGGGGGATTACCAAAGCTGAATTTCGTAAAATGGCTGTATCATAATGTAGACGATTACTCCCGTTATGGTAACATAAAGCCAAAATGGAAAAGCAAATTTGACGATTTTGCGATGCAAATCAATTCTTCCAGCCAATCCATGGGAATATGCAGTGAGTGCCAAAGGAACTATAATTGCTGAGAGTAGAATGTGCGTTACGAGTATGAGGTAGTAAACCGTTTTCATATTTCCCCCTTCGCCATAAGGCGTTTCAGGAAGAATACCATGGAAGGCGATGTAGGATATGAGGAACAATCCAGAAAATATCATCGCAGTAGAAACCAATTTCTTGTGCCGAGCAATGTTTTTCCTTTTAATTGCAACAAGCGCTGCTATCAAAAGGAGGAAAGTACTGCCGTTGAGAACAGCATTGAGCAAAGGCAAGCCATAAAGGAGGGTCTTTGTGCCTTCGGTTAAGTCAGGATTCGGGATGTACCTCAGGATGATAATTACAATGGGTATGACCAAAGAAGCAATAATAATAAGTGTTCTGGACTGCTTTCTATTCTGCGCGATCTTGACTAAATCCATTTTTTTCTTGTGTTAATAGTAGTATGTCTTCAAACAGTTGATTTACTTCTTTTGTTGACGTGCCGTCATAATAACCACGGAGTCTTCCACCGCGATCAATAAGCACGAAATTATCTGAATGGAAAAAGCCTCCAGCAGCCGTGTCAGATTCTAGTGCGGTCATGAAGTAACCATATCTAGCTTGATCATAGAGGTCATCTTTGTCTCCTGTGACGAAATTCCATTGTTCTGTATCTGCACCCATTCGTTGTGCATATGCTTGTAGCATTTCTGGTGTGTCTTTCTCTGGATCTATGGTGTGCGAAAGCAACATAACGGGGCCAAATAAATCTTCTTGCTTCAGCATATCTTGGAGTCGGCTCATTTGCGCGCTCATGACCGGACAAATGCTTGGGCAGGTGGTAAAGAAGAAGTCTGTTACGTAAATGTGGTTACGGTAATCTTGATGAGAAACTTCAATGCTGTCTTGATTGATGAAGCTGAAGCCCGGAACAGTGAAATAGGTGGTGTCTGCTAACTTCGTCCCATCTGGTTGGTTTTCTAAAGATACATCATGAGTTCCGTAAAAAGGCAGTGAGCGCTCTTGGTCAAGAGCGGGCTCTGTTCTACAAGCAAATAGGCCAATGCTAATTAGTATTGGAATTGTTTTGTTCAGCACGTTTCTTCTCTTCATAACTTCTAATGTCCATTTCCTTCTTCAGCAAAGCAATGTCTTCAATAGCAGCCTTTATATCTTCTTCTAGATTTCCATTATACTGTCCGCGAATGTTTCCAATGGTGTCTATGAGGAAGAGCTGTGCTGTATTCTGAGGGTCTTCAATAAAAAAGGCTTTTGTGATGTAGCTATTGATGGCGTCCTGGTCACCGGTCAGGAACTGCCATTTATCTGGTGTGATGTTTTGTGTGGTGGTCTGATCTACATAAGCCTTCATGACCGCAGGGGTATCATAAGAAGCATCCAGTGTCAGACACAGCAATCCGATGTCAGTTTCATGTCTGTACCTCCAATTGGGGGCGAGCAGACGATCTGTGATTTTTCTGATGTGCGGTGAGTTGGTGGCATAGAAAGAGGTGAGCCAAACACGTCCACCCAAAGAATCACGAGTAAAATTGTTGCCGTTTTGATTCGTGAATTTGAAATCAGGGATTTGATAGTAGGCCGTATCGGATATACCTTCGGAATTCTTGGTGCTTAAGATTTCTTTCGGACCGAAATAAGGGAGCGTCTTGAATTTATGCTCCGTGAATACCCCAAAGAAAAGGATCAACGAGAGGGGAAACAAAAAAAGTACACCAACAAGGAAGGTGTACTTTTTAATAGTTTGTTTTTTAGTCATATCAGTTCAACTGATCAATCGTTCTAGTGGGAAGAGCCTTCATACAAGGCAATGAAAATTAGGTATCCGATGAAAAGAACGTAGGGTACAAGGACCACGTTACGCAAGTTCTTTCTTTCTTCACCAAGGTGCATAAATGACATGATAATGTAACCTGCCTTCACAAGTGTGAGGACAATAAACATGACCTTAATCGTGCTCCATTGCCAAGTGTCACCCCTTTTAATCATAACTCCACAGAAAACTTCAACTGCAGTGATCAGCGTGAGAAGTCCGGTTACTTTCCAGATCTTCTTTCTGATTTTAGCACCAGCTTCGTCACTGTGCGTTGCGTTCAGTGAATAATTGTCATTTGCAATAAGATCGTCTCTTTCCATCAGTACTGTTGTTTAAAAGATCACACAAGGTAGAAGAAGGTGAATACGAATACCCATACCAAATCAACGAAGTGCCAGTAAAGTCCAATTTTTTCAACCATTTCATAATGGCCTCTTTTTTCATACACACCACGGATCACAAGGAACCAAATGATAATGTTGAATACAACTCCAGAGAATACGTGGAATCCATGGAAACCAGTAATGAAGAAGAAGAAACCACCATATGCTTGCTGAGTTCCGTATTCAGATGTTTCTAAGTTTGCACCGAAGACAAAATTGTCTGTTCGGGCATTCCAAAGTTGCATCATTTCAGCGCCTTTCACAACGCTCTTGTTCTCAACATATTTATTAAGCGTAAGCTCTTCAAGAACTACAGGGTGTTCAGGATGATATACATCTACAAGAGTTACAGACTCTGCAGTTGTTGTCAATTGAATGGCTATGTCACCCTCCACGTAGCGTTCCATTAGATCTCCAAAGTGATGATCCATGAATACACGGTCTCCATCAGTCAGGGCAATAGAAATGGGTTCTGATTTATGATCTGTTGTTGCGTTTACGGTCATCGCTTGACTAATCTGGAAAGCGCCTCCGCCCCCGTGGATATAGTGAGACCATTCCCATGCTTGTGATCCAACGAAGATCATACCGCCTATAATGGTCCATCCAAGCCATTTGACGACACCTTTTTTGTGGTTTCGATGACCTGATTCAACCGCCAATACCATTGTCACGGAGGAGACGATTAGGATGAATGTCATCAAAGCCACATAAATTAGTGGGTAGTGACCTTCCAATCCGGGAAGTGCTTGAAAGACTTGCTCACCAATAGGCCAAGCATCCTCGGATCCGTGCCGAACGAATCCATAGGCTGTTAATAGACCACTGAACGTTAATGCATCTGATACTAGGAAGTACCACATCATCATTTTTCCGTAACTCACACTGAACGGGGATCTACCACCGCCCCAGAGAACTTCTTTCGGGATTACTTTAGTTGCATCGCCTGCCATAGCTTGACAAAAATTTGCTGCAAGTTTAATGAATTATGAACAAAAAGGCGAACAAATAGACCCATAAAATACCTAAGAAATGCCAGTACATGCCATTTGCATAAAGTCTTATGGTGTCCTTTTGATGTATTACACCAGTTGAACTGCGAATTATATTAACTACTAAATAGATTAATCCAAATACGAGGTGAAGAATGTGAACCGCTATCAGCACCCAAACTAGGGCTCCCGATGAGTTACTCATTCTTTTTACGTCACTGGTAACTGGGGCCGCCATGAGCACATCATCTGGAGCGTAAAATTCCCCCTTATTGTAGATGAGTTCTTTGCCGTCCTGAACAACAGAATAATCTACACCATACTCTCCTGTGATGCGATCTATGTTATTCCATTGAGATTTAACACCCAGGTCTGTTTCGAATAACGAAACACCCATTCCTTTTGCTTTTAAGTCTTCCCAGCCTTGGTATTGAGCTACAGTGAAACCAATCCCCATGAATAAAGTGATTGTCAGCATAATGATTGACTGCTGCTTTTGGCCTTTTTTCATGGCTGTAAATGCCAAGTACATTGGTAAACTGCTCAAAACAATGATAGCGTTACTCCACCACAATGCTTTAGGTGATTCAATGTGAACCCAATAATCACCCATGCTGCTTACGATATAAGCTGATGTAAGTCCGGCGAAAAGCATGACAACGGCGAAAATTATCATCCATATTAACATCTTTTTCGTTCGAATCCGAACTGCTGGGTCTACCCCCTCATATACTCCGTTATCTGCTTGCATGGTTGCTTTTTTACTCATCTAATTAAAGTTTATCTATTACGTAGAACAGTTGAACAATAGGTAAGTATAGAAAGGAGGCAAACATTAAAACTTTAGCGTCACGAGTTTCACATGAGCGGTATAGACGCCAAGCTAAGAATGCAAACGCAATTCCACATAGAGTTACTACAACCATCCCCAAGTTGCCAATTAAAGGCGCGTCTGCAGGGAAGGCCCAAGGTAAAAGGCTAACTGGAATCAAGAAAAAGCTGTAAAGTACTATTTGGAATGCAGAACGTTTTGATCTCCCATCATTGAAGGGCATTAGTTTATATCCTGCGGCTTTATAGTCGTCATAAACAACCCACGCAATAGCCCAAAAGTGAGGGAACTGCCACATGAATTGTGTAGCGAATAAAAGTCCGGCCTCGAGCCCGAATTGCCCGGTAGCAGCCACATAACCTAACATAGGAGGGATAGCGCCAGGGAAGGCACCAATGAACACCGCTAATGAATTCTTTTGCTTCATTGGTGTGTAGAGGAAGACATAAAAGAACAATGCAATTGCTCCAAGAATTCCACACAAAGCATTCAATGAAAGCCACAAGATGAGTATGCCTGCAAGAGCGGCAATGCTTGAAATAACAATTCCTTCAGTAACCGACATGCGGCCTTGGGGCATGGGACGATTTTCAGTTCGTTTCATCAAACGATCTAAGTCCTTTTCCCAAACTTGGTTGAAGCCGTTACTTGCTCCAGAAAGTAAAAAACCGCCAACAATAAGGGAGACTACTGAAAACCCACTGACTGTTTCGGCTCCCATTAAATAACCAAGGATAGAGGAGAGCACAACAATCATGGAAAGTCGAAACTTGAAGAACATGGCTAAGTCCTTCACTTTTGATGTAGATGTTGTAGTAGTAGCGATTGAATCTGCTGTTTTCAAGTCCCTTAAAAATTGACTGCAAAGTTAGTCAATAACTGTTAAAGTATAAGTTAGAATTGTTCCAGATTGTTCTTTTAGAAATCACGGTAGTTCCTGACCAATGGAGAGCGCAAACCGAGGGTTAACCATGCGTCCATTGGGGCGCCTATAGTATTGAATACTTTTCGAACCCCTAATCCTGCCGTTAGATTAATATTGAGTGCCTTAATCACTTGTTTTTCAGCCTCTAGGTGCAGGAATAGAAGGGTGTTCTTTTCCCCTTGCATGATGTTGTTACCATAAACTTTTGTGGGGCTAGCATACGAAACGAATACATCGCCACCGTAATTCTCTCCCTCTTTGTCTTGGCCGAAACCTGCAAACATGAATGTTCCGTTGTATGTGAAATTAGTCGTTTGGTAGCTCGCCCTTGAAATCCATTCAATAAAATTGGTTCCTAAAGGGTGCGCCAATGATTGATTCATATGGCCATAGGCCTGAACAACGCTTCCATGAGTGTAGGTGTATGGTCTGGCAATGTTTAACTCTGTTTGCAGTGAGAGGCTGTCAGCGAAAAGATCATACGCTTTCGCTCCAATTTGAAAGCCAAATTTGTTACCCCACCAGCCATTGCCTTGGCGGAGTTCATTCATGAGGAACTCATCGAAGTACAGCTGTGAATAAAGCTGAATATTGTCTTCTAGCTCATACCGCATGCTGATACCTAGGAGCACATTGTCTGCTGATCCTTGTGAGAATTCTACAGGGCGGTAGAAGATAAGTGGATTCAAATATGCGGCTTCAAATCCCCTATCAGATAATGAGTCAGAAGCTTGCCACACCACAGCTTCATAAATAGAAAGGTTGAAACGCTGCGTTATATTCCAGCTCAAGGCGTGCTGGGTTGTGAATTTTCTGCGCTCTTCTCCTGTGACCGGATTTAAATCTGTTAAGGCAGTCCAGAGGTTGGTGTATTTGAACTTCCAAACTTTCGTGGTGAGCCGCATGTAAGGGAACGGACTGGCGTTGTTACTTAAAATCATTGAGCGGTATCCATCGCCCCAAAAGTGTTTGTCGCGCCCTAGTTCCAATTCAAAATGGTCACCCATTTTCATACCCAAAGCACCCGTGTAGTAATGGGCAATGTAGCCTCCATTCATTTCTTCGGCCTTGCCAATCCCGGGGATGACCAGTTCATTTTTAGAGAATACCTGAAGGTGGTCAGGGAAGTACGTGTAAGCAAGCTGGTAGGATGCGCGGGCATAAAATCGCTCTTTCAAGAATGCTTGAATTTGAATTCCGGCATTTCCGAATCCGGCAACTCCAAGGTTCGGTGCTGCTGAAAAACCACCGTTCAAATCTACAACTGGAGACAAACGAAATCTGAAGGTTTTTGGGCCTGAAATAAGAGCTGAATCACGTGTGAAAGAAACTTCTAGCGTGTCTAGAAAAGGGCTGAGCGGACGAATGTTGCTATGGTGCGCTTCACTGTTATGAATGGCCACAGCAGTTCTAGTTAGCGCATCCCAATGCTGATACCCTTCAGGTATTTGGGCGCTAGCAAGAAAGGGCATGCAAGAAATGAATACCAAAAGGATGTTTCTCATGCCTCTTCTACTTTTTTTATTTTCTTCTTCTTTTCCTTCAAAGGGATCCAAAAAATGATTTGGGTAATCCCCACTGATACTCCGGCGATGATCAGGAAAGAAACGTTCGGACTGTGCGCTGGAAGGAAAAAAGTTAAAATCACAATGAAAGCAGAAAATCCATACAAGATGAAAACAGTTTGTTTATGGCTCAAGCCAAGGGCAAGTAGCCTATGATGAATGTGGTTTTTATCTGCCGAAAAGGGTGATCGTCCTTGTACCATTCGAATGAAGAATACCCGCAAAGTATCTATGAGTGGATAAGCTAAAATGGCCATGGCCAGCACCGGTTTTGAAACTCCTTTCATTGAGTATGGGAGCTTGTCAATTGGGAATTCAATCATCTGTGTGGCAAGCACGAACATCACTACTCCTATGGTCAGTGAGCCAGAGTCTCCCATGAAAATACGAGCGGGATTGAAGTTAAAAACAAGAAAGCCAAGCAATGCTCCACCTAAACTTGCTGCCAAAAGTGCCAATGGTAAATGTCCTGTTTGGTAAAACCAGTAGGTGAAGGTGATGCTGGCAATCATTCCGATTCCCCCAGCCAAACCATCTACCCCATCAATGAGATTGACGGCATTCACTATCACAATGTAAACGAATACTGAAAAGAGGTAACTTATATAATCTGGAATCTCCCCCAATGTGAACAAGCCCCAAAACTGGGTGATTCGTATGTCTGCCATGAATACCAAGATGGCGCCAACAACAAAGTGAACCAAGAGCTTTTTACTTGGGCTAACACCTACAAGGTCATCTTTTAATCCAAGAAAAAACAGGATGAACATGCTGGCTACTAGGTACTTGAATTCGTGAAGTGCAGAGAGCGGATCATAATTCATGCCCAGTTTATGTGCACTTTGTGTAGGGAACCATAAGCTGTAGCCCAAGATCGTTCCGGCAAAAATCAAAATACCACCTATGGTCGGTACACTGCGTTTGTGAAGCTTTCTTGAGTCTCCTGGTTCGTCAACAAGGTGCTTCATCTTCGCTACTTTAATGAGCGAAGGCATGGCTATAACCACCAAAAATGATGCAGTAAGGAATCCGAAAATTATTTCTAGCACGGCAGAGGGCTTTCGTTAAAAATACGCTTTTTCAAGCGTGTGTAAAGATGTTTGCACAGGGCAATTTGGTCACATCTATCTTCTGTTGTGGTCAGGGCGCTCCCTATATTCTTGTCAGACATCGTAGTATCTGTTAAAAAGGGCTACTCTGAAAGTAAAGTAATAAAAGGAACTGATCAAATGGCCCTCATTTGTGCTTCGGTCTCTCCATGACCAACCAATGATTGCACTCGTATTCGTGGTGGGATTCATTAGGTAGCCCAGTTGTATGTCACTGATCATTGTGATTCCCGGTTCGTGCAAGCCATCTAAGATTTCTGCTGGTGTGCTTTGAATGTTGCCTCGCATACCTCCGTCATGCAATTGATAGATGCCTTTCCATTCAGACCAAAGTCGTTTTTTGCGCGTGCGATGCTGTAAGATTACAATGTACTCTTTGAAGTTCGTTCCCAACGGATGCGCCAGGCCTTGATTCATGTGTGTGTAATTCTGCAAGGGTGCTTTGTTGGTGAAGATTCCAGCACCTCCTTCATTGTATTCAAGACGAAGGGCTAACGTTTTGAGCGGAAAATCTTGCCAACGAAGCCCTGCTTGAAAGCCGCTAAACCGTGCGTCACTTTGATCTGCTACTGCTTGTCCGTAAACGAAAAGCTTATTGCTCACTTTTACTTTTAAATTGGCGCCAACTACAGCGTTGTTTGCCGCGTCTAGTCCGTGTATTGCTGTTGATACGAAAGGCAGAGGTTGGTAGTAGTCCCAATTGTAAGCTTTCGTCCCCGTTGAATCCCAACGTTCATGAATCACCGCTTCGAATACGCCCAGCTCAAATCGTGGATGAGGAATCATGCTCAAGTACCGCACGGTCATTCCTTTTCGTTTGAACAATGATTCTGGTACTTCTCCCAGCGGCAAACGTTCTAGATTGAATAGTTCGGCATTGATGGCGGTGTATTGAATTCGGTGGTTAAGAAACTCTGCCTTGACACGAATGAAAGGATAATTTGCTGCCACATCTGAAAGTAACATAGACCGATAGCCATTTCCGATAAAATGCTTCCCTTGTCCGAAATGTACTTGCAACCAAGGAGTCGCTTTCACACTGATCACTCCCCAAGCTGAGTTGTAATCCCGCGCATTGGACTCAAGTTCTTTGAAACGACCCTGCCCTGGGATTACCTGCAGTGAATCAGTGTATTTGTACATCCAATCCTGGAACTGACTTTGATTCTCGAAGACCGATGCCTGAAAAGAAACGGCATCGCCAATCTTTCCTGATATTGAGAGGCCTCTGGTATTGTTGAAGATTTGAACGGTGTCTTGCCAAGAAGATGTATCTCCTACATCCCAACCAATAGATAGGTCTAAAACAATGTCCAGATTCAATTCGAAATCGCCTTCACGTATTTCAACAAGGTGTTCTTTGAGGAGTTTGACTTCGGCTAGGTTAAAATACCTGCGGTCATCTGTCTTAAATCTCAGAATACTATCCCGTTCAAACTGATCTGCATGATAGGGTTTTACCGCTGAATGAAAAACAGTGTCTACAGCAGAAAAGGAATCTTCAACTCCCTCCGTAACCGTTCTTTCGAGTGGTTCTTGGTAGTGCTGAGCGCTTGATTCTTTCGCCCAAAAGAGCAAAAGAAATAACGCTCCGTGTAGGAGGTGTTTAGGCCAGTTCATTAAACGAGGTCTAAAGTTTTGAAATTTTCATAGACAGATTCAATTCCGTCTTTCAAATCGATCTTGTGCTTCCAACCGAAATCATTGATGCGACTTACATCCATCAATTTTCTTGGTGTACCGTCAGGCTTTGAACTGTCCCAAACGAGTTCTCCTTCGAATGCTGTAATTTCTTTGATGGTTTCTGCCAACTCTTTGATGGTCACATCTACACCTGTCCCAACGTTCACGAAAAGCCTTTCGTTGTATTTCATCATTAAGAAGTAGCAGGCTTCGGCGAGGTCATCTACATGCATGAATTCCCTTTTCGGACTTCCTGAGCCCCAGACTTCAACAGAGGGCTGACCTTCTCTTTTAGCCGTGTGGAATTTCCGCAGAAGCGCGGGGAGAACGTGCGATGAATTTAAATCATAGTTGTCATTTGGGCCGTAGAGGTTGGTAGGCATAACTGAAATGAAATTGTCACCGTATTGATCGCGGTATGCTTCACATAGTTTAATGCCTGCAATTTTAGCGATGGCATAAGGCTCATTTGTTGGCTCTAGTAATCCGGTGAGAAGGCTTTCTTCTTTCAAGGGTTGGTCAGCAAATTTCGGGTAGATGCAGGAGCTTCCCAGGAAGAGTAGCTTTTTCACCTTCGCTTCGTGGGCCGTGTGGATGATGTTAGCCTCAATCATCAGGTTGTTGTAAAGAAACTCAGCACGGTAAACGTTGTTCGCTTGAATCCCGCCCACTTTCGCTGCAGCAAGGAAGACATATTCAGGTTGTGTTTCGGCGAAAAATTCGCGCACTTGGACTTGATCCATGAGGTTTATTTCTGACGAAGAGCGGCAGATGAGGTTGGTATGTCCTTCAGCTTCAAGTTTTCTAACAATGGCTGAGCCTACCATGCCTTTGTGTCCTGCAATATAAATCTTACTATTCTTTTCCAAGGGTCCTGATTTGATGCCAAAGATACCAAAGGGATTCAGACTGCTAAAGTATGAAGGAGATAGGTTGTTTTTTACGTGTCATGGAAAGCTCTGACTTAAGAACTATTCTGGGTTTTAGAGCCTATTTCGCTCTTTTCAAAGAGGCTAAGAGGTAGTTTGAAACCAATTAAATCAAACAGGAACTAGCTGCGCACATCTAACGCATCCCGCAATCCATTCCCAACCATCATAAAAGATAGCACAAGTACCATAATTAGAACTCCTGGCAAAATGGCGAGGTAAGCAAGGTCAGTGGTGATCATGGCATAATGCTCTTTGATCATATTGCCCCAACTTGGTGTAGGTATTTGAGCGCCAATGCCCAAGAAGCTCAGTCCGGCCTCCACTAGAATGGCACCCGCAAAGTTGGCCGCAGAAATTACAATGATTGGACCCCACGCATTGGGGAGAATGTGCTTTGTAATAATACGTGTATGGCTGTAACCTAGGGCTTTTGCCGCCTCCACGTATTCTTTTTCACGAATGCTGAGAAATTGCCCACGCACAATACGTGCTACTTCCACCCACATGGTCAATCCGATGGCAATGAACACCTGCCAAAACCCTTTTCCAAAAGCGAGCGTGATGGCAATGACCATGAGCAAGGTGGGGATGCTCCAAACCACATTGATCAACCAAGAAATAAGTGCGTCAATCTTCCCGCCAAAATAGCCTGCCATGGCTCCCAGCGTAATGCCTACAATGAGTGATATCAAAACTGCTATGAAACCTACACTCAATGAAATGCGCGTGCCGGCCATCAGCCTGCTGAGTAAATCACGTCCGTATTTATCTGTGCCAAGCAGAAAGGTTTTGTGCTGAACCATTTCCTTTGAAGCCAAATCTGCAATGGAAATTGACTTGCTTTGCGCATCTCCATAAAGCGTATATTCTAATTGGTCTCCCTTGATTTGGTAGGAAGCAACCGGAACTGGTGGGAGGTCTGTATTCAGCGTTAACATGTCTATCTGAAATCCGGGCTTCTGCCTAGAAATAGAAAGGTTTTGCGCATTGGCATTGGGAGAAGGGTCAGGACGAATAGAACTGCCTAATAACGAAACCAAGATCAGAGCAAAGATGACAATGCACCCTGCTAATCCTGCTTTGTTTCGCTTGAAGCGAAGCCAGGCCTGTTGGTTCGGAGATAGTTCAACTAAATTTCCCACGCTGCAAGATGCTTATACCTTTCGACCTTTCCAATATGGACGGTAGAAGAATCCGCTGATCCCAACAAAAATGATGTAGAACGGATAGATAATTGAGGAAAAAACACACACTTTCCAGTTTAGACCTGTTTGGAAGTGCCTATTTGCTTTTTGCGAAATAATAAAATCTATGGCCAATTTGGGAACAATGAAAAGAAGCATCAGTTTCTGAGCATCAAAGGCGCCCCGCGCTCCCAAAGCTCCGGCAAGCCACAAGCTCATGCAAAACCACAGATTACCAAGCAAAACAATCCATGCAACTCTTTTGGCGAAACGATCTGAATAGGCATTGCTTTTTTGTCCCCAACGAATGCGTTGTTTTAGAAAGGATTTCAACCAACTATGCGGCTCTATATAAACAATGAGCCTCCTGTCCTGAACAAAGTGAATGTGTTTGTCTCTTTTTTTCATTGCCTGAAGCAAGAACACGTCATCACCGCTGGCTTGGTCTTCACGCAGTTCATTTTGACAATCAAGGAAGTCAGCTCTTGAGATACAGAGCGCTGCTCCATTAGCAAGAATCGGTCTATTGGCATTTGCCGAGGCTTTGGTAATGGTCATCAACCCAAGCATGTCAAACGCTTCGAATTGTTGAAATAAATTTGTTGTTTCCTGAACCAAAACAGGGAAAAGATAAAGATCTGCAGCGTTTTCTGCGAGGTAGGATTGACACTGATTGATCCAGTCTTTATCTATAAGGATGTCTGCATCTAAGCACAGCACTTTTGACCCGTTCGCTCGGGCCAATCCGGTTTTGAGGGCCGCCTTTTTTCCGGCGCCTTCATTCTTAATGAGGAGTGCCTGAGGAAGAAGTTTGGTGGCTTCGGCCGCTGTTTGATCTTCGCTGTGATCATCTATCACAATAAGTTGTCCTTTGAAATGCTTGAGTGCTTTCGCTAAACGCGGAAGTCTCAAAGCTTCGTTTCTGCAGGCAATAAGAATCGTGAGGGTTAGTTCGTCCTTCGTCTTGAGTGTTTCTACCTTTCGCCCCAAATGAATGTAAACCCAAATCATGAAGATGAGGTACAGAATGGCTGTGATGACCCCGAGGCCTACGTAGACGAAACTCACTTCTTTGATGGTTGAAGTCTTGTGAATAGTATTCCACCTAAAATAGCTGGAAACAGAAGATTGACCAACCAAACCAGAAGAGTGGCAGCAAAGGCTCCTTCTTCTGAAATACCGGCGGCAGGAAAGAGTAGAATTGCGAGTGATTCACGAACACCAAATTCTGCAAGCGCAGCGGTTGGAATCAGCGTGGTTGCGAGGTAGAGGATCCCAATTCGTAAATAAATTTCAAAGGCATCACCAGAAATCCCATACAGTTTCAGGGCGAAGTACATCTGAGTTGCGAAAGTGACATAACGCAGTGCACTTAACACGAGCGTACCTGCATTTTGCCTTCTTGAGTAGTGCTGAAGGGTACGCACGCGTTTGCCAAACCAGCCGTCTTCTTTGCTGTTGTCAATGGCTAAAGTTACCCAGCCCGGCTCTATGTAAAGGAGCAAGAGTATGATGGTTGCTAGCCAAACAGGCCAACGCATCCATTGCGCGTAAATCCACCAAGTGGCATCTGTCTCAATGGTCCATTGTTGGATGATAGCAAGTCCCAAACTGCCTACAACTAGGGTGCATAGAAACTGCGACATGCTGCCGTTAATGAAGGCCCAAGTAGCTCTTGTTTTGTTGCCTGGAGCAAGAAAATGCAGCCTGCCAGCGCCGTCACCAATTCGATTTGGCGTAAACAGGGTGTAGAAATGACCAATGAGTACACTGGAAACAGATCTGCTGTAAGAGAGTTGCCCGAAGCTGCGGGTTAGTTTCCACCATTTTGCTGCCTCCAATCCTAAGTTGAGGGGAAAGAGGAACAGAATGTATGCAAAATACGACGGTTCGTCAAAAGTGAATAGCAGCTCCCAGTTCAACCCCGCACTCAGTTCGGAGTACAAGAACCATCCAGCTAGCAGAACAACAACTAGTTGCAAGAACTTGAACCATATCTTTTTTTGAATGCGCAAATGGGGCTACTTTTGAGTAATGGACAAAAGTACCGCAAACCAATCGGAAAAGATAATTATGGGAATTGATCCCGGAACAACCATCATGGGGTATGGCATGATTCGGGTCAAAGGGAAGAAAGTTGAGATGCTAACAATGGGTGTGATTCACCTTTCAAAGCTGAACAATCATGCCTTGAAGCTCCAGCGAATTTTCGACCGGTGTGTGCAATTAATTGATGAGTTTCATCCTGATGAAGTGGCTGCTGAAGCCCCTTTTTTCGGACAAAATGTGCAGTCTATGCTGAAGCTAGGGAGAGCACAAGGTGTTGCGTTTGCCGCCGCTTTGAGTAGGCAAATCCCCATTGTTGAATACGCTCCGCGAAAGATTAAGCAGTCAGTCACAGGCAACGGAAACGCCAGCAAAGAGCAAGTGGCTGCTATGCTCTGTTCGATTCTTAACATCAACCAAGCAGACCTCCCAAAAGAACTAGATGCTACTGACGGATTGGCCGCAGCAGTTTGTCACCATTTTCAGAGCGGAACCATTGGAGCTTCAAAGAGTTACAGCGGATGGGATGCCTTTGTAAAAGGAAATGAAGATAGGGTGAGCAAACGCAAGTAAGCTAGAGGATTGATTGGATTACGCTTGAAATCAATGCTTTTATTGAGATGTCTGCTGCTGCGGCTTGTTGGGGAATAATACTCGCTTCAGAAAAGCCCGGCACCGTGTTGATTTCAATAATGTGCGGCACGCCTCCCACTACCATGCAGTCTACACGAATCATTCCTTGGCAACGAAAAGCCACATAGATTCTTTTGGCTAAAGCTTGAATGGTGTCTCTTATTTCATCAGGAATGCGGGCAGGAGTAATTTCTTCTGATTGGCCCTCGTATTTCGCGGCATAATCGAAGAACTCATTTTCCGTTACGATTTCAGTAAGGGGAAGTGCTCTCAGTTCACCATTCCAGGGAATTACACCACATTGTACTTCGGTTCCGTCCATGAAAGATTCAACCAATACCTCGCTGTCTTCCTCAAATGCAATGTCAAGGGCTTTTGACAATTCTTCGGCTTTTTTCACTTTACTCATGCCAATGCTTGAGCCGCCCTGATTTGGTTTCACAAAGCAGGGAAGCCCAGTTATTTCTAGAATCTCTTCATTGCTCGCGTCCTTTCTGTTTCGCAGAAGAAGTCCGTCAGCCACAGGTACATTTAGGCTTCTCAGATTGTTAATGGTCATTCCTTTATGGAATGTGAGTGCCATGTTCAATCCATTTCCGGTGGTGTAGGGTAGATTAATGAGTTCAAAGTACCCCTGAAGAATGCCGTCTTCGCCAGGTGTACCGTGAATCATGATGAAAGCAGCGTCTGGGTGAAATTTCTCTTCTAACAGTTGTACTGAAAAATCATTTTTATCAACAGGGATCAGAGCGCCGTTGATTTCAGCATTCCAGCCTTCTGATGTAATCCAATAGAGGACTGGACTGAATTTTTCACGGTCAATGTGCTTCATGACCATGTTGCCACTTTGCCCTGAAATGGCTGCCTCTCCCGAGAAACCGCCTGCTACAACCGCTATTTTTTTGCGCTCCATCATTAATGATTTTCGATTCCTAAATGTGCTACCTTCTTTTGTACTTCCGTCTATGGTTTCCATGCCCCTTTTAACAATCAAGAGTTGACAAGCATAGCAACAATGACCTATCTTCGAAACCTTTGCTTACCCATCAGAAGATCTGATTGTTTGTAGAAATCAATTTCGAACCAAATTTTATGAAAAGGATATTACTTTCAGTGGCCGCCACGTTTTTTCTATTAACCGCTTCTGCACAGGTTAAAGAGTACGGTATTATGAATGAAATGATGCTTGATAAGACCGAGACCAAGGATCAGTGCAGAACAGGAACATGTTGGAGTTATTCAACCGTTTCTTTTCTTGAAAGTGAATTGATTCGCATGGGGAAAGGTCAGCATGATTTGTCTGAAATGTTCAATGTGCGCATGACCTACCCAAAAAAAGCAGAAATGTATTTACGGTACCAAGGGAAGTATCAATTCGGTCCAGGAAGTTTGAGTCATGATGTAATTAACGCTATGCGCGATTACGGGGTGGTCCCAGAAGCCGCTTATTCAGGCATTAACTATGCAAGTGAAAAGCATGATCATGGTGAAATGGACGCGGTATTGGAAGGAATGATGAAGGCATTAGTAGACAAAAGAAATGCAGTCAATGGAGATGCTTGGAAAGTGGCATACAACGGAGTGTTAGATGCGTATTTAGGAACAGCACCTAACAAGTTTGAATACCAAGGGAAGAGCTATACGCCCGCTTCGTTTAGAGATGAGATGGGATTGAGCGCAAGTGACTATGTAAGTTTAACTTCGTTCACACACCACCCAATGAATGCACCTTTTGTATTAGAGGTGCCAGATAATTTTTCACAAGGATCATTTTACAATGTTTCTTTAGACGAACTAGAGAACGCAGTAGTATCTGCTCTTGAGAACGGCTACACGCTTGCATGGGATGCTGATGTAAGTGAGCGTGGGTTCTCTTTCAAAAATGCGATGGCAATCTATCCGGCTGAAGAGACGCCAAAAGATCAATACTTTAAAACAGTGCTCCCAGAACCAACGGTTACAGCTGGAATGCGCCAGGAAGGATTTGATAACTATAAAACAACAGATGACCACTTGATGCACCTTATTGGGACTGCAAAAGATAAGAATGGAGTGCGTTATTTCATCATTAAGAACTCGTGGGGTTCTGGTAATGAGACGGGCGGATTGCAATACATTTCTTCGGCGTATTTCAGAATGAAGACCATCGCTGTTTTGTTGCACAAGGCGGGGCTGCCAAAAGAGCTCCAAAAGCAGCTTCAACTTTAATCTGAATGAAGAAATTTTTCTGGCGTGCCTGGCGCTTCGCTTGGAGATCAGCGTTCTGGTTTGTCATTGTTTCTGTAGCCTGGGTTCTCCTGTATAAGTGGGTTAATCCGCCAACTACTTTATTGCAGTTGCTCCAAGGGAAATCGCATGACAGGTCATGGGTAGACCTAGATGAAATGTCACCTGAGCTGCCATTGGCAGTTATTGCTTCTGAAGACCAGCGTTTTCCTGAACATTTTGGCTTCGATACAGAGGCCATTGCCAGCGCCATTGAGTACAATAAAACCCATGACCGAAAATTAGGCGGGAGCACCATTTCTCAGCAATGTGCGAAGAATGTCTTTCTTTGGCCATCGCGCACGTGGGTGAGGAAAGGGTTGGAAGTTTGGTTCACTGCCTTGATTGAATTGACGTGGAGTAAAGAGCGCATTATGGAAGTCTACCTCAATGTGATTGAAATGGGGACCAAAACGTTTGGGGTAGAGGCTGCAAGCCAGAAATACTTTAAAAAATCGGCAGCAAAAGTGACCAGAAATCAAGCGGCCCTCATTGCTGGTTGTCTCCCTCAACCGCGAAAGTCCAATCCAGGAAAACCCTCTGCATACCTCGTGAAAAGAGGGCAGCAAATTGAACGTCAAATGCGTTTGCTTGGCGGGAAGGCTTACTTGCCCTGGGGCGCTGTTAAAGATTGATGATAAACCGTCTGCGTTGGGAATGCAAATTCCAGTCCGGCAGCATTGAATTTTTCTAAAATTAACAAGTGTAAATCATTTGGTACCTGGAATAAATCTTCTCCATGCTTGATGTAGTAGATGAGCGAGATGTTCAAGCTGAAATCACCAAACCCTTCAAACCAAACGTAATGGGTGTCTTCCATGCTGGGGTGATTGAGAACGAAGCTCTTTATTAACTCTTGAGCTTCGCGAATTTGGTGATGAGTGGTGTCATAGGTTAAACCTAGCGTCAAGCGCATTTTTCGCGAAGGTTCAGCAGTGACATTCTCTACAAAGCTATCTGTAAACTTGTTATTGGGAACGGTGACGATTCGTCCGTCTAATGTTTTTATTCTAGTTGAACGAATGCCTATTTCAGTAACAAAACCATCAAAGCCATCAATTTTAATTCGGTCTCCTGGGGCGAAGGGTTTGTCTGTAAAGACGGTAATGCCTCCGAATATATTCGCTACGAAATCTTTTGCGGCCATAGCCAAGGCAATACCTCCAATGCCAATTCCGGCTAATAGCGCACCAACATCATATCCCGCATTGTTAAGAGCGAGTACAATGCCGAGAATCCAAATGATGCTTTTAATGCCTTTTCTGATGATAGGCATAACGTGATCAACATTGGAATCAGCCTTTTCTGCATAGGGGATGAGGTATTCCTTTAAAAGGGCGTCAACAATGCGTGCAACAAGCCATGTGATGTTTATGGCAATTAGTACTCTAAAAATTCGATGGATCCATGTTTCCACTCCCTCAGAAAAAGTTAGGTAATCATAACCCCACCACATTCCTATGATCAGAATGGCGAAGATGATGGGCTCCTCCAGCATGTCTATAAGAATGTCATCTAAACGAGACGCAGTTCTTGCTGCGGCAGATTTGAAGGTCTTACTGAAGATGATAAACATGATCTTCGCGAGGATAATTGCACCTGCCGTAAATGCAATAGCGAAGAGCCAGTTTTCAACTGAGTTTCCGAGAAAAATTGTTTCTATAAGTTCTTTCACTGCGTAAAGATACTCTTCCTCTTGTGAAAATATTACAAGCCAACAGAGATTCCTCCACCGATGAAAACAGAATTAAAAAAGGCATTCGGGTCTTGGATTAGGTCATATTGAACAGTAGCTCCAAGAAACACATTGTTCCCAACTTGCACGTAATACCCTCCCCCTACAAACCACTGTGGTACCCAAGTCCGCTCAAACTGATCTGCGAAATAATTGAATGACCGTGTATTTAGATAATAAAAGTCGGTCTGTGCGAAAAGACGGTCCCCTTCAGAAAGTAAGCTGTTGGCAATCATTATTCTAGAGTATAGGGTAGGGCCGTAAATGGAGGTTCCTTCAAACGTGCCTGGCTTCCAGTAGTAATACATTCCTCCAGCACCGGCTGTAAGCCTATTTGTTAAGCGATAACCCACAGTTGGATTTGCTCCAAGAAAAGTGGTGTTTCCAAACTGAGCTGAGATGTTTCCTCCAAATACCCAACGGTTACCCTCCACGGTTGGTTTTTCTTTTTCTTGGCCGAAAGCGTCTGTTGAACAAAAAGAAACAGCTGTCAAGATAAGGAGTATAAAGCGAATCGATTTCATTTAATCACAGTTACAAGTTCAACAAATATGCACATAAATCATTCCGCTTTTACGGGTTCTAATCCTCAGAAACCTGATTATATTTGTGCTCATGGCGAAATTAACAGATAAATATTGGGGCTTTTTCAGAAGGTTCAAGCCTGCCTATCATTTATTCAATTTGTCTAAAGGATCTAAGTTGAATAGAAATAGGCGTTTGTACAAACAGTATGGCATCAAAAAATCTGTATATGCACCAATATCAAGTGCTGATTTCAAACACCTGCCAGATGAGCGTCCATGGAGTGACACTGCAAATGACCTAACTAAAATGGAGGGTTGGATGGATTTGTCCCCAGCTATTCGAGCGTCGCTAGAAGCAACATGGATTAACGGAGGGTATGCGATCTTGAAATCGCATTTTTCTGATGACTTTGTAGATGAGGTGAATGCTGAAGTTGACACGTTAATGTCAAACGGGGCAATTGATTTCAACTACTCGGGAAAGAAGATCATGTTCGCCTACAAAGAGGGAGAACGACTAGGGCAAATAGCTGATGATCCTGAAATCATGAATGCCCTGAATTTTTTAGCGGGGAAAAAAATGGTGCCGTTTCAAAGCATCAATTTCACAAAGAGCAGTGAGCAACGAACACACTCTGATAGCATCCACATGACTTCTTATCCGCTGGGGTATTTGACCGCCGCGTGGATCGCTCTTGAAGACATTGGCCCAGATCAAGGCCCTTTAAAATACTATCCAGGAAGTCATAAATATCCTTACGTATTGAACAGCAATTTTGACCATGGTGGGTCTAAATACCTGTTAGGTGAAGATGCTTATTTGCATTACGAAGAGCACATTCAAAAGCTCTTAAAGGAAAAGCAGCCTGAACCTGCCATTTTTAATCCTAAAAAAGGAGACGTCTTTATTTGGCATGCCAATTTATTACACGGAGCTGTTAAGATGAATCAACCTGAATTGACACGAAAGAGCATGGTGGTGCACTATTTTTCACCGGAAGTAATTTGTTACCACGAATTAACGCAACGCCCAGCTCTGATAGATTACAAAGAAGAATGAAAGCGATTTACGGAGATAACATCAAACTCGGTATCCTCGGGGGAGGCCAATTAGGAAGAATGTTGATACAAGAGGCCGCTAGCCTGGATGTTAAAATTCATGTCCTTGACCCTGCAGCAGATGCCCCGTGTGCTGAACTTGCAAATTCATTTACGCAAGGTGATTTTAGAGATTACGACACGGTGATGGCGTTTGGCGCAGATAAAGATGTGCTTACAATTGAAATTGAAGATGTATCTGTTCAAGCACTCAAAGACTTGCAGAAAAAAGGGGTGAAGGTATGTCCTGATCCCCGCGCTCTTGAAATCATCAAAGACAAAGGAATTCAGAAGCAGTTCTACGCAGATAATGGCATTCTCTCTTCTAACTTCTCTTTGTTAGAGAACGGGAAAGATTGTCCAGTTGAGGCATTGCCCACCGTGCTCAAGCTGCGAACTGGTGGCTATGACGGAAAAGGAGTAATGATTTTGAGAACGGCCGCAGATCTAGAAAAGGCATTTGAAGGGCCGTGCTTAATTGAAGACCTTGTTCCAATTGAGAAAGAGCTTTCTGTAATCATCGCCCGCAATGCTGATGGACAAAGTGAGACGTTTCCTGTGGTTGAGCTGGTCTTTGACCCTAGAGCGAATTTGGTTGATTACCTCTTCGCGCCAGCAGAAATTGAAGATGCCCTTGCAGAAAAAGCGAAAGAATTAGCAACGAAAGTGGCTGATGCACTCAAATTTGAAGGCATTCTTGCCGTTGAGCTGTTCTTGACCAAAGAAGGAGAGATTCTGGTCAATGAAGCTGCCCCGCGAACACATAATAGTGGACACCATACGATTGAGGCCAATTATACGTCCCAATTTGGACAACACCTCAGAAGCATCTTGAACCTGCCTCTGGGGAGTACTGAAACATTGAGAATGGGCGCCATGGTGAATATTGTTGGCGAAGAAGGACATACTGGACCCGTGAAATACGAAGGACTTAATGCTTTGCTGGCAACAGATGGCGTTTATCCCCATTTCTATGGGAAAACAACCACAAAACCATTCCGTAAAATGGGACATGTAACCATTTTGGCAGATGACAAGGCTGCATTGGAAGCCAAAGTTCTATTCGTGAAGCAGACTTTGAAAGCCATTAGCGAATAGCAAATTTTCAGAACTTCTCAACAGCGGTTCTGTAGGTCAATTAGGCTTGTTACCTTGCATTCAAATTGGCAGGAATGAAGCAATACCATGATCTTCTTAGACACATTTTAGAGAACGGAACCAAGAAGGAAGACCGAACAGGAACCGGAACCATTAGTTGTTTTGGCTACCAAATGCGATTTGATCTAGCAGATGGGTTTCCTGTATTGACTACAAAGAAGTTGCACTTGAGGTCTATCATTCATGAACTATTGTGGTTTTTGAAAGGTGATACGAACATTCAGTACCTCAAAGACAATGGGGTTCGCATTTGGGATGATTGGGCAGATGAAGAAGGAAACTTAGGTCCTGTCTATGGTTACCAATGGCGCAGCTGGCCTAATCCGGACGGCTCTTCAACAGATCAAATTGTTAAGCTCATTGACCAGCTGAAGAATAAGCCAGACTCAAGAAGGCACATTGTAAGTGCTTGGAATCCTTCCTTCATAGATGATATGGCTTTGCCACCTTGCCATTGTCTGTTCCAATTTTATGTGGCAGATAACAAGTTGAGTTGCCAGTTGTACCAGCGCAGTGCTGATACCTTCCTAGGTGTGCCATTCAATATTGCCTCTTACGCGCTTCTTACCATGATGCTTGCTCAAGTGTGCGGGTATGAAGTAGGGGAGTTTGTTCACACTTTTGGTGATGTCCATATTTATAACAATCACATTGAACAGGCTAAATTGCAGTTGACACGTGATTTTAGACCGTTACCGATCCTGGCCATGAATCCAAAGGTGAAAGATGTGTTCGATTTCAAATTTGAAGATTTTGAACTACAGAACTATGATCCCCATCCACACATTAAAGCAGCAGTTTCTGTATAAATTATGATTGTATCAGCCATCGCAGCCATTTCTGAGAATTACGCCATTGGAAAAGACAATGACTTAATCTGGAACTTACCTAAAGACATGCGCTTTTTCCGTGACACAACATTGGGCCACCATGTTATTATGGGACGAATGAATTTCGATTCAATTCCGCACAAATGGAGGCCCCTCAAAGGAAGGCCAAACATTGTGGTAACACGTCAGCTGAACTATCAGGCTGAAGGAGCTACTGTGGTGAACACCATTAAAGATGGAATTGAAATCAGCAGAAAGGCGGGTGAAGATGAAACGTTTATTATTGGTGGCGGACAGATCTACAAGATAGCCCTAGAAGCAGGGTTGCTAGATAAAATGTACATTACGCATGTGCACGGCACCTTTGACGCCGATGTCTTCTATCCGAAATTTGACACGGCTAAATGGACGAAAAAAATAATTGGTGAATACCCTGTTGATGATTCCCATGCCTACAGTTTCACAATCTGCGAATACACACGCCTCCTGCCAAAGGAACTTGTCTGAGAGAGTTAACATTCGAATGTGACCAAATTCATGTGAAGCGCACGTCAGCTCAACGCTAGTCGAAGTATTTTCGAGGCATGACTTGGATTGAGTACCTGAGAAATGGAATCTTGCACATCACTGATGTCAATGCCTATGACCACATAGTCTATTTGATTGCTTTGGTTTGTATTTTCGAATACAGAGAAGTAAAGCGCGTTGTGTTCATTGCCACGGCCTTTACGGTTGGACATTCATTCACGTTGATTCTGGCTGGCCTAAACCTCATTCACATTCAATCAGGTTGGGTAGAATTTCTCATCCCAATAACCATCCTCATTACGAGTGTCACAAATCTTCGCTACGCGAAAAGATGGAAAACGCCTGTCAATGGCCACGGATGGCGTTATCTCATAGCAGTGTTTTTCGGGTTAATTCATGGCCTTGGATTTTCTAGTTACTTTAGAATGATAGTAGATGATGCTGATTCAATCGTTGAGCCGCTCTTGTTCTTTAACCTCGGGGTAGAAGTTGGGCAGCTCGCTGTTCTAGTGGTTTTTATCTTGCTCACTTTCTTGTTTACAGGACTCTTGCGAATTGTGCAGAGAGAATGGGTTATTTTCCTTTCTGGACTCACTGCGGGTATTTCTATTCTTCTCGCAATTGAAACTTGGCCCTTGTAGCTCATAACAAGAGTTCGGTTACCTTTGTATACATGAAATGGATTCGGTGGATTGCAATTTTCCCTATTCGTATTTATCAAGCAGCTATTTCACCGCTATTAGGTCAGAATTGCAGACACCAGCCTACTTGTTCCCAATATTCAATTGAAGCCATTAATGAATGGGGGATTTTTAAAGGAATATGGTTGGGCATCAAACGAATAAGTAAATGCCATCCGTGGGGAACAATTGGTTATGATCCGGTTCCTAAGAAAAAGACAAACGCAGAAAATTAAACACTATGAAATATATCTTTTCAATTCTAGTAGCAGCATTCGTTCTATCCTCTTGTGGAGATGATATTCAAGAGAAGAGTGAAACAATGAAACAAGCAGAACAAGTGCATGAGCAGGTAATCCAGTTGTCTGGAGACTTAGCAGATCTGATCCATTCTAAAACAGATAACGTAGCTTCCAAATTGGAAGAGTACACTGCCGCTGGAGACTCAGTAATGGCTTCAAAATTAGAAGGGCTGAGCATGAAATTGGATGATTTGCATGGGAAGTTCCATTCTGTAGAAACAGGCATTGTTGAAATTCCAGGACACGAGCATACACATGCTGAGGGTGAAGAGCACGACCACGATCATGCAAAAAATGCAATCATGGATGGGTTAACAGATGACCAGCACCTTGAGATTCAGACAGAGCAGAAGAACTTGTTGGAAGAATTAAAGGCAGAAGTTGAATCAATTATAGTAGAATAAATGCTGAGTCGCCCAAGAAGAAATCGCCGTACGCCCGCTATTCGCAGCATGATTCGTGAAAACTGGTTGGGGCTAGAGCATTTGATTTATCCTTTTTTCGTTCTTGATGGAACGAATAAAAACATACCTATTAGCTCGCTCCCTGGTTTGTCAAGGTTTTCTGAAGACCATTTGTTGAAAGAGATTGATGAATGCATGGAGCTTGGCTTGCGCTCTTTTGTCTTGTTTCCTGCTGTGGAAGAGCATCTGAAAGATCAGGTTGCATCGTATAGTTATGCAGATGACAATTTTTATTTGCGCATAATCCGATCTGTAAAAGAACGTTTCCCTGAAGCTAGTTTGATGAGTGATGTAGCCATGGATCCATACAGCAGTGACGGCCATGATGGTTTGGTAGAGAACGGAATCATCTTAAATGATGAAACATTGCCAATTCTTCAGCGGATGTCAGTAGCCCAAGCTCAGGCAGGAATTGATATCATTGGTCCGTCTGATATGATGGATGGCCGAATTGAAGCCATTCGTGTGGCCATGGATGATGCTGGTTATTCTGATACAGCAATTATGTCTTACTGTGCGAAATATGCAAGTGCATTTTATGGTCCTTTTCGTGATGCGTTGGAATCTGCTCCTAAGAGCGGAGACAAGAAGGCGTATCAGATGGATCCTGCAAACAAGAGGGAAGCAATTCGCGAAGCAATGCTTGATGCTGATGAAGGTGCAGACTACTTAATGGTGAAGCCAGCGCTTTGCTATTTAGATGTTATTCATGTCTTGAATGAGAATTCTGAATTGCCAATAACAGCTTACAACGTGAGCGGTGAATATGCCATGTTGAAAGCTGCAGCTCAAAATGGATGGTTAGATTATGATAAGGCCATGCCAGAAATGTTGATGAGCATTCGGAGAGCAGGAGCTGACGGCATCCTGACCTACTTCGCTAAAGAGTATGCACAATTAATAAAAAGTGACACTTACAGATCTTAAGGTTTACATTGTATGAAGTTAGTAGGAATGCTCTTCGGAGTGATTTGCGGTTTGTCCTGTTTTGGTCAGTCTGTTTATATAAACAGTGTGATTGAACAAGGAACGTCAATGGGTATTTCACCATGTGAACCTTCAATTGCTGTTTCCCAGAAGGATCCGGCCTATATGGTTGCAGGCGCCATCTTAGATAAAGTTTACACTTCTTCAGATTCAGGAATGACATGGACGATAGCAACGCTCAAATCGAGGTTTGGTGTTTTCGGTGACCCGTGTATTGTGGCTTCGCCGAAGGGAGGGTTCTACTATCTTCATTTATCTGACCCCGCTGGAAAAGGGTGGTCTGATCCATCACTGTTAGATCGAATTGTGATTCAAGCCTCTACAGATCAAGGTGTGACATGGAGTGAAGGGGAAGGGATTGGGTTCAATGGAGCTAAAGATCAAGATAAAGAGTGGGCCGCATGTTCGCTTGATGGGAACTGCACCTATGTAACTTGGACTGAATTCGATTTGTATAACAGCGAAGCTTCTGCTGATTCCAGCTATATTCTTTTTAGTAAAGGGAATAAGAGAGGTGAAAAGTGGACTGAGCCGGTTAGATTGAATCAATATGCGGGAAATTGCCTAGATGGTGACTTAACAGTTGAGGGTGCCGTTCCGGCTGCTGGGCCGAAAAACACCATCTATGTTTCTTGGGCATTTGAGAATACTATTTGGTTTGACAGAAGTAGCGACGATGGTAAAACTTGGTTGGCTAAGGATCTGAAAGCAGCGGATATTGTGGGGGGCTGGGATCATAATATCCCTTTCTTAGGAAGGGCGAATGGAATGCCAGTTACACTCTGTGATCAAACAGGTGGCGATCATCATGGAAGGATATACATCAATTGGGCTGACCAAAGAAATGGGATAGATGATACCGATATTTGGGTTTGTTTCAGTGATGATGAAGGTGATTCCTGGTCAGAGCCTAAACGGGTTAATGATGATGAGCGAGGAAACCACCAGTTTTTCACTTGGATGACGTTAGACCCCATAACGGGTGTCTTGTACACGGTGTTTTATGATCGAAGAAACTATGAGGATGGCAAGACAGATGTCTATCTGGCATCCAGCAAAGATGGTGGTCTTACTTGGTTAAATGAGCGTATTAGTGAGTCGCCGTTTACACCTCTTGAAGGTGTTTTCTTTGGAGATTACAACAATATATCAGCTTACAATGGAGTAGTGCGGCCTATTTGGACCAGGATGGACGCAGAAGGTGGACGAAGTGTTATAACGGCCATTATCAATAAGAATTAGGCGTTGAGGATGCGGTTAGCCACATCAGCCAACTCTTGATGCGTAACGATTAACTTAGGACGTTCGAAGTTGATGTCTGAAACTGCTTGTAAAGGCACTAAGTGAATGTGAGCATGTGGCACTTCTAATCCTATCACTGCGACCCCAATTCTTTTACAATCAATGGCCTTTTCTACTTGTAATGCGACATTTTTAGCAAAAATCATCATTCTTCCGAGCAGTGCGTCATCTAGGTCGAACAAGTAATCAGTTTCTTGCTTGGGTACAACAAGTGTATGTCCATGTGCAAGAGGAGAGATGTCTAAAAAAGATAAAAACTCATCGTTTTCAGCTATTTTGTGACAAGGAATAGATCCATTTATGATCTGTGTAAAGAGGGTTGCCATTAGCGATTGATCTCTATAATTTCGAATTTGATCAGACCTGAAGGAACTTGCACTTCAGCAATATCGCCTAGGGCCTTTCCAAGGATTCCTTTTCCAATAGGTGAATCAACGGAGATTTTCTTTTCAGCGAGGCTTGCTTCATTTTCTGCAACCAAGGTATACTCAAAAACAGCGTTGTTATTCAAGTTCTTCAACTTCACGCGTGATAGAATGAAGACTTTACTGGTATCCATTAGACTTTCATCAACCAAACGAGCGTGTGCCAGTGCTGTTTCAAGCTTGGTGATTTTTGCCTCGAGCATACCTTGAGATTCCTTAGCGGCGTCGTATTCGGCATTTTCAGAAAGATCTCCTTTATCTCTTGCTTCGGCTATTTGCTGAGATATTGCAGGACGGTCAACGGTCTTCATGCGATGAAGCTCTCCTTTGAGTTTTTTTAGTCCTTCTACTGTGTAATATGCAACTTGTGACATTGATCTAAAGTTTGATCTAATTGATTGGGTGTAAACGCAAAAAAGAGAAAACCCTTTTGTGGGCTTTCTCCTATAATGCTGCAACAAAGATAATAATCATTTGGACTCAAAGGCTCAAGTGCACTCCAATAGAGTGGATGCCTCCGAATGGATTCGTTGTTTTGTAGGCGTAGTCTAGTCCTATAACAGAACCAGAAGATCCTGTTGGAACTTGGATGGAAAGACCGGCAGCTAAACCTGTAACAGCTGTAGCTACATCATCTTCGTTTCCAAGACCAGTTTCCCACTGATATCCAGCGCGAATAATAACCTTTTGTTTCCAATCTAGTTCACCACCAAATGCATATTGGTCAAGTGAAAAAGAATTAGAAATGAATTGCCCGTTAGCAGTCAATTGCATGTCTTCAGAAAGAAGGAAATCGTATGCCACACCAATGTTCAATTGTGACGGTAGCTCATACAAGTCAGAACGCTGATTTGTAGTGAGCGTAGAAGTCGAATTTTGAATGGTACTAGTAATAGCAAGACCATCACCAGAATAGCGCATTGCAGGCCCTACGTTTCGCAAAGAGATACCAAATTTCAGTTGGTCATTGTCTCCTGAGATGTAACGAATACCAGCATCAAATGCAATTCCTTGTGCTTTAACGTTGGTGATTGACTCACTAACTACTTTCATGGTTATACCACCAAAGATAGAGTTAGAGAACGCCTTTGCAAAAGAAACGCCAATGTTAGCAAGACTTGGACTAAACGATCCAACTCCTCCTTCAGGCAGGTCTTCAGTTGTGATGTCAATGTCACCGAAGTTCATGGCCATAACACTAATACCAAGAACGCCAGATTCACCAACTTTTTGAGCGAACCCGAGGCTGTTGATTGAAATACCCGTACCTACAAAGTATTGTGTATTCGTGAATGTGAGTTCAGTTCGATCAACGAAAGCGAGACCAGCAACATTTTGCCAAGTAGCTTCAATTCCTCTTACTGATGCCATATTTGAGTTTGACATTCCACTGCCTCTCGCCCAAGGGTTAATTAGGAGATGAGAAGCACCAGCAGAACCAGCTCGATCTGGGTTTCCAGCCAAGACAGCCAACGGAACTGCAGTAAAGAGCAGTAACGTAGCTGTGAATTTGGTTATATATTTTGAGATCATCATAATCTTATTATTAAAGTGCGTTCGTGGTTTAGAAGTTATCAAGGTCAACTGGGCGCATAACGCCGAACCACTTGAGAATCTTTTCGCCAACATCTGGCACTTCCACGTGGATGATATAAACTCCCCCTGCAATAGGAACATTCTGCTCGTTCTTCAGGTCCCAATCCAAACTAGTCAACGGATCAGATTTATCAAACGTTCTGATTAATGTTCCTTGAAGGTTGTATATTCTTACTATACAAACTTCAGGGAGGTTGGTTACTTTAACACGGTTATCAAGCTTACTAGTCTCATATTCAGAGTAGGCATAGTAAGGATTAGGAACAATGTTTATTTCATCTAGGCCATCTTCTAATGTAGCCATGCTAGATAACACTGTAGCAACTTTCGAAGTTGAGAAACGGTATCTAGGGTTCCAGAAGTTTTCAGCACCAGTATAGTCTTCATTATCGATGTTTGTTGGCGAGTACTTGTCATACTGCTTATTAACACGAAGGCGAATACGTACATCGTTCGGTATAAGGCCGTCTTCAACAGAAAGCATTTCATACCCCTGATTCACCAGTGATGAACCTACCCATGTGCATGACCTGAATACTCTGTTACGTTGATTAGTCAAAGTAAAGTTAGGCTCAAGTGATTCGTACATGTGCTGTCCCATGTCGTAAGCTGGCATACGTGTATCGTTGCCATCTTCGTATTCACTGTTCTTAAAGATGTAAATCCAGTGTTGCCCGCCAGCATAAACAGTTCCTCCAATGTTAGAGAAAACGCGATCAGACGGATTGAAAATCATGTCATTTCCGTTGTCTGCACTCAACCAAGAATCCTCACCGAAAGCGATGTTTAATCGCTCCCCTGTACCTACGTCAATCGCATAACCTGGGAACCAACTCATACCTGTTGGTTGTGCTCCATTCATGGTCGCCTCGGCAGGATTAGCTCCTTCACCAATTGTTCTACCTAATTTGTCTACAGAAGGGTGCTGACGAAGAATCATTTTAGGTGAATCATCGAAATCTCCATAATCTGTGCCAAGAAGATTTTGAGCTAATGCTTCTGTTGGTTGCATTTCAAGAACTCCACAACGTGTCCAGTGATCAGTATTACTTGTAAGAACGATGTCTACATTGTTTAGATCTTTAATTCTGGAACTAACACTTAGATCGCCTTTCAACGCATCATTAGTTGGAGCAACAGAAGGCCCGATCTCAATTTCTTGAGTGAAGCTATTCGTATATTCTCCAGTGTATGAACATAAGCTGTAAGGTGCCCAAGTTCCATTAAGTAATCCTTCGTAAAGTTCTTCTTCATCTAGGGGATCACCTGGCTTCAAGTCATCAAAGATTACTTCTTCTTCAATGTCATCATCAGAATCCTGCGTACCAGATCTAATCCAGTTCAAGGCTGTGAAACCCTCTCGATCTGGAATACCAGAGAACCAAGGATATGTTGGGTCTTCAAATTCAATCGTTGCAGCAATAGGCTCAGTGAATGAATTGTTGTTAGTGTACTCATACTGATTGATAGTCAAAGACATACCCCAGTCTAGCAAAAGTTGCTCATTAAGAATATCAATTGTCTTCACAGAAGTAACAACAGCAGCGATGTCATTTGATGGGTCGTTGTCTTGGAGCCAAGTTAAGTTGGTCAGTTCCCATTCTGCTTCATCAAGATCTTCATCATTGTAACCGATTTTCAACTCAAATTCAGCATTAGGAACATTCAATGGATCCACAACGCGAATATCAATTGGACCTCGTCCAGCTTGATAAGTAAGTTCTTGGGAGAACGTGTTGTTTAACACGTCCAATTCAGAAGCTTTTGTTAAATCAAGATTATTGTAGCTATTACCTGTTCCTTCCAAGCGAGTGATTTCAACGCCATCGCCAAAAGAAGCGTTAGCGATTGTACCACCTGATTCAGGAGCAGGATCGTGAGGGATACCAGCGAATACACGAATAGATCCACCACTTGCTGAAGTTCTAGAAGACTTGTATTGTTCTGCTTGCCCGGTTAAATTGACAGGATTGTATTCTGCATAGTTATTGAAACCATAAGCCAAAACAATGAAATAATATGTTCTGTGGTTAATTAGCTTGCTATCACCAGTTGCAAATTCATCATCAGTTACTTGAAAACTATGCGCAATACCCTCGTCTGTGCCTTCTGCACGAAGCGTAGGTACAGAGATGCCCATTGTTTGGTCAAGATCATAATTGATTGCTAGTGTAATGTCATTCTTCACATCAACTGTACCAATCAAACGCGCTCTATCAACATCTTCAAGATCAGCAGCAGTTACCGTCTCATCAAGTACTTGAAAGATTTGGTATCCTTCAAAGACATAAGATCTCTGGAGCGTATCAAGAGGTTCTCCATTGAAAGAAGCTGGGATACCCGGATCAAAACCAGAACCATCTTTACCAAATTCCTCGTTAAAGTTGTTCGATAGACCATTTCCATTAGTGAGATAAAGAATCAACTCATTGTCAAGCTCTTGAATAGTAACCTCAGGAGCAGCAGGTCCAGAAACGATCTCGAAGCAGTTATCAAATAATGCTTGTGCTTTATCATCAGCTTCTTGAAGCAACTCAACAGAAGCGAATGCGCCCCCACCTGTAGCTCTTGCCCAAACAACACCCATTGTGATGTTATTGTAATCACCTGGAAGAAGCGTAAATGGACCAGCAGATTGAATGAAGCGTCGATCAGCCGAAGGGTTACCAGCAGTTTGCTCTGTCCATTCATCTGTTGCAATTCCGGCAGTACTCCAATTCAATGGATCGGTATCACCAGGGAACATGTAGTCAGCTTCTATTTCTGTAGTACCAACATTTACACCGTCACCACCATAAACCATTTTTTGTCCGTGCTTCCAAATACCATTCATGTAGTTGTAGTAGTGGATTGGAGTAGTTGGTTCACCATTCTCAGGATCTTGACCGTTGTTGTAGTAAACAAAACGTCTCATTCCGAAACGTTCATTGTCCTCAATTCCGTCACCATAACCAATTCCAATACCAGAGTACGGAATTCCAGATTCTGCTATTGCTTCAGAAATGCTTTCGGTAAGTGGATTGTCAATTCCATCAGTATCTTGGTAAGGACCTTCAAAGAAGTCAACACCAACTGCAGGAGGGTTGTCACCGTATCCTGGAGAAGAAGCTGTTGGTTGATCAAAGTCATCACCATTATAGCAGTAACCTAATCCACGCTGAACATCGCAACCTACGTAATCATCAATTGATGATCCTAAATCAGGATCAACCCAAGCACCGAAGTAAGTATTACTCAATGTTTGAGTACCTTGATTGATCAACACATAGTTGTAGAACGTCATGTTGTTGATTTCGTCATCAGAAGCAAAAGAAAAAGCCTGAGCTCTAATCTCCATTCCGATGGGCTCACCGTTTGACTCAGAGTGAACATTTCCTTTATCATTAAAGATCCAGAAGTAGGTTTCATCACCAAACAAGGGCACTAAATCATCTCTCTTTCGCTCAGCACAATTGATTTCTTGTAACAGGTCATAGAAAGGGTAATCACCAGCTGAGGGGTCATACACTAGGTCATTGTCATAGTCAAGAAAAGGAGCAAGGTTAAAATCTTGACCTAAGGCTGTATTTCCGTTTCCAGGATACTCGAAGAAGTATGAAGGAATAGAATACGTATCTAAATCTAGCTCTGCGAGATCACATTCAGGATCAGCTAAACAGTCAAAGTAAGCTCTGTGAGCTGCCGCGTCTTGCTTTTGGATGCGATAGAAAGTATCATATTCCTGGCAGACTGTTTCGTCAATCTCTGCTGTTCCGTCATTCGTTAAGGGACCAGGCCAGAAATCATTTCCATCTGCACGGAAAGTGATAGCAGCTAATTTGAGTTGCTGATCAGGTGAATATCCACCCATCCATAGTGCACCAGCATAAAGAGAAGATACGCCTCCGTCTTTAGGTACTTCGTATGCAGCGCGGCTAGTTGAACGGTTTTGCCACATAGAGCCTCCTGTTTCAATCAAAGCACGCACATTGTTGAATTCCATTTCGCGTAATGCAGTAGCAGGGGCACAAGCAGCAGCACGTGTAGATGATACTATAGTGCTAACCTCATCTGAGCTACCATTGCCCTGAACGATTGCCCCTTCGTATTTGTAAGCCATTGCAGGCATTGCGAATACTCCAGCACAAACGAGCGCCAATACTTTCTTAATGGACTTTTTCTTAAAATAATTCATAGTCATCATTTTTTAGAAGTCGAGTTTCAAACCTAGACGTACAGTACGTGGTAGACCCAAGTTGAAAGGGTTGTCAACCAACATAGTGTAGTAATTACGGAAGGCATCCGGTGAGTTTTGTGAATTAATTTGAGGCTGATACTGAGCAGCAGCAAGGTATCCGTCATCATCAGAAACACCAGTGAATCGGTAAACCGAATTGATGTTTTGGATGTTGAGGAGGTTAGATACCCATAAGTAGATGTTCATGTTCAACGTTTTCGCTTTACCATCTTCCTCACCGAATGAAAGAACAAAGTTCTTGTCAATATTCATATCGAGGCTAAACTGCCAAGGAAGGCGGCTACCGTTGATTGAACCTTGTGTATTTGGAGAAACCTCTCCAGTTATAGGAATTGCGATGTTAGAAGCGGTATACGGAGTACCAGAACCGAGGTTAGCAATGAAGTTAAGACCTGTGTTTGAAAATACTTGTTTACCGAACCAAACAGGACCATTGTAATCAGTGCCACCGCCATAACGGTAATCTAAGTTCATCACAATTCTGTGACGTTGGTCATAATTGAATGGTGCAATTGAACGTAAGTTAGGAAGACCTGCATTGATCAAAGCAATTGCTGTTGTAGTTGTAGATCCTGTACCATCAGCAAACTGAAGCGTATAAGATGCATTCAAACGAACATTTCCTGTTCTACGTAAATCGTAAGAAACAGTAAGTCCTTTGGTCGTTCCAAAGTCAAGGTTACCAAATGCTCTGTATGAACGTGGGTAAGCCCCTGAGAATTGACGAACCTGAATCATGTCGCGAAGCTCACGGTAGAACGCTGAAATCTTCAACGAAGAACTACGTGATAACACTTGCTGGAAACCGAGCTCGTAGTCAATTGTCTTTGTTGGCTTCAAGTCAGGATTGTTGATCAAATTGTTACGTGTCTCAATGAACAGGTAGTCAACTGGACTGAAGATGTTATTTCCCAGTGGACGTTGAGTTAAGATGTCATAGTGAGCGAAGAAAACAGCCTCATCAGAAATGTTGAAAGAGAAGGCAATACGCGGCATCAAGTTCACTTGTGGCTCGTAATCCTTAAACGCACTAGAGTTCAAGTCTTCATCAGGACCATTCACCAAGAGTGGTGCAGGGTTTCCGTTCGTTGAAGCGATTGACTGTGGATCAGTGATTTCAGTTCCAATTGAGTTGTACCAAGTGTCACCATCACGGTAACCTACAACGTTCGTTGGGTTGTCAATGTCATCAACGTAGATAACGAAGTCATCTCCAATGTTAGAAGGAACAGTAACGTCTGCGTTAATGTCTTCTAGGATGTCTCCACGTACATCTCCTACCGTAAGTGCATTTCCAATCACATAAGGATCTTTCAATACGGGCTGGTTGGCGTCGAAACGGTCAACACGAAGACCTACGTTGAAGATAATGTCATCAAACGTGAACTTATCCATGATGTATCCAGAAACGTAGATCGGCTCATATCCGCCAATTGGACGTGTTCTAAATCCTTGGTCATTTGTTTCGTTGAAGAAGTCTTCAATCGTTGGACGGTCATTCAATTTGTTCCCTTTGTGATCATAACCAGAGTAAAGAACGAGGTTGTTACCTTGATTCAATAAATCATCAGCACCGAACATATCAATGGTGAAAAATTCAGGGTCCAAAGCATCAACAATCACGTCATCATTGCCATTAGGGTCAAGTCCAAGTGCAATTCTCAAGTTGCGATCAAATTCAAATTGACCATTACCAATCAAACGATCATAGGTTACATATTGATCTGTACCAATGTTCGTGATGGTAGAATCGCTTTTGTCAATCTCCTGGATGTGGCTATTTGTATAAAGTCTCGCCAAAGTCCACAAGCCAGTTGGATTAAGGGAGTAGAAAGCATCATTTCTTTGCTCGTACTCAAATCCAAGTTGCAATGCGTGGTCACCTAAATCTGCAGAACCAGAAGCCGTAACACGGAACTGTCTGTTGTCTTGTCGCAAGTAATCATTCGCCTGCGTACCAAAATAATCCCATAAGTTGTAAGTAGCAGGAGGAACTCTTCCGTTCAGAAGTGCATTTCCATTTTGCACCTGAAGTAGAGAAGAGTATGGTCCTGGTTCAAACTCATTGTATGCTTCTTGCTCAAATAGGCCAAAGTATTGGTTGTTGATTGCAGCAAGTTCAGGGTTGTACTCAGAAGGAGTAAAGGTTACCAGAGTATCTTCCCAACCGTCATGAACATAAACTTGACGAGCAAAGTCATAGGTATAAGACTTACGGTCGAATGCTTCAAATTGACCTACGTGGCCATACTTGAAAAATTCATCTTTGTGCGTTTCGTCTTGTCTACGGTCAATGTTTTGAGAGTAATCTACCATTACTGTGTAGAAAATGTTCTTCAAGTTACTTGCAGAACTACCCTCATCAGAATCTTCTTCGTTGTTGAAGCGCTGTGAGAATTTACCATAAACTCTCCAGTCAAAATTCGTTGTTTGAACGTTGTTTTCCCAGTTCATCAAACTTCTTGAACGACTGAACTCATTTCCTCTGTTGAACGCTCCCGTTCCACCGAAAGTTAAACTCATCGTTTCAGAAGTGTGCACATCGATTTTCGCAACCAAGTTAGCAGCATTACGACCTGCGTTGATCCTAGTTGGTACGTTTTCAAAACTATCTTCAGTAAGGAAGTCTGCATTAAATAGCGCTCCGTTGATCTGACCCGTAGAAGAAATGTTTTGGCGAAGGGGGTTGTTCTGAATTGATTCACGCGCCTCATCAGTCATACGCATAACACCGCCGTAGGCAGGACGCGTATCAACTTGACTCGTATAGTTTCCAGAAATGAACAATCCTAACAGTGGACGGTCTCTGTTTCCTTCCTCATCTTTACTGAATAGGATAGGGCCAGAAACAACACCTTCAATCAAGTTGTATCCATAACGGTCAAGTCCAATTGCCGTATCGCCACTCTTGAATCCAGAAGAAATCACCTCAAATCCTCCAAACCACTTGGCCGAAGAGTTACGAAGTGAAATGTTCATGACACCTCCAGTTGCATCCCCAATGTTTGCCGGGATACCTCCTGTAAGTACTGAAACTTCTTGAATTGCCGATTTAGGTAAAGCTGAAGAGCCACGCACCTTGATTCCATCGATGTAAATCCATGTTGAGTTCGGACGAGCACCTCTAATTGAGATGCCACCGTCAGTTCCCGTGGTTCCTACACCTGCAACTTGAGATGCGAGGGCTACTGCATCACGTCCTGGCATCTTGTCGATGTCTTCACGTGTTACTGTCCCACCTGAAGCACCTCCATCTCGATCGATGAGGGGAACAGAATATTCAACAATTTCAACTTCGTCTATTTGAATACCGCTCGCAAGCGGAGCATTCACGAATTGAATTTTGTTGGAAGTTATTTGTACACCTGTAACTTTTTTGGTGTTGTAACCGACATACGAAAAGAGAACCTCATAGGTTCCCGGATCAATTGGCTTGACGGTATACTCTCCGTCAAAGTCGGTGTTGGCTCCAGTGATCTGATTTCCATTAAGGAAAACTACTACGTTTACAAACGGAAGTGGTTCACCTGTTTCGGAATCAGTCACCTTACCCTTCAGAGTTCCTGAACCGGCCTGCCCAAATAAAGTGGGCGAAATGAAAAAGGACAGCAAGAACAGTAAGTAGATCTTACGCGACATACAGTTTGGCTTTGGATTAATCTATTTCTCAACAAACGGGAGTAAATATAGAAATTATCTTCTCTGTTTTCAAGATTGGAAATTCGCAGTTTCCTGTCTTGCTAACAACCTCTTCAAAATGAGTTAATTACTCTTCTTGAAGAAACTATTTACTCTTTTCAAGGTCTAAAGATAGGTAAGACCTTGTGAGCAAGAGTACTATTTTTGAAACAGAATGTCAGAAATTTTTACAGGTCTAACAGAAAATGTTGCCTGTAGATTGGATTGCAACCTATCTAAACCCCTTCTTTCGGAACCATCTTTTATAGAATGGTTGCTGTTTGTTTTGGGCAAGGTGCTGTGATTTTTTGCGCGTTTTCTTCATGCGCCTACTTGTTTTTCGGTCTTGAATAGACGCATGTCGACCTCTGTTGTCTTCTAGGTCTTTTTTAACTTTGGCGCGTCTTGCAGCTTGTTTATCAAGCGCATCTTGTTGTGTTTTCTTCGGGTCTTGCTGGCGGTCGCGTTGCGCAGAAGATTCCAAAGGTGCGAGGGTCAAAATGCAAAGCATGAGCAGAAAAAGATAGCGCATAAGGGGTTAACGTTTTATTCGTGAAATTCGTATATATATTTATCTATTTTGATATCCCCAGTGCTTGGGTCTCGCTTTAATAAGGCATCGATTTTACCTGAATTACCGAGCACAATTTCCCTTTCCCAAATGAGATTGTCGTTTTCGAAGTAATATATGGACTCAAGTGTGCTGTCTTCTCCATAGAGATAGGTCCATTTTTTCGTTTCTTTTTTTGACTGGTCAATTCTGGACTCCAGCTGACCAATCTCGGTATATGAAAAGGCGCTAGAGCGGTAATTTCGCGTGACTAAATAGGTGTATTCTATCGTCGTGAGGTAGTTTAGGCTGTCGAAATGAAATACGCGCGTTTGATATGGACGTTTTTGGTCATTCATGATTTCAACCGTTTTTTTGGCTCCCTCAATATGGCTTACATGGTATTCACACGAAAGCCATGTTTCTTCTCCTGCCTTGTTTCCTCTATACCTGCAAAAAGAGGTCGTATCACCTATAACTTGTCTTTCAAGTCTGAGGTAGCTTCGTTGGTCTTGACGAATGGATTGCTCCAATTCTCGGCCACTCAATTCAAAACGTTCAATAATGCTGTCATTCCTTCCGAAAAGATCGCGCGTTGTTGTTCTGGACACACAATTCCCTTCCAGATCAAATTCATAAGTGATGCCGCTGTTTAGATCTTTAATCATCTGACCATACCGCATTTCGCGCTCTGATACGGTAATTGTTTTGATCTTATTTTTAGTTATAAAATCATGCTGAAAACTCAGCTGGCGAAAGTCGATTTCTGTATCGTCTACTTCTATCTGTTGTCCAACTGTGCTTAGGCTGAGAAGAATGAAGAGATGGCTAGCGGCCCATTTGAACAAGTGCATCTGCTGTAGATTCTGTAGGTAATTGACAGGCTTTATTTTCACAAACGAAGATGGTGGAAGTTCCAATGAACTTTCCTTCAAGAAGAGGTAAGTCACTTTTTGTTCCGCCCATAAATAGGACATCAGGTAAGTAATTTTGATCTAATTCTCTGCGAAGCGCAAGTGATTGATCTCCTGTTACAGCCACTTCATAAAAAGGAGTCGTTTGCCAAAGCATTAATTTACCCCAGTTGGAATAGCCTTGTCCATAGCTCCATGTATTGCTTACATTTAGTAGCATTTGTTTGCTCTTGTCTTTATAGTCCTTTTTCTCAAAGAGCGTACCGAGCTGAAACAGTGCTTTTGCCATGCTGGAGTTGGAAGCAGGAACAACATTGTCTTCAATGTCTTGTTTTCTTGCAATGAGCGCAGGGTCTAAATTGCTTGTGAACCAGAACATTCCTCTCTCTTCGTCATAAAAATGTTCTATCGCGTAGTCTGCTAATTTCACGGCATTGTTCAAATGGCTTTCATCAAAGGTGGCTTGATAAAGTGCTATTTGCGCCTCGATAACAAAGCAATAGTCTTCCAAGTATCCATTGATTTTAGCCTCTCCTTCTTTGTAGCTATGAAATAGACCTCCGTCTTTTGTTGTGACATTTTTTTGAAGGGCGTCTATGCTTTCAAGTGCTTTTGCCAACCATTTTGGTTCGTCAAAGGCGCGAGATGCATCTACATAGGCTTTAATCATAAGAGCATTCCAAGAGGTAAGTGATTTATCATCAAGTCCTGGGCGAATGCGTTTCGAACGCGCAGCCATCAGCTTAGCATCTACCCGTTGGATCGTGGATTCAAGTTCATTGCTGTCCATTCCCTTCGCTTCGGCAAATGCCTCGAGTGAATTCTTTCGAAGTAAAATGAAGTGATTGTTTTCCCATTTCCCTTTCGCGTTGATGTTGTAAAAATCTTTTGCTAGCGCGAAGTCTTCGCCCAAAATTGTTTCTAGCTCTTCTTTGGTCCAGATGTAGAATTTCCCTTCTTCTCCCTCACTGTCTGCATCAAGTGCGCTGTAAAATAGGTGGTCAGGTGTTGTAAGTTCCCGTTCAATGAAGTTGATGGTTTGCTCTACAAGTCGCTTGTATTCTGGATCCTTCCATTTGCGGTATCCATCGGCGTAAAGGCTAACCAATTGGGCGTTGTCATAGAGCATTTTTTCAAAGTGGGGCACTTTCCATAGCCCATCAGTAGAGTACCTAGCGAAACCACCGCCTGCTTGATCATAGATTCCACCTTGAGCCATTTTGTCTAAAGTCAACTTCACATAATCTAGAATGTCTGATCTATTCTTGGCTGTTCCATAATGCAACAAGAAATCTAAATTGTTGGGCATTGGGAACTTTGGAGATCGATTTGGTCCACCTTCGCGCAAATCCCAGTAGGGTTTCCATTGCGTGACGAGCTCATCTAAAGATGCGCTGTCTAAAGATGCTTCGCTGTCTACAAGTTCAATTAATTCACTTTCTTGAATTCCTTTAGTCAGCTGAGTGGCATAGGCTTCCAGCTCTTCAGGTTTGTTTTTTTGAAGATCAACCAAAGAGCTCAGAACCTCCATCCATTTATCTTTGGGATAATAAGTGCCGCCGTAGACAGGTCTTCCGTCTGCTAGCGCAAAACAGTTCAGTGGCCAACCTCCTCGTTGCGTCATCAGCTGCACGGCGTTCATGTATATCTGATCAATGTCTGGACGCTCTTCTCTGTCTACTTTAATACTCACAAAATGTGCATTCATAAAAGCTGCAGCAGTGGAGTCTTCAAAGGTTTCGTGCTCCATTACATGGCACCAGTGGCAGGCACTGTAGCCAACACTGATCAGTAAAAGTTTATTCTCTGCTTTTGCTTTTGCAAGGGCTTCTTCTCCCCATGGGTACCAGTTTACAGGGTTGTGCGCATGTTGAAGGAGGTATGGACTTGTCTCATTCACCAATGCGTTTGTATGTGCATCTGCCATTTCGTGGTGTTTAGTAGTTGAATTGCAGCAACTCAGAATGAACCCCAAGAGTAAAATTGAAGAGAGGATTGAAAATCGTACAAGGAACAAATGACGCATTAGAGTGACTTTTTTACTTTATTCTATAACGGGATTTAGCTCTGCTTTCGGGTAAGAAACAAAGCGTTTTGTATCTACACCGCTTCTGAGTGCAATTTGCTAGCAATTTGGGATGCTCTTACTCAAGGTCTGGCTTGTTATTCACAGCATACATTGGATTGCGAAAAATTAAGGGCTGATTGAAAATTTTTATGCCTGTTTCATGAAGCTACATTTAAAGAAAGGATGACCTTTGTTTTTATTGTTGTTCAACTGAGTTTATCCAGTTTGAAATCTAATATTTACTACTATGTGGAGAGATGAAGCTATTTTCGACCTCATTGGTCAAGAGAAAAAGAGACAAGTTGAAGGACTTGAACTAATCGCATCAGAAAATTTTGTGAGTGAGCAAGTGATGGAGGCAATGGGCTCTGTTATGACGAACAAATACGCTGAAGGTCTTCCTGGTAAACGCTATTACGGCGGTTGCGAAATTGTAGATCAATCAGAACAATTAGCAATTGATAGATTGAAAGAATTGTTTGGCGCTGAATGGGCGAATGTGCAGCCACATAGTGGAGCCAGTGCGAACAGCGCGGTAATGTTGGCTTGTTTGAATACAGGTGACGCCATTCTTGGTTTTGATTTATCTCATGGCGGACATCTCACACACGGCTCTCCTGTGAATTATTCGGGCAAACTTTACAGTCCACATTTTTATGGGGTTGAAAAGGAAACGGGTAGAGTAAATATGGATGTGGTTCACGCCAAGGCGAAGGAAGTAAAACCAAAAATGATTATTTGTGGTGCGTCAGCTTATTCAAGAGATTGGGACTACAAGAGGTTTAGAGAAATTGCTGATGAAGTTGGAGCATTACTTCTTGCAGATGTGTCTCACCCGTCAGGATTGATTGCTGCTGGACTATTGAATGACCCACTTCCACATTGCCACGTAGTTACTACTACCACGCACAAGACGTTGCGAGGTCCACGTGGTGGCGTTATAATGATTGGACAAGATTTTGAGAATCCGTGGGGATTGAAAACACAAAAAGGAGTTGTTCGGAAATTTTCGAGCCTTTTGGATTCAGCTGTTTTCCCGGGTATGCAAGGAGGACCGTTGGAACATGTAATTGCCTCAAAAGCAATTGCCTTCGGCGAAGCACTTCGTCCAGAGTTTAAAGCGTATAGCAAGCAAGTAATTGCAAACGCGTCAGCTCTGGCTGATGCCATGGTGGCTCGCGGATTTGAATTGATATCAGGAGGGACAGATAACCACTGCATGCTCATCGATTTGAGAAACAAGGGGGTTACTGGCAAGCAGGCTGAAAAAGCATTGGTAAAAGCACACATTACCGTGAACAAGAACATGGTGCCGTTTGATACGGAATCTCCATTTACGACTTCAGGGATTCGGATTGGGACACCAGCAGTAACAACCAGAGGTTTGGTTGAGTCAGATATGGCACAAATAGCTGATTGGATTGATCGTGTGATTTCAAATCCTACAGATGAAGCGGTTCTAATTCAAGTGGGAAAGGATGTGAATGCGAAGATGGAAGTTTATCCGTTGTACCAAGAGCAAGCCTTTACTCAGGCATAACCGTTTCATGCCAATAGAAGATGTCTTCACGTTTTTCTGGTCGATTTGCTGCATTCCAAAAGAACCCCTCAAGAAATAAATCGTCATGTTCAGCTTTGCCCATGGGGTGGAGAGCTCCAGATGGTTTGTTGATGAGCACAATGCGTTCAATCACACTTTCGTTCACGAAGATATTGACATCAGAACAATCAGCTCTATTCACACCGATGGCTTTTTTAGTCTCACCTTCTTCAATGGGGAAATAGATGGTTTGTCCATTCCCATTGACAAAGATTTTTCGAAGTTTATTGTCGTAGAAATATCCAACCAAGTTTCGTCCCTTGATTTGATTGTATTTTCCTTCAACGGCCTCTGAAACGATCATGGCTTTGCTGGTAATGATCATTTGATCAATCTTGCCATTGAAGAGTTTTATTTCAATTTTCTCCCCGCTGATTTGGTTGTCTTTTGACCAGAGTAAAGGGGTGCCATAAAGGGTGAGCAGTGAATCAGCTTCCAGGTAAGTCAATGAATCAGACACCCCTTGCAAGTCGTTTTTGAAAATCTTCACATGCTGATAAGCTGTAATCAGGTTTTTACCAAGACTATCAGGCGCTGCACGCAGGGTGTCTGCATGTAAGAACAAAGAGTCACCCTCAAAGAACTGGACCATTTCTGCATTTCCGGTTACCAGAGATTTGTTATTTTCTTCATGGTGCCACCCGTAGTCTCCTGTAATGAAGTAGTTGCTAGTTGTATCTTGGATCATCACATTTCCAAACACTTCACCATATCCTGAACCACCTTCGTAGTAGATGCTGTCTCCTGCAAGAAAGGTAGACTTCGAAAAGATTCTAGCGCCTTCATTGAATTGGCAGACCTCTGTTTTGGTGCTGTACCAGCCGTTATTACAGAAAATGGTATTTTGATCAGACTTGATGGTCGTTGGGCCAAAAAAGTAAGCGGTTTCGCTGGCACCGTTGTACTTCAGCGTGTCAGATAAGACCGTATATTCAGGATTTTTGAGTTCTACATTGTTTCTGAAGTGAAAAAACTCAGATTCAGAATCATAAAACCCCTCATCACTCGTAAGTACATTGTTGTTTTCTGTAGAGACAATTTTTCCGCCTTCAAAATAACTAGCTACTCCGGTTTCTAGGTCGTAGTTCAGTAATTCTGTTGTGAGCGTTAAATCTTTGTCTTTAAAACGGATGTTTTCACGGAGCTTGGCTTGCTTGGTGTTGTTGTCAACGAAGAGTCTGTCTCCCAGAAGCACGATGCTATCTCCTTGATTGATTCGAATTCGGCTGAAAGCATCAAAATTCCCGTTGGGATAGCGGTATGCGCTATCACAGAACATGAGCACTTCATTGTACCTCAGCCTCACGTTACCAATCAACCGATCAGCATCCATTAAGTCAGCGTCATAATAGCTGGCATCTGTATTAAGGATTTCAACTTTTTTCTTTTGTTGGCCATAGGCCGAATTGGTCCATGCGAACATCAGAAAGCCGAAAAGAAAAATGCAGCGCAGGTGTTTCATAAAACTGCTATCGAAAAGATCATGCCATAACGCTGCTCTCTCGGTGGATTGTTTGAGAGCGATCAGGACCTACAGACACAACGGTAATTGGAACACTCAACTGTTCTTCTAGGTATGAGATGTAGTGCTTCAATTCAGATGGGAGTTCGTCCATGGTGCGCATGCCGGTGAGGTCTTGCTGCCAGCCTGGAATCGATTTGTAAACGGGGATTAATTCACCGTCTTCAACGCTGTAGGGCATGTAGTCAATTTTTTCACCATTGTGCATGTAATGCGTACACACTTTAACTTGGTCAAATGTACTTAATACATCTGCTTTGGTCATAATAAGTTTGGTAACGCCATTGATCATAATGGCATAACGAAGTGCAGGAAGGTCTACCCATCCGCATCTTCTTGGTCTACCTGTAGTGGCCCCAAACTCACTTCCTTTAGCACGAAGTTCTTCACCTGTTTCGTCAAGCAATTCAGTAGGGAATGGTCCAGAGCCTACGCGTGTGCAGTATGCTTTGAAAATACCGAGTACTTCACCAATTCGATTTGGGGCAACCCCAAGACCAGTGCAAGCGCCAGCTGAAATGGTGTTTGAAGAAGTGACAAACGGATAAGAACCGAAGTCGATGTCTAGCAGCGAGCCTTGTGCACCTTCAGCAAGAATTCGCTTATCAGCTTTAAGTTCATCATTGATGTAGTGTTCGCTGTCAATAATGGTCATAGTACGGAGGAATTCAATGGCTTCCATCCACTCTTTTTCCAGTGGTTCTATGTCGTATTCAAAATCATGATGAGAAAGTAGACGCTCATGTTTTGCTCTAAGCTGATTGTACTTCTCGTCGAATTTAGAGCCTAACACATCACCAATACGCAATCCGTTTCTACCGGTTTTATCCATGTAGGTTGGACCTATTCCTTTCAAGGTTGAACCAATTTTCTTACTTCCTTTTTCCTTTTCGCTAGCTGCATCAAGCAATCTGTGCGTAGGAAGAATAAGGTGGGCTTTTCGAGAAAGAAGCAATGATTTTTGGATGTCAACACCCTCAAGTACAAGGGCATCAACTTCTTTTTTGAAGATGACCGGGTCAATTACCACACCGTTGCCAACGATGTTCTTTTTGTCACTGTGAAAAATGCCTGAAGGAATCGTGTGCAAAACATATTTGCGTCCTTCGAATTCTAGAGTGTGACCGGCATTGGGCCCCCCTTGGAAACGAGCAATCACTTCATAGTCAGGGGTAATAACGTCAACGATTTTTCCCTTGCCTTCATCGCCCCACTGGAGCCCGAGAAGAATATCTACTTTCATAAGATTAGTTCAGATATTGCAATCCTTCATTAATTGAAGGTTGAATTGCGAACACAGCGTTCAATCCAATAATTGTCAGTAATTCATTGATTTTTTCAGGAACGCTTGTGAAGACAATTTTGCCTTCCTTTCCATTTAAATATTTCACCAATTTGACAAGTAAGTTTATTCCACTGCTATTGATATATTTTAATTCTTTTAGGTCTATAACAAATTTGGATTCCCCTGCATCGCAGAGGTCTTGTATGTTTTTTAAAAATCCAGCATGCTCCTCATCTTCTACAAATCTACCTTGCAGTTTAATGACTTGGCAAGTTCGCTCTGGGTATGTTTCAAACTGACTGCTCATTTGCTATCTGGTTTTTTCTTCGCGTAGAAGTTGAGCGAGTGGTGCAAGATTTCAATTCCAAATATCTCCTCTAATGTTACTTTGATTTGCTGTACACGTGGATCACAGAACTCAAGCATTTCACCGCTATCGGTTAAAATGATATGATCATGTTGGTTGTTCTGATGACTTTTTTCAAATTGCGCCAAGTTCTTTCCGAATTGGTGCTTTCGAACTAAGCTGCAAGCAAGAAGAAGTTCAATGGTGTTATACAGAGTAGCACGTGATACGCGGTAATTTTTGTTCTTCATATGAACGTACAGCGATTCAATATCGAAGTGACCTTCAAAATCATATATTTCTCTTAAAATCGCAAAACGTTCGGGTGTTTTGCGGTGCCCATTCTTTTCGAGATAGGCTGAGAAAATACCACTTACTTTATCTTGAATACCTTCGTCCATGAAGCTTCGGCTAATACCAAATGGTAAAAATAAGCAATTCAAAGAAAGGAAGGCTATAACTGACCAGCTTCTGTTCGGCCAACTGTTAACACTCCATTCACATTTTTCAGTTTATCGATGAGCGTATTGAGGTGTTCAGTATCGTGAACAAGCACGCGCACTGTACCTTCGAAGATACCGTCGAGTGATTCAAAGCTGATGGCCTTCATGTTTACGTGCATGTCTGAGGAAATAATGTTGGTTATTTTGTGGACCAAACCGACATCATCAATCCCTGTAAAATTCACGCCCACTTCAAACTGTTCTGATTCTTTACTTGCCCATCTTGCCTTGATGACCCGGTAAGCATAGTTGCTCAGAAGTGTTGTGGCATTGGGACAGTTGACACGGTGGATTTTGATTTCACCATTGACGGTAACAAAGCCAAAAACATCATCTCCAGGGATTGGGTTGCAGCATCTGGCCAGCGTATAGTCCATTTGTTGGTTTTCATCGCCAATGAGCAATGAGTCTTTTTTTCCAGGGATCGGGGCAAATGCTTTTGAGCTAGGAGATGGAGCTGGGCCTTTGGCTTTTTTGAATGCAATACGGTCCCCTTCAATTGTATAGTTTTTGAGCTTTTTGAGGTCAATTTTTCCTTTGGCAATTTGATAGTACATCTCAATTGCCGAGTCCATGTTATAATGTTTCTCTAGCTCTGTGATATTGATGCTTAAGAATGCTGCTCCAATGTTTCTCAATTTTCTACGAAGCATGTCTTTTCCATCCGTCGCAATTTTTTTCTTTTCTTCTTTTAGGAGTTGTTTGATTTTCGACTTTGCTTTTGCGGTAACCACATAAGAAAGCCAATCTTCTTTGGGTGTTTGTTTCTTAGATAGAATGATTTCTACTTGGTCTCCACTTTTTAGCTCATGGCTTAAGGGTACAAGCTTATGGTTGACCTTCGCTCCGATGCATTGCGAACCAACTTGAGAGTGAATGCTAAAAGCAAAATCCAGTGAGGTAGCTCCTTTAGGGAGGGTTTTCAATTCACCGTTTGGAGTGAATATGTAGATTTCTTCGCTAAACAAGTTGAGCTTGAAATCATCAATGAAGCTGAGTGCGTCACCGTCATTGCTATCTAGGACTTCTCGAATTTGGGCAAGCCAATCATCCAAGTTGTTTTCAGGTGAGTCACTTTCGCCTTTGTATTTCCAATGCGCGGCAAACCCTTTTTCAGCAACTTCATCCATCCGTTTGCTACGGATCTGCACTTCAACCCATTTTCCAGTGGGGCTCATAACGGTGGTGTGCAATGATTCATATCCATTCGCTTTTGGGATGGAGATCCAATCCCTCAATCGGTCTGGGTTCGGCTGATAGAAGTCTGTGACAATGGAATAGACTTTCCATGCTTCGGCTTTCTCTTGCTCAAGAGGAATGTCTAGAATGATGCGAATAGCAAAAACATCATAAATGTCTTCGAAACGAACTTTTTTCTTGTCGATCTTATTCCAAATGGAGAAGATGCTTTTTGTTCTACTTTTAATGGCAAATTGAATTCCTTCTGTTTCAAGTGCCCTGCTTATAGGTAAGGAGAATTTGTTAATGAAACGGGTTCTGACAGCTTTCGATTTGTCAAGTTTTTCTGAGATTTCATGATACTGTTCAGGTTCTGTATATTTTAGTGAGAGGTCTTCCAGTTCAGTCTTAATGTTGTAAAGTCCCAGTCTGTGTGCAAGAGGGGCGTACATGAATAAGGTCTCAGAAGCAATTTTAAGTTGCTTGTCATTTCGCATGTGATCCAAGGTTCGCATGTTGTGCAAACGATCTGCGATTTTGATCAGAATCACACGAATATCGTCTGACAAAGTCAAGAGCATTTTCCTGAAATTTTCTGCTTGTGCTGAAGTTGTTTGGTCAAAAACGCCTGAAATTTTTGTCAAACCATCAATAATCATTCGCTCTTTCGCACCAAATAGATTGGAAATATCATCTAGTGTGATATAGGTATCTTCTACAGTGTCATGCAGTAAGGCGCAGACAATGGCGGTGGTATCAAGTCCAATTTCTTCGGCACAAATCCTAGCCACCGCAATGGGGTGATAGATGTAAGGCTCGCCTGACTTTCTGCGCATGTCTTTGTGCGCTTCGAGGGCAATATCAAAAGCTTTTCGAATGCGTCTCCTGTCTTGAGTTGACTTTGAGCGCTCAGCAGATCTGAGTAACCCCCTATATCTTCGGGTTATCTCTTTATTTTCTTCTTCAGAATCAACTTTCAGCATATTGGGCTATTAGTTCGCAGGCAATATTTTTCCAGACACTTCGCCAAAACCAATGCGCACACCATTTTTGACTGCATGTCCACGAATGATGACTTCATCACCATCAGCAATGAATTTACGTTCACCTTCGTCTCCAAGTTTCACTGTTTTTGATCCTTTCCAAGAAAGCTCAAGCATTGAGCCGTAGCTGCTTTCATCTGGGCCAGAAATTGTTCCGCTTGCCATCATGTCTCCAACGCGCAAATTGCAGCCGTTAACAGTATGATGAGCGAGTTGCTGGCATAGATTCCAATACATGTATTTAAAGTTCGATTCACTTACAACATGCTCTTTGCCTCCTTCCGGCTTGATGAACACTTGAAGGTCAATATTATAGTTCTTGTCTCCAGCGTAAGTAAGGTAGTTTAGCACCTCAGGGTCTTGAACAGGGCCACTTACTTTGTGCGGTTCTAATGCATCAAGTGTCACAATCCATGGCGAAATGGTTGATCCAAAGTTTTTACCAAGAAAAGGTCCCAAAGGCACATATTCCCATTTTTGAATGTCGCGTGCACTCCAGTCATTGAAAAGCACCATTCCGAAAATAAAGTCCTCAGCTTCGGCAGTAGAAATACTTTCACCAAGTGGCTTACCATTGTAGGTGATGAATGCCATTTCAAGCTCAAAGTCAAGCAATTTGGAAGGGCCGAATACCGGTTGGTCAGAATCGTTTGGTATTTGTTGTCCTTTCGGTCTTCGAATCGGGGTTCCCGAAACAACGATAGATGAAGCCCGACCGTGGTATCCAACAGGAATATGTTTCCAGTTTGGAAGTAAAGCATTCGCTGGGTCACGGAACATCATTCCGACGTTGGTAGCATGTTCAATGCTTGAATAGAAATCTGTATAATCACCAACGTGAACTGGTAAAAGCATTTCAGCGTCACTCATTTCCACAAGAACTTGACCTACATGGTGCTCGCGGTCTCGCAGGTGACCACTGTCAGACCTCAATAGTTTTGATAGGCGATTTCGTAAATCACGCGTAGCTTGTTTACCGTGTGCAATAATGGCATTGAGCGTTGCAGCATTGAAATCCTCTATTTGGAAGGGAAGGTTCTCAAAATAGCCGAGTACATGTAATGTTTTTAAGTCCAATATTTTAGTCCCAATAGCCACACCAACACGCGGCTTTAAAAGGGAAGTTTTAAAAATTCCAAAAGGAAGATTTTGAATCGGGAAGTCACTGTTTTCTGGAACATCTACCCAAGAAGTCAATGAGGGGTCATTCGCACTGATCATAGAGAAATAGCTTTGTGCAAAAGTAACAATCTTGCGTTGCTGAGCAACTGAGTTGTGAGCAAGAGTTATGAGCAAGCGTTATGTGCAAGAGTTTGGAGCAAGGGTTTGGAGCAAGGGTTATGAGTAAGAGTAATGAGCAAGGGTAATGAGCAAGAGTAATGAGCAAGGGTAATGAGCAAGAGTTATGAGCAAGCGTTTGGAGTAAGGGTTATGAGCTAGCGTTTGGAGCAAGGGTTATGAGCAAGCGTAATGAGCAAGGGTTTGGAGCAAGGGTTATGAGCAAGAGTAATGTGCAAGAGTTTGGAGCAAGGGTTTGGAGCAAGGGTTATGAGTAAGAGTAATGAGCAAGGGTAATGAGCAAGAGTAATGAGCAAGGGTAATGAGCAAGAGTTATGAGCAAGGGTTATGAGCAAGCGTTTGGAGTAAGGGTTATGAGCTAGCGTTTGGAGCAAGGGTTATGAGCAAGCGTAATGAGCAAGAGTTGTGAGCAAGAGTTATGAGCAAGAGTAATGTGCAAGAGTTTGGAGCAAGGGTTATGAGCTAGCGTTTGGAGCAAGCGTTTGGAGTAAGAAGGCAGAGTTTAAATGTATTGAGTGAATGAAAAGGGGGGCTGTTCAATAAAGTGTGTCATTTAAAAATCTGTCCTCAAAATGGATGAGTAACTGTATTCTAATGGACCTCCAGTTGGCTCTGGTTTGGCCGACGTGTTTGAGTAATGGAGCCCTTGCGGGCCCGCCCCCGCCCCCGCTCCGTCCAAACCAAGCAGAGCGAAGGTATCAATGCAATTGACTCGCCACGCCGTTTAAACCTCTAAAACTTGCTGGGGATTTATAGCTGATCGGTTCTGGCTTGTAAGCGTTATCTGGAAATGGTCCCTTTTGATAATGCGAAAGGAAATACGCTGAAAAGGTGTTCCGTGTTCTGGAGGTAAGACTTGATCTGTCATTTTTGTCTTAGGGTAAAGCAGGGTAATGTGTGGGAAAGAGTTTGGGCTGTAGAGTTGAAATTGACCTAGAAATAAACTCTTTTAAAGCACTTCCGAAAGGATGTGTGATTTGCAGAATGGAGCTCCAAGGGTCAGCACCCCTGTCCCTATGACAAAGTTCGGCAATTGATCAATTGTCTGAACAAGAACTTTGTGGACGCAACGAAGAACTTTGTGTTTGCACGAAAGAACTTTGTAGCTGTAAATTAACAGATGAATTTAAAATTGAATTCGCATCTTTGGTTTGTGAAAGAAGACAGCAAAGAGATAAAACCTACAACGAGATGGTTGGTCATGGGACTGACCATGTATCTTCTCTTTCACTTTATTTGCACGCTCACATATTGCTTAGAATTTAGTCCGCCAAATAGACTTACAGCTCTGAGAAATCAATATATGGTGCCCTATTTTCATCAGGGATGGAAGCTGTTTGCTCCAGACGTTAAGAAAGATCAGTATGAGCTGGATTATCGGTTTTCAACTGGAGAGGAATGGTCTAGTTGGACTTCTTCTGAAGATTTTGACGACATAAGTAGTCATCCAAGATTGCCTTATGTAGCGCAAAAGCTTGAATTGTTGCTTGCCATTGATATGCGGCGAAATCTATACTTCAATGAAGATTCGGTTTTGCAGTATGATTTGATCGTAAGTGATGTGCCTTACATGCGGGTGCTTTACATGGCTGTCCGTAGACATGAGATTCTTTATCAAAGTAGGCCAGATTCTGTACAATTAAAGCTGCGTATCGTATTCACTCCTCCATTCGATGGGTCACTAGTAGAGGCTCCTCGTGAGTTTAAATTCCCCGTTTATACTTTTCCCAAATGAGGTTACTCGATACCTACATTTCCAGAATGTCTTCAGAGGTGAGGTCGCCCTCTACCGTGCGCCTTTTTACATTCGCCGCTTATGCGGTTATGCTCCTCAATGCAATGTACTTTTTTCCCTTACGTGATTTGATTTGGGGCCCTTATTCAATTGGGATTTCTTCGCATCCTGAGCAAAGTGTTTCGATGAATTTCGCATACATTTTAGACCACATGCGTGTGTACGCTAAGCCGGCCTATTTCCTATACATGGCTGCCATATTAACCTCATTGCTTGGGTTATTCAAATGGGTGCCGAGGGTTCTTGTTTTCTTAATTGGTTGGATGCTTTATTACGCCTTTATTCCTGCCTTCAACAGTTCATTTATACTGTATCAGCTTTTTGCATTTTTCCTCATTCCCGTTGATGCGAAGGCAAAGTCGATCTTCAGCATAACGGTCACGAATTTTTCTTTTTTGGCCTGTCGAATTCAGTTTGTTTTAGTCTATGCGCTAGCAGGCATGTACAAATTGTCAGGTAAAACATGGCTCGAAGGGAGCTCAGTATACTATGCGCTTCATTTTGATCACTTTACACCTATTTGGCTTCGTGATCTATTGGTGGGTAATAAATGGCTTATGTATCTAGGGAACTATTTCGGACTCCTCTACCAACTGTCTTTTCCTTTGCTTATTTGGTTTCGAAAAGCACGAATTCCATTGTTTATAGCTGGGGCTCTTTTCCATGGTTTTATAGGCGGAGCAATGCGATTGCCTGAGTTCGCAATAGCAATGATATCCGGATATACGTTATTCTTCGATGATAATTTGAGCGAGAAGATTCTAAAAAAACTTCGCCTTTCTAAAACAGCTCTTTGATAATGCGTTCTACAGAATACCCTTCGGCTTCAGCCTTGTAATTTCGCACAACTCTATGACGAAGTATAGGAAGCGCCACCGCTTGAACATCTTCTATGTCTGGTGAGTACTTGCCATTTAAAGCCGCATTGCATTTTGCTCCAATAATCAAGTATTGAGAAGCGCGCGGCCCTGCGCCCCAAGAGAGAAAGTTGTTGACCATTTCTGGTGCCATTTCTCTTCCTGGACGGGTCTTCGAAGCCAATGTTACTGCATATTCAATCACATTGTCAGCTACAGGCATTTTGCGAATCAGGTTCTGGAAGAATACAATTTGTTCTGCATCAATAACCGAATTAACTTTTGCAGAGCTTCCACCAGTAGTGCTCTTTACAACACTGAGCTCTTCTTGGAAAGTAGGGTAGTCTACCCAAATGTTGAACATGAAACGGTCTAATTGCGCCTCAGGTAGGGGATAGGTCCCCTCTTGTTCAATGGGGTTTTGCGTTGCTAAAACGAAGAAAGGAGTTGGCAGCGGAAACGTCTTTCCAGCAGTTGTAACTGCTTTCTCTTGCATTGCTTCAAGAAGCGCAGCCTGAGTTTTTGGAGGTGTTCTGTTGATCTCATCAGCAAGGATGATGTTAGAAAATAAAGGCCCCTTTACAAACTTGAACTTTCTATTCTCATCAAGAATCTCTGATCCCACGATGTCTGAGGGCATAAGATCTGGCGTAAACTGAATTCGATTGAATGAAAGACCTAACGCCTCAGAGATGGTGTTCACCAAAAGTGTTTTTGCCAATCCAGGAACTCCTACAAGCAGACAGTGTCCATTTCCAAGAATGCTAATGATCACCTCACGTATGACATCATCTTGTCCGATAATCACCTTTCCGATCTCGGCGGTGAGTTTCGCATATTCGACTCTTAGTTGATCTAGTGCTTCTTTATCAGAACTGTAATTCGGTGAGGCCATCTTTTTCGTGTTTCAGCAGAAATGTACTATATAAATCTTTTTTTCTAATTATAAACCGCTTGTGATCCAGGGGAATTCATAGGTGCAGTCTTTATAATCATCATGCATTCTTACGTAGGTAGAGTTGATTCGTTTCGCTACCCATATTTCGAAGGCTTCTTGACGCATCTTCGCTTCGGCTTGTTGTTTAAATAACAAGTAATCTTCTCGAAGGTTTGCTACGTGAGCAGGAATTCTTCCATCCAAATGATAAACGACATAGTATGGATTGCCGCTTGGATCTTCCTTTAATATAGGTTCAGAGATCTCGTCGATTTTCAAGTTGTTGAGCGCAAGGAATACATCCCTTTCAAGTTCGTCAACATTGTGCTTCATACCACCCATTTGATAATTTGATATTTTGCCGCCTTGATTGCTCGTCTCTTCATCAGTTGAATAGCGAATAGCTGCTTGATCAAATGAGATGCTATCTGCACGAATAGCAGCAGCGATGCTGTCTACAAGCAAAAAAGCAGTTTGTATATCATTGTCGTCAATTTCAGGACTAAACAAAACGTGTCGCGCAGAGAATACCTCACCACGGATGTCTGTTGGCATTAAGAAGTGATACCCAAAGGTTGTTTTGAATACTGGAGACACATCATTGATTGGCGTAGAAAAAGCGGCTGCCTCAAATTCAGGGACGAACATCCCCTTTTTTACATTCTCGTACAAACCACCCTTGTACTTTGATCCCGGGTCTTTGGAATGGCGCAAAGCGGCAATCGTGAAGGTCATTTGGTTGCTTACAACAAGATTCCTGACTGAGTCAGCTTGAACTAGAAGTGCTTCCATTTCAGCATCAGAGGCCTGTGGTTGAACGGCAATTTGACTGTATTTAACTTGCTCACTCATGAGCGGGATACTGTCTTTTGGGAAGATGTCGTAAAAATCTTGAACTGCCTTTGGGGTGGCAGATACGGTTTGGTCAATTGTGCCCCTCATTTGTTCAACAAGCAATTGCTCTTCTATCGGATCATGGAAATCAGACCTCCATTGTGCGATTGATTTTCCGTATTCTGCTTCAAAAGCCTCAATGGTGCCAAAAATGCTAACGAAATAGTCAAGACGCTGATCAATGGTTCCTTGAATTTGAGATTCTGATACTACAAGGCTATCAATTCGCGCCTGATTCAGCAATAGGTTTTGGAAGAGAAGTTGTTCGAATGAAGAACACTTAGACAATCCATCAGGATCTTGTCCATTCATCTTCATTTGAATTAGATCATTTTCGAGTTCACTTTGCAAGATGATTTCATCACCTATTACACCAATGATTCTATCAATGATTTCTCCTTGTGTTTGTGCTACAGATATTACTGAGAACAGCAGAAGCGCAATACTTACGCATACTTGTTTCATTCGTACAGTTTTTCAATTTCTTTGCTAGAAAGTGCGCTTTTGTATAAGTCTTCGCGCATTTTCGCTAATAGTTCTTTTTTTCTTCTGTTCAGGATCAGGCTGCGGATCTGGTTTTGGACGAGGTCCAAGGGTGAAACGCTATCTTTGAACTTATAGTCTAAGACCTGAACAAAGTAAAGCTTATCTCCCTTTTCAAATTCAGCTTTAGGGTTTTTTCTGAGAAAACTCTCGATATTATATGTTTCAAGCGGAACTTTCGATACAAGCTCTTCAAAAAACATCCAATTGTCGATGTTTAAGTAGTAAGAAGCACCATAATCAACGCAAAATTGTTCAACTGCTACAAGGTCCTCTGAGGCATCGCTTTCAAATAGCTTCCTGAATTTCTTCAGTTTGGGTGTTTCAGATTGAAGGATACAGAATTTCACCTTGACGATATAGTCTTTCAATCCGAAGATCTCCTGATTGCTCTCGTAATAGTTCAAGATTTCGTCTGCTGAAATAACAGCGTCAAGACGCTGTTGGACGTATTTATTCTCGTAAGCGAATGTGATTAGGTTTTTCCTGTAGTTCGCTAATTCTTCATCAAAGTTCTTTTCACCTTCACTCAGGTTTGCTTCTGCTTGACTGAGAATAGCTTGCTCTTTTAGCCATTCATTAACGAAGCGTTCAGCCAACGCAGAGCTGTCTTCTTCTGATGCATTGTCAGGCACAATGGAGGCAATTTCGTCCCAAGACAAGCGCTTTCCATAAGCCACGGCAGCAATTCCTTTTTCAACCTGATTTTCGGGTTGTCCTGGTTGGCAGGAAATGGAAGCAGTTAAAAGAAAAACATAGACTCCGATATTTCGCACTAATCTTACTTGATTGAATGGAGAACAGAAGGGTTCGCCTTGTAGCTATACTTTTTGCGGAGACCTTTGATCCATTCTTGCTCTAAGAAGTTTTGGTATTCAGCTGTGATCATACCTTTTGCTTCGTTCAATTGCTTTGGTGTAGGAGCTAGGATTTCAGTGAAATTGATTACTACGATTTGCCCATTGTGTTCAATGTTCGAAGACAATCCTGTTTCCCATTGTGCTTTTTCAAGGAGATCGTTTTTGCTTCGTTCCCAAGTCCCAGACTCGGTGCTTAAGTTCAGTGATGAGTCTTCGTTCAGTTCGGTGCGAATTTCAGCATCTGTTTTTCCTTTTTTCAAAAGTTTTTTGAGTTGCTTGGCGATCTTCGCATTGGCGCAAGTGTAAACAGTTGCAGCAGCGCGCTCTTTCCACATGAATTCGTTCTTGTTAGATTCATAGAAGTTTACAAGGCCAACTGAATCCTTAACTGCTTTTGACCAAACTTTGCGATCTGTAAGTTCGAAAAGAAGTATCCCATCATGGTATTCGTTCATCAAAAGACGGAAGTCATTGTACTTAGACTCAAGCTTGCTGTCTTCATAAGCCAGAAGTTCTCTGTCTAGATATGCCTCAAGCTTTTCGTCTACAATTTGATTGCCATTGAGGTCACGCTTGCGGATGGTAATGCTGTTTAGGTAGTTGTAATAATCCTTCGCTGTATGAACATTGCCAGCGATAGAGAAGAGCTCTTTTTCAAGTTTGCTCAGTTTCGAGATTTCAATGCCATTTCCATTTACGAAAGCACTGTCATCTTGTGCTGCTTTGTAAATGAGCTTCAATGCCTTCTTATTTGGTTGAGCACCATACTCTGTGCGAAGCTTATTCAGGAATGAGCGCTTTGTGAGTTCAGAGCGTGAATCACGACTTACTTTTTTCCGAAGATCAACTTCTACCTCTTCGAAAGAAGGAACCGGACGGTAGTCTAGCCTTTTGATAATGTGCCATCCGTAAGATGATTCAATGGGCTCTGAAATTTGTCCGTTTTCAGTAAGACTAAAGCTAGCATCTTCAAACTCTTCAACCATTTTTCCTGTTCCGAACCAAGGTAGTTCTCCACCAGTTTTAGATGTACTGGCATCTTGAGAGAAACGCATTGCAAGCTCAGAGAAATCAGATCCATCAATCAGTTTTTGATAAATTTCTCTCGCTTTTGTCTCCGTTTCCTTCATTTCTACTGGATCTTTTGTGTCTTTATTGCGAATCATAATGTGAGATACTTTAACCTCACCACGCGCCGCACGTTTGTCAGTAATATTTAGAATATGGAATCCATAGCGCGTGCGAATGATTGGTGAAATCTCTCCAGTTGCACTTTTGAATGCTGCGGTTTCAAAAGGGTAAACCATTTGAAAGGCAGTGAAGTAACCAAGGTCTCCATTGTTGTCACGAACAGAAGGGTCTTCTGACCCACCTTTTGATTTTGCAACAGTTGTGAAAATTTCCCCGCCAATGATTCGCTTGCGCAATTCATTGATTCGGTTGTATGCTCTAACGGTATCTTCAGGTTGTGCGTTAGCATCGCATTTAATGAGGATATGACTAGCGCGAACTTCTTCACCAGTTCTTTTGTAAGCTTCTTGAATAAGCTCATCCAACAACTCGTTGTCAATCAAGTACGGACGGGCAAGTTGGGTTCTGTATCCTTGAAGTTCTCTGATGAATGAGGCGTTTGTGTCCAATCCCTCTTCTCGGGCTTCCTTGACTTTCAATTTGAAATTGATAAACAATTCCATGTATTCATCTAGAGCAGCTGCGGTAACCACAGAGTCTCTATTGTTTTTTCTGAAAATACTTTCGAAGTCAGTTTTTGTAACATTCTCATCACCAACGGTAAGAACGATGTCTGATTCATTTTGAGCAAATGAGCTCGCAGACAAGACAAGAATAAATAAGAGCGTAAACAGACGATTCAAAGAATTCATTTTTTTAGCATTTAAGATGGTAACGTGCAAAAGTACAACATTGTCTAAAAGAAGAACAACACTATCTTAAGCTGTAATTAGGAGCTTCACGGGTAATGAAAACATCGTGGGGGTGACTCTCCTTGATTCCTGCATTTGTGATACGCACAAACTTTGCCTTTTGCAGTGCTTCGATGTCTGGGGAGCCACAATAACCCATTCCTGCCCGCAAGCCACCGATGATTTGATAGAGAACTTCTCCTGCAGAGCCTTTGTAAGGTACGCGTCCACTAATCCCTTCTGGGACTAGCTTACTAATGTCGTCTTCTGTATCTTGGAAGTAACGATCTTTTGAACCTTTTTGCATGGCTTCTATAGATCCCATGCCACGGTATGACTTAAATCGTCTTCCCTCGTAAATGATGGTCTCACCCGGAGATTCTTCTACTCCCGCTAGCATTGAGCCAATCATAACAGTGCTTGCTCCGGCAGCAAGTGCCTTCACAATATCACCTGTAAAACGAATTCCTCCATCTGCGATCAAAGGCACGCCGGTTCCTTCAAGTGCTTTTGCTACTTCCATTACGGCATAGAGTTGAGGAACTCCAACACCTGCAATGATGCGGGTAGTGCATATTGAACCAGGCCCAATTCCAACCTTCACAGCGTCAGCACCACATTCTACAAGGGCTCTAGCAGCATCACCTGTGGCAATGTTTCCGCAGATGACTTCAAGATTTGGGTATTTTTTTTTGATGCTTTTCAAGGTGTCAAGAACGCCTTGACTGTGTCCGTGAGCAGTGTCAACAACTAATGCGTCAACCCCAGCTTTCACAAGCGCTGCTGTGCGTTCTAAGGTGTCAACTGTTACGCCTACACCGGCAGCAACGCGGAGACGCCCGTATAGATCTTTACAACTGTTTGGGTATTCGACCAGCTTGAGAATATCACGGTAGGTGATCAGTCCAATTAGACGGTTGTCTTGATCAACAACAGGAAGTTTTTCGATTTTGTGCTTTTGAAGGATTGCAGCAGCTTTTTCAAGGTCAGTATCTTCTTTTGCAGTGACAATGTTTTCGCTTGTCATAACCTCTTTAATCGGACGCGTGTTGTCCTTTTCAAAACGGAGGTCACGATTGGTTACAATACCAACAAGCATCCCGTCAGTATTTATAACAGGGATGCCACCAATTTTATGTTCAGCCATCAGCTGCAATGCATCGCCTACCACCGCGCCTTCGTTCAAAGTCACAGGATCTTGAATCATGCCGCTTTCAGAACGTTTTACTTTGCGCACTTCATTAGCCTGTTCAGCAATGGTCATGTTCTTGTGAATCACACCGATTCCACCCTGACGAGCCATAGCAATCGCCATTCGGAACCCTGTAACGGTATCCATAGCTGCGGAAACAGTTGGCGTATTCAAGCGAATATTTCGGGTTAGCTGAGAAGAAACGTTCACGTCTCTTGGGAGTACCTGCGAAAAAGCGGGTATGAGCAACACGTCATCGTAGGTTAATCCTTCTCCTACGACTTTGTCTGATACGTTAAAAGCCATACTGTTATTGCTTGGTGTTGATAGATCGAAAAAAGTTTTGCAAAGGTAATGATTTTGCCAATCTTACCGAATCTTAATCGATGCCGTTGATAAGCATTGTTACAGTTCCCCTTTCTTCATACACTCTTCCCGCACCATCAGCGATGAAAATGTAGAATGCATAAAGCCCCTCGGGAACCAAAGTACCTTTGAAAGTGCCATCCCATCCTTCTTGGATGTCAGCAGTAGTGAATAAAATATCACCCCATCTGCTGTATATCTCAAGTTGATAATTGTCAAAGTCTGCAAACGAGATAACAGGCCTAAAGACTCTATTGAAGCCATCTACAACAAATGCATTTGGTGTCCAGATTACGGGGTCTTGGGTAATGCAAAGCTCATTTGAAAATGCGACGTCTGGAATTGAGATTCCATTGCCTTCTTCAATCGCAACGATGGTATAGCAAAAGTCGCCCTTGGTAAATAATAAATCAGCAACATCATCTTCAAAGCTTGTTTGTGTGCCTGAAACTTGTTCTAGCAAAGTTGGGAAAGCAGCACCGTCTATTCTTCTGAATATTTGATATTCATAAACGCCTTCGTCCCACGCTTGGTAGGGGCTCCAGTTGATGTTGTTTACAAGTCTTTCTTTGTTGGAGAAACCATCTAGTAGTATGGTTTTTCCGATGTTTGTTGTGCCCACCGAATCACCGCAGTTGTTTTCTATTCGAATGCGATAGCTGTAACTCAATTCCTTTGTGTCAACATCAGCATCGTAAAAAATGAGTTCAATATTTCCGATGGCTTCTTGAGCGTCAATTGGTTCGTACGTATTGGAGAAAGACATCAGCTTTTCCAGTATGTACATGTGAGGAGTGCCGACGGTAGCATCTAATTGGACACTGATTTCGACCTCATTTGGACCATTTACCGAAGCACTGCTTAAATAAGTGTCGGTTGGAGATTGAGGGTAGAAAAGTGTTACAACTCGAGTGTTTGACGCTGATTCATAGCCCGTCCCACTGGCATAAGCTCGCACTCGGTAACGATAAGAACTTCCAAGATTGGCGTTTTCATGAACAAATGTATTGTTGCTGCCATTTACAATTCCAATCACCTCTGAAGGATTGTAAATTCCAGAGAAGGGAATGGGTTCTTCTTGGGCATAAATTTCATAGAACGAAACACCTGTGTCCCACCCTGTATATGGTGTCCAGATCAGATCAACATCGTCTTGGCATGCCGTGATGTTGGCAGCCAGAAAGAGGGTAGAAGTGCAGGAAAGACTTCCTGGACCTGGATCTGGATTGCCAGCAGAAACAAAACAACTATCAAACGCTGCGATGTTAAATGACTCAGGAGCTAAGTCAGCTTGAGATGTCCCTCCGAAAACGGAAGCATCCCAAATCCAATTGGTGATATTTCCGCCGAAGATGGTGTCTAAAGCGACTGGATTCGAGATTCCAGCAACACATTCATAAATGATGTAACCACTCACATCGGCTTGCGGAGGTGCGTTCCAGTTCAGGGTGGCGTCATTCGTTAAGCTGTCTACAGAAACAGATGTGAATACGGGGGCGGAAGGGTCGATTTGATCTTGAAAAACCCCGCCATCAATGTTCGAAAAGGAATTGCAAATGCCACCGTTCGAATAGCGCAATTGGAAGTTTAATTGAGCTGAGCAAACTGTAATTTCATGGAAATAGGAGTTAATAACAGGGTCTGCAGGGATGTTTGCAATTTCGACCCAAGTGCCAGCAGGGTACTCCATATAAAGAGTGTAAATGCCATTAGCCGGTTGTGCAGTTAAATAGGGTAGATTCCAGAATAAATCAACAATACCAGGTGTTAATCCTGGAACTGCTTGAAGGTAGAGGGAGCACATTGTTTCTCCTGGAGCCGAGACTTGGTTGGCGCCATCGAATGAGTTCGTTTGCAAGAAGAAGCAGTAAGGCTGGGTGTTCCCATTTAGACCTGCTGGGACATAACTAGTTGAGTTGTAATTAGAGATCGTAACAACAGACGATGAAGTGTTTGTGCTAGGATCGTATTCAAGAAGTTCATACCCCGTGAACTCCCCAAGTGGGTCAGCTGGCTGATTCCAAGTAATGGTTAGTTCGCCATCTAGGGCAATGGTTATGCATTCTATTTCTGGCGCATTGAGCTGTGCAAAGGAAGCAAGAGTTCCTAGCAAAAGACCCCAAATTAGCAAGATATGTAAAAAGTGTTTTTGCATTTTCAAAGCACAAAATTAGTGCATCTTCAGAGATAACGAGTTTTGAGAGAGACTATTTCATTCAAATTGATCATTCTGAGTCTATAGTTTCTAGTTACTAGACCTCTGTCACCCCTGTTAGGTTGCCTTAGAAGTCGAAATAGCTGCCCAGTTTTCTTCCTCCTATAGATTCATATTCACGAATGAATTGATCAATAATGGTTGCTGCGGGCAAGATTTCAGTCAGTCGAGAGGAAATCTGTCCGATTTCTAACTCACCTTCTGTCATGTTTCCCTCGAACATTCCCTTCTTTGCCCTTCCTTTGCCAAGAATCATGCGAAGTTCATCTTCCGATGCGCCGTTCTGTGTGGCATTTCTGATCAAAGTGTGGAAGTGGTTTTTGAGCAGCCTTACCGGTGTCAGGGTCTTCAATGAAAGTTCCGTTTCCCCCGCTTTGGCCTCAATCACAGCGTTTTTGAAATGGACGTGTGCAGAGGATTCAATTGAAGCTACAAATCTACTGCCTACTTGAACACCCTCTGCACCAAGAACCATGGTTGCAAGCATCGATTTCCCATCGGAAATACCTCCTGCAGCTACGACCGGGATTTCAAGTTTTTCTACCACTTCAGGAATCAAGCAGAGCGTTGTTGTTTCTTCTCTTCCGTTGTGTCCGCCAGCTTCAAATCCTTCTGCAATAACAGCGTCAACGCCTGCATCTTGAGATTTTAAAGCGAACTTAGCAGAGGAAACCACATGGAGAACCTTAATCCCTTCAGCTTGAAGCGTTTTTGTCCATTTATTTGGGTTTCCGGCGCTGGAAATAACAACAGGTACGCTCTGTTGGATGATGGTTCTAATGTGATCTTCTATTTGTGGATAGAGCAACGGGATGTTTACCGCGAAATTGGTCACTCCAGCTTCCTTGCATTTATTAATGTGTTGGTTAAGAACTTCAGGATGCATTGATCCAGATCCAATGACACCTAAGCCACCAGCAATGCTGACGGCTGTGGCTAGCTCCCAACCCGAACACCAGACCATTCCTGCTTGTATGATCGGGTGTTTGGTTCCTAATAGTTGATTTATACGGTTCATGTTGGGCCTGATCGGAACAATTAGTAAGACATTTCGTAGAACGAAGGTACTATTCAATTTAAGCGTGAAGAGAAAGAATATTGTGAAAGAATTGCCCGGAAGGTTTTGAAACTGAGGGTAAAGCACTATTTTTGCTCTTTAACCGAAACTTAAACCTTTGGTAATGAAGAGACTACTATACGTAGCCATACTGCTTTTCGTGACAAGTAATGCCGACGCCCAGTACAAATGGGAGTACGGATTGGCTATCGGGGGTGCAAACTACCTCGGCGATATTGGTGGTCAGGCTGATATCGGAAGAGATTTTGTTCCATGGGACATGCACTTGGGTCAGACCAATATTGCAATTGGTGCATACGGCCGCTACAAGGCTTCAAAGCGTTTTGCGCTTGCAGCAAATTTCACCTATTTGCAGGTCAATGACGCGGATAATGTTTCAACTAATCCAGCACGTGTTGCAAGAAACTTGAATTTCCGCAATCGCATGTTCGAATTGGGATTGAGAGGTGAGTTTACCGTTTTCTATGACAATGACGTAGGGGGTAAAGGATATTACAACCCTGATTTCAGATTGTATGTTTTTGGAGGTCTATCTGCTTTTAGACACAATCCTCAAGGACAAATTTTGAGTGATCCAACGGGTGAGTTCGATTCTGCAGTGTGGCACGACCTGCGGGAATGGAGAACAGAAGGACAAGACGAAGAGTACGAAACAATCGGAATTGCAATTCCTGCAGGTATAGGTCTGTATTTTACATTCAACAAAGAGTGGAGAATCGGATGGGAAATTTCTTACCGAACAACCTTTACGGACTACATCGATGATTTGTCTACTACATACGCAGATCCGGAGCTGATTCGTGAGCGTTTGGGTGGTAATACTAGTGAGGCAGCAGCTGCTGTAGCATTCAGTAGCCAAACAAATCAAACTATCATTGATTTTATTGCTGACCCAATCAACTCTGGCTCAGTAAACGATCACTCATACCAAGAAGGATTTGCTACGAAACGTGGAGACTCTTCGCAAAATGACGGATTCTTAACATCTCAATTTACCATTGGGAAGGTCATTCGTGGAAGTAGTAACTTCTACAGAAAGAAATACAGTTGGTTGCGTAACAGAACTGGCTCACGTAAATCACGTGCGAAGTTCTAACGAGAACAACGAAAGAAATTAGAAAGAGCGACCAGTGGGGTCGCTCTTTTTTTTTGATGTAAATCGAGATCTGAATGCCTTCATTGACCCTCACTCTAAATTGCGTGGAGTTAGGTCAATACTTATTTCTTAATGAACTGGGAAAGTTTAGAAAGTGGCTTTCTGAATAAGGTCAGTGGATGTGCTTTAAGACCATTCATTTTCCACGCTTGGCGGTCTTCTTTGTTCGCTCTAATTCTGTTCTTCAAGCTGACGTTGCTTTCTCCCCCTTCACGCATTAAGGTGATTACTCGAGGGAGGTAGTCTACTTTAATTTGATGCTTGTGAATCATTCTCAACATCAATTCATAATCAGCAGCTGATTTAAGCTCAGTGCTATAAATGCCGTGTTTTTCGTAGATCTCTGACTTTAAGAAGAACGTCGGGTGCGGTGGCATCCATCCTTTTAGGAACTGGCCAGTTTTGTAGCTTCCAGCTTTCCAATATCGAATGACCTTGTCTGTATTGTTGCGGTCAACATAAGTGAGGTCTGCATAAATTGCGTCTGCATTGGATTCAGCGAATTTTGCTACAATATCACTGATGACGCAGTTGTCTGAATAGAAGTCATCACTATTCAGGATGCCAATAACATCACCAGAAGCAAGTTTGACCCCTTTGTTCATGGCGTCATAAATGCCTTTGTCAGGTTCACTGATGACTTTCGAAATGCCCTGTTTGTGGGCATTCACAATTTCCATTGTGTTGTCTTTGGAGCCGCCATCAACAACAATGTATTCCAAATTAGGATAATCTTGAGCTAAAACAGATTTGATGGTGTCACGAATGGTCTCAGCACTGTTGTAGGCAATTGTGATAATTGAAACTTTCATGATTCAATGTTTCTTTTTCGTAGGTATTGTGCCGGATTTCCTTGATAGATCCCCAGTGCCTCAAGGTTTTTCGTGGCTACTGAGTTTACAGATAGAATGGAATGTGCGGCACAGCTTACCCCGGGGCAAACAATTGAGTGAGCGCCAATCCAAACTCCATCTTCAAGCAGAATAGCTCCCACAATGAGATCGAAAGATGCCTTTTTGTAATTATGATTTCCGCACAAGAGCATTGCTCCCTGGGAAAGACAAACGTTTTTTCCAATTGTAACTTGGCCTAGGTTATCTATCCAGGCTTGCTCGCCGATCCAAGTGTGATCTCCTATGCTAAGCATCCAAGGGTGTTTTATATTTACACGCGGTTTGATTACCACTCCTTTTCCAACTTTGGCGCCAAATAATCTTAATAAGTGGCATTTAAGACTTGAGAAAGGGAACAGTGGATTCAAGAAACAGGCTACATTAATAACGTACCACAATGCTCTGCGCACTGGGGAGCCAGGGTTGTACCAACTATTGTTGAATGTGCTTAGATCTGTGCTCTTGGCTTCATTCATGGTTTTCAAATAAGTTTTCGTTTGCTTGAATCGTGGAGTGATCATCGGTGATTTCCATCCCAAGTGTTTTGGCGCCTTCGACCCATGTCAAGTAGGATTCATGGTCCATATTCAAACAGTCTTCTAATACCTTATTAAAGGGCTCTTTTTCTAAGCTCAATGACCAACCTGCTTTCTTTTTTTCTAGCTGTTGCCAAGGTGTTTTATTGCTGATGATAACAGGAACACTGCTTAAAAATGCCTCTGCAATGGCATGTCCGTAATTCTCACCTAAAGTCGGTAAATAAAAGAAATGATGTTGCTGCAGTGCTTCTGGAATTCCTGTAGGGTGAATCTCCCCTTTGAAATGAAGGGTCAGCATCTTTATTTTGTCAGCAGCTTTCTGGCATTTCTCGAGGTAAACTTGATCTTGTAAAGTGCCGTAAATGGCCCATTCAATGTGTCCCGTTTTCAATGTTGACAGAAATTGAATTCCGCCAAGAATGTTTTTTTCACTGCTTACACGTGCAACAGTAATTAATTTCATATCTCCTGCCTTTTTGAAGGGCGTATGATAGCGTTTCTCAAGGGTTCTGGGCAAATTTGGAGCAATTTTAATCTTGGTTTTTTTGCCAAAAGTGCTTAGGATTTCTTGTTCTTCAACCTTGTTGGTCGCGTGCCAAGTAATACCGCTGTAAAGTCCAATTGTCTTAGCGCCGCGAAGAAAGGCGACCTTTTTCTTAGACTTAACTGAGAGGGCACCAGATTTGAGCATGCCTCTTGGAGCGATTACGATCTTGTTCGTGAGTCCGAGTTTTTTTCCCGCCCACAATGGTTTAATGGCGTAGGTGGTACTGAATAAACTATTTATATAGATGGCATCATAAACCTGTTCCTTCAGAATACTTTTCAAGGCCTTACTGCTAGGGCCACCAGCACCGAAGTACATGACGTGTTCATTTGATCTTCTGCTGGTCCAAGTTGCTTCCTCAATTTCTTCGTATGGGGTGCTGCTATTGTGGTCAAAAAGGGAAGTGACAATCCAAAAATGATGAGGCAGCTTGCCCACTAAATTGGCGATAGATTGTATGGGGCCACCTGCTTTGTAGCCAGGTAGATACCAATCTATAAAAACGAGTATGTTTTTTGTTTCAGTCAATTTGATTGTCTTCTAGCCATTGCGCCAAAACAACAAGTGGCCAAACGCGTGACCAGGTAACGTGTTTATCTCCTTTTAGGAAACGCATCCATAATTTTTCAATTCCCTTTTCATTGAAGAGCGGACGTTTTCCAAGTTTTGCAAGGCGATCTGAGCAAAAGTCTTTAAGTTCGTTTTTCATCCAATGTTCCCAAGGGAGGGTAAATCCCATCTTCGGACGGTCAATGATTTCCCTCGGGAGCAGATCACCAAGGGCTTCGGTCATTAATTCTTTTGGCGTTCGCGGGTATTTTTGCTGGTCATTTATTCCCAGTACATACTCAACCAAATTGTGGTCAAGAAACGGCACGCGCACTTCAAGAGAATGGGCCATGCTCATCTGGTCTGAGTCTCTTAGTAGAACATTTTGCATGTAGGTTCCCATTTCAGCAAGTGAAATTTTACTCAGATAGGGGAGCTTAAACCCGGGCATTGTTGGGGCAAGTATTTCCTTTAAGTAGCCGTGGGCGAAGTTGGGGGTTTTAACGGGCTCATTTAGCAATCCTTTGATTTGTTCGTCTTCCAGAACTAACCTAGAGAAAGGGTAAATGTATTCTAGGTCGAAGTAGTCTTGGATCAGGATGGCGGCCTTCTTTCGCGAAGCAATCCCTGGTTTTATTAGATTTATAGCACTACCTGCTGCTCTACGAAATGTTTTCGGAAAACTCTGCAGCCACCTTTTATCTAGTAAGTCTACGGCCTGTTTGAAGATCGAATACCCAGCGAACAATTCATCGCCTCCCAAGCCAGATAGGGCCATTGTGATTCCAGATTCTTTGGTGACCTTGCTTACGATGTATGTATTCGGTCCGTCACCACTCGGATGGTCCATTGCCGCTAATGCGGAAGGAACAAGTTCTAGGAAATCATTGGGTGAAAGTTTGATTTCAGTATGTTTCGTGTTGAATTTTTTGGCAATGAGCTGCGCATAACGTGCCTCTGAAAACGCACTCTCGTCAAATGTTACTGAAAAGGTACTTACAGGATGTTCTGTCACAGAAGACATTAGCCCAACAATGGCGCTGGAGTCTATTCCGCCTGATAGAAAGGCGCCAAAAGGGACATCAGCGCGCATTCTTAGCTCAACACTTCGCTGCAGTTTTTCTTTGATGTTTGATAATAGCTCTGGCCTTGGAGCATCTATCAACTCAATAGAAGAAGGATCCCAGTATTGTTGATGTATCTGTTCACTTTCAGTAAATGCCATGAAATGGCCCGCTTCCAACATATAGACGCCTTCCAAAATGGTATTTGGAGCATGAACGGTTTGGTAGCGGAGGTAGTCTATCACAGAATTTGAATCCAGATTTTTCGGAACCAATTCACTGGCTATAAGTGATCTGATTTCTGATGAGAAAACAACTCCGTCTTCTCTGATATGATAGTAGAGCGGCTTAATGCCAATGCGGTCTCTGGCAAGGATTAGTTGTCTGTTTTCTTCGTCCCAAATGGCCAAGGCGAACATGCCATTTAGTTTCGAAAGAAAATCGATGCCCCATTTAGCATAGGCTGCCAGCACAACTTCGGTATCGGTCTTTGTTTTAAAACTGGAAGTATCAAGTTCTGCTTTTAACTCAAGGTAATTGTACACCTCACCATTGAAAACCATGGTTAGTTTTCCGTCAGCGCTGTGAAACGGTTGATTTCCTGCATCTGAAACGTCAATGATTGAAAGTCTGCGGTGACCTAAAGCCACCGCGTCATTAACAAAAACGCCTTCTGAATCTGGTCCGCGATGGGCGAGACGCGTATTCATTTTCTCAATGGTTATAGAAGGGTTGTTGATCCCCTCTAGGCCGAGGATTCCATTAATTCCGCACATCAGAAACAGGCTTGTATGATTCAATTACAGATTTCAGTCCGTCTTCTAAGCTGGTTAGATCAGACTTGAGAACAGTTTTCATTTTGGTGATGTCAGGTTTTCTTCTTGACATATCTCCTTCAGGAAGGGGGGGGAGATGGATGATTTCAGACGTGCTATTGGTAAGTCGAATAATGATTGTTGCCAATTCAAGGATGGTTATTTCTTTGTCTGAACCAATGTTTACAACGTCATTGATGTACTTTTCTTCTTCGAAGATTTGGGCGCATGCATGCGTATTGTCTGCAATGAAGCAGAAGGTTCTGGTTTGAAAGCCATCACCGTAGATTGTGATTGGTTCGTTTGCCAGTGCTTTAGCGATGAACCTTGAAATAACAAAATCTTCGCTTTGACGAGGGCCATAGGTGTTGAAAAACCGAAAGATGGTGTACTCCAGTCCGTACTCACTGTGATAGGCTCTCAGCCAGGCTTCTCCAGCATTTTTTACAATGGCATAGGGAAGTCTTGAGTTGAGCGGAGTCGTTTTTTCGTTTTGCGGAGATTCAAAAGGCTCACCGTAAACTTCAGAAGAAGAGGAGTAGAAGATTCGTTTGACACCGGTGTTTTTGCACAAACTAAGTACGTTTCTGATTCCGTCTAAATCGTTCATGACACGAACGGGGTTTTTTAATGTCCGCTCCACGCCCACTAGTGCTGCGTAATGAAATACATAATCGAACTTCCAGCCGAAGAATATTGCAGAAAAGTCTTGAAGATCATTCACATCGCATTTGATAAATGTGATGTTCTCATTGATGGAAGTTGGAATATTGAGTCGTTTACCGGTGACAAAATTGTCAACAATAACGACCTGGTTCTTGGGGTCTTCAGCAAGTCTTTCAGCAAGTGAGCTGGCAACAAATCCAGCCCCCCCAGTAACTAAGATGTTCGGCATGCTTCGAAGTTAATTGATTCTAATGAGCCTTTTCTCATGTTAAGGTAAGAAAGACAACAATGTGGTGGCCCATTTATCAGGAGTTAATTCCTTTGCGAGCTGTTTACTGTGCGCTCCCATATTACTTCGCTCCTCATCAGTGAGTAGGGCCATTTTCTCCATGGCCTCTTGAATAGAGGATGGTGTATGCGCTTTAAAGCTGAATCCGTTTTTACCTTCTTCAAGAAAACGTGTGGCAGCGCCAATGGTATTGCTGCAAATCAGAGGGAATCCGGCGGCGGCCATTTCATGTATAACCACTCCCCAAGGTTCCTTTCTACTGGGTAAGACGAATACACCTGCTTTCAAAAGCTGCTCAGGGAGGTCTGCAGGTTGAATGAAGCCCAGGTGTTTTATTCCTTCATTGGTGGTGCGTCTTTCCCATAGTTCACCTGTCCCAATGCAGATTAACTCCCATTCGGGGTGCATTTTCCGAAAGGCAGTGAATGCCTCCCACAACTCTTCAACTCCCTTAAAATCGATGTACCTGCCTATGTAGATAAATCGATTTGGAAGGCTCGTTTCCCGTTCGGGATGATTGTCTGAAAATGCGGTAAAAAGTTCAGTGTCTGCGCAATAAAAGCCCGTTCGAATATCCTCTTTTTTGAAGCCTAATTTTCTGGCGAAGGCAAACTGCGGATCACCCGGCACCCAAGCATGTGAAAATTTTGTTTTGAGCCAAAAGGGCGAAATTAGCGCAGCTATTTTTTGCTTTATATCCCCTGTGTAATGGTTGTCTAACAGCAAAACTGTAGGGCATTTTTGATACCAAAACGTATTCACTTTTAGATAACCTTTGTCAATCCATCCAGAGGTCAGAATCAAGTCAGGTCGAAGATCCCGTGCGAATGCTGTAAGGGATTCATCAGTGAACGTGCTTCGGTCATAGATAAACACATCATCCAGTTTTCGAAATTCAAATGGAGCTTCAGAGTTGACCGGCCAACGAACAATGTGGAGTTCAACCTGATGTTCTTGCAAGGCTTGCATAGAAGCGAGCACATATTCAGCTAACTCAGTGTAGAGAAAGAGAATTTTTTTCATGATGCTTTTACTAACGTAGGTTTGGTCTCGTCCTCTTCAATTTGATTGAACTCTTCCTCTTGCAAAAGCGCATCCTCAGGATTTTCAATCATCCAATCATTGTATTTTCTAACGTAATAATAGAGCCACAAGAAAAAGGGAAAGCCATTGATGAAGTAATGTCCTTGCCTCATCAAATAAACAATGATTACTACGAGAATTCCATTTGAAATGAGCCAATTGGTCTCATTTGCTGACTTGTTTCGAGGAACAACATTGTAGAATACAAAACCGAGCATGAATAGAACACCATAAAGCCCAGTTTCAGAGAGTAGCCGGAGAAGCATGGAGTTGGCATCTGCCTTGTTAAAGTTCAGATCAATCATTCCAGGGGCATTGGTCAGTGAGTATTTCTCAAAAGCCAAGGGGTGGGAACCAAGCCCCGTTCCGAAAAACGGGTTTTTCTTAAAGTTTTCTAATGCAATTACGTAGTTGTTATAGAGCACGAAACTGGAGCCGTGGATTTCATTTAAATCAACAGGGCCTTGGCCACTGAAGGCCGTGACCGTTCCATCTACTCGGTCTCTAAATTCGTCAATCTCTGAGTAGGCATAGGTGTAACCGATATACAAAAGGGGACCTACAAAGATTGCATATCTAACAAAACCATAATTCACAAGCAGCAGCAATGCCGCTACGAAGATGGAGATAATTCCGAGTGAGGAAAACGTCAATAGGTAAGCGCCAATAATGATGTAAGATTGCGTCTTGGTCATGTAGGCTTGTTTCTTCATCAAAACGTTGTAGATGGCCACAAAGAATGCGGGCCCAACTACACCCGCAAAATAGGCTGGCTCAGAAAAGATTGAATTCATCCGAATTCCCAAACCACCGGGACTAACCCCCCATTTGTTTAAAAACCATCCGAAGTCATAACCAGGTGTAAACCCAACAAAAAAGCTGGCTATTTGGAAGAAACCAATGATAGATACAATCAGTGCGCCGCGAATGTATAATTTGAAGAGGTCATTCACGTCAAATTTAAAGGCTTCTAGCACATAGCGATAGAATAGAACTGATGAGAACAATCCAATGAAAATCTTGAAGAACAGCCCGGGCTCATTTTCCCCAATTTGAATGTTGATCCAACCTGAAACTAGAAGCGGAGCAAAGATGAGCAAAGGGATTTTCGGTAGGCCGTATTTAGAAATAAAGACAGGGAAAAAAATCACCATTACAAGGTAAGTGATGTATCCTTCAAAAGGTCTTTTGAAAAGGATATAGGAGCTCAAAAAAATGGTGAGCCCAATCAGAAACCTGCTGTATTTATTTTCGTTCATTTCTCCTTGGCCTCGTCTCCACTAATGACCTTTGTGTACTTCTTCTTTTTCTTAATGAAACGTTTTTCGAAATACATATACGAAAGGTACGAAACAACAATTGTCAGTCCAATGGTGCTTGAGTAGATGATTAAGTTTACCCAGAGAGCATTGGCACTTTCTTTAGGTACAAAATGAATGACCAAGCTAAGTATCCCAATGATAATAAGCATATGGTACATGTATATCCCGAAGGAAATGCGGCCAAGTGTGTTCAGCCATTTATGCTCAAATTTGAAAATTGCTTTCGGATTGGAACTTACGTTAATTATAATGATGAGGAAAACGACCCCATAAGCAAGGTGAATAACATTCTGGAAGACTGCCGGAGTGAAATACAAGAGTCCACCAATACAAAAATATGCTCCCACCTGAATCAATGGATGATAGATGAGCTTAAGGAAATCATCTTTCTTTTTATACAAGACCCAAGCGCCAATCCCTCCCATAGCCATGCATTCGAGTTTGCTCATGGCGAAGAGTTTTTTCGCAATATCCCACCACTCAAACGTGACGAAATCTCCAGCTAAAACAATAAAAACCTTCACAGACAAAAAGAAGAGGAAAAAGATGACCATGACCACAAAGGGTCGTTTTGTTTTCCGAAGTAAAAGTGGCCAAACGAGGTAAAATTGTTCTTCTACTCCAATGGACCAGCTTTGGCCAATGGCGGGGAAAGACCCGTAAATGGCAGTGGCCAAATTAGGCACGATAAATAGGTAACAAAAAAATGTGCCCCAAAAACTTCCGTCACTTGGTATTGACCAGCCATCAGGTGAAATGCCAAAAGCAGAGCTTTGATAGGGAACGAAGAATGCAGGAATCAGAGGTAATACAAGAAATCCAAGTACGAAGATTAAAAAGTACAATGGCCAAATACGCAGGATTCTTCGCCAGTAGAACGCTTTGATGTTGATTTTCCAATGTCTGTCTTTCTCTGCCAAAAGAAGGTACGTGATCAGAAAGCCGCTGAGCACAAAGAAAAACACAACCCCTAACGGACCGGCCTCTGAAAAGATAGGGTGGTACCATCTGACCACAGGATCTTCAATGATTGTTTTGAACGGATAATCAGGTACAACAGGTAACCCTGTATTTACACCTGTGACCCATGGTCCCCAAATATCAATCCAGCCATGATCAAATGGATAGATGTTCTTCATGAGTTTCTTCATGAGCTCAATGTGAGTGAGCATGACTGCAATGGCAGCAAAAAACCGCAGTCCGTTCAGCCCAGGGAAATAGACACGATTATTTGCTTTTTTAGACAATAGCTTTGATTTTTTCTAGCGTTTCTTTTGCCACTTCTTCCCATGTGAATTGGTTTTTCACACGTTCAAGAGAGGTATTGCGTTTCCCTAGTAAAACAGCGTCAGAGCATTCAATAGCTTCTAAAATTGATTTCTTCAACGCGGCTATGTTTGCTGGTTGAATGAGCCATCCATTTTCTTCGTTTACTTGAGCGGCAACAGCGCCAACGTCTGTGGCAATCACTGCCAGTCCGCGTGCCATTCCTTCCATAATCACATTGGGCATACCCTCAGAGTGAGAAGGTGTGACCAAAACATCGCATTGATCTAAAATGGCTTGGATTTTCTCCTTTTCCATCATCTTTCCATGGTATATGATGCGGTCATCTTTGATGTATTGACTTGGTGGAATTGGCCCAATAAAGTCAAAAGAGAACGGTGTTTCTTTTGGCAAAGAACGAAGCACTTGATTCAGTTCTTCAACCCCTTTTCTTCTTTCAAATCTACCAATGAAGATAAATTTCCGAATTAAATTTACCTTCTCAACGGGGGCATCTATGCACCATGCAGCTTCAATTCCAGTAGGGAGTTCTATGATGTTGCTCAGATTCGTTTTAAATTCTTTTCGAACCAATTCAGAGATCTTTCCACCATACGAAAAGATGTAATCTGCATTGATGTTGTTGAACTTTACAGGACCTCTTAGAAGGTAATGCTCCATTTTGACACGGAAACTGGGAGCGGGCTGGAACATTTCATAACCATGGAACTTAACTCCGATAGGAGGTAAGTTCTTTCCTTTTCGCTTCTTATTCAATAAGTGCCATGCAGAGAAGCCTTTGGCGTAGATGAAGTCAAATTCATTCCATTGAGATTTGAGCTCTTCGAAAATTTGAATGCTATAGAGGTAGTTCTCTTTGACGTAATGTCCGGGTAACCATCCTGCTTTTGGAAATTTAAAGCCAATAATTCTAAGGTTAGGAGCTTCAGAAAGCTCCATTGTTGCAAGAACCTGGTCTCTGGTTGGAACTTTTCCTTGCGTTACACAGTGCACTAAGGTCACGTCTACGCCTTGCTGAACAAGAAATTTCGCCAAATAAAAAGAATGCTTTTGCATTCCCCCTATGGCAAATGGGAAAATTCCGTCTGTTAATATAGCTAGTTTCAATCTCGGTTACCGTTGAGGCAAAAGTAACATTCTAATTGACGATTCTTTGTAAGAGCAACCTGATTTGTCGCAAACCTGATTTTAATTGGAAGTTAAGCGCTGCAAAATAAGCTCGGCCATATGTGTCCAAGTGTGCTGAGATTTTACTTTGGCGTGGAAAGAGGCAGCTAATCTTAACCTCAATTCAGGATCGTTTGCCAGCGTATTCATAGCGTCAGAAATACTCGTAACCGTTGGCTCAACCAAAAGGCCATCTTGCTCATGAATCATGACGTCTTGAACTGGAATGACATTTGGCGCAATGATGGCTTTGTTCATGGCGCCATATTCGAATATTTTAACAGGAGAACCGTACCAATTCGATTTAGCCATAATGGTAATGTCCATGGCGCCTATGTGTGAATAAATTTCGCTGTGTGGTACACTTCCTGTAAACGTAACCTTGTCTGTTATATTGAGCTGGGTACTTAGGCTTTTTAACTCGTCTAGCACATATCCGTCTCCAACAATCACTAAATGTGCTTGCTCTATCTTAAGCTTCGCGAAGGCTTCTATCAATCTGTCAACTCCATGGTAAGGGAAAATTGAGCCTACAAATCCGAAAACTAAGGCTTGGGTGCTTATCCCAAACTTTTGGCGAAGTTTTACGTTTTGATCTGGAGGGGTTAGGTTAGATCGAATGGCATTTGGTGTGATAACGACTTGTTGATTAGGTACCCGTTTTTTCACATAGTTTTCAAGCGCTGAAGAAACAACTACAACCAAGTTTGTTTTCGTGAGTTGATCCATTTCTTTCTGAATGGATTTGTGGTGAAATAACCCTTTCCCTTCCATGCCCGCTTTTTCTTCGGGATAGGGAGCATTCATTTCCAAAATATGAGGAATGTTCATTTCTTTTGCTGCCTCAACCCCGCTAACCATAGCGTAATTGGTCCTCTCGTAAATCACATCGGGCTCAAATTCTTTGATTGCTTTCAGTAATTCGGATTTTGCATGAAGGTCGAATTTGTTCAGGTTGATGTCCTTTGCACTTGCCCAAAGTACTTTTGGAATGAACCACTTTATGCGTTCTTTTAACGATGTCTGATTTGGTGAACTTCCACTGGTAGTGAGCTGAGCGTCTGTTCCTCCCATTATGAGTGGTTTTACCTCATGTCCTAGAGTTTCAAATGCAAGCATCATTTCGCGCATGTGCACGCCAGGGCCAGAAGGAATCTGAAGGTAAAGGTTGGGATGAGGAGAGAAGTAGAGGATCTTCATTTGATGAAACGCATCAATTCGTAAATCCGTTTATTGAGAGAAAATTCGTCAATTTGAAATGGGTTTTCGGTCGCCCATGGATGTGTCAAGCTCAGGAGGTTTTCTTCAAGATCTCTTCCGTCACTTGTTAAGATTAAGCCGAGTTTGTTTTCTTCAATGAATTCAGAAGTATATCCCGTAACGCCAAGAAAAAGCAATGGTTTCCGAAAAGGAAGGTACTCAAAGAATTTGGTCGTCAGGTAATTTTTATTGTGCGAAGCAAGCATAACAATTGCCGCACTTGCTTCATTCAGTTGCTTGAAAAAGTCTTTGCCAATGGGTTGGCTAAACTCAACAATGTCATCTACTTCTTTAAACACTTTAGCAAAATCAGTTTGCGGAGTGTAAAACTGTATGTTTAGGCGATTGTACAACGTTATATTCTTCGTTTTGAGCATTTTTAAGCTCTCGGCGAAGTTCATTAGATGGTCTTCTATGCCAAGATAAATGGAGCCACCATAGACGATTTTGATTTCATTCTTAGGCGATATGGGAAGTAAATACGCAGCAAGATCATCAGGGTCGAAGAAATGTGGTAACGCAGTAAACTGAGCTTTTGGCTTACTGATAGCTGTATTGCGAATTTCTGTGAGCAGAAATTTGTTGGGACAAACGACCCAGTTGGCATGCCTGAAAACAAGTTCCTGCTTGGCCGTTTCAGCTTCCATGCGCTCTCTGGAAAGATCCTTCATGCCATAATTTTGTGCCGTAAGCCAGGGGTCCCTGTAGTCTACAATCAAATTCAATTCGCGGTTCTGAGACTTCAAGAGCGCGGCATAATAGAGAATATTGAATGGTGCTCCAGTGGCAATGATGTTGATGATGCCTTCCTTTTCAATGAGCGCTTCGGCTTTAGCCAAAAATTTTCGCTCCCATCCAATGGCAATGTCATAGATGGTTCCTGGTTCTTGGCGTTGAAGCTTCGAGATTTCTAGCTTGTAGCGAACCTTGTCTACTACATTTTTTGGGCCATGTGATACAATGCTAGGGTAAGTTCTAGGTAGTTCATGCACATGTATAAGATCATGCAGGATGTCTTCGCTCCATCCAGATTGTTCTTGGCCCTTGATAGGAGCTGCTTTAATCACATAGACCTCAACGCCTTGGTTGGCTAATCCTTTTGCAAATTTAGCCCATCTCCTTCCGCCAATGCCTGCGTTTGGGGGGAAATCAAAACATGCAAGGAGGACTTTTTTAAGCATGGAATTCATTGATTACTTGTACAACATACTCAATGTGTTCCTGGGTCATTTCAGGGTACAATGGCAATGAAAGAATTCGTTTTGTAGCCAATGTAGCCACGGGGAAATCACTCTCCTTGTGGCCTAAATGGTCATAGCACGGAAGCATGGGTAGCGCCGTTGGGTAGTGAATGGCGCATTGAATGTCATTCTTTTTCAAGTGTTCCATCAACCCATCTCTATTCTCACTTTGAATAACGAAAAGGTGGTAAACATGTCTTGCATCTTTTGGTGTAAACGGCAGCGTAATGTTACTGTCTTTTAGCAATCCACAGTACGTTGCTGCATGGTTTATGCGCTCTTCGGTCCAGCTTTCAATGTGTGGAAGCTTTACGCTTAATATGGCCGCATGTATTCCGTCCATTCGTGAATTTCGTCCTTCAATGAAATGGTGGTGCTTTGCTTTTTGACCGTGGTTAGCAATCATTCGGGCTTTTTCTGCTATTTCAATGCTGTTGGTTACCATGGCTCCTGCATCTCCGTATGCTCCTAGGTTTTTTCCAGGATAGAAGCTGAAACTCCCCGCAATGCCGAAAGTCGCAATGCGTTGACCATCAATTTCAGCACCATGTGACTGCGCACAATCTTCAAATACAAAGAGGTTGTGCTTTTCAGCAATCTCCATAATTTTGGGCATATTCGCCGGGCAGCCATACAAGTGAACAGGAATGATTCCTCTCGTTCTAGGCGTAATTGCAGCTTCTATTTTCGAAGGGTCAATGGTATATGTTTCATCAATGTCAACGAAAACAGGCGTAGCGCCTCTTGTGCCCACAGCCTCAGAGGTAGAGACCCAAGAAAGAGCTGGTACAATGACTTCATCACCGGGACCAACGCCCAGTACGTCTAAAATGATTTCGAGAGAATCTGTTCCGTTGGCACAGGCGATGGTTTTGCCTACCTGCGCATATTCTGAAAATGCTTCTTCAAATTGAGTTGCGTATTTCCCGCTGATAAAGGCCGTTTCAGAAATGACATTTGCAATGGCGCCATCAATCTCTGCTTTGTATCTGCTGTATTGTGCTTTTAGGTCTACAAATGGAACGTTCATTTCACTAATTTTTTAGCAGGATTTCCTATGTAGGTTCCTGGTTCTATAATGTCTTTGGTAACAACTGCTCCTGCACCAATCACCACATTGTCACAGATAGAAATGGGTAGAATAGTGGCATTGCTGCCAATAGAAACATGGTTTCCAATGCGTGTTGGCTGCCATTTTGCGGCATCACCTCCGGCCGGGCCACCGTCACTGAAAAGATCGTTAATAAACATGACTCCGTGTCCAATAAAGCAATCATTGCCAATGGATACGAGTTCACAAATAAAGCTATGAGATTGCACTTTTGTACGATCGCCAATGACTACTCCTTTTTGAATTTCAACGAAAGGCCCCACAAACGAATGGCTGCCAATACGGCATTCGTACAGGTTTGAAGGCTCCACGATTGTGACTCCTTCGCCAAAGTTCACATCGCGAACAGACGCCGTATAAACCTTTAGCTTATGCATGTCTTGTTGCTTTGTAGATGTGTTCAATGGCTGCAATTGATTTCATCCCTTCAAATCCATCAACGGTCTCATTTCCATCTTTGTTCAAGTGCGCTATCAATGCTTTAATGACCTTATCATGGTTAGAGCTGGTGCCTTGGTACTTTCCGTAGGAGTTTGGTTTGTCACTAAACTCAATTCCTTCAGGGAGTGGGTAGCTCTCAACATCCCAAAATTCGATTTTATTGAGGTATTTCCCACCAATTTTGATAGTGCCTTTTTCGCCAATGATGGTAATGCTTCCCTCGTAGTTCTTGTTGTGCACGCAGGTGGTCCAGACAAGTGATCCAATGGTCCCCGATTTGAAATTTAAAACAGCTGCACCACTGTCTTCTGTCTCAATGTTGTGGTTTTGCGTTTCGGCATGGCCTGTAGCATCTACTACATCACCGCACCACCAAATGAGTAGGTCAATGAAGTGACTTGCTTGGGTAAAGAGTGCGCCGCCTTCGAGGTTTTTGTCTCCTCTCCATGGGGAGTCATCATAATAGCCTTGGTACCGATTCCACAGAATGTCACATTTGATCATGAATATTTTCCCGAGCATGCCTTTGTCAATGGCATCTTTAGTTAAGCGAACAGGAATGTTGTGGCGATTCTGCTTCACGATCCAAAGCTTTTTACCTGTGACGTTAGAAGCATTGTTCATGCGCTCGCAGTCAACAGAGGTAAGAGCCATAGGCTTTTCCACAAGGGTGTTGAAGCCGGCTTGCATTGCTTGGATTGCCATGTCAGCATGGAGACTATGCGGAGTAACAACGTTGATGATATCTGCGTCAATTTCTTTGAGCATTTTTTCGTAATCAGTGTAGTATGGCAAGTTGTCATACAGCTCTGACTGCACACGCACAGCATTTTCATCTATGTCACAAATAGCAACAATTTCAGCATTGGGCTCAGCATCAAGTACAGCGATGTGTCTTTTTCCTATGCTGCCACATCCAACAATTGCGAAACGTTTTTTACTCATAATCAGTACGATTTATTCTCCCGTTTAATGCCTAGAATTTTTTTCACGAGTCGCGTTCCTGGTGAGATCGCTTTCATGATTTGTTCGTGGCGCTTGTAATGGTTTGTAATGTAACTCGGGTATTCATCATGGCCTTTGATTGGGGCTGCCATCATGGCCTCAAATTCTGCCTCCGAGAAACCAAATTTTTTCAAGACAAACTCCTTGTCTTCAGCCAACATTTTGGCAGCATAGATAGGGTGTTTTAATTCTTCAAGGGCGGCTTCTCTTGTCATCTGTCCAGAGGCAATCAATGTAGAAAGGTGTGCCTTGCGTTTGTCTACTCCAAATTTTTCAGGTAGGATGTATCCTTGATAGAATCGGGTAATAATACTTTCAAAGTGCTTTCCTCCATAGTCACGCCAGCCAAGTTCTTTAGTGATGATCTTTTTTGCGTCCTCCTTGTTGTAGTCAAGGTAGTTCAACGGCATAACGGTTTGCATTTTCTTGATGAGGTCAAAATAGATCTTTCGTTTGAAACTCACATGGGGATATGATTTCAACTTTACGCTGCCGAATTGCTTTTGGATGCTATTAATGTTGAGCCAGTCATACTTGTACCAGCGCCATGCCTCTGGTAAAATGCCTTCTGTTGTGATGTTGAAACCACTAAGCAAGTGCTTGATCTTGTGTTTTTTCGCCAATTTATAAATGATGGCAAAAATGGCGTGATCAGAGGTTAGCTCTAAATCAATGACTGAAGCCTTTAGAAATGAGAGTTGTAGATCTTTGAATTCATCCCAATCAATTACATGTGTGTACAAGTCGTACCCGCATTTGTCTATGATGTTATTGATGTTCTGATTGGCAATTTCTGAATTCCAGCCGTTGTCAAGGTGAATCACCAAAGGCCTCAATCCATATTGCTTGCATAGATAAATCATGTACGTGCTATCAACTCCTCCGCTGACGCCTGTGATGCAATCGTACTTTTGGCCTTTTCCCTCCTCCTTAATGCGATTGAAGACTTTTTCTAGTTCATCTTTTCCTTTTTCGCCACCGATGAAAAACTTGCTTACCCTGTCATGGTACTGGGCGAAGTACTTACAGACACCTTCCTCATTAAAAGTGATGTTGGGATCAGCAAGGGTATCCATTACCGTTTTAGTGCAAACTTGAATGTTTTTGTGCTTGGTGTTATCCATTGTTAGGTGGTCATCTGAGCGTTTACTTTGGCGGCTAATCAAGGTGTAAATCTAACAAATATCCATGTAGGACGGGTCTGATTTATCGAGCTTTGATGTCTTCAGGTGTGGGATAGGAGATTAAAATCGAATTAGTGTTGTTTCCCTTATAAACAAAAATACTTCCAGCAGCAGCAGCAGATGCTTGTGTTTCAGAAATGACATTGGTCATGTCTGTGAATGAGGCTGCTCCTCCGCAGGCCACCACGGGGATGTTCACGGCAGAAGCAATCTCTTGAATTAACGCATGGTCATATCCACAAAAGGTGCCGTCAGCATCTATGTGATTGACCACAATTTCTCCTGCTCCTGCTTTTTCCATTTTCTGTGCGAAATCGGCGAGGTTTTCACTAGTAGATTCGCTTCCAGACTTGAAATGTGGTTTTTTCCCGCCGAGCATTTTTTTCTTGACATCGATACTCACAACAACGCTTTGACTGCCATAGGTGTCTGCAATTTGTTGAATGAGCTCTGGCTTTGTTTTTACAACGGTATTCAAAATCACTTTTTCTACACCAAGTGAAAAAATGCGCTGCGCTTGCTCAAAGGTCGAAATGCCGCCGCCATAGCCTAAAGGTGAAAAACACTCAGAAGCCATTTCATAAATCAACTCATAATTGGGTGCTCTTCCTTGTGACGAAGCGGTGATGTCAAGCACCACAATCTCATCTACCATCTTGTCATTGAATAGCTTGATGGCGTTCACCGGGTCACCAATGTAATTCGGTTTTTTAAATTTGACCGTCTTCACCAACTTCCGCTGATCAATGGTCAAAACAGGGATGATTCGTGCTCTTTCCATGCTTACCAATTGATGAAGTTTTCCATAATCTTCATGCCGAAGACATGGCTTTTTTCAGGATGAAATTGAAACCCTGCAACATTTTCATTTACAATTCCAGCAGCAAATGGATGCTCGTAAGTACAGCTGCAAAGCAGATTGCTATCTTCTTCACACGACATGTAATAACTGTGTACAAAGTAATACCTAGGTTGCTTTTGAATGCCTTTAAACAGGGGGTGATCTGGTTTATTCACCGCAATGTTATACCAGCCCATGTGGGGCACTTTTAGATTTTGGTCTGAGGGCACAAACTTTTTCGTTTGCGCGTTAATGAGTCCCAATCCATCAGTATTGTTTTCTTCGCTGTGTTTCGTCAATAGCTGCGCACCCAAACAAATCCCCATGACTTTGGTTCCTTGACCTGCGTTTTCTAGCAAGGCCTCTTTTAGTCCACTGTCAGTAAGGTTCTTCATGCCCACGCCAAAAGCACCCACGCCTGGGAGGATGAGTTTCGATGCTTTTCGAATGACCTCTGGGTCCTTGGAAATCACGCCTTCGCCACCTACCTTTTTTATCATGTTTCGAACTGAAGCTAAATTGCCAAGTCCATAGTCTACAATCGTAATCATGTCTGCTGAAAGTAAGGATATTCAGTGAAGTGATAAGGCTTCAACCCAAACTCCTGAAAAAAATCTTTTCGAGTGATTTGACTTGCTTTGACCAGGAGTTCCTTTAGTTGGGTTTCATTGTTAAAACAAATCGTTTCCAATGAGCTGTTAGGCAACGGGAAATGGTTCATCCCATAATTGCCAATGAAGGTTTTAAAACCGCAGAAAAGCCTTTCGTATAAAATGGTGCTGAAGGCAGCAACCGCAATGTCTACTTGGTTAAATGCTTTTGAAGTCTGTACGCCTTGTTGCACTATTTCCACATTTGTGAGCTCACCAAAATAGGTTTGATAATGCGCTTTCGTCTGCTCCCAAACGGCCTCTTTCTTTTCGCGGGGATGCGGGAAAACGATGAGTTTAAATTGTTTTTCTGATGTTAGAATAGTGCCCAAATCAGTCAGGAGTTGCGCCTCCGCCTGTGGGATGTTTAAGCCGTCATCTGCATGTCCTTCGCTTTCTCTGAGCCAACCACCATGAGAATAATAGCCTATGGTTTGTATTGGTGCCTCTGAAAAGTCTTTCTGGTATTGATCAATGTACGTGAAGCCATACTCTGGAATCCATTTTTGTTGGGTCGAAAAAGATACGTTTGGAAGTGTTTTTAATTCTTCAAACTGGTACGGACTGCTCAGGATCAAATCATCACAAAAAAGAACATGGTGGTGGGTAGAAAGGGGACCTGGTGATGGAAGCTTAGCGTAAACTAGATCTTCCGATTTGCAAAGGAAATAAGCGAAGTTGGAATCGATGAGGTAGGGAGCGAAATCATACAGTTGATTGATCCTTAGCTCTTCTAAAGTGTTTTTTAAACCAGCATTTTCAGCAATAAAAGTGATATGCATGGCTTTGCTTCCGCGGTTTTTTGAACTCAGCAAACAAGAAATGGCTTTTGAGAGTCCAAAAAGAACGAGCGAAATCAATCCTTTTTTTCCGTGGAGACTTCGGGGCAAATCTTCTTTAGAAATGAAATAACCCGGTGTTTGTCCACTTAGCTTTGAGACGTACTTCGTCTCTAGCTCTTCGAAAACAAAGCCTGATTCGAGAATGGCTGATTTAGACGTGTTGTCAATGCACTTCCAACAAGTTCCTCCCTGTTTGATTTTTTTCAAGGTGCGAACAAGCACTTTCAATCCAATCAAAGGGTCCTTCGCTTCCATTTGATTCAAACGGTAACTGACATTGTTAACCATACACGAAAAAGCTAATCCTTCCATGGAGGAAGGAGTAGCCTTTTGTGCTTGTTTGAATGCGGTTATCGTAGGACGAATGAGATTAGCCATTCATGCCTGTAGCTTTGCGCAACGCTTCGAATTCAGTTGCTGTATTTTTAATCATGGCCAGGTCTTCCTGAGTCATTGAGCACAAATGTGCCAGTTCACCAGAACGTTGGAATGAGTTTCTCAAAGTAAAGTGCTTTTCAAGGTACTTTGCACCATGAGCTGAAGCGAACATGGCAGAAGCATTGCCTAACGTATGGTCAGATATACCATCGAATCTACTGTTATTGAAATCAGGCATTTCAAATTCTTCAATCAGCGTTGGATACTTGACAACACAATAGAGGTATGTTCCGTAATCGACACGCTCAATTTTTTCCTGATCTTCCTTGGCCATGTCGGCAGGAATAGAAATAAACGTTGGCTTTTTCAGACTCATAATGTCTCTTGTAAGCTCGGGAAATCCAACGTGCATGCGCGCTGCTACTTTCATGTATTTCAAATCAAGCTGCACACACCAGTCTAAGAATTTTGAGGCGAAAGGCGTTGCGAAAAGAGCAATTCCATGATGGTCTGCAAAATCACGCAAATGCTTCAGTTCTTCAAAATCCATGCGGTGACTTGCAGGCTTATTGAATTGCTCTGGATCATAAAGTTGAACCTTTACCGCTTCGGCACCACCTAGTTTTGATTGTAAAATCATCTGCTCTGCAGTAGCGATGTCGCCGCTAAATTGGGGTGAAATTTCTGATATAATAAACATGCTTCTAGTGTTATCTAAAGTGTATGGGTTTATTTCTGGTGCTGTTCCAAGAAGATCTTCGCATTGATGAAGCTGAACAAGAATTTCTTATATGAGTTCGGATACACCCCTTTGTTCAACATGCCTTCCATCTTCTCTCGGTCAAAGTAGTCGAAAATGGGGGAATCGTCTAAGAAGTAAGATCTATGTTTCGGGTTGTTGAAATCAAAAATGGAATTGATGCTGGCGTTAAATCCTTTCTTCTCCCTTGAAAGGCGAACCTGATCGTTCAAAATGCCCTCCATTGATTGGCGAAGAATATATTTGTTATACCCCTCGTTGATTAGGAGCTCGGAAGGTATACTGTACGCCCATTCAAAAAGATTTTTGTCTAAGAACGGACTTCTGTTCTCCAACGAATATTTCATTGAATTGAGGTCGTCTTCATGCAGAATCACAGGAACCACTTCGTGAAACAACTCATTCATCATTCGGTTCCTCAACAGATCATCTGCGTATTTCGTCTCTGTGAAAGGCTCATTGAAATCTGCTTTCAACATCCCGCGAAACTCATCATTGTTTAAGTAGATGTGGTCTCTCTTTGCTGGGTTATCGAAGTACAGGTCTGATTTTCGAAAATCAGGGTGACGTACATATTGGAGCGGGTATTTTTCCCATTCAGCTTTGAAGCGGGCAAATTCTGGATGATTCCGCATTTGATACAAATGCAGGTTGTAGTGGTCATAATACCCCGTGAAGAGCTCATCTGCAGCAGTTCCTGAAATGGAAATTTTAAATCCGTTTTCAGCAATTCGTTCCGAAAGGAAAGAATGCACGAAATAGGAAATAGTGGCTACTGGAGCATCATGGTAATCAACCAGTGATTCAAGACGAGTAATGTTTTCTTCCCCAGGCTCTAAGATAATCTTCGTGCTTTCGCATCCCGTATCTTGAATTGTTGCCTGAATGTTGTCGTATTCATCATAGCGATGATCGCTGTCTATGATGGAAAAAGTATGGGCAGTGGCATTGAATTCTTTTGCTGCTATAGATACCAAGCTGGCACTGTCAACCCCTCCTGAAAGACAAAAGGCGAGTGGCACATCTGAACGGAGCCTAAGTTTTACACTCTCAATCAAGCGCTCACGTGTGCCGTCAATGGCGTCTTGCATTGACATTTTCTGCTCCTTATGGACAGGCTGCCAATAGCGTTCTTCCGTTCGTTTCCCCGTTAAATTAACCATCGCATTGGTAGCGAAAGGGAGTTCTGATATCCCGTGAAAAAACGTCTCTTCAGTCTTGTATAGCGATTTATGTCCGTTGGTAGTGAGACGCAAAAGATGATCTACGTTTACATCAAAACGTTTACCAGTGAGTGCTTTTAAGGCCTTAACCTCTGAGGCGAAAAAGAGTCCGTTATCTGTTTCATAAAGGTAAAAGGGCTTCTCTGCAAAACGATCGCGCGAAAGCATGAGTGTTTCATCTCGGTGATCAAAAAGGGCGAAAGCCCACATGCCTTCAAAGTATTCAGTACATTTTTTACCCCATTGCAAATAACTAGCAATGAGCACTTCAGTATCTGAATCAGTGGTGAAGCTGTGGCCATGTGACTTCAGGGTCTTCCTGAGTTCAACATAGTTGTAAATTTCACCGTTGAAAACGAGGTGAATAGGACCCTTTTCAAAAGGTTGATTCGAACGCGGGTCCAAATCTATGATGCTCAATCTGCTGTGCAACAAGCAAACAGAACCTCCTGATTTTGAGATTACGATGTGTCCGTTTGCATCAGGTCCTCTATGGAACATGGAGTGCAAAGAAGAAGCTATTTGTTGTTGGCTTGGCGTTGATTGGCCTATGTATCCTGCAATTCCACACATTTTACATGGAGCTTTTTTGGTGCTGCGCTCTAAAGCTTTCTGAAGCTTCTAAGGCTTGAATGTCTTCTAGGGTGTGCACATCTAAGTTGTTGGCAACTACGAATCCGCAATGTGCGCTTAAAAAGGTGTTGTAAAGTGCGTGTCTTTTTACAATCCTGAACGCCGCATTTTGAACGCCATTGGCATCTGCGCTCATGATTTCCCACAGCTTGTGCTCAGTCATTAGATGATAGCCTTTACTGAATTGTTCAGCAGTGAGTTGAGGTGAGTTCGCTTGCGCAACGATCACATTTTCTACGTCACCATCTGCAATTACTCTTGGGTCTTCTGCAGCTTGCCTAATGGCCACAATCTTAGGTGTGGTATCGTCAGCCAATGCCGCGGGTCTCTTGAGCGGAATTGCTCCCCATTCTTCAGCTACCTTGAGAATAGCGTCATCATCTGAACTCACATAAATAGCGTCTACAAAAGTGCATTCTTTAAGTGCCTCAATAGTATAAGCCATAAGTGGTTTCCCAAAAAGAGGATAAATGTTTTTTCCAAGGAGTCTTTTCGATCCGCCTCGAGCGGGAATGATGGCAATTGTTCTCATGAAATTCGGTCCAGTATATCAAGGGCAATGACTTCTGCTCCATTCACGGCAAGCTCATGGTCCTTCATGTTCTGTGAAATGAAGTTGTACTCATGTTGCAAGAAGAGCGGGAGGAAATGCCTTAAATCGTTTTCAAATGTTTCTATGCTAATAAACGAACCGAGTCCGACTTTCTTCAGGTTCAGAATGTTTTCATTCATCTCTGGATTCATGGCTTCGCCAATCAGCAACATAGGGGTGCGCAGGCCAATGCACTCGCTGATGGTGTTAAAGCCCGCTCTTCCAATGACCAAGTCCATTTCATTGATGTAATCAACCATCAATTCATTTTTATCTATAAATGAGATGTTAGATTGCGCACGGTGCATGTTTGATGAGACGAAAAACTGAAAGTCATCAAGATCTGCGATGGAGTCAAGGGCTTTTAGAATTGACCGGCGAAGTACACCCGCCCCCGAGTCCATGATCATGACTTTGAATTTGTCCTTGGAGCCTGAGGGTTTGTGGTTGATTTCTGAGCGAAGAATGAGCGGCACTTGCTTCGCATTCGCCTTGTAGTATTTTAGAATCTCTTCTGGCGTGAATGGAGGAAAGTATAGCGCCGTAGCCATTTTCGCCATTTCAAAAAAACGATAAATGACTTCAGTTTTCAAGGGTGGCGGATACAGTTTAGAGAAGAACCAATCCCAAGTGAAGTGAGCAACACCAAATGAAGGGATGCCTTTTTTCTTCGCTAGCGGAAAAGCTTCGTAAACAAAGTCTGAAATTATGAAGTCATGGTTGTCCCATTCTTCCAGTTCTTGATGTATGTAATCTTCAGATCGCTTCAGATATTGTGCGTATTCAATTTTGATTAAGTCAACATCGGGTGATCCGTTGGGCTGCTTGTGCCAAGTGATGTTGTTGTATTTCTTGTTCGTGTCAACCCCCTTAATTAACCTCCCAGCTGCTTCAATGTGGCGCTCGGTTTGTAGAAGGACGGAAAGTTCAGGCATGTGAATCTTCAATGCTTCAATTATAGCACGTTGTCTAACAATGTGACCGAATCCTTCATCTGAAAGAAATGTCTTTAGCTTCAGCGGTTTCATTTTAAAGGGTTGCAGTGCAAAAGTGCGGAATTACATGAGCTTTTGTGTAAGACAGTAGCTCAAGTTTCCAACATTGGGAATGCGATTTGCCACTTGGCGTTTTACCAAATGAACGCCAAATGTTGCCAATGGCAAAATCTTTGCCGGCTCATATTGAAGGGTGATAGATAGTCAGGAAGGGCAGATGATCTTTATACTGTTGATACAATAGGAACCAATGCGACTTTTCTTTAGCTTCTTTCTTCTAATGGTGTTAGCCATTAATTCGCTGGCTATCAGTTGTGTGGAGAGTTAGGAGGTGCAGTGCGAGATACATACTTCAAGTTGCACTACTGAGAATGCTGTTTCACCTGATTTCGCTGCGGCAACTGATTACATTGATGGCAAAGGAGATGATGTGAAACGGAGTTCTCCTCAGTGCAGGCTCTTTAACAAATAGCTCTTTTCAAGAACTAGCGCATTTTAAAGCCAATGATGTACAAGGCAAACTCGTTTATTCCAATAGACATTTTGATACGTGTGTTCTAGATGCCAGTAGACTTGGGAAAGGAATGTTTATCATTCACATCTTTTCTGGAGCGCAACACAAGGTTCAAAAAGTTTTTGTTCTTTAGTTGACAATAATAGGCATTGAGTAAGAGTAGTCAGCTCCACTTAGCACTACAATGTACTTTCCTTTCACCTCTGAAGGGACTTCAAATTGAAGCACATTTGCGTTTTCAACAGAGAAGAATTGCTTCTCAGAAACAAGACTCCCAGCGATGTTATAAACCTGAATCAGCGCATTCCCATTTAGGCTCTTGTCTGCAACAAAAACAGAAGCATATCCGTTTGGAACAGGATTAGGATATACGGTTAAATTCGATTCATTGAACCCGTAATTTGTGTCTTCTGGCGCCAAAGTACCGCCATCCCAATCTGATAGCTCAGCAGGAACCCCAATAGTAACAAGACAGAAAAAACCATAATCACCTTCTTGCTCACTGTTGCAAGTGTCTGTTGTTCCCAGCATTGGTTTAACACCCACACGATAAGTTGTCCCAAACTCTACTCCTAAAGGCAGAAGATAAAGCGCGGTTGTGTTCACGCTGTAAGTTACAATAGCAGGGCCAATAGGGGTCATTGTGGGGTCTGTAGGGTCAACAGGTGAGAGTTGCCAAGCATATTGGTCAACTACTTCAAGAAATTCGCATTGCAATGTAGCTCCCGGGTATTGCGTTGTTTCACAATACTCTTCGCGGAGATTAACGTACGGGATAGGGTTGATAATGATGAATTCAGGGTCACTCCAGGAACCCCAAAACCCGCAGTATTCTGCTCTAATCTCAACAATGTAGATGCGATTGTAACGAATGCAGTCTACAAGATCTAAGTAACAGAAGCTTGTTGAGCTTGCGCCTTGGTGATAAAGAACGGTTGTGCCATTGTCTGTTGTTAATCTCCATTCTAGGTTTTGTTCTGACCCAACAAAACGTGCTTTTATCTCGCCATCCAAGTTGTAATTCATCCCCGGATATGCTGGCTCTAATTCAGTTACAGGCTCAGCTTCGGTTATAATCTGACGAGCCAGATTATAACCGCACCAATATCCATCTACCTGTACTTGAGCGTATACGTCATATGTTTTGTTGAAGCACAAGCCGTTGACACTGTTCAAACTCATTACACCATTGCTTCCAATGATCTCATTCGTGAACGTATCTCCATTCCCCACGTCTACAAACAGCCAACGTGTTCCTTCTATTAGTCCGTTATACGGGGTGTAAGTGGTTCTGTTGATAGTTTGGTTGATTTTGTATCCCGGAAGTCCATCGTCTGGAGAAAAAGTTGGGTACCATCCATTTCTAACTTCTGCCGAGGGTAAATATTGAGCACAAAGGTCAAATGCCCCAGCTCCAGCGCCATCTGAAGAATGAACACGTACAAAATAGTTCCCGCCAGGTTGAAGTGTATTCACATAAAGAACCTCTCCCGAGCTAGCCCCGTTTGTGTTTTGACATGCAATTGAAACCATTGTTCCAGCGTCTATCACTTGAAGAACCATGTCAAAGTTAACGGTAACTCCCACAACTTTAACAGCTTGACTAGTGGCCGTGAAAGAGTACCAAACGTCATCTGAGGAAATCCCAGCACAGGCCGGTTCTCCAGAGTCAGAGGCTCCTAAAGTACCTGAGGTTGAGGAGCACGCTTGGCCATCATAGGTGATTTGTAAATAATCTTGCAATGAAATAGCAACTGCAGAAGCAGGGTCTTCCTGTGCAGAGACGTTAATAACACATAGTAGCGCTATCAAATTAGTTAATTTCTTAAGCATGTTTTCTCTCATTTGTAGACCGGGCGGTCCTAACGAAGACGTAATATACAAATTCCAACTTACGCTAAACCAATCAACTGCTTTAAATTCGAGAGGTTAACTCCAGCGTAAACATCTTCTCTTTGCAACAAATCTCTAGGCGAAGATTCATCGAAGAGCGCAACAGGATCTGAGTCAAAATCAATAGGTAGAGCAACGCCTTCGGTAACCATAGAAGCAGCATAGTCACTTCCTGAAGTATAGTTTTGTATCGAAAGATTTAGGACCCCCAGTCCTAACGCATCAAAAAAGGTTGTGCTGTAAACACTGATCTGAATTTTACATTGACTGAGTAATAACATCAGATCATCACCATTTCCGTATAATTTGCATTGTGATGAAGTAAGTAAAGTGTTATACAATTCTGGTTCTTTTTCATACGGATGAAGTTTGACCCATACTTCCCAATCTGGATGGTTCTTCGCTAAAATGGCCAATAAATTTTTGGTGTATTTGATGTAATACTCTGGCATGTTTTTTTGCGCCCCAATGAAAATGGCGTTTTGCTTTACGGCGCCTTTATGTACCAACCAGCCTTTGCTTTGGATTGAGTAGTCTCCTGCAATCATTATCTGATCTTCTCCATAACCAGCACCTTTTAACAAGATATCTTTCCAATAGGTGCCAAATACAACCAGGTGGTCGCAGAAGAATGCTTGTTGTTCAAATGGAGCTAACTTCTTACCGTAAACGTAGTAGAGGTCCTGACCAGAAATAAGTCCATGCTGGAATTCAAATGATTTGATTGACAAGTCTTTAGCCGCGGCAATGATGCCTTCTCGGTGGTAATGATTAGTCATTAACAACACTTGTACTTCTCCTGTCTTAAGCCACTGATAGAACATGTGGTACTGTTCAAAAAAGCTATGAAGCGAAGAGGTAATATGATTAAACTCATGGGGTGTGAAGTTCCCCACTTTTTTTGCTCTGTCTAAGACGAATTGGATGTCTTTGAGCATCCGTATTTCATCTGTGTCTAATGCTTTGTTCGCAAACGGAAGTAAATCACCAATCTCATATTCCCTAGGTAAAGCTGAATCATGCTTGTGGTCTCTTGCGATCGTTACATTTTCTCTACCTATTTCATCCAAAATGGTGCCGAAATAGTAAGATTTCATGCGGCCATGTTCATCTGCACCAATCCGTCCATCATCCATCAACAGGATCCTTTTCATGGCCTTCGGTTGGGTGCTGTTTCGCAACGACTTTAATCTGAAAATACATTTTTGGGCGAAAATGGGCCAATGCAATCGATTCGGAAGTAGCTTTTCATTCGTCTCAGTCAAGGAATAGGTCAATGCATGTTGAAACAACTTGTAAAAACAGAAATGCTCACCCATAGTGATTGCAGGATCTGTTATTCGTTGGTCAATTCCTTCGCGAAGCTGACTGAAAGTAAGTAGGGGCATAGAAAGGGCTAGAACGATTGTTTAATGCACAAAGGTAAGGAACGTTACTTCACTCTGATTTGTTGAACCTCTTTGATCACGGGCTTGCCTTTCTTTAAATAGAAGATGAAGGCTAAAAGCAATGTGATGAGGGTAATCACTGCTTTGATTAACCAATGCAGCTCTACGGCATAGTATACCAGAAATCCAGTGATGGTCACAACAGCAAAAACGGTGAGCGGATAATAGGGCAGGGGTAAATACTGTTTCGTATCCTTGAAAAGATGGCCTGAAACTCCCATGTACATGTAGCAGATAAACGTTGAAAAGATGGCTGCTTCAACACCCCAAAATGGCACTAATGCTAAGTTAAGAGCCACATTTAAGATGCCCGCTGCCGTAGTGATTTTGAAGAGTGACATCGTTTTCTCTTGGTAAATGATGAACTCCACGGAGGCCACGTAAAGCGGACGGTAGCAAAACGCCATGAACAAGAATATGGTATACTTATAAGCCGTTTCTAGTCCGTCTTTGTTGTTCATAAAGAAGAACGAAAAAACTTCTTTAGACCACAAACCTGCCAAAGTAGCAGCGAGGTAATTGAAGGCCAACCAAATGAAGGTAAACTGACGTATGATCAAATGTACCCTCGGGTTCTTGTCTCGAAAAAGACTGAAGTAAATAGGGGAAACAACGGTGTTCACCTGGGCGCTGAAGCTGTTGAAGTAACTCGCAAAGTTGTAGGCAACATTATACATTCCAACAGTAGTTGTACTCACATTCGAAACACCAACATATTGATCCAGAATAATACGGTCACTCGAGGTCAAAAGGTAGTCTGAGAATTTATGCGGGATTAAGGGAAGTGATATTTTTAACCACCCCTTGATTTGTCTTCGTTTCAATTTGAAGCTGGGCAATATTCGCTCTTTGCCATAGATCACAAAGGCGAAGAAAATTCCCTGGAAAATAACGCTCACGAAGTTTGAGATGAAGAAACCCAGATATCCCAGCTTCATGATGTAAATAGTAATGAACGTTGTAACAACCGTTAAAATACCTGCAATGGCTGTAGATAGGTGCACTACTTTATGCTTGTGCTTAAACTGCATCAAGCGCATTCCTACTCCTCGGGTAAGATCAAATGTGACCAGCGGAATCACGAGAAGCGATATAAGTAGCCACAACCGGTCACTTGGTAAATCATTTCTGAAGACAAGCCAAATCATTGTTCCAGCAACGAGGCCGTAGAACATTTTATAGAGTAAAAGGAAACCTAAGTATCGGGCCCAGAACTTTCTGTAATGCTTCTCTTTCTTGAAAAAGGCATTCTGGAAGAGCGGTGACATTCCCAAATCTGCAATCATACCAAACAGGCCCATATAGCCCATTGCCGTTCCAAAAACATAATAATCATAGGCCGTTAGAAACTCAGAAATTAAAGGGTATAAAAGCAAATTTGCGAACATGGGGATTTGGTTCGCAAACGTATACAGGATTGAGTTTTTGGCAATGAACTTGAGCATCTAGACCAGTCCCTTTTCTTGACACTTTCGAATGGCTTCTTCAAAAACCAGTGCTGAGCGCTCACGGTATTCAGCAATGTCAATCAGGTCAGTTTTTCCATCTGCGAAACTGAGGAAATGAAGCAAATTATGCAGGCTCTCTCGGTCTGTGTCTGGATTAATACTGTCAGGATACAACCCCCTGCTGCCAAGCTGTGGCTCGCAATATTGAACTTTGTTGAAATAGGATTCATTCAGTTCAAACACGCGTACAAAATCTAAATAGGTAGCAATGGTGTCTGCCATGTGCTTGAACGAGATAAACGTCTTGTTGTCTAGCGAAGTGTGGTACTCCTTGTACTTCTGATAAGGAGTCCGCATCAATGAGCCCACTGGTAAGTTAAACCCTGGTGAGCAGTATTGTCGTTCATCGCTTCCGCCCACGGCGAAATTAATGATTGAATGGTTTTTGCCGCTGTGTTTTAAGACATGCTCTGCCACGCGATCAGCTGATGAGGTCATGCGCTTAGAACGCTTATAGGTTAAGTCTCCTCGGTCTCCAACACAGGTGAGCACATAGCCCGCCTCCAGGTTTTTGATCAGGTCATCTCCTACGCGTTCCAAATAGGCAATAATACCAATGGTTTCTGGAGCGAAAACAAATCGGTAGGTGTATTTTCTGTTTTTAATCTTCGCTATTTCACGGTATAAAAAAGCCTGCGCTAATGGACCGCTCAACTCATTGTTCGCCATACTCGGATGACAGACATAGGTAGAAAATAGAATCTCTTTTTCGCTGCTCCCGGGAAGAACACATTCCGCATAGTCAAGCTGTCCTTCTTTTAGCTCGCTGTCAATGAAAACGCGGTATTTACCCTCTCTTGGAAGCGTTTCCCATTCTTCATGACTTATACAAAATCCCCATTGCTCTTTGTAGTATGAGGTTACGTAAGGAATGGCTGTGGGAATCGAAGGGAGGGTTCGGAGGTGTTTGTTCAAGGTCTCAAAATCCATCTCTTCGTCAACTGGCACTGCATAGCTGAAAATGTGCAGATTGTTTACCTTGAAATCAGCAATGCGCTTGCCATCTGGAGTCACAATGTAGGCTTCGCGAATGTTCCATTCTTTGGGTACAGTCCAATCAAAAACATTCGTTCCTGAAGGAACAGAAAACCGTTCCAAAGGGATCAGTTCACCTAAGATATCTAAGGTTTGACGCACTCCATCACCGGTAAGGCTGCGGCATATAGGCCACAGCCGGTCAAAGTATGTTTCTAACTCTTGTTCTAACTCAATCGAGGGCATTCCACATTAAGATTTCGTCTTCATCAATGGTTCTTGCAGCTTTCATTCCAAGTACAACGTCAATCTCTTTCGGACTAATTCCTTTGGCCGGACGTTTCCAAGTGAGGTCTTCGCGATCAATGACTTTTCCTTTCGGGATTTCACGTGCAGCAACTAAACTTCTTCGCGCATTTTGACGCGACTTTTCTTCGCTTTCCAAAGCAGATAATTTGAATGATCCAAGCAACTCAAAAGTCTTATCCATCACTGAATTAAAATGCTTCATGTCTTCCTTGTCCATAGCATGGTAGTGGTCATTTCCAGGAAGCGTTTTGTCATGGGTAAAGTGCTTCTCAATTACAGCTGCTCCCAAGAGGGTAGCCATTTTCATCACCTCCATGTCATTCGGAAGGGTGTGATCGCTATAGCCAGGTATGTAATCAGGGAAATGACGAATCAAGTCTTTAATCATTCCCAAGTTGGCATTCTTATCTTCAGTTGGGTAGTTCAATACACAATGCATCAAACACAACTGATTACCGTGCTTTTCAATTACTTCAACGGCTTGTTGCACCTCCCAAAGGTATGCGGCACCGGTTGACAAGATCATTGGCTTGCCGAATTTGCACATGTGCTCAATGAAAGGCAAGTTCGTCAGGTCTGAAGATGAGATTTTGAACACAGGCATCATCTCATTCAAGAAATTCGCTGACTCAACGTCAAAGGGTGTGCTCATGAATTCAATCCCTGCTGTTTCGCAATACTTCGCTAACTCCTCATACTCACTTTTCCAAAACTTGTCGTATTTCTTGAACAGTTCGAACTGACTTTTTGTAGACTCTTTTGTGATGTCCCAGTAGTAGGGTGAATCTTTTGAAGCAATGGTTTCAGCTTTGTATGTCTGAAATTTTATGGCATGCGCACCACCCTCGGCTGCTTCATCAATCAGGCGTTTCGCCAAATCCATAGAGCCTTCGTGGTTTACGCCTGCTTCTGCAATGATGTATGGTCGTGTTAAAACACGAGGGTCATAATTATTGAGGAAATCTGTTAGTTTCATTGGTTCGTTTTTCACCAGACTGTCCAACCACCCTCAACAAGCATGTTGTCGCCTGTTACGTAGCTAGAAGCATCAGATAGTAAGTAAATCATTGCGCTGGCTACTTCGTGGTTGTAGCTCAAGCGTTCCATAGGGGAGAAGCGGGCAAAATTTTCTTCAAATTGTGCTTCATGATTGTTCCAAACGCCGTGTGGAGTAATCATGTTAACACGCACTTTCTTAGCTGCCCAATAAGAGGCTAGATACCTAGACAGTGCATCAACTCCGCCCTTCGATGCGCTGTAAGCGGCAGGACATCCCAAGTTCGTTCCTTTGTATAAATTCTGATTAGGAGCAACAACACTGTAGGTAGAAGGGATGTTAATGATGCTTCCACCACTGTTTTCAGCCATCCAACTCCCCAAAACTTGACACGTTAAGAACGTTCCTTTCAAGTTGATGTTTACCACCGTATCCCAGTTTTCTTCGCTCACATCTTCAAAGGGTTCGAAGATGAGGTGACTTTTGTTTTGGTGTCCGTTTACAAGACCGTCAATGGTTTTGAACTTCGCCAATACTTCTTCTTTTAGGCGAATAACATCGCTTTTGTCTGCAACATTAACTGCAACACCCATCATGTCTTGTCCATTTCTGGATTGAAGCTCTTGAGCAAATTTCGCTGGGTCAGCTTGTGGAATGTCAACCGCAACAACGTGTGCTCCAAATTGAGCCGCAGCTTCGCAAAAAGCACGTCCTACTAGTCCGCAAGCGCCGGTAATGACGATCACTTTTCCTTTCAATTCAAATTTCGCGCGGAAGTCGATTTGAGTTGGGTCTGTTGTTCTTTTTGGCTCCATTAATTAAACTTTCTAAATACAGGTTTGATTTCTGGACCTACTAGGTGTTTTTCATATCCGTCTTGAAGTGCTTTTTCAAACACATCACAGCTTGCATCAAATGCAGCCAACATGAAATCAATGTCTTCAGTAGCGTGAGAATAGCAAGGAGAAAGAATTCCTTGATATAAAACTCCACGTTGGATCATCTCTTGCATGAAAAGTGTGCGGTAAAACAAATCGGGTTGCTTGTCTCTGTTTTTAACAATGAGGCCAACACTCCAGTTGAAACCAGTGAGGTCAAAATAGTCTTGAAGTCCTCTTCGATCTAAAATGGAATTAACTCCTGCAATAAAGTAATCTCCAATGCGGTGATTGTGTGCAATCACAGGCTCATTTTCGAACACATCCATGGTCGCTAAACCAGCCGCAATAGCATGCGTCTCTCCTCCGTGTGTTGTACTTACCAAGAAAAGTTTTTTATCACCTTCCTTGTTTATGCCTCCCAACTCCATAACTTCTTTCTTTCCAGTCAAAGCACAGAAAGAGAATCCGTTCGCAATTCCTTTGCCCCATGTGGCCATATCTGGCTCGGCATTTAGGCGTTTGATAGATCCAGGGTAGTCTGTTTTAAAACCGGTAATCATCTCATCCATGATCCACAATGCTCCATGCTTGTGGGCAATAGCAATGGCTTTCTGGTAGAAATCTGGCTCAATGACCTTCCATTTTTCTGGCTCTCCGATGATGCACGCAATTTGACCCGGATGCTCATTGAACATGCGTTCTAAATCATCTAAATCATTGTGCTTGAACGTCACGGTCATGTCTTTAACTTCGCGTGGAACGCCAAAGTCACAATCTGTTGATCCAATGAACCAATCATCATAGCTGTAGAAGGGGTGCTCTGCTGTTCGGGCAACAACCTGTCTTCCTGTAGCGGCGCGTGCAAGTTTAATGGCTGCTGTTGTAACTACTGATCCGTTCTTTGCATACTTGATCATGTCATGTTGTGGCACCAATGCTAGAAAACGCTCCGCCATTTCACGCTCAATTAATCCTGGACGAGAGAAGTTTGAACCTCTAGAAAGTTCTTCTTTTACCCGCTCAATAACAGGCTCATAGGCATGGCCCAATGACACAGAGGTCAGCCCCATTAGGGTATCCAGATACTTATTCCCATCCATGTCCCAGCAATAAACGCCTTTCCCATGGGTAATTGCCGCTGGAGATTTTATAGGAAATTGATCATCACCTTTTGAATAGGTATGCGCTCCACCCGGAATGAGTGAGTGGATGCGAGATCTGTGCTCATCACTTTTTGTGAAATTGGTGATGTTTGGAAGGATGATTTGTTTGCTCATTTTACAATTCGGTCTTCGTCTAACGACTTTCTAAAGCCGCTATTGATCTTACTTTCTTTATTCAACTTTAGTATTTCTGGCTTTGATTTCAAAAGTGCAGTGACTTCATGAATGCCAAAATCTGGTTGGTCTTTTAGTTCTTCAAAAATACGCGCTACCGTATTCATGTCTGCAGGCGTATCTACTGAAAGTTTAAATAGGTATGCTGGATCAGCTTTTTTCCAAGCACATGAAAAATGTTTTTTGATGTACGGACAAACATGCTCGCGTTCGCTCATCAATCTCGCCTTTTCTTGGGCTTCTTTTAAGGCTGCAAACGAAAAAACTTCAACATCAAATCCGTCTTCTAAATAATCAGGCTCCTGATTGGAGTTGGAGAAGTAATCTGTTCCTGCAGATTCATATTCGCTCACCACAAAATCAAGGACTTTATGAGAGTGAAGCGGATTGTCGCAACAAATGCGTACAATGGTGTCAGGTGTTTCTTCGAGCGTGTTTGCTGCCTGCCAAAAGCGATCAAGCACATCCCAGTCGCTTCCGCGAAAGTAAGCAACATTGTTTTGCTTGCACCATGCTTCAATCGCATCATCTTCACTGTTCAGCGTTGTAGCCACAATGAATTTATCTACCGTTGTAGACGGTGATAACCGATCTAATAAATGCCCTAAAATGGTTTTTGCTCCAATTTTCTGAAGCACTTTGCCTGGAAGCCTCGTAGAACCCATGCGCGCTTGAACAATGGCTAGCTTCATTTTAGTTCTTCTTTAAAGATACCCATCCACAGCTTGTCAATGTAAGCCCCATCAGCAAAAATGTGATTGCGTAGTCTTCCTTCAGTCTGAAATCCTATTTTTTCATACAATCTGATTGCTCCTGGATTGTTGTCATAAACAGTTAAACTTACTTTTCTTAAGTTCAACTGATCAAATGCGTAATGGAGGAGAAGTTGACAAGACGCTGTTCCAATCCCTTTTCCCCAAGCGTCTTTGGCTCCCAATAATACTCCAAGTTCTGCTGTGCCAGCAACCCAATCAAAGTTATCTAACTTGATGTTTCCAACATGTCTGTCTCCATCTATGATGCAGATGGCAAACATGACTGTGTTTGAATTTCCAGAAACGTGATTCAGATAGGTCTTCAAATCTCCCATGTTAGAAGGGAAGGTGCCTGTAACTAAGCCTTTGGTTGTCTCAGTATCATTGATCCATCCTAAGTATTCATTGGTAGCGTCATCATCACTGATGGCCCGCAAGTACACTTTCTCACCACTTAAAAATGCGTTCATTTGGAATGCTTTTTTTGCAACAATTTGTGTCCCTCCTGCATGGCGTCTGAATTTTTAGTCAAGTTAAGATCATGCATGCGGTACCTGTACAGCGGCAAGATTAAGTTATAAATGCTATACTGTTCAACCCATCGAATTCGAAGGTCTTCTTCTTCTCTGGCGCGAAACGACTCATCATAAAGGCCGATGTTGAAAAGGAAATCTTTTCTGAACATGATCCCACATGCAATAGGTTCTTCTTCTGAACTAACATGTTTAATATGCTGCCCTCGCTCATCAACTATATAGTAATCAGTGCTTACAGCATCTAGTTTGTTGTTTTCTTCAAGGTAGAGCTTCTGCACTTTTAGCAAATCTCTGTGGATGTAATCATCTGCGTCTAGAAAAACAATAAACTGTCCGCGTGCTTTCTTTATTCCGAAATTCCGAGCGCCAGATAAGCCAAGGTTTTTCTCCAAATTGAAAACCCGCACTTCTTCCTGATAGTTATTTAAAACTTCAGGTGTGCGGTCTGTGCTGCAGTCATTGATCACCAAGATTTCAAGCTGTTCTGCTGGTAAACTTTGGTCCAGTGCACTGCGAATAGCACGTTCAACATATTGAGCGTAATTGTAAGAAGTAATGATCAAAGAGACCATAGAAGTCAGTTTTTAGCAATCGTCATGAGTCAGTAGCAACTCTGAGATGGGTTAACGCTTTTTCCGCTTTTTGCGATGGTCATTTTCTGACCCATAGCCTGAAAGAATGTCCTTCGACTTTTTCTTTTTAGCATCTCCTTCATCTCCATAACCGTAGCCGTAACCATATCCATAGTCATAGCCATAGCCGTACCCATAACGATAAGCATACTTACCGTAATAGTACTTCCATTTTTTCTGTTTGATGTTATTCAGCAGGACTGATACATTTGTCAGATTATTCTGACTTAAAATTTCTTCCAGGTAACGAACACCTTGCTTGGAAGCTTTCTCTGTATTCAAAACGTAAATACCTGTGTTTACATGATTCATTAACACCAATGAGTCACTGATCAACATCAATGGAGGCGTATCTACAATAATGTAGTCATAAGTCGCCTTGAGCTCATCTAATAATTCAGTTACTTTTTCACTTAAAACTAACTCTGAAGCATTCGGAGGAACAGGGCCGGCAGTGATTACTTCTAAGTTGTCAACCTGTGTCTGTATCTTACAAGCTCCAATATCTGTTTTTCCAATTAAGTAAGTAGATACACCTGCCACATTCTCTAAGCCGAAGGTCTTGTGAATCTTCGGCTTATGCATGTCGAAGTCAAGTAGCATTACTTTTTTACCCGCTTTCGCCAATACTGATGCAAGGTTTGAGGAGGTAAATGTTTTCCCTTCTCCAGGGTGAAGAGAGGTAACCATAATGACTTTCGGTCCTTCCTCTTTTAGAACGTATTGTAAATTGGTTCTTATGGCCCTGAAGGCCTCAGATACATTTGATCTCGGAGCCGAAAGAATTGCAATGGGGTCTGTGTTGATTTCTGTGTAATTCGGGATTCCGCCAATCACAGGAAGTTTAGAAATGGTCTTCATTTCACGAATGTTCTCTATTCGTTCAAAGAAGATGGTTCGAATTAGTCCTATAATTACTGCCAATGCCAATCCAATACCAACAGCCAGATAAATGGTCTTCTGCTTGTTAGGACCAACAACCCCCAAGCTTCTGGCTTCTTCTACCAAAGAGGCCTCAGGTAAAATAGCCGCTCTAGCTATAACGGTATTCGCCTTCTTTTCTAAGAGGAAGATGTACAGATTCTCATTCACCTTGAGTTTTCGGTCAATTCCTAAAATGTCACGCTGAGACTTAGGGATTTGCTTCAATTTGTACTCCAAACGCGCAATTTGTGTGTTGATGTCTCTGATTTTTGATCCAATAGCCCCTTTTGTATCAACCGTGTATTTGAAGATGCCCTGCTTTATTGTGTTAATGATCGAGTCAAGCTTGAGAATTTCGCCGTTTTCATCGGTGTAATTCATCATTTTGATGATGCGCTCTCGTTTTAAATCAGATAACTCGCTGATCTGACCTTGCAGAATGTAATCTTCCTCAAACATGAAGAATGAGGGCGGAAGCGCTTCGGTATTCGATTTTTGTAATAGGAACTGCTCCATGGTACTCATAGATTCGAGTTGCAATTCGAGTCTGCGTTTCTGAGCATCAAATTCAACCATGCTCTTGAAGTACTCTTCCTGCTCTTTCCCTAAATCAAGAATCCGATTGTTATCGCGAAAAGACTGAAGCATAAACTCCAATGAGTCTAAGATGTAAACTAACTCGTCTGTCTGTTTGTCTATGTAGCGCTGGGTGTTCTCGTTTACATCAATTCGAGATTGCTGAGTGTAGTCAATGTAAACCGTTGATAAGGTGTCCAGAAAACGTTTGGCTCGCTCAGGAACGTGATCTTCAACCTGCAAGTTTAGAATACTCGTAAATTCAATGTTCTCAATGAGTAAACTTCTCTTATACTTATTTACCAAATACTGATGCGTATGAACACGGAACTGGAAACCAACCTCTTTATTGGTCTCAATAGACCCTTCGTCAATCTGGTCAGTCTTATTGACAACCAATTTGAAATCAGGCTCCTCGATTTGCTGACCAAAAGTGTATTCCTTCGTTATAGATTCGCCGCCGCGCTTATAACTCATCGCAAAGCGATCGAGGTCCAGTACTTTAATATTTACAGGCTGATTGAGTAAGCTAGGGTGAATGATCGGATTCCCAATTGCGTCATGGGCAAATTCAATAGCTAATGCACTAATGTCATCCTGCTGCTCCGTTTTTAGCCTCCCAACTAAGTAATACGAAATGGTGTAGTCCAAACGCCTTAACGACTTCGAAATAAGGTCATAGGAAGATAGAACACGTTTCTGGTTGGTTACATCAGCAAGTAACGTATAGTACCCTACGTTGCTGTATATCTGAGATTGATAGTCGTAAGTCTCCTGAGAACGAAGAAGAATTTCCGTCTTCGCCGCAAATATATCTGCGGTTTGATACGTGTAATAAGAGGCTACAATGTACGCCACCGCTGGGAATAGCAATAACGGTAACCAGTTTTTACCAACAAATTTTATAATCGGCCGAAGATCCTCCGGGTCCAGAAAAGAAGCTTTATTCTGCGCCATATAGCTAGTCTACGGCACAAATATAGCAATGCGTTTCTTTAACAGTCCATTTATGGGAAATGATATCTTCCTAAAGTTAAATTGTTACTTTTGCCTAAACTGAATACCTTAATCATGCGCACAAAATTGATTAGTATAGTCGTACTCATCGCTATCGCAGTACTTCCAATCATTTCACTCGGACAAACCGCTCCGTTTCCTGACGATGGTGGGACTCCATGTGATGGGCCATTTGGACCCGTTTGCCCTATTGACGGTGGTGCGAGTTTCTTAATAGCAGCAGGAATTGCTCTAGGAGGAAAAAAAGCATATAAACTCATTAAGAAGGACTAATGAGTTCAAAGCTCAAGGAGAACCCTTTATTGAGCTTTCTTGTTGTTGGTGCGCTAGCCTATCTGGGCTGGTACATCCTTTATGAGTTTGTTCTAAGACCTCATTCATCCCTTGATGAATGGGTTGTTGATTGCATTGTTCGTGGTACAGAAGATGTACTAAGTATCTTGGGTTATGAACTCAGGGTTTTTGATGATGGGCTCTGGCGTAACCATGTAGGTATTGCACGTTCGCCAGGAGTTACAATAGGTGCTCCATGTGATGGTATTATTCTTTTTGCCCTTTTTTCAATTTTCGTTATTGCCTATCCTGGGCCTCTGAAACACAAAGCTTGGTTCATACCTGCGGGTATTATTGCCATTCATTGGATCAACATTTTTCGGGTTGTGGCACTAGCGGTGATCGTTCATTACAGACCTGATCTGCTAGATTTCAACCACGACTATACATTTACAATCATTGTCTACGCATTTGTTTTCCTCCTTTGGTACATCTGGGTTCAAAAATTTGCTCCTCTAAGTCAGAAGAAGCCAAAAGCTGAATCAATTTGAAGCATTGGTTGTTACTCCCGGTCATGCTGCTTCTTGGGTTCGCTCAAGAAATGGTCAAAGTGAATGTGAATTTCTACTTAGACGAAACAGCCAATAATCCCGCTTTTTACGATTTGCCAGAAGATGAAAGAAGAGCCTGGCTTGATGAGAAAAGAATTGATGCTCCTTTCAACTACTATTATAGCCACGACCCAATTCATGCATTGAATCAATTTTCAAGAAGTGAACTAAATACCTTGAAGTGGGGGCTTGCCATTCTTTTTATTGCGGTGAATGTCCTTCTAAACCTATTATTTTTAAGGTGGGCTTTCAAAGATCCTTTCTTTACGAAACTATTGTTGTGGATCATGGCTGCATGCTTCGTGCTTGCAGGTGTTTTCCTCATTGGTGGAAAAATCATTCACATGGCTGAGCCCGGCTACAACATTGCGCGCAAAATCTTAGGCTTTATGCAAAGCCCAATTCCTGCCCTGCTTTTATTGCTTGTTGGCAGATTACGTCAGCGCATCTGAATATCATTCTTACCTTTGCAACATGAGTTTAGCAAAATTACCAAAACACGCTCGCGTGTGGATTTATCAAGCAGATAAATTACTTTCAGCACAAGATATTGCTGCCGTCTCAGAACAAATGCAGTCGTTTGTTGCACAATGGGAAGCACACGGACAAGAATTATCAGCTGCGTTTGAGGTCAGAGATCAAAGGTGGCTTATTCTAGGGGTAGACGAAAAGGCACAAGCTGCAACCGGATGTTCAATTGATGGGTCAGTGCGTCTAATTCAAAAGATCGGCCAAGAATTAAACGTTGATTTCTTCAACCGTACGTTGGTCATTTGGGAAAACAACGGACAGATGGTTCAGGATCACATGCATGATTTTTGGGCCAAACGCAAAGCGGGTATTGTTACAGATGAAACCACAGTGTTCAATACATTGGCTGCAAGTATGGCTGAATTGAATGAAAAGTGGAAGGGGTCTTTTAGCCAAAGTTGGCATGCTGAAATGTGGTGATCAGAGCTTAACTAGAACTTTGTTAAATCTTTCGTTCGTGCCCTCTGTTAAAAAAAGGTACGTTCCTGAAGCCAGATCCGAACAATCAATCACCTGTCGAATTCCATTCGAGAATTGGCCTGATTTAACCGTCTCCCCTTGAGCAGAAAGTAGCTTGTAGTCAGCGCCACAGAGTTCTTTCGTGTTTTGCACCATAAAATAGGAAGCACACGGATTAGGAGCAATACGAATTCCCTCCAATTGTTGACCGTTAACGTGCATTGCAATCGCAGTGTTCTGTGCTCCAGGGCTTCCCATTTCAGTTACATCAGCAAACCAATTCGTTCCCAAGCTGTTTTCAAGAAGTCCAATTGAGAACTCCAAAGAGGCTCCACTGCCGTTTGCCTGAAAAGGCCATGGAGACGTTAACGCATAACGAACACTGTCTTCTATAACTTCAAAAGGAGTGATGACTTTAATTGTTGTAGTGGTTTGCCCCAAAGTAAGTGCTTCATCTTGCAGAAGAGCCCCATCAAAGAAGGGGTGGTTCGTCAAGAATGATAAACTGTCAGAAGCAATGACCAAGAATGATTCAGGCATGAGCAGAAGACTGTCATTGATTGTGATATCGAAGCTTTCCGTTTGAATGGAGTATCCAATGAGGTTTGATGTGTCAGGGCCAGGATTGTAAAGTTCTATCCAATCAGCAGCTGAATTAGTAGGGGCATACATGATTTCATTTACCCAAATGGAGTTCTGGTTTTCAATGGGTTCATAGAGCGCAACAATAGCAGAGTCTGAACTGAGCTCTATGAAACGTTCCAGTTGATTTGATGAGAGGTCAGACCAACCAATCAGAGCGTAACCAACAGGTGGGACTGCTTTAATCCTTACCGAAAGAGCCTGAAAATAGTCTCCGCTCCATGCCGCGCTGTCAAGAGTCAAGCTGTTTACTTCGTAAGAACCTATTTCAGGAGGTGATGAATTAAGGGAAAGTGCGTGGATAGCACCCAGGTCAAATTGTGCTTGAAAATGCTCCATGAAAAATGCAGGGCGCTCTGCAACGAAGAGTTTTAGAGTGTCTACCTCCGCCTCCCAATCTGCTAAATTCAATTCCCATCGTTCGAAATGATAGGGGATTTCATTCGCTAATTCATTTAAGGTGCTGTCTATGCGTTCATTCCATCTGTAAGTCTCGAATGTGGAGTTTCTTAAATCTGCTGCTCTTGACGCAAACCGTGCTTTAAATGATTCATTGAGAATTAAGCTTTGCAAAAGCTCAGTCTCAACTTCATCTTCCAACCAACCGCCCCAATCAGACAAGGCAAACTCAAGGGCGTTCCAATCTGGAGAGCCAACAGGATAGGAGTTTCCCCACATTCCTAGGCCCCAGTCGGTGTCCCATAATAGCCATTGCCAAGGACGAGATTCATCAAGTGGTCTCCACAGCTTGACGTTGTTACTGAGCCAATCTTGATTCGCAATGAAGATCTCTGTCAACTGATAATCTATGAAATTTGAAAGATCAACCCACTCTTCAATGAAGGCTAGATTTTCATCTTGACTCAGATCAAGCGAGGTAACCGTCTCCTCAAGCAAATCGAAATCGTCCCAGTTCCCCGCAAGCGCATGTTTTGTTGTTGGGTACTCAGCAGACCTTTCTAAAAGGTCAAAATGTGATTCGCTGAAATGGTGGCTAATGAATGCGCTGTCTTGTCTTTCGCGAAGCTGATATATCCCCCAATAGTTGCCGTTCAGATATACATTCACGCTCAAGGCATCTGAGGTGGCGTGCTCAGGTCTGATTTCATCAAATGCCTGGTGAATGATTCGGTCACGAATGAATGAGCCGTTTTCTTCTAGTGCATCATCTCCTCCATTGCGCAGTATTAACGCGTTGTGAACCTCTGCTCCATCTGTTCCGAAAAAGGGAAAAGAGAAGACCGGGTCATTGTAAGTAGATTTTGCGGTTAGGCGAAATGCCTGTTGTTCAACTGGCGATGGAGCGTGAATCTCAAGTCCGCATGCTGCACTGTAGGATTCTAGGTTGCTATACAAATAGGTAAACGAAGCAGGGATTTCTTCGCCACTGTCCCAAGTGTTTAATATTCCGAAGAATCCAAAGAGGTCATAAAAATCAGCCACAATGCTCACAACAGGGATGTTTGACGCTTGGTCTCTTATAAAGTGAAAAGAGAATGCAGCACTTGGAATGTAGTTTGGCTTAAAAGCCCGTGATGTGACAATGGTGTTTTCTGTAAGTTCAATAGGAGAAAGAAATGACTCATCATCATCTTCGGGTTGAATGCCGTTCAGTGTATACGTAATGAGTGCATCTTCAAATTCATGTTGTAACGAAATGTCTAGGTCGAAGTCATAAATGCCAGATGGAAAGGTTGCTTGCGGGGGAGCAAGTGTGCCCAGGTAAGAAGTGCTGGGGTTTTCTAATAGAGGAGTTGGTGTTTGAAAGTTCCGCCACTCATTGGCCAAGTTGATGCCCCATGAGTTATTTGAAAAGTGAAATGGGATTATTCTAGATTCAATGAGCTCATCATTTGGAGCGAAAAGAAAAATCTCTTCGCCTGCATTATTCAGTTTAAAGGGGAGGTGAGCGTTACCTTGGGATAATTCATTGTCACACCAAAGCAGTATAAAGCTGTTGGGCGCTATAAAAAGGGGTTCGTCGGAAGAGATCTCGTAACCATTGTCCAAGGTTGATTCTTTACCAATGCTCCAACCTTGAAGGTTTATGGCCGTTTCTCCTGAATTGAATAGCTCAATCCAATCATCAAATTGGCCCGCTTCATCTGCAACAATAGAGGAGTTAGATGAGCAAACTTCGTTCAGGCTGATCTGTCCAATACTTGAGAAAGTGACGTAAAACAGACAAACAAGGTTGCAAAATGATCGAATCACGGCAGGTAATTTGGTTGATTATGTGAAAGATACGCCAAAGAAGGGAAAGAAATTTGAATGGGAGAATGTCGATAAACAGTGATTATTGCCTGATAAGCAGCTTTATTTCACCAATTTTTCATAATAAATTTGGAAGTATGCCTTAATGTTTAATAAATTTAGGACGCTAAAAGTAACTTATACTCTCATTACTAGACCTGACTTATCACCCAAGTTGTCGCAGAATGAGAGGTTTTTTCCATAAATGGGATAAACTTCGAGAAGTAGGGATGAGCACAACGATCTGTATACCAAGTATTTAAGTAGTTTGCGTTGAGCTGGCATAGTGATTGACTATGGAAGCATCAGTGCGTTATTGATTAGGATTTGACCTGGAGAGCCAGGAGTCAAAAGGGGGACTAACCCTGAATAAATAATGTGTATTAACCAAAACCAAAACAGATGATGAAAACTTTTACAAAAGTTGCTTCAGTTCTATTCGTAGCCATTATGGCACTAGGAGCAGGCAGCCTGAACGCTCAAGACGGGTGTGTTAACGCTTTACCGATCGCATGTGGCGATGTAGTGAACGGCACAACAGTTGGAGCTTCAGTAAGTGATGGTCCTACTTGTATCACTACAGTTGGAACCGGTGGTTCTCACTGGTACGTGTTTACAGGTACAGGTGACCTAATTAACTTCACTACCGCTGGTAGTGCTTACGACACAAAGATCCACGTATATACTGGAACTTGTGGTGCTTACACTTGTGTGACTGGAAATGATGACTTCGGTGGGCTTCAGTCTAGCGTAGACTTCCTTTCTGCACTTGGTACTAATTACCTTTTGGTAGTTGGTGGATTTGGCACAAACTCTGGAGTTTATACTGCAACACTGACTTGTGCTGCTGTCGCTGGTGGTTGTACAAATGCAATTGCATGTAACTTCGATCCTGCAGCAACTGTTGACGATGGTACTTGCGAGTTTGTTTCTTGTGCAGGTTGTACAGATCCAACGGGATGTAACTTTGATCCATTGGCAACACTTGACAACGGAACTTGTGATTTTTCTTGCAACGGATGTGATGATCCATTGGCTTGTAACTTTTCACCGTTGGTAACCAACAATGATGGTTCTTGCTGTCTTGAGAACTGTATCACGCTTGTAGTAACAGGTGGTACTTTTCCAGGAGAAGTTGGATGGTCTCTTACTGATGCTCTAGGAGCTGTAGTAGCTGTTGGAGGTGTAACAGATGGAGTTGTATGTTTAGCTGGTGGATGTTATATTTTTGGTATGACAGATGGATTCGGAGACGGATGGAACGGTGCTACTTATACATTCTCTGATGCTGGTGGTGTAATCATCACTGGAAATCTTGACACTGCAACTACAGGAGATGGAACTTCATTTGGTTCTGAAGTTCTTTCAATTGGAACAGGTTGTGTTATTGGATGTACTGATGCTTTAGCATGTAACTTTGACCCTCTTGCTGATTTTGATTTCGGTTGTGAGAGTCTTTCTTGTGCAGGTTGTACAGATCCTTTAGCTTCAAACTTTGACCCAGCTGCTACTATCGATGATGGTACATGTGTCAATTGCCTAGGAGGTGAACTTCTTGCTATTATTGATATGACTGATGCATTCGGAGACGGATGGAACGGTGCTACTTGGAATATCTTTGATGATCTAGGAACACTTGTTGCTTCTGGAGATCTTGATACTGCTCCTGTAGGAGACGGTTCTTCTGTTGGAACTGCTTCTGCTTGTGTTATTCCTGGATGTTACACATTCCAAGTGACTGGCGGTACATTCCCTGGTGAAGTTGGGTGGTCTTTGAGCGATGCTCTTGGGAACGCATACGGAGCTGGTGGTCCTGGTTCAGCTGAGGTTGATTTTGGATTCACTGGTGGATGTGCTATCGAAGGATGTACAGATTCTAACTGTGGTGGATACAACCCATCTGCAACAATTGATGATGGATCTTGTATCTGTCCTCCAGCGAACAACGATGTGTGTGATGCTGAAGCAATCACTTGTGGAATTTCTGTAACTGGAACTACAATTGCTTCTACTGATAACGAAGGTCTAATTGGATCTATTTGTGGTGGAACTGATGTTTCTTCTCCAGGAGTATGGTACGAGTACAACGCTGCTGCTGATGAGCAAGTGATCGTTGGGACTTGTAACTCTGCAGTTGGTGGTGATACTAAGATTCACGTATATGTTGCTGCACCTGATTGTAACAACCTTATCTGTGTAGGTTCAAATGATGATGCATGTGCTTTCCTTTCGGAAATTGCTTTCAATGCTCAAACGGGTAATGATTACTTCATCCTTGTATCTGAATTCGGTGCTGGTTTTGGTCAAGATTTCACACTAGATGTGACTTGCCAGAGTTGCCCAGGAATTCCTGCAAACGATGATTGTGTTGATGCTTTGCCACAGATAAATGGCGTTCCATCTGTAGGGTCACTTTGTTGTGCTTCTCCTTCAGATGCTCCAAACTTCGTAGCTGGATTTAACACTGCTTACGATGTGTTCTTCGTATTCAACTCTTTGAATTACGATACATTCAACTTTGACTTGACAAACATCTCAAGTTCTGAAGTTGGTTTGGTTATCTATACTGGAGCTTGTGGAACCCTTGTTGATGAAGTAGGTTGTTTGGTAACTGGCCAATGTGCTGGTGACATCTCTGACTTCTTGACATTGACTCCTAATACAGATTACTACTTCGCAGTATTTACTACTGATCCAGCTCTATGTGGCGACTTCTCTTTCACAACTTCAGGAGAGTTCCTTGGTTGTACTGATGGTACTGCTGATAACTTCGATCCGATTGCTACTTTAGATGATGGATCTTGTGTCTTCACTAACCCTGCAGTTAACGATTTGTGTGCTGATGCAATCGCTGTTACTTGTAACTCTTCTACTGTAGGTTCTACAGGAGGTTCTACTGCAACAGGTGCTCCAACACTTCTTCCTTGTGACGCTGCTCCAGGTTCAGGTGTATGGTACACACTTCCTGCTACAGCTGATCTTGTAACAATCTCTACATGTGGTTCTGTAATTGATTCTAAAATCAATGTTTGGACTTCTGTTGATTGTGCTGGACCATTTGCATGTGTTGATCAAGTAGACGGTACGTTTGCTTCTGAGGCTGCTGACTTCGGTTCTTGTGGTTTCTTCGATCAAGATGATACTTCTGTATCATTCATCGGTGACGGTGTATCTACTTATTATATCTATGTTGGCGCTCAAGATGTTGATGGAAATCCATTGACTGACGATAACGGTGCATTTGTTATGGATATCACTTGCGAAGTTGTTGTAGAAGGATGTACAAATTCTGTTGCTTACAACTATAATCCTGCGGCTAACATTGAAGACGGTTCTTGTGACTTCTTCTCTCTTACTTGTGTAGGTGCAGGTACTCCTGTTCAAATCAATATGTATGATGCATTCGGAGACGGATGGGATCTTGGTACATACGTACTTACTGATGGTGCTGGTACTGTAATCGCTACAAATACAATTGACAATGGATTGTTCGTTATCGACGAAGATAACTTCGCTGGTGGTGAGTCTGGATTTGACTTGGTATGTCTTCAGGACGGATGCTACACTATTACTGTAGCTGGTTCTGCATTCCCTTTCGAAACAGCAATCGATATTGTTGACGAATTTGGAGTAATTATCGCTGCTGAAGGAACCCCAGCTGGCGGAAACGCAATTGGAGATTTCTCTGTGTCATTCACTATTGGTGCTGCCGTTTGTGGTTGTACTGATCCTGGTGCTTGTAACTTTGATGTTGCTGCAACTGACGAAGATGGTTCTTGTGAGTATGTAACTTGTGCTGGTTGTACAGATCCTCTTGGTTGTAACTTCGATATCGCTAACACGATTGATGACGGATCTTGCTGCTTCGAAAACTGCTTGACAGTTTCTATGGCTGATTCATTCGGAGACGGATGGAACGGTAACTTCTACGAGATCTATACTATAGATGACGTATTGGTTGCTTCTGGAGATCTTGACAACGCTCAAGAAGGTGACGGTCTATCTACTGGTACAGATGTTCTTTGTCTTCCTGACGGATGTTACTACATTGCAGTTGTTGCTGGAGCATTCACAGGAGAAGTTTCTTGGAACTTGTTCGGTACTAACAATGGTATTGTTGGTGGTGGATCACCTGTTGCTGCTGGAGACATTACGTTCTCTCTAGGTGCTGGTGCTTGTGTTGTTGGATGTGTTGAGCCGGTGGCTTGTAACTTCGATCCAGCTGCTAACATCGCTGACTGTGACGCATGTGAATATGCTACTTGTTTAGGATGTACTTATGCAGATGCAACAAACTTCGACCCATTGTCTGGTGCTTCAATCGACGATGGTTCTTGCTTGTTTGATACAGTTAACCCATGTCCTGAGGACTTGAACGGTGATGGTCTGATTAACGCGACTGACCTTCTTCAATTCCTAGGTGCATTCGGTTCTTCTTGCTAATTAAAATGTAACCAAATAAAAAGAAGCCGGTAACCCCGGTTGCCGGCTTCTTCTCTAATTACTTATATATTCTTGAACTATGAAAAAAATATTATTAACTCTAACGGCAGTTTGCACTGGTCTTCTTTCGATGGCCCAGTTGACTGGAGTTGTAACGGAAGCTTACACGCTTACGAACGCACTCTCTACTCAGCCTGCAGGTACAACTACCTACCGTGTGTACGCGGAATGTGGTACAGCATTGGATAAAATTACTGCGGTATATGCTATCCTTGACTGTCACCCATTGAACGTGTCTACTACTACTAACTTCTTCAATGATACTTTTGGAGGTTCTACTCCAGTTGGGATCAACCCAGCATTCTATGCTGTATTCCCTACTATTGAAGCAGATTCTTGGGTAACTATTGGTGTTGATGACAGCACTGACGGAGGGGCTTCTGATGTTGGAACAGCAGCGACTGCTCCTACTACAAATCCTTTTGCTCCAGCTTTTAACGTTGTTGGAGGTGGAGATTTCATCATGACTGATGGGGCTGTTTTTACACTGCCTACTTCTCCTTCTTCTCTTCCTTCTGGACCACTTAACCGTATCCTTCTTGGACAGTTCACTACTGACGGAGACCTTTCTTTCAACATCAACGTTCAAATGTTCGTAGGTGGTGATCAGGTTAACGGACGTGCTGATTACGTTCACACCGCTGGATGCGATGGAGCTGGTAACGTTACTGGTTTCGAAGTAAGTCCTGGTGATGCTAACTATCCTCCGGGATTGACTTATCCAGCTGCTGCTTCTTGTCTAGATACAGAAGTGACATTTGATATGGCTGATTCATTCGGTGACGGATGGAATGATGCTACTTATGAGATCTTTACTGATCTTGGTGTAAGTGTTGCTGCTGGTGATCTTTCTAGTGCTGAAACTGGCGATGGCTTTTCTATTGGTACAGACCTAGTTTGTCTTGCTGATGGTTGCTATGAGCTTGTTGTTGGTGGAGGTGATTTCGACATTGAAATAGATTGGACCTTAACAGGTGCTGACATTTCTCCAATTTCTGGTGGCGCTCCGTCAACTACATTTTTCTCTATCAACACGGTATGTGCTGTATTAGGGTGTATTGATCCAACAGCTTGTAACTTTGATCCTGCTGCTGATACAGATGATGGTTCTTGTATTCTTCCTGCTGCAAATGACTTGAGTGCTGATGCAATTGTGATTTCAGGAACAGGAGTTGAAGCTATAGATAATGCGAACGCTTGTCAGAATGAAGGTCTAGCTGGTGCTTGCCAATTTGGTGGTGATCCTGAGCAGTCTTCTCTTTGGTATGTTTTCACAACTACAGCAGATGCTGCCGTTTCTCTTTCGACAAGTGACGCTATTGGAGCAGATTCTCAGTTGACCGTTTATGATGCAAGCTTCAATGAAGTTGCCTGTAATGATGATGATCCCCTTGGAGGTCTTCTTTCTGTAATTGAAATCGCTTGTGGCGATATTCCAGCTGGTACTTACTATGTTCAGTTCGATGGTTACAATGGATTAGTTGGAACTTGGGATTTGAACTACTCTATTGATGAGGCTGCTTGTCTTGTTACTTTAGGTTGTACTGATCCTCTTGCATGTAACTTCGATGTTGCTGCTGATACAGATGATGGTTCTTGCTGTCTTGGCACTTGTGCTGATCTCGTTGTTGACGGTGGGTTTTTCCCTGCAGAAGTTTCTTTCGACGTATTTGACGGCGGTGGAACTCTTGTATACAGTGGAACTGGGTTTGACGGTACAGTTGTACTTTGTCTTCCTGGAGACGGATGTTATGAAATCGTAATGGCTGACGCATTCGGAGACGGATGGGACATTGCTTCTGTTGAAATCTTTGTTGGTGGTGTTTCTCAAGGTTCTGTGAATCTTGATAGTGCTCCTATTGGAGATGGTAGTTCTGTAGGGACTGATTTCATCGATGTCGGTGCTACTGGTTCTTGTCCTGTATTTGGATGTACTGATCCATTGGCTTGTAACTACGATGTAACTGCAACTGATGATAACGGTTCTTGTATCGCTGGTCCTTGTATCAATGATCTTCCTGGATTGGCTTATGCTCTTTCTATGGACGCACTTGGAACTTGTAATGGTTTAGTAGGTGAAGACATGGATGCTGCTACAGTTGTGGCTCCAGTTGCTACTTACAACAGTGATGACAATGACCTGTGGTACTCTTTCGTACCAATGACGTCTGGTGTTAGACTTGAAGTAAATACGGTTGATTTTGATGCAGTTGTTGAGATTTATGATGCGGGTCTTACCCTAGTAGATCTTGAGGACGCCGTATTTATTAACGGTGGTGAAGTGTTGAACATTGGTTCATTGACTGCTGGAGATACTTACACTGTACGTGTTTCTCCTTGGATTGCTACTGCAGGTCCTGCTTTGTTTGATATCTGTGTTCAGTCTATTCCTGACACGCGTTGTGATTATGGTTCTGGTCCTTATGACCTATGTGATCTTTTCAAGGCTGACTGGGTTGGTGCTGATGATTACATCTTCACATTCACAGGTTCTGATCTTACTGATTACGTATACCAAGCTGGTGCAGCAAACACGTTCGTAGTGCTGTCTGGCGTTGCTGGTCTAGAGTGGGATGATACGTACACTGTATCTATCAACTCTGTATTCATGTTAGCTGATGGAAACGGAATTATGGAAGCTGTTGAGGTTCAAAACGATGAGCCTTGCTCTATCGATGTAAACCCACAGCCACTTGCTGTTCTACGTGCATCTGACAACGCAGTGAACTACGGAGCTCACTACCTAGGTGATTACATCGCTGCAACTCCATTTGTTTGTGGTGTTATTGACTGGACATGGGAATTCACGAATACTGACGGTTCACAATTGCCAATTACTCACTCTCGTGGGGCGGCTAACCGTTACATGCGTTTGAGTGATGTATCTGGACTTGTTCCTGGTGCAACTTATGATGCAATCGTAAAGCCTGAATTCGCTGGTGGAGGTAGTACTATCTACGGAGCTATCGATCAAATCTCAATTATCGGCCCTGCTGGAATTGTTGCTGAGATTGAATCAGTTGTTGTAATTGGTGCTGAAGCTAATCGCGCTGATGTTGTTGAAGCAACACTTGGAATGTATCCAAACCCTGCTTCTGACATCGTGAACATTAACATTACTAACATCGCTGAAGGTGTGACAACTGTAATGGTTGACATCCTTGATCAAACAGGTCGTTTGGTTGTAGCTGAGCAAGTTTCTGTTAATGGTTCTAGCATGCTAGTCAACATGTCTGTGAATGACCTTGCAAATGGTATGTACAACGTACGTATCACTATGAACGGTACTCAAACTGTTGAAAGACTGATTATCCAGAAGTAATTTGATTACTCAATATTATAGAGAGCCTCGACGAAAGTTGGGGCTCTTTTTTTTTACCAACTTTGGGCTCATTTTTGTAATATAGCTGTCATGAAAATATACGTAACTACCGCACTGCTCATAATGTCTGTTGTTAGTTTTGCTCAAGGAGTGAAAACCAACCTAGAGAAAGAAGATTACCTGTCAAAAGAGTTGATCATCTTGAACATGGACGCGCTATTTAGTCAAGTAGACTCTATGAAACTTGATGATAAATGGATGGGTAAGGGGATCCAATTCCAATCAGATTCTGCCGCTGTTGAATTTGGTGAAAATGAGGCACTTTTTGTAGCCTCTTTTGCGCTTGATAGCATGACTCAATGCTTCGCGCTTTTTGAGCTAAATGAGCGCACTCAGAAATTCCTAGAGGAAGGGGAAATGAGTGTTTCTTTCATAGACGTGAATACAGTTCAATACATATTGATTGATAAAGATCTCTGTGGAAAGGCATTGGAACCAACCCTCGTGTTAGCGCTTTGCGACATGTTGATTCTGGGAGTAAATCTTAAAAACATGGAACAAGTTGTTGCCCGCAAGCAGCACAATGAATGGTTAAAAGACAAGGATGCTGTTTTCATGAATCTGAATGATATTTCTATGGTGGCGAGATACCAGAGTGAAATTCAAAAGATGGGTGTGCATAACGTGAAGTTTATAAATGACGACACTGATTTCGCTGCTTACAATATGAGCGCTACTCAAAATGTGGTCTTAGTAGATAGAAGAGTGGTTGTGCTCAAAGGCCAGAATTACATTCTAACCTACTTCTTTCAAATAGGAGAAGGATTGTCATTTGCTGTGTCAGAAATAGAAGAACAGCGCTCAACAGCTTTGATAGGTCGGCCTTACTTTAATTTTCTATACCAAGATGGTCCCATCAAACCTGACACCCCACTTTCACAACAGAACCTAAAATTTAAGGTGCCTAAGAGACAATAGTTATTTCCCCAAGCGATGTTGATCTAGAAGGTAAACTAAACTGGTCATTGCTCCAGCTCCAAGTTCAAGCTCACGCTTGTTTACGTTTTCCCAAACATCACGTTTGCTGTGATGATAATCGAAGTAACGTTGTGTGTCAGGGATTAAACCAATGAGGGTAACGTAATCGTTTTTGAGTGGTCGAATGTCTACGCCACTCCAGCCCCTACGTGACATGTGTACTCCATATTCCTCAAGAACCGGAGCTAATGACAGGTAGTGCGCATAAGCTTCATCTGTAGATTCAAAACTAAAACCACGAGGAGAAAACCCGCCGGCATCACTTTCGATCGCCGCAAAATGTACTTGTCCATTTTCCTTTGCCACCTTAGCATAGGTTTCACCCCCATTGTTGCCGTTTTCTTCATTCACAAAAAGGACCACACGAATGGTATGCCTTGGCTCATAATCTAATGCTCTTAGAATGCGAAGTACCTCAATTGATTGTACTATGCCAGCACCGTCATCATGGGCTCCTTCGCCAATGTCCCAAGAGTCTAAATGTCCGCCAACAATAATGTATTCATCAGGGAACTCTGAACCCCTGATCTCTGCAATTACATTTGCTTGTTCTACATCTTCAAAAGCCTCACAAGTGAGTTGCATGCTAAAGAGTAAATTGGGGTCATTTTTCAATCCATTGTGAAGCGCACTGGCATCAACTGTACTTATAGCTGCAGCCGGAATTCGGACTACATCATCTAAGTAGTTCATGGCTCCAGTATGAGGAAAGGTGTCTTGCGCATGTGTAAGAGAACGAACCAAAGTCCCAACGGCACCGTATCTAGCTGCTTCAGTAGCTCCCTTAGAACGCTGATCATAAGCACCGCCATACGCAGCACCTGTATTGATCATAAGCGGATCCATTGGGCGATTGTAAAATATTATTTTCCCCTCGATGTTTTCCCTTCCAAGGGCCTCGAGCTCTCCAAATTGTTTGACTTCAATCACCTCTGCCTGAATCGTTCCATTGGTACCTACAGACCCTCCCAGTGCAGTAATGCGCGCTCTATTGGTGACCCCGTTTGACGTGAAGGATGCGGACTCATGATCTCCCCTGATCCATTTCGGCACCATAACTGGTTGAAGAAACACCTTGTCAGGGTTGAGTGTTTTGAGTAGTGATTCACCCCAAACAATGGCTTCTCCAAGTTCATCAGAACCTGAAAGGCGAGCGCCAATTTCTTTGCATAGATAATGAAGGTTCTCATGACCTTCGCCCTTTCCTAAAGCTTCATTGTAAATGCTCCTAATAACTGTTGAGTCTTGGTTTGAGGTATTCAATTGTGCTTGAAGAGCTCCCGTCCATAAAAGCACGGTGCATAGCAATGCGTGTTTTATTACATCCATGATCCATTATTAATGTCAATTCCTTGTCCTGTCATTGAATTCTGTTTCCCTGAAAAAAGGAAGTCAACTAGATTGCCTACTTCTTGAGGAAGACTCATTCGCGCAAGTGGAACGAAGTCCATTTGTTCATCGAACGTTGTCTGGTAATTCTGATCCATCCGGTCTGCAAGAAGCTGTATTCCTTGCTTTGCCATTTCAGTTTCAACCCACCCAGGACAAATGGAGTTGACTAAAATTTTGTCAGTTGCCAATTCTACCGCTAATGAGCGGGTCAGTCCAAGCAGACCTGCTTTTGAAGTGCAGTAGGCGGTATAGTTAGGTACACCAAAGCGAGCAAGGCAAGAAGAGGTCATGAGAATGTGCTTGAACGGCTGCTTACTTGCTTTCATGTAGGGGAGGGTCTCCATGATGCTTATGTAAGTGCCATTTAAATTTGTTCTGAGAATTTCATCCCACCGGTCATCTTCACCGTATTCATTTTCCCCGCCTATGCCTGCATTCGCAAAGAGGGCGAAAATATCTCTGTCTTCAGGTTGGATGCTAGCAATGGCTTTTCGAAAACTTTTAGCGTCTCCTATATCTGCACTAACGGCAATGTGGTTTTTAGGGTGATCTAATTGTTTGATTACTTCTTCCAGTTTGCTTAGCCTTCGTCCAATAAGAATTAAACTAATATCAGCTTTCTGTGAAAGGATTTTAGCTGTAGCACTTCCCATGCCAGTGCCTGCACCCGTAATGATGATGGTTTTCATAAACGATTAAAATTGAAAGAAACAATGCATTCAGTGGTTTCAGGCATTCCTTCTATGTATGCGGGGAACATGAACGGCATTTGCTGCAAAATACTCAAAGAAATTTGGTAAAAGTCTTCTTTGGAAGCACCAATGCATTCTATTTTTATAATATGGCCAGTATCCTCAACCGTTACCATGAACAATACATCGCCTGTTCTACCCCCAGTTGCCAGCCGAATTGAATGTGGAGCCCCTCCAACGTTTTGAACGAAAGGGGTTTGAAAAGAGATGTGAAGATCTGCGGGTAGAAAAACAGGTTGGTATTTATAGGCACTGCTTGCCGCAGAAACAATCATCAGAGGTGTAGATGGTGAGAGGTCTTTCTGGCAATTAATTCCCTCAAATGCCTCACTCCACGTTACCTTACCTCGTGGATTAAAGGTTTCCCATGTGCCTGTTTTGATGCCTTCAGTGTAAGCACCCGTTTTGAAAGGCCTTTCTTTTCTGTAAGCAATGTATTGACCATCAAGAAGTCCGTCTGAGAATTCAATTTCGCTTTCCAGTTCACCATAGTAACCGTAAATCAGTTGCTTACCATTGAGTTGATTGTTAGCGAGCGTCTCTTCTGTAAGGAGAATTCCTTCTTTACGTTCGGTCTTAATGCGAATAGAATCTGGATTTGAGAAGTTGATTGTTTTATAGGGAAAGAGGTTCCGATCATATTGCTTCCAAAGACCTTGTGGGACGGCCTTTGAAAAACTTCCGCTCCAAGTAATTCGATTCAAGCTTTCATAGTATTCGCTTGAACCGTTAAGAAATCCATCCTTGTAATTTTCCACAGATAATGTGTCTCCGGTGTTTTGGAATCGCACAAGCTTGAACTGTTGTGTATCATTTTCTTCAAAGACTTGTTTTTGGGGAGAACCCCATTGATTAGAGCCCTGCAATACGTTTGAAAGTCGTCCATCTAAATAAACCAAGTGCTCCCACATGTACCCGGTGCTGTGGTACTTTCTATAACTTCCTTCTAGCCTCATCCAAGGGTAAGGATGTTTTTGCTTCACACCATTGAGATTTAAAAAAACGTGTTCTTCAAGTGAAAAGCCGCCAGCTAAGAGCTGTTGGAGGTTGGGGTTGTTGGGGTCAACTTCGAAAGCATAGGTTTCATACTTCGGGCCTCGATTGTAATAGGAACGACTGTTTCCTTTCCAAATGGACTGTGAAAAATCAAATGTACGGTGAAGTGCTGTGTCACCGGTAGCGTAAAAAGTGGTGAACGCTTGGATGTGTTTATTGTTTACATAGTAGGCCTCGAAACGTTGATTTCCGTTTTTATAGAAACTGGTTTGTTCGCCTTTTTTCAAACCATTTATCAAGCGTTTGGTAGATTTTAATTGGCCGTTTAGATGATAGTGATTCCATTCGCCAGTTTGAATTCCATTTTCAAATAGGCCTTCGGCCCGAAGGGTGTCAGTGTACAAACTGAAATGCTTCCACTGGCCTACTTTTTTCCCTTGATCGAATTGTCCATCAATGATTACATGGTCTCTGTAGAAGGCTAAGAATTTCCCCTGAAGCACAGTGGTATCACACGTGAGGCGCTGAAACTCCATGTTAAAGCTATCAGCAATGCCCCATTTCGCCCATTCAAGAGAGTCTTCTTGTGCGTTTGAAACAGTTGAAACTAAAATTACATAAAGGAATAGAAAGAGTTTCACACTCATAATAGGTCAAAAATCGCGCCTCTTGTTCAATATTGCAACAAAACCGAAAGAACATAGTTCGAAGATAGATACATCTTACAGGAAGTTTCGAAAGCGAGCTGTTTCGATTGTACCTTTGTAGCATGGCAAGAACACTCACCACTCAGATTCCGCTTGGATTTACAGCACCCGATTTTAAGCTGAAAGATGCATCTTCAGATGCGTTTGTTTCATTTTCTGATATTAAAGGGGAGAAGGGAACGGTAGTAATGTTCATTTGCAATCACTGTCCTTTTGTAGTGCATGTTTTGGATGGCATAATCGCTGTAGCTGAGACCTACCAAAATGTAGGATTTGGCTTTGTGGCTATCAGTTCTAATGATGCAGATAACTATCCTCAAGACGGACCTGAGTTCATGAAGAGCTTGGCAGATGAAAATGCATTCCCTTTTCCATATCTGTATGATGAAAGCCAAGAAATTGCGAAGGCTTATGACGCCGCCTGTACCCCGGACTTCGCTGTTTTTGATGCACATGACATTTGTGTTTACCGCGGGCAGCTTGATGATGCAAGGCCGGGAAATGGCGTTGAAGTCACCGGTGAACATTTAAGAAAAGCATTGGATCAAATAAAAAATGGGGGTGAGCCGGCCCCTGAAGGACAAAAGCCAAGTATTGGTTGCAACATTAAATGGAAGTAGAATGAAGTACAATTTGAGTGAGATCACCGAAGTGATTAAAAATCGGAGGTCAATAAGTCCAGAAAGCTATTCAGATCGAAAAGTACACCGAGAAATTGTAGAAAACATTTTGAGCAACGGCACGTGGGCGCCATCTCATGGGATGACTCAGCCTTGGAGGTTCAAGGTGTTCATCGGGGAAGGGATGAAGAAGTTGGAGGTGTTTTTACCTGATCTGTACAAGAGTTCAACAGACCCTGCGACTTTTTCTCAGAGGAAATTTGATAAGATTTTACTGCGAACACAGGAGGTTTCTGTCATCGTAGCAATCTGTATGGAACGTGATTTAACTGAAAGAATTCCTGAAATTGAGGAAGTTGAAGCTGTCGCTTGTGCGGTTCAAAACATGTATCTTACAGCCACAGCGTATGGTGTTGGGGGGTTTTGGTCTTCGCCAAAGTTTGTCTATTCGGATGCAATGAAAGATTTTTTAGGACTAGAAGCACAAGATAAATGCCTCGGTTTATTTTACATGGGATACCCAAAAGAGGAGTGGCCAAAAAGCCACAGGAAGCCGCTTGAGTATGTAACGGAATGGATTGATGAATGAGGTTGACAAATAATTATGAGCACGCGGGAGACAACCGTTTTATGGTCTACGAATATTACCTCGAAGAGCATGCTGATGAATTTGAGCAAATGCTACAGGTTGAAGGAATTGTTTTCGAACGTTTTAAAGAAGAAGAAGATGATGCTCCCCACCTCTTTGGGATAGAGAAAACCTATAAAAAACAGGCTACCTGGTGCAACAACATGATGCATGCGAAATACCGAAATCCCATGATTCCAAATGTTTATTTACGCTGGGCATTACTAGTGATTACCACCGTGGCAATCACATTCGCAATTGTTGGTTATTTAAAAGCAAAGTGAGAAGTTGGATCGCAATTGTAGGGATGCTGCTGCTGAGCTCAATAATGCTGGCGCAAAAGAACGTGACAACCTTAGGGATTCAGGTGAAACCTCTTGTGCCCAATGCTTTTTTGAATTTTAGTGAAATAACATCAGACTCTACCAGCTTCTCAGGAACATGGACGCCAAAAGTGTCATTGAATTTTGGGATGGCCATCCGCTATGGATTTTCAGACGCGTTCTCATTGGAGACAGGTATCTATATTATTCGCAGAAAATACCACCTTCAGTTGAATGATTTTGATGCGAAGGTTGAGGGCAATATAGATTACATCATGGTGGGCTACGAAATACCTATTCAAGGAGCTTACTATGTGCAGCTTGGTGAAGATTTGTGGATGAATGCAGCAGGCGGATTTTCAATCGACATGAATGCGAGCAATACCTTCAGCGCAAGCAACCTCTTGGTTGATACAACCTATTACGACTTTGAACAATACACCGCCCGTTACAGGTGGGTGCAATTCGCTTTGGTGTTAAATTATGGCTTCGAATATCGCACAAAAGACAAAGGGTCATTTTATTTAGGTGCTACATATCATCAGCCTTTTTCACCTCTCGTTAAAGCGGAAGGGCTCATTAAGTACGATGATCAAATCCGCAGAGTGAATGCTGATCTTGAAGGCAGTTACTTTACTATTGACCTGCGCTACTATTTCCACGAAGACCCAGAACGGAAAAAAAAGAAAACAAAAAAGGGACCCAAAAAATGAGTCCCTTTGATTTAGGTTGAATTGCTTATTTAGAAGCAACAAGGTTGAAGTTAATTTCAACATCGTCATAAATAACCTTGTCTCCAAGGTCATCAAAGAAACTCCCTGATCCGTAACGGATATCCCATTTCGATCTGTCAATTACAAGACTTCCAGTTGCAGTTACACTGCCTTTTGTCATGTCAACCTTCGCTGGGAATGAAATGTCCTGAGTGATCCCTTTAATGGTAAGCTTTCCAGAGATCTCATAATTGGCTCCATTTTCACCTTTCATAGGCTTGAATGTTGTCAACTGAAAAGCAGCCGTGTTGTGTTCTGCAACATTGAAGAAATCAGGTGAGCTTAGGTGTCCTTTCAGCTTCCCTTTTGTCTCATCATCCATTCCTTCGTCAGTTACCAAGATACTAGTCATATCAATGATAAGGTTTGCAGACTGGATCATGCCGTCTTCAATATTCAATGTTCCTGACTTGAGGTTGAAGGTTCCTTGGTGCTCACCGGTCAATTTTTTACCAACCCATTCGATTTGACTTTTCGAGGTGTTAACAGCCATTTCTGTTTTCCCTTCATCTCCTGATGCAATTACAGCAGTACTTCCTGCCAAAAATGCCAATGCTAAAATAATCTTTTTCATAATTGATGTGTATTTGCTTGTTCTTATGTAGTGGTATTGAATGCAATTCCTGTGCGAAGCTTATCAAGCATGTTGTTGAATTGTGCAGCTTCATTTTCTGTTATTTCTGAATAAATAGTTGAACGCATCACCACAAGGTCATCAAGCTCATCCAGCAAGCTCAACCCTTTTTTAGTGATGGTCACTTCAACCTGTCTTCTGTCATTGACGCATGCAACGCGCTCTAACAAGTGCTTCTGTCTTAGTTTTTCTACTAGTCTTGAGGCGTTAGAAGTACGATCAATCATGCGGTCAATCATTTCATTGACACCTATTGGCCTGCCTTTTTGACCGCGGAGTATGCGTAGAATATTGTATTGCTGCACGGTTAAGTCATACTGTCTGAAGAAACGTTGCTGAATCACAGTGAACTGACTTAAAGTGTACATCAGATTAATTGATAGTTTTTCAAATTCACTCTTAAACTGATTTTGTTGGATTACCTCTTCAATATTCATCACAGGCAAATGTATGTAAAAACAATAGATGTTACTACATTAAAAAAAGTTAAAAGGTTTCTTTTCTTTGCAGTATGGAGAAGATGAAGGAGATTTATGTGGCGCTGAGATCAGAGCGAGAAGTGCAACTGCAGACAGAGCAAAAGAGGTTAGGCTTGCTGGTGGTTGTGCGTATTTTGGCTTTCCTTCTTTTAGTGTTGGCCGTCTGGCTTGCTCTTCCTGGTCATACACTTTATTGGGTCACAGCCAGTGTTTTATTCATTGGTTTTTTGTTTGCTGTGCGCACTTCTGTGGGGTTGAAGAATGATGTTTCAAGATCAAAAGCCTTTATAAAGCGTTGTGAAATAGAACAAGCTTGCTTAAATGGAGATTTGTCTGGGCAATCATCAGGAGGTGACCTGCCGTTTGGTCACCCTTGGGCGTCAGATTTAGATGTAGTAGGAAGCAACTCATTGTTCGCCTTTATCAACAGGGCAAACTCGTTGATGGGCAAGAAGGTTCTGAGAGAACGTTTACTCAAGGGTCCAGAGTCATCCAGATCTATGTTAGAAAGTCATGAAGCTGTTAAAGAATTGGCTCCTCACCATGAATTGCGTGTTTCACTTGCGGCCACTACTTCAATGTTGACAGACGACGAATTGCTGGAAGAAAAATTATTGGAGTGGGCAGAAACCACTCCGCCTTTGAGAGAGACACTTTTTTTACGGTTCATGCAATACCTTGTTCCTGTGTACAGTTTAGTGATTATTTACTTGGGGTTTAGTGGGGTCATTGCATCAACATCAGCTTTCATTCTCTTTGCGCTCCCTCTTGGATTGATTGGGGTGAAATTGAAACAGATCAATGATATCTATGAGGCGCTTGGAAAGAATGAAGGGTATTTCAGAAATTACGAGGAGGTAATTGAGACTTCATCTCAGCTGCCACATTCGGCACAAAGACTGGCAAACTTGCATGCGCAATTGTTAGAGGCTGGCGCGGCAATGAAAGCCCTCAATCGCATCTTATCTGCTTTTGACCAAAGAAATAATCTCCTTGTAGGGCTGTTCGCAAATGCGATTTATTTGGCAGATCTTCGAAATGCACTCAAGGCTGTTCGTTGGCAAAAGAAATATGGACATAGCTTACGGCATTGGTTACAGGCAATTGGCGAGATTGAATTCTACGCTTCAGTAGCCACGGTTTATGCTAATTTCAAGAGTGAGATGTCTTTTCCAATCCCCTCAGACCAATCTGTTTTTGTGGGAGAAGAGCTCGTCCATCCGCTTATGCGTCACAAGGGTGGGGTAGCGAATGATGTGAATTTGTTAGATCCCATTAAAGTGATGTTGGTAACTGGGGCTAATATGGCCGGGAAAAGCACCTACCTCAGAACAATTGGGGCAACAATCCTGATGAGCCGAATTGGTGCGCCTGTTTTTGCAAAACACTTCTCCATTGGTGATTTTACATTGTATACTTCTATGCGCACAACAGATTCGCTGGATTCTGGAACTTCGTATTTTATGGCTGAGCTCAAAAGACTTTCGGGTTTGATTGATTTGGCCGCCACAGAAGGGAAAGTAGTTGCCCTCCTTGATGAGATACTCAAAGGAACCAACTCCGTAGACAAAGAGCAGGGTTCACGCGGTTTTGTAGAGCAGTTGGTAAAGAAAAACATCCATGCGATTGTTGCTACCCATGATATTTCCCTTTGCACCTTGAAAGAAACAAATCCTGCAGCAGTTGATAACAAACATTTCGCGTCAGAAATTGGAAACAATGATTTACTCTTTGACTATAAGCTAAAAGAAGGTGTGTGTGATACAATGAATGCTACTTGGCTTATGAAGTCAATGGGCATTATAGCGAAGTAGTTTTTGGACCCTTTTTGATAGATGATTTACTTCTTGCTCTTCGGTATTGGATTAGTTGCATTTGCCCTTTCTACAATTGCAGGTGGCGGTGGCGCCTTAATAGTCGTTGCTGTTTTAGGAGGATTTCTACCAGCAAATAAAATTGCTCCCGTTGTTCAGTTGGGGAATTTCATTGGAAGGCCAAGCCGGGTCTGGGTTTTTCGGGAATTCATCCGTTGGGACATTGTAAAATGGTACCTGCCATTTGCTATTGTAGGTGCATTTATTGGAGCTTACTTTTTTACCCGACTCAATGCAGAATGGGTTCTTCCAGTCATTGCTGTTTTTCTAATTACAACCCCTGTACAATTTCGTTTTGGTAAAAAGAAACAAGCCTTTAAGATGTCTGTCTTTGCATTTGCGCCTTTGGGTTTTCTAGTCTCATTTGTCAGTTCACTAGTGGGAGCAACGGGCATGGTATTAAATCCGTTTTACCTCAATTTTGGCGTTACTAAGGAAGAGTTGATCGCAACGAAGGCAGTTAATTCGTTTATTGTTGGCATGGTGCAAGTGAGCACCTATGCTTCGTTTGGATTGCTTTCAGGCAAGTATTTCTATTTCGGACTTTGCATTGGGTTAGGTGCTATTTTCGGTAACCTGATTGGGAAATTCTGGTTGTCAAATATCTCAGACAAACGCTTTTTGCAATTAGTGATCTTGGTCATGTTCATTTCAGGATGTGTGATGCTTTTCCGTTTAATTGCATCTTATGCTCAAAATTAAATTCCTTTTTCATGAAAAGAGTAACAGGTATTGGAGGTGTTTTTTTTAAGACACCAGACCCCGAGGCGACAAGGGCTTGGTATGCGAAACATTTAGGATTTGAAGTTGATGCTTACGGTGCAAGTTTTGCATGGCAATCTGAATCCAACCCGAGCGGAAAAGGACATACTGCTTGGTCACCTTTCAAAGAGGATACAGACTATTTTGGGAACCAGAACTTCATGATCAATTACAGGGTAGATGACCTAGAAAAACTCATCGTGCTTTTAGTAGCGGAAGGGGTGGAGATTGTAAGTGAATTGCAGAAAGAGGATTACGGCAAATTCATTCACATTCTTGATTTGAACGGATTGCGCCTCGAGTTATGGGAGCCCATTGACGAAGTCTATGATGAAATGACCAGTGCTAAAACGAAATCATAATGACCTAAAAACAAGGAAACGCAGATCTTTTGGACCTGCGTTTCTGGTAGTTGTTAAGTTTAGTTGTTATGGGATTTCGCCCTATCGACCACGAGTCATCATGAAAATCTTAGAACCTCATTAACCATTGTAATTGACTCGTGAATCGTTCAGCAGTGCTAAAGTAGAGTGATGTATTCAGTCAATTCGTCTCATTTAGAGTTCGGTAAGAATTCTGAGCCTCTGGCTGGTTTCACTTAGTTTTCGGCTAAACCTACTTTTCAACATTAGAACGTGAATGCTTTGCAAAACTTTTTGTTTATAGGAAGGTCAATTTGATTTTCTTGAGTAAGCTAATAGAAGTGTGTGCTTTTTTAGTTATTACCCTCTGTACGAGCCCAATAAGAGAATAATGGAAGACAAGAAATTTGATATGATGCGCTTTGACTTGCCCAAAGAGCATTCTTCAATCATAAAAGTGATTGGAGTAGGCGGTGGCGGAAGCAACGCCGTTAACTACATGTTTGAGCAAGGAATCAAAGGTGTAGATTTCATTGTTTGTAATACAGATGCGCAAGCTTTGGATGCAAGCCCAGTGCCAATCAAGATTCAATTGGGAGAGACATTGACTGAAGGTAGAGGCGCTGGTTCGATTCCTGAAGTGGGACGAAATGCAGCAGTAGAAAACCTAGATGATGTCAAAAATATTATAGGTACAAACACGACCATGGTATTCGTGACTGCAGGAATGGGCGGTGGCACAGGTACAGGCGCGGCGCCGGTAATTGCAAGAGCAGCAAAAGAAATGGGCATCCTTACAGTTGGGATTGTTACCGTTCCTTTCATGTTCGAAGGGAAAAGAAGAAGTGATCAGGCAGCTGAAGGATTGGCAGAAATGCGTGATTCAGTTGATACATTGCTTGTGATTACCAATGATAAGCTCCGCGAATTGTTCGGGAATCTTCCGTTGAAAAAAGCGTTCGATCATGCTGATGAAGTGCTTTGCACGGCGGCTAAAGGAATTGCAGAGGTGATTACACTTACGGGTGAAATCAACGTAGATATGAATGATGTCAATACTGTAATGCGCAATAGCGGAGTTGCAGTAATGGGGTCAGGTCGCGCTTCTGGGGAAGGAAGAGCAATGGTGGCAGTGAAAGAAGCACTGGAATCACCCTTGTTGAATGACAATGATATTGAAGGTGCAAACTTCGTGCTCCTTAATATTACCTACGGAGACGAAGAGGTGTTAATGGATGAGATTAGTGAAATTACTGACTACATTCAAGACTGCGCTGGAAGAAGTGCAGAGGTGATTTGGGGTTATGGTCTAGATGATAGCTTAGGTAATGACCTTTGTGTTACGGTAATTGCTACTGGATTTAAAACCAATGAAGTGGATGGAGGACTCCCTCTTGAAAAAGAAGAAATTAAAAAAGTCTGGTTGCCTGACAGTAATGCCAAAGAGGTGGTTAGTCCTGTAAATAGGCCAACCGGATCTTCTAATCAAGTTGATGTTTCTCCTGCTCCAGAACCAGAGCCTTTTTTGAAGAAACAAGAAGAAGAGGTGCGTTTTAATCTCCTTAGAGAGGTTGAAGATGAGAAGGTGAGCGATGAGTGGGAAGTAATAGACAACGCTCAGTCTCAATCAGAGCTGTTTGTTGATGAAAAGCAAAAGCCGCAAGAGCAGGAGTCTAGTGAGCCGGAATTGAAGTCAGATCTCGAAACGGAGTCAATCAAATTTGAGGCGAAAGAAGTTCCAGAAGAAGACAGTAAATTCAACTACTTCGACCTTGATGGGAATGAAATGGACCGCGAAGATCTGCTTACTTCAGAGCCAACAGATGCGCTTTCGATTAGTGAAGTGGAAGAAGAAGCAAAGGATGCCGAAGAGGAAACGCTCGAAGACCGTCCGTCTAGAGAGGAACTGCAAATGCGTAATCGTGAACGCGAGCAACGCATTCGCGAAATCTCAATGAAACTTAAAACACCTAGTGGTTTAGTTGATCTTGAAAATGAACCCGCATTTAGAAGAAGAAATATCCGTCTAGACGATACTCCACACTCTTCTGATAGCAGCGTGTCTAAATTTGCTCTTGGTGAAGAAGAGGATGAGTCTGGTAACAAAAGAGCGCAACTGAGAGATGATAACTCGTTCTTGCACGGACAAGTCGATTAAACGATTGAAAATAATTCAAAAGCCAGGCGAACGTCTGGCTTTTTTTATGCCTGTATTTCGCACTACCTTTGTCAAAAATTTGAATAATATGAGCATCACAGAGAAAATCAACCAGGACATTAAAGCAGCAATGAAAGCCAGAGAAACGGCGAAGCTTTCGGCATTAAGAGACATCAAGTCGAAACTCTTACTGGAAATGACCAAAGATGGTGTTAGCAGTGTTTTGGACGAGAAAGCCGAAATTCAAGTGCTCAATAAATTGTTCAAGCAACGAGCTGAAGCGGCCAAGATCTATAAGGAACAGGAGCGCGAAGATTTATACGCAGAAGAAATGGAACAGGCAGAGGTTATCAAAGCGTATCTTCCAGAACAACTTACGCCAGAGGAAATAGAGGAAGCAGTTAAAGGAATTATTGCCAATACAGGTGCTTCTTCAATGGCTGATATGGGTAAAGTAATGGGTGCTGCTTCTATGCAGTTAGCTGGAAAGGCAGACGGAAAAGCAATCTCTGAATTGGTGAAAAAACTTCTCGCATAGCTTAGTTTTTCAAAGCCATTTTTTCAGATTTTTTGTACAGCTTATCTACCTTCCTCCACATGGCATCAACCACATCTAGGTCTGGTACAATGTCTCTAATGTCTTGATCATAGCTAAATGAGACTACAGGGTTGGTGTCCATTTCTGTATAGTCGATTTCTTCTACTGGCCTGAAAAGTGACATGTTCATTTCGAGGCTATAGCCACTCTTGCTCACCTTCGCGTTTGTGGCATCTATTACAATGCGCTTATTTACGAAGTTTTCGCCTCCATAAGTCAACTCATATTTATGTCCTAGTGGCAGGTTGAAAATATATTCACCTCGGGCATCACTCTTAAAAGCAACGTATATTTCATTTTCTCGGTAAACTATAACACGGGTGTTTGGCGCGTTCGCCCTGTTTTCTGAACCGTAAACTTGCTCAATAACATCTCCATAAATTAAGAAGTGTTTTTCGTCAATTGGACGTAAATTATTGTCATTAACTGGTATGGCCGATATCCATGCAGAGATAATAATTGTAAAAACATTCATAGTACTTTGGTTTAGTTCGAATTCAGCAGGGTGTCTTCGGGTATACGAGTTTGTTTACAAAGAGTTACACGACGTTCATTCGGCACGAACTGCGTAGCTTTTGAATCAAAAACGGGCCCTATCAAATGAATGATAGGACCCGCAATGAGCACTATGAAATGATTTTCTTTTATTCTTCTTCGTTCTCAAACCAGTCGCGAACGGCATTCAGGAATTTTTTCATTCCCTTTCGCTCTTCAGCTACGCGTCTTGTGGAGTCGGAAGAAAGACTTTCTTTAGTTACGTTAGCACCATTTTCGTAGCCTTTGATTACAAGACCAACACCCGTTGCAAACAAAGGAGAAATTAAGTCTTTGTTTGGAGCTTTTGCTACGTGCTCATTGGGGTATCCAATGCGGCAATCCATACCTGTAACGTATTCAAAAAGTTGAGTTATGTGACGCAGTTGGCTTCCGCCTCCTGTGATCACAATGCCTCCTATTAGTTGCTTTTCTAGACCGCTGCTACGAATCTCGTAGTAAACGTGCTCAACAATCTCTTCCATTCTAGCTTGGATGATGCTTGCGAGGTTTTTCAATGATATTTCTTTTGGATCACGTCCACGTAGTCCCGGGATACAAACAATCTCACTGTCTTTCATCTCTACTGCGAGCGATGAACCGAACTTGCGCTTTAATTGCTCAGCTTGATTTTGCATGATGGTGCATCCTTGCTTAATGTCATCAGTAATCACATTTCCACCAAAAGGAATGACTGCTGTATGACGAATGATTCCATCTTGAAAAATCGCAATGTCTGTCGTTCCTCCTCCAATGTCTACGAGTGCTACTCCTGCTTCTTTCTCTTCAGCGCTTAGAACAGCTTCTGATGAAGCCAACGGCTCAAGTATAAGTTGGTCTACCTTCAGACCAGCACGCGCAACACATTTGTATATGTTTCGTGCAGCTGCCATCTGCCCGGTGATAATGTGGAAGTTAGCTTCAAGGCGAATGCCTGACATGCCTATTGGATCACGAATCCCCTGCTCGTTGTCAACGGTGTATTCTTGGGGAAGCACATGGATGATCTGCTCACCTGGAAGCATCACAAGTTTGTACATGTCATTCACCAACGCATCGATGTCGTCTTTGCAGATTTCATCATCAAGGTTATCTCGTGTTCTTAATCCACGGTGCTGAAGACTCTTGATGTGCTGTCCTGCTATGCCAACGTTCACCACTTTAATTTCTACGTCTGAGTTCTGTTCTGCTTCCTCTACAGCAGCACGAATAGAAGCTACCGTTTTTTCGATATTGGAAACAACACCACGGGTTACGCCAACAGAGTCACTCTTTCCGTATCCTAGGATCTCTATTTTCCCGTGCTCAGTTTTACGACCTACTAAGCAAGCAATCTTAGTGGTTCCTATGTCAAGCCCTACAATGATTTCAGAGTTCTCCATGTTCCTGTGGTTTTAATAGTAACGTTCGCAAACAACTTGATCGCGGTACTTTACATTGATGCGTTTGTACTTATTGATATTGTTATTGTGAGCCATTTCTAGATAGAAGGCCTTCAATCGTTTAAATTTGTCTTCGAGTTCTACGGGTTTCCCAATCAGGATTCGTGCAGTTCCAACACGAGGAATAAGTTCGAACTCGTGGTTCTTGTCAACAACAATATGCTCTGTCTGGGCAGACCATAAAGGGTCCGTCTCTAAAAATTGAAAAAGCCTATATGCTTCTTCCAATAAGGCATTCTCAGCTTCAGAGTTTGTTAGTTCAGCAAAGGTGGTACTAATGCTTCCGGTTAAAACGGGCACCCGCGCAGTGTAATGTTGTGATAGTGGCATTCTTCCTCCTTCCGTATCCACATAAAAACTGTCTCCTTGTTTGTTGATGACTCTGAAAAGGGGTGTTCGTTGTGTTACGGTTACTTTTAGGATTCCATCCACGGTGGTGTAGACCTCTGCTGTATTTACTGACGGAAGTTGCACCAGTGTTTGTCGAATGTGGTCAATTCGAATTGAATCCAATTTCGTTCCGAGGATTGGGTCTCCTAAATTTAAAATTCGTGCTTTAATTGACGCTTTATCTATAAAATAGAGCCCACTTAAGTGCTCAACTTCAATATCCATCTTCCAGCATCGGGCGTTTGAATGCTTAGTTGAGGCAAAACCAAACAACAGCAAAGCAACGGCAATGGTGCCGATCCAAAGGGTGATATGTTTGATTTTATGCTTCATTTGTCTGAAAGCCAGTTTTTTATGGGTAAAATGCAACGGTCTATATCGCCAGCTCCAAGCGTCAGGAGCACTTCAATATCACGTTGCTGTAATTCAAGCAATAACTGCGATTTTGAGACATGCTTTTTATGGTCATTGGGAATTTTATCCAATAACCATTGTGAATCAATTCCTGGAATGGGTTTTTCCCTTGCAGGATAGATGTCTAACAAGATGATTTCGTCCAGTTTTCCAAGCTCTTTAGCAAAGTCTTCAGCAAAGTCTTTTGTTCTTGAAAATAGATGAGGTTGAAACACACCGGTGAGTTTTTTGCCAGGGTGTTTTTCTTTTGCCGCAGCAATTGTGGCTGCTAGCTCTGATGGGTGGTGTGCATAATCATCTATGTAAACGAGGTCTTCTGTTTCAATGTGGTATTCAAATCGCCTTCTAATTCCCTTAAAAGTTGACAGTGCTTCGCGAAGGGCACTTTCGGTAATGCCTAACTCCTCGGCAATAGCTATTGCAACTAATGTGTTTTCTACATTGTGTTTTCCTGGTAGTGGTAAGGTTAATTTCGAGTAGGTTAATTTCCCTTTTCGGATATAATCGAATGTGGAAACCTGCTGGGAATAATCAATATTTATGGCCGAAATGGTGCAGTTTGTCTTTGTTCCATATTTACGTTCATCCAAACCTAAATTCGCAACCCCTTCAGCAGTGAATAAAATGCCCTCTTTGGGAAGCAATTGGGCAAATTCTTTATAAGATTTTGTCATTTCTGCTGCTGTGCCGTAAATGTCTAAGTGATCTGGGTCCATTGATGTAATCACTGAGATATTTGGTGATAAAGCTAAAAAGGACCGGTCGTATTCATCTGCTTCTACCACATTCCAAGCCTCCTTTCCTGCATAAAGGAAATTAGAGCGGTAGTTGGCTGCTATTCCCCCGAGAAATGCATTGCAGCCGATGCCTGAGTGGTGAAGTAAATGCGCTATTATAGTGCTGGTGGTTGTTTTTCCATGGGTGCCAGCTACGGCTATTGTTTTGCCGCTTTCGGTTATGAGGCCAAGCACTTTACTGCGCTTCATAACTTCATATTTTGAAGATTTGAACCAAGCCAATTCCTCGTTGTCAGATGGGATGGCGGGTGTGTAAACTACAAGTAGGTCTTCTTCTGTTAGATCTGTGGCAATGCGTTGTGCTAGTTTTAAGTCTTCGTCAAAATGAATTTCTATTCCCTCCTCAATTAATTGATCTGTTACGGGAGAGGGGGTTTTGTCATATCCAATTACGCGCTTTTTGCTCATGTTGAAATAACGCGCTAAAGCACTCATTCCGATGCCTCCAACGCCAATGAAATAGACCGTATGTAGTGATTTAACGTTCATCTTAAGAAACCAGTTTTTCGATCTCATCTACCACGTCAGAAGCGGCGTTTGGTTTCGCTTGCGCTCTGATGGCTATGCTTAAAGAAACGCACAGTTCAACGTTCAAGAGCAGGTCCTGAGCGATTTTTCCTAATGTGTTCACCACTTCCTTATCTGTTACCAACAATGCTGCGTTTCTGTCTGTAAGTGATTTGGCGTTTTTTGTCTGATGGTCTTCACTTACGTGCGGTGAAGGAACGAAGATGGTTGGTTTGCCCACGAGTGCGAGCTCTGAGATGGACATCGCTCCAGCTCTACTTACGATTGTGTCAGCAGCAGCGTATGCAAGGTCCATGCGGTCAATGAATCCTAGAACTACAACATGCGTGTGTTTGGCTTGCTTCACGAAGGTTTCATTCGTTTCGAAAAACCTTTGTCCCGTTTGCCACAGGACTTGAATGCCGTTTTCGCCCCATTGTTCAATGGCTGCTTTGGTGGCATCATTCATTGAACGCGCTCCTAGGCTTCCGCCCATTATAAACAGGGTTTTCTTTTCGGGATCCAAGCCGAAATAGTTTAGGGCTTCATTTCGCTTTCCTTCCAGTTGAAGCATGCCTGATCGAAGTGGATTGCCAGTAATTGTTATCCGTTCTTTCGGAAACCAACGCTCCATATCTGGAAAGCCAGTGCAAATGCGCAGCGCTTTTTTGGCAAGTAACTTATTGGTGATTCCTGGAAATGAATTTTGTTCCTGAATGAGGGTGGGTATATTTCTTCCTGCGGCTCTGTAGAGCAGAGGTCCGCTCGCAAAGCCACCAACACCCACGGCAATTTGAGGCTGGAGTTGTTTTAATATTTTTCCTGCTTTTGCTAAACTGCTAATAATTCGAAAGGGAAAGATGAGGTTCTTTTTACTGAATATTTTTCGTTCTATTCCTGTAATCCAGAGGCCTTTGATGGGGTATCCTGCTGCAGGTACTTTCTCCATTTCCATTCGTCCTTCTGCACCTACAAAATGGATGCTGCACTCAGGATAGCGTCGTTTGATCTCATCTGCTATGGCCAGGGCAGGATAGATGTGCCCGCCTGTGCCTCCTCCGCTAATTACAACGCTATGGAGCGACATATGTATTCGTGTTTGAAGGTTTTTGATCTTCTTTATTTTCTTTATTCCATTGCTCTTCGTTATAGACGCTTCTGCTCACTGAGATGATCATAGCTATAGATAAGCATGTGAAAATCATGGAAGTTCCCCCCATGCTAACCATGGGGAGAGGTTGACCGGTGGTAGGAAAAATTTTCACTGCAACACCCATGTTGACGATGGCCTGACAGACCAGCATTAGTGAAAGTCCTAAAGCCAATAGCCCACCGAAATGTTTCGGACACCTAGTAGCCATTTTTATACTTCGAAAGAGCAGAATCAAGTAGAGTAGCAGGAGTCCTAACCCGCCAAAAAGAGCGCCATACTCTTCTATGACGAAGGCATAGATCATGTCTGAGTAGGGATGGGGGAGGTAGTTCCTCGAGGAACCCGTTCCTGGTCCTGAGGGAAACAGTCCTCCGTTGTAAATGGCCGCTTGTGCCAAGTCTGATTGATAGTTGCCTGCATCATTTGCGTTAGGAGAGAAGAAGTTGTCAATCCGATTCTTCCAGGTTCCAAAACGCGGGAGGCTATTTGGGGCAGCAGATCCCACTAAATAAATGAGGCCGATTGCAAGAACACCCATTCCTGCAATTTTACTAAGGTGTCTTGGAGGTACACCCCCAATGAACAACATCAGAAAACACACTCCCCCGATCATCGCTGCGGTTGAAAAGTCTGCCGGCAGAATGAGTCCGCAAATCACAACAATTGGTATTAAGGCGGGAAGCACCCCTTTCTTGAAATCATGCAGTTGTGTTCTGTAAAGGCTCAGTTGTCTTGCGACAAAAGTAACAAGCACAATTTTCGCCAGGTCAGACGTCTGAAAGGTCATTCCAACAAAAGGGATTCTGAGCCAACGTTTTGCATTGTTGATGTCTACTCCAAAAAAGAGCGTGAGCAGAAGCATTCCTGCAACAATCCATATCAAGATTGTAGAAGTTCGAGAGAAGTATTTGAAGCGCATTTTGTGCACCACGAACATGGCTCCAAAACCAAGACTGATCATGGCGAGGTGCTTGAACAAGAACTTCAACGAATTCCCATCGGCCTTCATGGCCAAGGTTGATATAGCGCTGTAAACGGAAAGCAATGAGATGATGCTCAAAAAGAACGTAACCATCCACAGTACTTTATCGCCTTCTAGCTTTTTCAGGAATGCTTGCATAATGGCGCTTTCTTAAAGTCCTCTTACTGCTTTCTTGAACTGATGTCCGCGGTCTTCATAGTTGTCGAATAAATCGAAACTTGCACAAGCAGGTGAGAGCAATACAGCATCTCCTTTGAATGCAAGGTCATATGCAGCACGAACTGCAGCTTCTGCGGTAGTGACTTCAATAATTTCAGCAACGGTTCCTTCAAATGTTTTACGCAACTTTGTGTTGTCTTTTCCAAGGCAAATGATTGCTTTTACTTTTTCATTCGCAAGCGGAATAATGTCAGCGTAATCGTTTCCTTTGTCTACTCCTCCTGCAATCCAAATTACTGGACGATCCATGCTTTCAAGGGCATACCATGCGCTGTTGGTGTTTGTTGCTTTGCTGTCATTGATGAACGTTATGCCGTGCACCTTCGCAACAAATTCCAATCTGTGTTCTAGATTTTCAAAGTTGGTGAGGCTGTCACGTACACCTTCTTTTCTTAGGTCGAATAATCTCGCTGTTACTCCTGCTGCCATTGAGTTAGCGATGTTGTGCTTGCCCTGAAGGGCTAGTTCTTGAATTTTCATGTTGAACGGTTCTGTTTGGGTGTTGATGTAAAAATTATTTTCGTCTACTCCAGCGCCTAGATTGCCTAGTTCTGCTAGTGGTTTTTTAGTGCTTATTGGCCAGACGTGCATAGGCAAGTCCAATCCCTTAATTTTTTCTTTGATAATTGGGTCATCAGCATTCACGATGAAGTGGTCAGCTGTGCCTTGATTTTGGATGACACGAAATTTTGAATCCACATACGAACTCATGTCGTAGTTGTACCGGTCAAGGTGATCTGGAGTAATGTTCAGGAGAATGGCGATAGCTGCTTTGAACTCGAACATTCCGTCCAGCTGGAAGCTGCTTACTTCAATCACATACACGTCACGTTTTGGCCCCTCTGCAATGCTTCGAGCTAAACTGGTGCCTATGTTTCCAGCAACGCCCGCATTAATTCCATTCTGCGTTAGCACATGGTGGATCAAGGCTGTGGTAGTTGTCTTTCCATTCGTGCCGGTAATGAGGATCTTCTTTGCGTCAGTATATCTGCCTGCGAATTCGATTTCAGAAATAACACTTTTCCCTGCCTTTAATGCAGATTGGATCAGTGCTGTGGTCTCAGGAATGCCCGGACTCTTAATAATGAAATCTGCATTCAGGATGCGATCTGATGAATGCTTCCCCTCTTCGAATTCAATCCCATTTTCTATGAGCTCAGACTTCCGCGCAGGCTGAATTGATCCCTTTTCTGAGACGAACACGTGATAGCCATTTTGCTTGGCCAGAAGTGCTGCACCGATGCCGCTTTCGCCGGCTCCTAATATGGAAACTGTGGCGCTCATTAGCGGACTTTTAGCGTTACGATTGTTACTACTGCAAGAAGAATTCCTACGATCCAAAAGCGTGCAACGATCTTCGATTCAGGAATGTTTTTCTTTTGATAGTGATGGTGGAGAGGCGCCATTAAGAACACCCTCCGACCTTCACCAAAACGCTTTTTAGTCAATTTGAACCATCCCACTTGGATCACAACTGAGAGGTTTTCAATCAAAAAGATTCCACACAAAACAGGAATCAAAAGTTCTTTTCTAATGGCGATGGCAAATACTGCAATGATTCCCCCAAGTGCTAAACTGCCGGTATCTCCCATGAAGATTTGGGCAGGATAAGCGTTGTACCATAAGAAGCCAATACATGCACCTACAAAGGCAGCTATGAAAACCACCAATTCACCTGAGTTCGGAATGAACATGATATTCAGGTAATCTGCGAAAATGTAATTGCCGCTCACATAGGCCAGAATGGCTAGTGTAATTCCTACTATGGCTGAGGTTCCCGTGGCGAGGCCATCCAGCCCATCGGTCATGTTGGCGCCATTTGAAACAGCGGTTACCACTATGATGACCATTAAGATGAAAATCAGCCAGCCGTAGTCTTTTGCACCATCACCCATCCATTCTATGAGCCACACATAATCGAATTCATTGTTTTTAACGAAGGGAATAGTCGTCTTTGTAGATTTTGCAGCCTCCCAAGTGGCTGTTCCTGTTGTAATCTCCACCTGAGCGGAGTCTACTGCTGGCTCTTTGATCATTACATCATCAGAGAAATAAAGCATGCTCCCTACAATGATGCCGACTCCTACTTGACCGATAACCTTAAACTTTCCGGCTAATCCGGCTTTGTTCTTTTTAAAAACTTTGATGTAGTCATCAATGAATCCGATTAGGCCCAGCCAAACAGTTGCAATGAGCATGGTTTGGATGTAGATGTTGGTCAAGTCTGTAAAAAGAAGGGTAGGGATAATGATGGATGCCAGAATGATAATACCTCCCATGGTTGGCGTTCCCTGCTTCTTCATCTGTCCTTCCAGACCTAGATCACGGACAATCTCACCCACTTGCTTCAATTGCAGCCATTGGATAATTTTCTTTCCAAAAACCATTGAGATGAGGAGCGATGTAATTACACTAAGTGCAGCTCTAAATGAGATGTATTGAAACAGACCCGCCCCGGGGAATTGATATGCTTCTTCTAGGTATGTAAAGAGATGATAGAGCATATCAGTGACTAAGTTCGTTTAGGCTAAGTGCAACCACTTGCATGTCATCAAATGGATGTCTTTCACCTTTGATTTCTTGGTATTTCTCATGCCCTTTTCCTGCAATGAGAATAATGTCTCCTGGCTTGGCAATGTCGCATGCCATGCGAATGGCTTCCTTGCGGTTCGCTATTGAAAATGTTTTAGATTTCTGAACAGGATCTAATCCCGCCTTCATATCTTGTATAATGGCTTCTGGCTCTTCGTCTCTGGGATTGTCTGAAGTGATGATGAGTTTGTCAGACAACTCAGCGCCAATGCGGGCCATTTTTGGACGTTTTGTCTTATCTCTGTTTCCACCGCAGCCAACAACTGTGATGACGGTTTCATTCCCCGTTCTGATTTCCTTGATGGTGTCCAATACGTTCTTCAAAGCGTCTGGTGTATGGGCGTAATCAACAATAGCAGTAATGCCAGCCTTTGATTTGATGTATTGGAATCTTCCCTCTACACTCCCCAGTACGCTCATGTTGGTGAGCACATCCATTTGGTCTTGCCCTAATTCCATTGAAACGGCGTAAATGGTTAGAAGGTTGTAGGCGTTGAATCCACCAATTAGTTTGGTGTAAAGGTCTTTTCCATCAATCGAAAGATGCAGTCCGTTGAATTGATTTTCAAGCACTTTAGCGCGGTAATCACTCATGGTTTTTAAGCCCATGGTTTTTACTTTTGCCTTGGTGTTTTGCACCATCACCTCGGCATGCGAATCGTCATTGTTTACAAGGGCGAAAGCACTACCTGGAAGTCCGTCAAAAAGCAATTTCTTCGCTTTGATGTATTCATTAAAGGTTTCGTGGTAGTCTAAGTGATCATGTGTGATGTTTGTAAATACGGCTCCCCTGAAATTAACCCCCTTGGTTCTGTTCTGATGGATGGCGTGTGAACTTGCTTCCATGAAACAATACTTGCATCCTTGGTCCACCATCTTGCGCAACAGCGCTTGGAGCGAGATGGCATCAGGTGTAGTGTGCGTTGCTTGTACTGCTTGATCATTGATTTTATTCACTACCGTGCTGAGCAATCCTGTCTTGATGTTCAAAAGTCTGAACATCTGGTAGAGCAGGCTCACAGTTGTGGTCTTGCCGTTCGTGCCTGTTACGCCAATGACTTCAATTTCGTCAGATGGATTGTCGTAGAAGTTTGAAGCGATGTACCCCAGTGCTTCCGTAGAATCTGTGACTTGCACATAGGTAATGCCTTCCTTCTGCTCTTCCGGAAGTTCCTCGCAGACAATAGCCACTGCTCCTTGAGCCACTGCTTGGTCAATGAATTTGTGCCCGTCAGTCAATGTTCCACGCACAGCAATGAATAAACTGAAGGTTTTTGCCAACCGACTATCTGACGCAATTTGCTCTATGGCTACATTGGTAGATCCTTGCACCTCTTGCAGGCGACATTTGTACAATATGTCTTTCAGGAATTTCATCAGGACAGTTCAATTCGTATGGTGCGATGGTCGCTAAGCCTTGCACCTGGTGTTACACTTTGTTTCTTTACAGTCCCATTTCCATCAATGGTCACTTTCATGCCGCAGTTTTCAAGCAAGTAGATGGCGTCTTGCAAGCCCATGCCCCGCACGTCAGGAACAAGCCCTTTGCGGATGTCATGCGCATTCAGTTCTACTAGCGTTTCTTTTGTTGATGTCTTAACCCAGTCAGTTTCGGTGTTCAATTGGGTTTTTATTTTTAGCTGCGCGAAGACCGCTTCCAAATCCTCTTTCGACCCGTTTTTGGACACGGGGATTTTGTGCTCGCCTATCAATTGAGGTAAGTCAATTAGCTCTTGCATCTCCAGTTGCGTGGCGTATATTTTATTGGCGAGGTCTCTGAAGACGGGCGCTGAAATTGACGAGCCGTAGTAAACACCTGTTCTGGTGTCATTCACCAAGACAAGACAGGCATATTTCGGATTCTCAGCTGGGAAGTAGCCTACGAAAGTTGCACGGTAGCGATTGGTGTAGTACCCTCCAGTATGTGCGATTTTGGCCGTTCCTGTTTTACCAGCGACGTTGTAAGGACTGTCTTTAAAGATTCCGCTGGCTGTACCTTTGAACTCTTCTTGGCAACTTGCTTCCATCATTTCCTGGCAAGCTTTCAAAGTAGAATTTGAGCAGATTTTGTCCTTTAAGACCACTGGTTTGAAAGTCTCCAGTGTTTTTCCGTTCTTTTTGATGGCTTCAACAAAAAGCGGACGAACCATTCTTCCGTCGTTTGCGATGGCATTATAGAATGCCAATGTTTGCAGCGGTGTTTGCAGCACCTCATAGCCAATGGCCATTTGCGTAAGTGATAAACCAGACCAGTTTCCTTCTCGCACTTTCGTATACATCTTGGGCGAAGGCTCTCCTTTTAGACTAATCCCTAGAGGGTCGCGAAGTCCAATTTCCCCAAGTTTATCTAAGTAAAGCTGTGGGTTCTTCTCAAAATGAGTCTTCATCATGAGTGCTGTTCCAACGTTTGAAGACTGGGCGAAAACCTCTTTGACCGTCAGTTTCGTGTTGTCATTATCGTACTTATGGGAGTCTGACATTTCCTCCCCATAGAACTCTGCTGTTCCATTGCCAATGTTAATACTGTCTTCTAAGCTGACTAAGTTTTCATCTAGGAGACAAATAACACTTGCAAGCTTGAACGTAGATCCTGGTTCGGTAGCTTCACCAATGGCGAAATTGTAAGTCTCATAATATTCGCCAGTATCCTCTTCGCGTTCTAAGTTGGAGATGGCGCGCACATATCCGGTTTCAACTTCCATTAAGATCACGGTTCCCCAAGCAGCCATGTGTTGTTTTAGCTGCTTTTCGAGCGCTGTGGTTGCTACGTCTTGGAGGTGCACATCAATGGTTGATACCAGATCTACTCCATCAACAGGGTTAACAATGTATTCATCTGAGGTTGGTTTCCAGACACTCCCTGCGATCCGCTCCATCATTTGTTTGCCAGGTTTCCCTGCTAACTCTTCGTTGAAAGCAAGCTCAATGCCTACTCGAGCTCCAAGTCGGTCTATTCCTATGGTCCGTGAGGCGAGTTTCCCAAATGGCTTCTTCCGAACGTCATTTCGTTCGAAGATAAAACCACTGCGGTATTGGCTCATGCTAATGAAATCCATCTGTTTTAAATCCTCTTTTTGGATGTAATTCAGCTTGCGCTTTATGAGGTGGTATTTCTTTTTAAGCCTTTTCGCTTCCAGAAACTCCATGCGGTATTCAGCTTGCGTGCGGTCTCCGAAATAGTTGGAGAGGTTAAGACACAATGAGTCTAGTTTCGCCGCAAACAATTCAGGGTTAATGTTTGCTTGTGAATCCCAGTAGAGGTTGTAGATAGGTACAGAGGTGGCAAGCAGGCTTCCGTCAGTAGAGAAGATTTGTCCGCGGGTGGGCTCAATGTCTTTAATCTCTTCTTGCTTCGCTTTTACGAATTCAGCCCACTTTGCAGAGTCTACGGTTTGGATCCAAATAATTTTAACGAAGATGGCCACCGCCACAAAAGTGATCAGCGCAAAGACAATCCATGTACGACTGGCGATTTCACTTTTGTTCTTCAAAACTTTCAGGATTTACTTCGATGATTAATGGCGGTGTATTGGGCTGTTCGAGGTCCAGTCTTTGGATGTCTGCGGCTACACTACTTTGTCTTTTCTTCGCTTCAAGCTCACTTTTGAGTGTCTTGTATTCAGCGTTCATTTCTTCTAGCTGTCCTTTTAGTTTTTGTTTGTCGCGTTCCGAATCCTCGAAGGTGAATCCGATGTAGATATAAGCGAGGAAGAACACTGTGAGGTACAACATGAAAGGCGCGTGTTTCATCACACCATCGTGTGACAGAAACTCACCGCTCAAGACGTTGGTAATTCCTTTTGAGAATTTACTTTTCGTCTTTGGAGCTTTGGGCTGCTCTTCTTTCTTTTGTTGATACTCGTTTCTCATGTTCTTTCTGCAATCCTTAAGCGTGCGCTTCTTGCTCTATTGTTTGTCTTTATTTCTTTTTCATCAGGCATTATTGCTTTGCGTGAGACGAGGCTGAAAGGAGCAATTGGGTTTCCGTAAAAATCTTTCTGCACTTCTCCATCAAAATTGCCTGCTCGCATGTAGTATTTCACCAATCTGTCTTCAAGGCTGTGGTAAGACATCACTGAGAGTCTTCCTCCAGAGATGATGAGCTTTTCGCTTTGCTCAAGGAGTGCTTTCAGTGCGGCGATTTCATCATTCACTTCAATGCGGAGTGCCTGGTATACCTGTGCGATAAACTGGTTCTGTTTCTTTATCGGTACCATTGGCATGAGTACCTTGTTGAATTCAGTTGTGGTGACGATAGGTGCTTCTTCGCGTTTCTCTACAATCGCAGTTGCTACTCGCATTGCACCTCTAACTTCACCGTACAGGCTAAGCAGTTTTGCCAAGTCTTTCACTTCAAGCTTATTGACCAAGTGTGCTGCAGAAGTCTTTTGGTTCTGGGACATCCGCATATCGAGTGGTCCGTCGAAGCGAAGCGAAAATCCGCGTTCAGCTTCATTGAATTGATGTGAGCTAACTCCGAGGTCTGCTAAAATCCCATTGACCTCCTGCACTCCATACATCCGTAAGAAATTCTGCATGTAGCGGAAGTTTTGCGGAATCAAAGTGAAGCGGTCATCATCAGGAACGTTTGCTTGTGCATCAGGGTCTTGGTCAAATGCAAACAGTTTTCCCTTGTCCAGTCTTTTCAAAATCTCTCTAGCATGACCTCCTCCTCCGAAGGTGACATCCACATAAACCCCGTTTGGGTCTATAGCTAATCCGTCTATGGATTCATGGAGCAAAACGGGGACATGGTATTCGCTTTTCTCCATTGTAAGTCTTAGTTGATTGGCGGCATTTTTGGCCCTTCGATTTCGCGACGGATTTCTTCGGCTAGATCTCCAAAGTCTTCGTCTTCCTCAAGCACTAGGGCGTTGTATGCATCCTTGTTCCAGATCTCGATTTTCTCGAGCATTCCAGTAATGATAATTTCGTTTTTGTCTGCAGAAATCCCGGCGTACTCAAGCAAGGAAGAAGGAATGAGCAAACGGCCAGTCCCATCAAGCTCCATCATCGTGGCGCCTTTCATGAATTTCCGTTGAAACACTTGGTGCTTTCTATTGTACCTGCTTAAACGACTCATCTCGGCATTCACCTTTTCCCATTCGGGTTTTGGATAAAGTACAAGACACTTTTCGAAGATATCACGGTTCAACACCAACCCCTGATGAATGATCTCCTCCATCTGCTTTCGCAGCTTGGCGGGGAACATCAATCGGCCTTTGGCGTCGACTTTACATCCGTATTCTCCTAAAAGATTGAGCATGAATTAGTGATTTCTGAAAGTAAAAGTAGGAATAATTTACCACTGGGTACCACAATCTACCACTTTTTACCACCGTGTTGAAAACTTCTGACACTTAGTGAATTGCGTTCAGAATTCCAGAAAAGGATCATTTTGTACTCGAGCGCCTGAAATTGAAGGATTTGCGGAAGCGCTCGACTTGTTCGAAAAGACTCTTCTTAACATGGAGTTGTTCAAACTGATTTTCAGCTATTAACACGTTTTGAACAATTGGGACTTACTTCGCGAATTCAGAGAATTGAAATCAATCTGCGAGATGGTGCACAATTCTTGTATTTTTACCCTAATTTTTGAACATGACAGAAGAAGTTAAAGAAGAAGGTAAATTCAGATACATAGAAAAGGGCGAAGGAAAGACCCTGATCTTGCTTCATGGATTGTTTGGGGCTTTGAGTAACTTCAAGGATGTAATAGATCATTTTTCGCCAAACTACAGGGTGGTCATCCCAATGTTGCCGCTTTATGATCTCCCCGTGTTAGATACGAATGCGAAGCGACTAGCGAAGTTCTTGCATGAGTTTATTGAGCACAAGGGTTTTGAAGAAGTTTATTTGTTAGGAAACTCTCTAGGTGGGCACATTGCGTTGATTTATACACGCAACCATCCCGAGCATGTAAAAGCATTGATTCTGACTGCCAGTTCTGGTCTGTATGAGAATGCGTTTGGCTCAAGCTTCCCTAGAAGAGAAGACAAAGAATTTATTCGAAATAAAATTGGATTGACCTTTTATGATCCAAAACATGCTACTGACGAATTGGTAGATGAGTGTTTTGAAGTAGTGAATGATAGAGGGCGTGTGTTGAGAATTCTTGCCATTGCTAAATCAGCGATCCGCCATAACATGGCCAAGGATCTTCCGAACATGACGATGCCCTCTTGCTTAATTTGGGGGAAGAATGATACCATTACACCCCCTGAAGTAGCAAATGAATTTCAAACAGGCCTGCCAGATGCAAGTTTGTATTGGATTGATAAGTGCGGACACGCCCCAATGATGGAACACCCAGAAGAATTTAATTCGATTCTCACGAACTGGCTTAACGAAAAAGGACTGTGATGACTGCAGATATAACAACTGCTGAATTTGTCAAAAGCAGTTCAACAATAACCCAATGTCCTGAGCCTGACTTGCCGGAATATGCGTTTATCGGAAGATCAAACGTTGGGAAGTCGAGCCTCATTAATATGCTCACAGCGAAGAAGAAACTAGCCAAGATTTCTGGAACACCTGGAAAGACTCAGCTGGTTAACCACTTCAAAATCAATGAGGCAAGTAAAAAACCTTGGTTGCTGGCAGACTTGCCTGGGTATGGGTATGCGAAGGTGTCTAAGAAGAATAGAGCTACTTTTGACACGATGATTCGAGAATACCTGAAGAACAGGCCGAACCTAATGTGTGCTTTAATTCTATTGGATGGTCGCCACACCCCCCAGAAAATCGACCTTGAGTTCATGGAATGGTTAAGCCGCAATGGAATCCCTTTTGTCATGGTCTTCACAAAGGCAGATAAAATGTCTGAAACAGAACGGACTGAGAACTTGAAAGCGTACCAAGAAGAAATGCTCAAGGTCTGGGAAGTACTGCCAGCGATCTACAATACCTCTAGTTCCAAAGGAATTGGAAGGCAAGAAGTAATAGATTTCATTGACAATACGAATGATCTCTGGGAGGCTTACGACGAAGACTAATCTTACTTTTTCTCCAACTCCATTTTTTCAGCAAAGTATTCACAGAAGTCACGCATCGTGGCTGCCATTCGGTCTTCACCTGTAGCCCGCTCAAAACTATCTGCCATGGTTAAGATGGTCTGATGAACAAAGAATTTCATCTCTTCCACCTCCATTTCCTTGTCCCATAAGTCCATTCTGAACGTATTGCGGTCATCTGTGTCCCACATGGCTAGCATCATTGCCTTTGCTTTGCGCTCCTTAACGTCACCGTCTGTGGCAGACCATTCAATGTGGATTGGAACCTTATTCTCATCGGTTTCAACTTCGATGTTGATGTTTGATTTTGACATAATTAATTTGGTCGGTAGGCATTTAACAGAGCGATGTAATTCTCGCTTTCTAATAGTTCTTGTAGTGTTGTTTTAGGATTGCGCTCCATGTAGTCATTTACAATTTGCCAAGCAATCCAAACACCAATTCGCGGGGGAGTCTCCTGGGGGAGTCCTTCAACGCGTGTAAATGGACCATCTATAATCCAGCGGTTTATTTCAAACCTTCTCGTTTCGTAAAGGACATCTTGCTGAGACAGTTCAACCCAGAGGTTACGCTCACTTGACGTACACCAAGCTAATTGCTCCTCAGTATAGTCTATTAAACTCGCTTTGCTCCTTTCGGGAAGCATTAGTTCTAGGATGTACATCATCTTTCCCCAATACATTAAATTCGAAATGAGGCTCTCCTCATGGTAGTATTGATCTTGGTAATGAACGAGTAGCCAACCTCTCAGTGCGTCAGGTACGAGGAAGCGAGGTTCCATCTTCGCACGCATGTACTGAGGGAATAGCTGCGGGTCAAGTGATTGGCTAATAACATGGTCAGAACCCAGAAAGAATTCCAATCCAATCCCAAGGTGTTGTTGTGTTGGGAATACAGCAAAATTGTGCCCGCTGTTCATGTATACAACATCAGGTAACTGATCTTCTGGAAAGAAAAAACGGTACCGCCGAAAGGCCATATCAAGCGCAATGCTGTAGCCTTCAAGTTGAGAGGTTAGCTCCTCTTGAATGGCTTGGTTTGAGAGTTCAATGTCAGGGTAGGTAAGGAATTCCTGCATTAATTGAAGTGTAGCTTTCTCTTGTCCGCTACCTATTTGCAAGATGTCTTCTGTGTAGTTTGTCCAGAATTCACCAAAGTTTTGGTACAGTCTTTGGTATTCACGTTCTGGTTGCGAAAAGTCAATTTGACCAAGGCTATCTTGTAAATTCAAGATGCTCACTTCCTTTTTCAAGGAAGAAATGTCTGCCTCTTTTTTGTTCGGTCCGCAAGAAATGAACAAAAGAGCAATAATAACAGGGGTAAGAATGAGTCTGCGCAACATTTGAAAAATTGGTAACTTTGGAGCATTCCAAAGACTTTAGTCCGAAACGGATTTGAAACAACAATATTATGAAAAAGACGCTTTCAGCTTTAATTGTTCTCATTACCTTTTCACTAAGTGGAACTGGACAAGATGATTTTACCAAATTTAGAATGGGTTTCAAAGGTGATTTGAACACTTCTTGGCTTCAGCCACAAGAGAAGGACTTTGTGAATGAAGGTGCGGTATTCCGAGCAGGCTTTGGTTTTATTGCCGACATCCACTTTACAGCAAACTATGCCTTCGGAACAGGATTAAATATTATTCGGAATGGTGGAGAAATGTCTTATTTCGCCTCAGATAAAGTGGGTGATGTTGATGTTATAGCGAGAGTAACAAGAGATTACTCAATCCAATACCTTCAAATCCCTTTAACGTTCAAGTTGCGTACCAACGAAATAGGCTACATGACCTATTTTGGCCAATTTGGTGTCGGACTTGGGTTTAATACAAAAGCAGTTGGAAGCGAACGGTTAGATTATGTGTACGAACTCGTGCAGGAGGGCATGAGCATCTCTTGGGAAGATTCTAACATTCCTTCGTATACAGAAGACAAAGAGAATTTCACAGATGACATCAGCTTGATTCGCATGAGCATGATCTTTTCGGCAGGTGTGGAATACAATGTCTCAGGGAGTACATCCATTGTGGTTGCAATCTTCTTTGATAACGGATTTACGAATTCGATGAGTGACACAGACGCCATTGAGACGCAACAAGATGTTCCAGTTTTTGAAGTGAATTCAGATTCAGGAACAGTGACTCCAAAGACAAACAAATTGAAAGCGAATTCAAGTACAGTTGGACTTACAGTTGGGGTTTTATTCTAAATAGCTATTGCACCAGATATGAAAACGAAACAGGTGGTTGATCACATTGTTGATTGGTTAAAAACATATTCAGAAACTTCTCGAACGAACGGATTCGTAATAGGAGTTTCTGGGGGAATAGATTCATCTGTGACTTCTACACTCATTGCGCTTACGGGCAAACCTGTTCTTTGTGCAGAAATGCCCATTCATCAGGCGCCCTCTCAAGTATCTAGAGCTGCCAATCACATTGAATGGCTCATGCAGCGTTTTCCAAATGTTAAGCGCGTTGATGTTGAGTTGACCGGCGTGTTTGAAGGGTTTATTAATGCGCTTCCTGAACCAGATGGGGCACAAGCAGACATGGCTTTGGTGAATACCAGGGCGCGCCTTCGAATGACAACATTGTATTATTTCGCGGGAATGCACGGCTACCTCGTTGCCGGTACCGGAAACAAAGTGGAAGATTTTGGTGTAGGTTTCTACACCAAATATGGAGATGGTGGGGTTGACCTAAGTCCCATAGCTGATCTGAATAAAACAGAGGTATACGCCATTGGAGCTGAAGTTGGAGTGAGCGCTGAGATCATGGCTGCTTCGCCTACAGATGGCCTTTGGGGAGATGATAGAACAGATGAGGACCAAATTGGTGCATCCTATCCAGAGTTGGAGTGGGCAATGGAATTCATTGATGACAGCGGAGATTCTTCGTCCTTAACAGGACGGAAAAAGGAAGTATTCGAAATCTACTCCCGCATGCACATGGCTAATTTGCACAAGATGGTACCAATTCCTGTGTGTGAAATTCCAAAAGAGCTAAAGTAAGTTAGGCAATGAACAGACCTATTCAACCACAAGCGCAGTGCTTACCTCTTTTCCATTGCTTTCAACAACTACCTCATAGTTTCCTGGCGGCAGGTAATATTTCCCGTTACTTGCTTCTGAACTTCCAGCCAATTTTTCTTCGAGTTGTTTTGCGTTGAACGCTTCCACTTGGTCACTGGTGATTTCAAGGCTATATTCGGCATAGTTCACACCAATGCTTAAATCAATTTCGTTCTTCCATAAAACAATTTCGCCAGAGAGAATAGAGAGGTTCGCTTTCTGAGGAACGGGTGAAAACAGGGCGACCTCAATTGTAGGTTCCCAAACATCAACCCATTTGCTCCAAGATGAGCCCCAAGATTCAGAATGGGTGATTGCGGTTAAATCAAACAGCTGCATTTCAGTAATAGAATTGGAAATAACCTCGTGAAAATGCTTCAGATTCGCCACATAAATGGATCTTCCATGGGTTCCAATGACCAAATCTTCGGCTTGTTTTTGGATCACTAAATCATGAACAGCAACATTCGGGAAGTTGCCTCCAAAGAGCTCGAAGTGCATTCCTGCATCAGATGAGGCGTACAATCCGTTGTCTGTTCCTACAAACAAAACGCTTTCTACAATTGGGTCTTCCAAAATCACATTAATCGGTTCAATTGGGAGGTCATTTCCAATGCGCGTCCAGGTTTCTCCTTGATTTGTGCTGGTATAAATGAGCGAAGCGAAATCATCTTTCCGGTATCCATTCAGTGTCAGGTAAATTGTGTTCACATTATGGTTTGAGCACTCAACACGAGAAATCCAATATCCACTTGGTAGTGATTGCCCAATTTCCTTCCATGATTGTCCCGCGTCTGTGCTTTTCCAAACACGTCCGTCATCTGTTCCAACAACCAACAATCCGAACTGCTTTGGAGATTCGTCAATGGAGGTGCAAGTTCCAAAAGGCACGTCGCCTGCTTTAGCGCCATTCGTGAGGTCATCAGAAAGGGTTTCCCAGTTTTCGCCAGCATCTAAAGAGCGGTGAAAGCGATTTGACGCCATGTAAAGAATGTCTTGATTGTGGCGCGAGAGGTGAATGGGGGTTTGCCAGTTCCAACGCAATGGGAATTCACCAAGGTCATGTTTTGGATGTATGTAAAGCTGTTCGTCAGTAGCGGTGTTGATTCTGTAATAATGTCCGAATTGATATCCGGTATATACAGTTTCGTTGGTGCGTGTGTCTATTTGAATCTGCATGCCGTCACCGCCCATTAGTTCTTTGTAGGGGTACTGGCCTGTTTGGTGCCAGCGTGTGCTCGCTTCATAGTAGTTTGGTCCAAACCAGACGCCGTTGTCTTGGAGGCCGCCATAAATATTGTAAGGTTCTGCATTGTCTACTTGAACGGTATAGAACTGTCCAACGGCCGGAGAGTTGCATTTGATATATGTTTCTCCATCGTCATAGGAGATGTTGATGCCGCCGTCATTTCCGTTAATGATGTGCCCTTCGCGAAGCGGGTCAATCCATAAAGCATGGTGATCTACGTGTTGATTGTTTTGTTGAATCGTTTTCCAATTGGCTCCTCCGTCATCAGAGGTGATGATCGGCACGCCTGCGATGTAAAGTTTTTTCGGGTTCTTTGGGTGTACACGAAGCATCCCAAAATAGTATCCGTAGGAATAACAAACATCATCTAGGTAGTCTTCATGGGTGCGTTGCCATGCGCCTAGCACGGGTTCGTATTTATATACTTCAGGGCCAATAACGGGTGTGTTAAATAAGTTTTCATTAGCGTCATACAAGTAAGTGTAAAGCGCGTTTGGTATTATTTCATCGTCACTGATAAGGCGAAAGACTTCTGCTGCTGTGTAGTTCTCATCGAAGGAGTTCTTGTCTAAAAATGCTTGTAATTTCAAGGTGTCTAGTCCAAGGAACTCCCTTTTTCTCATGTCCTTAAACCGAATTTTAGTGAGGTTCGTGTCAGGATTTTCTTTTGGTTCTTCAGGGCGAAGCTCTTGATTGTCTACCATTGCATAGAGGGCCATTCCTTTTGGTCCGTTGTACATCGAAAGGCCAATTCTGCCACAAAGTTCGCCCTCAGGGAAGTTTGATGTAGACGTAATCCGTGTCCAGTTTTCGCCATTGTCTGTGCTTTCCCATATTCCAGAGCCGGTTCCTCCTTCAACAAAGTTCCAGGCGGTTCTGCTTTTGTCCCAAGTTGATGCGAACAGGTGGCTGGGGTCCAATGGATCACGCACTAAATCAATGGCGCCAGATGTTTCGTTTACAAAAAGGGTTTGTTTCCATGAGTTGCCAGCATTGGTTGAAATGTAAATACCGCGTTCCTTATTGGGTGTGTATAGGTGCCCCATTGCCGCAACGCAAATGTTTTGAGGTTCAGAAGGGTCAATTGAAATGCGACCAATATGGTGCGTTTCGTCCAGTCCTTTTTGCGTCCAGTTTTCGCCACCATCAGCAGAGAAGTACATGCCCATTCCGGCATAAGAGCTCCGAGAAGAGTTGTTCTCACCTGTTCCAATCCAGATCTGTTCAGGAGAAGTCCAAATGACGTCGATATCTCCAATAGTCAATGTTGGTAGATCATCACTGACGGGAGAAAATGAGGTGCCATTGTTTCGGGTTATCCAAAGTCCACCGCTGGCATAAGCAACATAAAAATGAGTAGGATCATTGGGGTTGACAGCTAAATCTGTAACACGTCCGCTCATAATTGTTGGTCCAACATTCCGAAGTTGAATCCCGTTCAGTGATGAATTCAATTGCATGCTCTCTTTGAGAAGAACATTCGCATTTCTGGAGGTTGCAGTTGTTTTTTGAGTGAAGGGTTTGCTCTTCTGAGCATTCACGAGTGTACATGCAAAAAGGCAAAAGAAGAGGAGGGGTGTTAAGATAATTCTCATTTCAATTTCGGATTGTTGAGGTGCCTTTCGCTGTCGCGAAACGTTTTTTTCTCAAGATTTTTTTCAAAGGCTTCTTCTAAATTGATGTCGCACTGGTTAGCAAGGCACATCACTACCCACATTACATCCGCGAGCTCGTCTCCAAGGTCTTTATTTGCATCTGAAGGTTTCTCAGATTGCTCACCATACCTTCTAGCAATAATACGTGCCACTTCTCCAACTTCCTCAGAGAGAATGGCCATATTGGTTGTCTGGTGAAAGTAGCGAACGCCATATTTTTTGATCCATTTATCAATGCGCTGCTGGGCTTCTGCAATTTTCATTCTATCAAGATTCAAATTCAATCGAAAGGTAAGAACTTCAATTGGAGAATGACTGAATGGTACTTTTCAACAAGAAATGATTTTAGGCAGGTAGGTTAAACAAGAATTTATGAGTAAATTACGGTGTCTAAACGATTTTGAGCCTTTTAACCAATAATAACTATTGCATGAGAGCGTCTAAGCTTTACATGTTCCTTCTCTTGTGTGCATCTTCGTTTTTGTTCACAAACTCATCCTCAGGCCAATGTGCGTTTGGTGGGTTAAATTACGGTAATGTAACACCCGTGACCATAGGTGAAACGGTAGAATTACTCGGTTTTGTCTGGGGGGGTGATCAATATACACTGCAAGCCACCGCTGGTTGTGTTTATACGGTGTCAACTTGTGGCACATCTTGGGATACACAGATAACAATTTTTGACGCTTCACAGACCTCAGTCGCATACAATGATGATGCATGTGGTTTGCAGTCTTCTGTGACTTTCACCGCGGCCCAAAGTGGAGCTTACACCATTCAAGTCAATCAGTATTTTTGCGCATCGAATTCGATTGGTGCAGAATACTTCGGCGTAACGCTCGTGAGTTGTTTGTCTGTTGGAGGGTGTGACAATCCTGCGGCATGCAACTATGTGGCTGCTGACACCAATGCTTCTAACTGTTGTTTTGACGAATGCGTATCACTTTCTATAGGTGGTGGTACATTTGATGGCGAAATTTCCTGGGCCATTCTTGATGATTTGGGCGCGCAAGTAAGCGGAGGTGTTGCCACCCCAGGTGTCAACCTGTGTTTGTCTGCAGGGTGCTATTCTTTGATGATGTATGATAGTTTTGGTGATGGATGGAATGGAGCGTCTTATGAGCTTTCTGATAATTCAGGGTCCTTAATTGGAGTAGGGACTTTAATAACGGGCTCTTCTGGAACGGCTGTTCTCCAGGTGGGAGGTGCAGATTGTGGAGTTGGAGAAATACCTGAGTCCATTGTGGTTGATGCTTCTACTTATTCTGCTGAGCAATTGATTACAGAGGTCTTTCTTGGGGATTGTTTAAGTGCAGAAAACATTGTCTTCTCAGGAGTTGAAAATGCCATTGGAACATTCTCGAATGGCGGAGGAATCGGAATTGAGGAGGGAATTATTCTTTCTACCGGGTCAGCAGTAGACGCGGTAGGGCCAAATTCTTCAGGCTCAATCTCTACAGCTAACATTGGAGGCAGCTCTCCCTTGCTAGAGGAGCTTACGGGAGAATTCACATATGATGCCGTGGAGTTTTCTTTCGATTTCCAAGCAAGTACAACTGAAGTAACCTTTGAATATGTTTTCGCTTCAGATGAGTACCCTGAATTCGTGTGCTCATTTAATGATGCATTCGCCTTTTTCATTTCAGGACCAGGATATGCAACGAATACGAACATTTCTTTAGTGCCAGGAACAACAGATTTTGTTTCCATAGACAATGTGAACGATAATGGAATTGGATGTCCGCCCTATTATCCCGCTTTCTACAACGACAATTCTAACGGTTTTGCCATTGAATATGACGGATACACAGTGCCGCTTCAGGCTACCATTACTACAGTGCCTTGCGAGACCTATCAAATAACAATCGCCTTGGCTGATATAGGTGATGGATTATATGATTCAGCTGTATTTCTCAAAGCCCAAAGCTTTTCAGCAGGTATAGATGTTGCTACAGCGGCATCTGGGGTAGGTGGCTTGCAGAGCACACCTGCTAGCTGCGAAGAAAGTGGTTCTTTCGTTTTTGTTAATTACGGGGAACCGTTTACAGAAGAAACGACCATCAATTTTACGTTGACAGGAACTGCTATAGCAGGGTTTGATTACGCGGGTATCCCAACAAGTGTGACATTCCAGCCAGGTGAGGTGTTTGTTGTCATAGACGTTCTAGGGATTTTAGATAACCTTGACGTGATTCCTACTTCGCTAATAATGACCATGGACGAAACGTGCTCCTGTGATGCTCCTGCAGATATTTCCCTCTACCTCTGCTCTCAACTTATGTTGCCTGTTGATTGGATTAGCTTTGAGGCAAATCTTCAGAATCTAGAAGAGGAAGTGCTTTGTCAATGGCAAGTTGATTCCCAGGTGAATAATGAATATTTTGCAATTGAAAGATCAGGAGATGGGCTTTATTGGTCAGAAGTAGGTAAGGTGGAAGGCGCAGGAACCACTTCGGAAGCGTTGTCTTACAATTGGGTTGATTTTTCGCCTCTTCAAGGACAAAGCTATTACCGGGTAAGGCAATATGATTTCAACGGGGCAACTTCCGTTTCAATCTCTGATGAGGTCTACAGAAGAGCTAAAGACATTCATGTCTATCCAAATCCAAGCACAGGTGTGTTCAATGTTGAGGGCTTAGGGTCTCATTCATTAAAAGTTTTTGATGCTCGAGGAAGAGAAGTGAAGATTTCTTGGAAAAGTGAAGTGTCAATAGAGTTAGTAGGAGCCGAAGCAGGGTTTTACTTCTTTGAATTCACCTCTTTATCAGGAGCTACCACCAGAACAAGAGTTGTTGTTCTTTAGTCTAAATTTCCTTCTTAGGGGTTGAACTGCAGACGATCTGAGAAATTTTCCGTAAATTACATCTACCTTTTATCTCATTAACCAAACTAAAACCGAAATGGATTTCGCCTTTCTGTGGGTACGTGGATGTGTTTTTGTGCTCTTGATGTTTGTTGGAACTTCTTTGTTCGCGCAATGCGGATATGGGGGAACGAACTACGGCGACGTAACTCCAGGTTTTCCGGGTGATACCTTTGAACTCCTTAATTTTGTTTGGGGCGGAGATCAATACACCTTGCAAGCGAATGCTGGTTGTACTTATGTTGTCTCTTTGTGTGGCTCTGCTTGGGATACTCAAATTACTGTTTTCGATCCCACTTTGACAAGCATCGCGTACAATGACGATTACTGCGGATTGCAGTCTCAGGTTACTTTTACAGCTCTGACCACAGGGCCTTATACCATTCAAGTAAACCAATTTTTTTGTGCAACGAATGCATCTGGCGCTGCTTATTTTGGTGTGACATTGGTGTCTTGTCCTAATACCGGTGGCTGCAATGATCCTGTAGCCTGCAATTACAACTTTGGAGATACAGATGCAGTCAATTGTTGTTATGATGAATGCCTCACATTTACCGCTGGTGGAGGTGCTTGGGACGGTGAGATTAGCTGGGATGTCTATGATGGAGGTGTCTTCATTGCTTCAGGAATAGCAAATACACCAAACGGAATTGATCTTTGTTTGCCAGAGGGGTGCTACACCGTTAATATGTATGATTCATTTGGGGATGGCTGGAACGGTGCTGTCTTTTCTGTTCAGAACGATGGCGTCACGGTTTATACAGGAACGCTCGGAGCAGGCTCCCTGTTTTCAGATACCTTTTGTACAGAATACATTCCGCCTCCAGAGCCTTGTTATAGCGCTGAGTCTACAGGTTGTCCAGAGATTGATCTTGGGGCAGATATAGTGCTGCCAGAATGCACAGACCCTTGTGTTGATATGCAGTTAACAGCTGATGTTTTTGAGTCAGGAGAGACAACCTCATACGAAGTGTGCTCAATTGATTATACCCCCCCTTTCCCTTTTAACAGCGGGACTGGGTTTTCAATAGGAACAGATGATGTATGGTCTCCCCTCATTGATCTGCCATTCGATTTTTGTTTTTACGGGACGAACTATTCCCAAATTGTAGTAGGTTCGAATGGGTTGATTTCTTTTGAACTCGCTTATGCTGATGGATACTGTCCTTATGCATTCAATGCGAACTGTCCGAGTGCAGATTTGCCGCGCAATAGTATTTTTGGTGCATACCATGACATAGACCCATCTGTCTGTGGTGGAGCGTCTTATGCGATACTAGGGGTGGCTCCTTGCCGGGTTTTTGTAGTGAATTATAACAACGTCTGTCATTTTTCATGCAACTCACTTCACAGCACTAGCCAAATCGTTTTGTATGAAACCACCAACGCAATTGAGGTGTACATTGAAGACAAGGAAACCTGTCTGGGTTGGAATTCTGGGAATGCGCTCATTGGGATTCAAAATGCGGCAGGATCAACAGGTTTAGTAGCCAATGGAAGGCAAACGGGACCATGGAGTGCAAGCAATGAAGCGTGGAGATTTACGCCAACTGGGGTGCCTAATTTCACTGTAAATTGGTTTGGCCAAGATGGCTACATCGGTAGTGGGTTGAGCATGACTGTTTGTCCGTCAGAAGCAATTCAGTCCTACGCCGCAGATGCTGTTTACACCCGTTGTGATGGTACAGAGATAACCGTAAGTGATTTCGTTACGGTTACTTGTGCATTGGTTCTTCTCCCTGTTGAATGGTTGAGTTTTCAAGCCCTTCTGAGTGGTGACGAGCAGGACGTTGATTGTGTGTGGCGAACGGCCACGGAGTTGAATAATGATTATTTCTCAGTTGAACGATCAGCAGATGCAGAACATTGGGAAGTCATAGGGACGGTTCAAGGAGCGGGAACTTCAAGCCAAGAGAGCTCATATGTTTTTAAAGATCAGAATCCACTTCCAGATGTGAGTTACTACCGCGTTCGGCAAACAGATTTTAATGGAGAAAAAGATTGGTCAACCATAAGCGCTGTGAAGCGAAATGAGCCCCTCTTTTTAGTCTATCCCAATCCTGGGAATGGCGTTTTCAGAGTGCAGGGGGTTAAGCCAGACCAGCTCTTAGTTTTTGACGCTAGTGGAAGAGAAGTGCCTGTGCAATGGGTTTCGGCCCAAGAGTTGAGCTTGGTTTCGGTAGCCAAAGGGTGTTATGTTTTCCAGGTAACCAATGCGCAAGGAAATCTGCTGCGCGAAAGAGTGATTGTGCAATAGCTAATTTCGGTCTTTTGTATCTATCACAATTGTTACAGGACCCGAATTGATGAGCTCTACCTCCATCATAGCGCCGAATTCACCCCGTTCAGGTCGCCTTTTAAATCCCTGCTCGAACTTCGTTAAGAAATCTGTGTAAAGTGGAATCGCAATTTCAGGTCTTGCAGCATGAATAAATGAGGGACGTGTACCTTTTTTCGTTTTCGCATGTAAGGTGAATTGACTTATAATCAGTGCGTTTCCGTTTACATCAGCCAGGTTTAAGTTCATTTTACCCGCTTTATCAGGGAAGATCCGCAATTGGATGATTTTATTCACCAACCAGTCTACATCCTCCTTTTGGTCTTCATGATGAATGCCAAGTAAGATCATTAAACCTTTCTCGATGGCTCCTTGCGTCTCGCCATCAATTCGAACTGAAGCCTGTGATACACGTTGAATTACTGCTCTCATGGGACAAAGGTAAGAAGTGTTGAATTCGGGATAATTTCAGCATAAAAATAGCTACTTTTGCGGAAAGAATTTTGACCCATGAGCATAGCGGCAGCATTAGAAATAGCTACACTTGAACAAGCCCAAGAAATGGGCCTTCTGCCAGAAGAATTTGATCAGATCAAATCAATCTTAGGCCGAACCCCAAATTTTACTGAAATGTGCGTTTACTCTGTGATGTGGAGTGAACACTGTTCGTACAAGAATTCAATCAAGTGGTTGAAGACGTTGCCAAAAGACGGACCACATATGCTTGTGAAGGCAGGTGAGGAAAATGCAGGACTGGTAGATATTGGCGATGGTTTAGCGTGCGCCTTCAAAATTGAAAGTCATAACCACCCTTCAGCAATAGAACCATACCAAGGCGCAGCTACTGGGGTAGGAGGTATCAATAGAGATATTTTTACCATGGGAGCGCGTCCGATTGCTCAATTGAACTCTTTGCGTTTCGGTAGCCTTGATCATCCGCGCACGAGGTGGTTGCTTGAAGGCGTAGTGAAAGGCATTGGTGATTACGGAAATGCCTTTGGTATTCCTGTTGTTGGAGGCGAGGTGTTCTTTGATGAGTCATACCAGGTTAACCCACTTGTGAATGCAATGTCTGCGGGAATAATGAAGTCAGATAAAATGATTTCGGCCACTGCAAAAGGTCCAGGAAACTCCGTTTACATTGTTGGTTCTTCAACAGGTAAAGATGGAATCCAAGGGGCTTCTTTCGCGTCGAAAGACATTTCAGCAGATTCTGCAAATGATCTGCCTTCGGTTCAAGTGGGAGATCCTTTCCAGGAGAAATTACTTCTAGAGGCGACGCTTGAATTGGCGGAAACAGATGCCGTTGTGGGAATGCAAGATATGGGTGCTGCCGGAATTACATGTTCTACTTCTGAGATGAGCGCTGCAGGTGAAGTAGGAATGGATATTCAGCTTGACAAAGTGCCGCTTCGTCAGGAAGATATGAAACCATTCGAGATTCTCTTATCTGAATCACAAGAACGTATGCTTGTGGTTGTTCGTAAAGGACAAGAACACGTAGTTGAGCGCATCTTTGAAAAGTGGGATTTGAACGCTGCTGAAATTGGCGTTGTAACTGATACCGCTAATATTCGCTACTACATGCACGGTGAGCTCGTTGGTGAAATGCCTGCAGAAAGCCTTGTTTTAGGTGGAGGAGCTCCAGTTTACGAAAGAGAATACAAAGAACCAGCTTATTACGCTGAAGGACAGAAATTCACAATTGATCAAGTGGATGAGCCGAAAGACATAGTGATTTTGGCCAGACAAATGCTTTCCAATCCAAATATTGCCTCTAAGAAGTGGGTTGCAGATCAGTATGACAGCATGGTTGGTACAGCAAATATGTGCACAAACCGTCCGTCGGATGCTGCCGTTGTCAACATCAAAGGAACCAATAAGGCCATTGCACTTACCGTTGATTGCAACGCACGCTACGTAAACAATGACCCTGAAATTGGAACCATGATTGCCGTGTCTGAAGCAGCAAGAAACATTGTTTGCTCAGGTGGAATTCCATCAGCAATTACGAATTGCCTGAACTTTGGAAATCCATACAACCCTGAAGTATACTGGCAATTTGTTGGTGCCATTAAAGGAATGAGTGCCGCTTGCTTGAAGTTCGGAACCCCCGTAACAGGAGGGAATGTGAGCTTCTACAATCAAACAGCAAATGAAGACGGGTCAGCGGCTCCTGTTTACCCAACACCAACCATTGGGATGCTAGGTGTGTTGCGAGACAAAAGCACGCACACCACCCTTGACTATAAATACAAGGGGGATTTAATTTTTCTTCTAGGAGAGTCAAGAAACGATATCAACTCATCAGAATACTTGGCGTCCATCCATGGAATCAAAAATTCGCCTGCTCCTCACTTCGATATTGAAGAAGAGTTCGCCAATCAGGAATGTGTGAAAAATTTGATTAAAGAGAATTTTATCAATGCAGCACATGATGTTTCTGATGGAGGTCTGTTTGTGACAATGATTGAAATGGGATTGCCAAACGGACTCGGTTTCGATATTGTTTCTGATTCAGAAGTGAGAAAGGATGCATTCCTTTTTGGCGAGAGTCAGTCACGTTTTGTTTTAACCGTTACGGAAGACTATGAGGAAGAATTTCTAGACATGGTAGGTGAACACAATGTTCCTGTTACCCTTCTAGGACATGTTACTCAAGGAAAGGTGGTGGTAGATGATGATCACTTTGGGTTCATTGAAGACCTCAGAGGTTTGTATGAGAACGCACTGGGTGATATTATGGCGAAATAATAAAAAAGATCAACGGATACCAACCAATCAAGTGCAGAAAAGCGATTTTTACAAAGCTCTATTCACAATAATGTATCTTTGAAATTCGTCTGTAAACGCAATGGAATTATTGAGATTCATTTTTAGTAAACGCTTCGCGAAGAACCTGCTCATTGCACTGGTGCTCTTATTGATCGTCCCTGTGGCGATCTACTACTGGTTGCAAACGTACACCTCGCACAGTGAGCATGTTGTTGTTCCTGATGTGCGCGGATTGAACGTTGATGAAGCAGGTTCTATTTTGAACGAAATGAACTTGAAGTATGTGGTGATAGATTCGGTCTATAGCGCTGAAGGAAAAGCAGGGTCAGTGTTCGAGCAAAGCCCATTTTCTCAAGCAGAAGTGAAAGAAGAGCGTTTAGTCTATTTGACGGTATATAGGATTACGCCGCCAGCTGAATTACTGAAGGTAGCAGAGGGGATGAATGAACGCGTTGCAGAAATCATCTTAAATAATAAAGGTATTCGCTTCAAAAAGGAATATGAAGAGAACCATTTGCTTGCCGGCATGGTGGTTCGCGTAATCAATAAGGGAGAAAAACTCAACGCTGAATCACAAGTTCAACGCGGAAAAGAGGTGACCTTGATTATTGGGAAACAAAGTAATGAGAAGGTTGCTGTGCCTCATTTGATGGGATTCCCATTAGCGCAAGCAGAAATCACATTACAGGAGGCAAGATTAACCCTTGGTTCAACGTTGTATGACAGCAGTGTGATTACCAAAGAAGATTCGCTTTTGGCTACAGTCAACAGACAGTCTCCAATCGCGAACTTATCAACAAGGGTTCAAGTTGGCGGATTGGTTGATCTATTCCTTGGGATTGGACAACCTCAACCAGCTGATTCATTGAGTAAAGGACTGCCAGAAAGCCAAAACAATCCATGAAGCAATTAGTACTTCTTCTGTTAAGCTGCTTTGTTAGCGGTTTAGTTTTTAGCCAGGAGGTTGAGAAAGACCTCATAATTGATGTGGTCAAAGCCGAGCAATATGCGAAAGAAAGAAGCTTCGAGAAACGAACGTCACGGGGTGGAGAATTACTTTTGACATTGCCTTTTTTCGATGATTTCGCTACCTATTCATTGCCTACCTCAAACCCTGAAATCCCGGTTGAATTGCAACGTTGGAGTGATGATGATGTGCGTTTAAACTGTACATTCCCAATTCTGCCTCCAACTATAGGCGTAGCAACATTTGATGGTTTAGATGAGACAGGATATCCGTATAACTTTGTCATTAGTGATGCTTATGGTCCTGCGGATACGCTTACCTCTTTGCCCATTGATTTGGAAGGCTTTAGTGAGGGCGATAACATCTACTTGACTTTCTTTTACCAAGGTGGAGGAATTGGAAATGCACCTGATCCTCAAGATTCATTGGTGTTGGAGTTCTTTTCACCCTTGGGTGATGAAACAGCTTGGTTTCGCCAATGGAGCATTCCAGGAAGTCAAATGGAAACATTTGAACAGGTGTTTATTCCTGTAACGGAGAACATCTTCCTGCAAAATGGATTCAAATTCCGGTTTAGGAATTATGCCAGTTTGGGTGGGAATGTAGATCACTGGAATCTGGACTATGTATTTATGAACAACAATATTAATCCAGATGCTTTTGACTTTTTCGAAGTGGCATTTGTTGATTGTCCCAATACCATGTTGCAAGATTACACGTCTATGCCTTGGACGCATTTCCTTGTGAATCCATCTCAGTTCATGGCTACTACCGTGAATACCACACAACGAAACTTATCTGCTAACCAAGCAGACAACGTAACATCTGGATACAAAATCGAATACGAAGGCATGGAATGGGACTTTGAGAATGCATTCTCTCAGGTAGTTGTTTCGCCACTCGAAGTGTTTGATACAGATTATGCCGTAAATAGCACACCGAATGATTTCGTCTTTGATGAGACTGTAAATGATACGTGTGCAACATTCGATGTGAGTTTTTACCAAGACAACATTGGAATTCTTATCAGTGAGAAAATTGGTGTTCCAGATAATGATAGCATCGTATTCAAACAAGAATTTTCAAATTATTACGCGTACGATGATGGCTCGGCTGAGCGGGCATATGCCCTGAATACTGCAGGTGGGCAGGTGGCTGTTAAATATTCGGTTGCTACTCCAGATACACTGCTAGGACTCTTTATTCACTTCACGCCTTTTCTTGATGATGTTTCACCAGAAACATTCCTCATGCGAATTTGGGGTGACGGTGGAGGTGTCCCTGGTTCTGAGCTGGCGAGCAACTTTGAATTCAAGTCGCCTGGATTCTACACAGCAGGAAATGACGTATTCGGTTATTATGAGTACGATGAGCCTTTGGAAGTGGATGGGGTGATTTATGTTGGTTTTGTGCAGAATGGAAGTGACGAGCTGAATATTGGATTAGATAAAAACACCAATAGTAACGCCACTCGATTGTTTTACAAATTGGGGATAGGTGCTCAATGGCTTCAGTCTGGAATACAAGGTTCAGTGATGATTCGACCCGTGTTTAAATCAGGGAAATCATTTGTCTGGAATAGCATAGATGAGAACGACGAAATTGAAGCGAACATTTACCCTGTTCCTGCCTCAGATTTCCTTACCATTGCACCCGAAACTTTTTACAAAGAAAACTACTCAATTTCCCTCATTGATATGAATGGTAGAGTGGTTCTAGAAAAATCTAACTTGTTCGGCACAAATCAGTTGAGCATCTCAGAATTGGCAGAAGGCCTTTACATTTTAGTGATGAGAAATCGAAATGGCGAAGCTATTTTGAGAAGACGCGTATTGAAGCAAAACAACCCATGACCGACGAGAAATTTGATGACAGTGAATTGGATGAATCTGAAGATTTATTTGAACATCATCGCATTGCTATAGATGCAGGCCAGCAACCACTTCGAATAGATAAATTCTTAATCGCGCGTCTTCCTAATACATCTCGAAATCGAATTCAAGATGCGGCGAAGTCGGGGTACATTCGGGTGAATGAAGAAGTGGTGAAGTCCAATTACAAGGTAAAGCCCGGGGATGTTGTCACCGTTGAATTACCACATCCCGTTCGCGAATCAGAGTTGCTTCCAGAAGACATTCCATTGGACATTGTTTTTGAAGATGATGACTGTTTGGTTGTGAATAAGCAGGCAGGATTGGTTGTACACCCAGGTTATTCCAACTATACGGGAACGATGGTTAACGCCATGCTGTTTCACTTTGATAATCTTCCGGTGAAGAAAGGAGAGGAGCACCCGAGACCAGGCCTAGTGCACAGACTAGATAAGAATACCACTGGACTCATGGTTTTGGCAAAGACTGACCATGCATTAACACACCTCTGCAAGCAGTTTTTTGATCGCACTACTGAACGACGCTACCTTGCGCTAGTATGGGGAGATATTGCTGAAGATGGCACCATAACTGGAAATCTTAGTCGCTCATTGAAGAACAGAAAGGTCATGGATGTATTTCCTGATGCTGACTTTGGAAAACATGCGGTAACACATTATAAAGTATTAAGAAGATTTGGATACGTGACCTTGGTTGAGTGTAAGCTTGAAACAGGCAGAACACATCAAATTCGAATCCACATGAAGTTCATTGGACATCCCTTGTTCAATGATCCAGAGTACGGTGGAAATAAGATCTTGAAAGGCCCTAGCTTCTCTAAGTACAGACAGTTTGTAGAGAACACGTTTAAGTTTCTTCCACGTCAAGCGTTGCACGCGAAATCACTGGGTTTCATTCAGCCACGAACGGGTGAATTGATGCGATTCGATTCGGAGATTCCTGAAGATCTGCAAATAGTGTTAGATCGATGGGAAAAGTATGCGGCAAACGAACGCTAATCTTCTTCCTGAGCCAAAAGCTCGGTTAATTCGGCATCGGCCTTCTCCCATTCTTCAACAAGTCGCTCTAAGTGCTTCTTACGCACTTGGTACGTGCCTAGAACTGTTTCTGTTTTATCTTTGTCAGAGTAATCAAGACCGAGGATCTGCGCGTCGAGTTTTGCGATTTCGACTTCAGTTTCTTCAATTTCGGTCTCTCTTTTCGTAACGAGGTTTTTTAATTTTCGCTTTCGTTTTCCTTGATCTTTACGTTCAGCATAAGAAAGTTGGTGGGTGTTTTCTTTCTTGACTACCTCTTCAACCTTCTTCTCTACGTCAGCTTCATAAGCCGCAATAGATCTCGATCTGCGGGCCTCCAAGAATGCTTTAATGTCTCCAATGTGTTGCTTCAAACCCGTTGGTGTAACCTCATAAACCATTTGGGTTAAGTCAGAGAGGAAGTCACGGTCGTGAGACACAACAATCAATGTTCCGTCATAACCGCGCAAAGCCTCCTTGAGAACGTCCTTAGATCGCATGTCAAGGTGGTTTGTTGGCTCATCAAGTATAAGTAAGTTATACGGGTGTAAAAGGAGCTTACAGAGTGCCAAACGTGCTTTTTCACCTCCAGAGAGGACTTTAACTTTTTTATCTATGTCTTCACCAGAAAAGAGAAATGATCCCAGCAATGATCTCACTTGGGTGCGAATGGCGCCTGTAGCTTCATCATCGATGGTTTCGAAAACGGTTTTATTCGGATCTAGTTCGTCTGCTTGATTCTGGGCATAGTAACCAATCTCTACATTGTGTCCTAATTCGAATCCTCCTCCGTGGGTTTCTGAACCTGTAATGATGCGCGTAAGGGTAGTTTTACCGGCACCATTTTTCCCAACAAGCGCAACTTTCTCTTGTCTACCGATCAAGAGGTCTACGTTTTCAAAGACATCTAGACTTCCGAAGCTTTTGGACAGCTGCTCTGCGGTCATAACTACCTTTCCTGAGCGCGGTGCAGGAGGGAATTTGAATCTCAATGATGAATTCTCTGCAGAATCCAGTTCAAGGCGATCCATTTTTTCTAGCTTTCGAATCAATGTCTGGGCAAAGGCGGCTTTGTTCTTTTTTGCTCGGAATTTCTCAATCAGTTTCTTAGTATCCTCAATGTATTTTTCTTGGTTCTTGAATGCTAGAAGTTGGCGTTCCATTTCTTCTCCACGCCATTCCATGTATTTGCTATAGTTCGTTTTGTGATCATATAGCTTGTTTGCAGTAACTTCTATGGTACGTTTTGTTAACGCATCCAAGAAAGCTTTATCGTGAGAAATAAGAATAATTGCCCCTTGATAAGAAGTAAGAAATCCTTCTAGCCACTCTATGGATTCAATGTCCAAGTGATTGGTGGGCTCATCTAGTAACAGAAGATTTGGGTTTTGGAGCAGGAGTTTGGCTAGTTCAACACGCATTTTCCAGCCGCCAGAAAACTCTGCTAAGGCTCTGCCCATGTCTTCAGGAGTGAATCCTAGACCTTGCAGAATGCGTTGAGTTTTTTCTTCGACGCTGGTACCTCCCAATAGGTTCAATCTGTCATTTGCCTCACTTAGTTCGTCAATGATGCGGTTGTACGATTCAGATTCATAATCTGTTCGCTCTGTAAGGTCTTTCGTAATTTCGTCAATTCTTGCCTCAGTACTCAAAATTTCATCAAAGGCAGAGCTCGCTTCTTCAAGCACAGTTCTCTCTTCATTATGTACCATATCTTGCTGTAGAAAGCCAATAGTTGAGCCTTTAGGCAGTGTGATGGTTCCTTCGCCTGCTATTTGTTTTCCAGCTATTATTCTGAGTAGTGTAGATTTACCCGCTCCGTTTTTACCGGTCAATCCAACGCATTCTCTATCACCTACAAAGAGTGATACTTTATTGAAAAGGGTGCGTTGTCCGAAATGAAGCGTTAGGCTGGAAATGTTAAGCATAGTATAAATAAAAAAAGCGCCCACCAAAAATGGTGGGCGCTCAAATGAAAATCAAATTATATTAATAGTGCCAGAGGTCGTGCTCAACGGTAAAGAGTTCCTCTTTAATTCGCTCAGACTCGAGTAAGGCGTCAACGCCTCTTGCATATGATTGAATTGATCGGTCATATACATTAGACTCTTTCACTATGTAACTGCTAAACATTCTTTTTTGGAACAAGTCCTCGAAAGTTCGGCGTTGTGAATCATTGTCGAAGTTGTAAACATCAGCATTCGCAAACACATATCTACATTCTGGGAAATAGAGCCAGAATAATGGCTTATAACCACGTTTTGCACCCTCATCATCATAATCTTCCTTCATAGGACAGATCCCAATGATGCGAACATAACGTTCAGAACGTTGCTTGTCGAAAATCCAATCTTCTTTGATTTCATACATCGTAATGTCAGCAGACTTTACATCGTTTTTCACAGTCACAGGAATACGTTCCCCTGTATCTGGATCTTCAGTGTATTGCGTGATAACCGGACGTAAAAGTGAATCTATCTCAGTGGTCGTCATAGGCCAGTGAAACTCATCATCATCTTCTGTTACTCCAAGACTGTATGCTGTTAAAGAACCTTCAGTAAGAAGGGCGAATTTAATCACATCAAACAAACTTTTACGGTCCTCAATCTCTTCGATTGGATAGTAAAAAGGATGGTTGATCTTTTGGCGCATATCAATCCTTTGCCAAACACGTTGTGCATACATCACATCAGCTTCACGCAGGTGTGGATATGGAATCACTCTTTTCGTCAGGTTATGTTCCTTAACGTAGGCACCGTCAAGTACATTCTGAACTTGTGCGTCTGCAGTCTGGCTGAAGATAAGCAGTAGAGCAGCAAGAATAGGAATTACGTTTTTCATGCGTGCTAATTTTTAATTAAACAACTTTCAAAGTGATGTTACCAACTTGACGAACAGTCCCGTCAGGCATCTTCACTGTGATTTTTTCAATGTATACTTTTTGTCCTTTCCCAACTTTTTTCATGTTGGCCGTCATTTCATCCGTTACACGGTTGCTATTAGATGACTTCTCAATCACTTGGCCGTCACGAACAAAAACCATGTTGAAGCTTTCCACTTTAACAGTTACTTCGAAATCGAAGTTTTCCATTTCAGCTCTAACACCAGCAGCAATTGCAATGTCAGATCTTGGTACAGTGCTATCAGCAGGTCGTTTACCAGCAAATACTGGAACTGGATCTGGAATTCGTTTTACACGGAATTCTTTTTCTCCAATTCGTTGGGTAGATCCATCAGGCATTTTCGCAGAGACTGCAATGTTGCAGTCTTTGCCTTTTCCCGGATTCACAATCCATCCAGCTCCGTCTTTTGTCAGTGTATGTCCTCCAGTAATGGTCACTTGAAGATCTTCTTGAGCAACACCTGGTACAGAAATCTCTACCGGGTTTGGAAGTCCTCTATAGAAAACATTCATCTTAGTAGGAGATACAACCAAAGAAGGTTCAGCAACTTTGAATGGTGGTAAGAATACATTATACTCTGTGATTCCCTCAGGGCCTTTGTATCTGATCAGTCCTTTAAATGAAGCATCTCCCAATGGCATTCCGTTGGTAGGTATTCTCAACTTTCCTAGACCGTCTGAACCAATGGTGATTTTCATCTCATCAGTTACGTTTTCTAATTTAGTAGAATCAGACATGTCCCGTCGATCTCCACTCATGAAAATATCAGGAGGGTTTGTACCGTCATAAGCAGCCAAAAGCACATCAGCTCTAAATGAATCTCCACGAAGGATGTAATTCGATTCAGGAATTACCAATGGCACCAAGGTGGTGAACTTGTATGATTTCCCCTCAATACCCGAGAGCATAGAAGAAAGCACATCGGCCTTCACATTTTGAACATCAAGCTGATACTTCGTTAAGATTGGAAGAATAGCAGCAAGTGAGTTGTGGTAGAAGTTTTTAGCTTCCCACGTTTCTGTTTTACCTGCTTCAACTTTGACATCTGGATAATTGAAGATTTCATTTACACTGTTTACCAAAGCTTCAGGTACTACCCATTTCTTGCCAGTACTTTCAGTCAAATTAACACCAACAATGTACTCCTTGAAAGCAAGCAATTTTGTTTTCAGTTCATTGGCTGACCAAGGATCCGTTGTAGGATCCTCCGGTTTTGAACCAACTAGAAGTGTGGTGTTACTTTGATTGTCATCAGGCTTCGAAATGTATTTGTCTCCTTCAGCATTCAGATCATCAGCTAAAACGGCTTTCCCATCAATCATAAACTCTTCGTACTTCTCCTCTGCATAATTCAAAGGATTGGCACCATGAGAAACGGCAATGGTACGTGCTTTGAGCACTTCGATGTGTTGAATGAGCTCGTCTGCTTTTCTATTTACTTCTTCAGCCTTGTCGTTAAAAGGTTTTGTTTTTTCACGGTTAGAAGCCATCTTTGATCCGAATTCTGCCATATTAACAGCATTCTTATTACTCAAAGTTGCTTCAGTTTTGTGAAGACCTCTATCAACAAGGGCGAAAGCGTCTAGGACTTCTTTTGATATGTTCATCGCAAGTAGTGCGGTGAGTACCAAATACATCATCCCAATCATTTTCTGTCTTGGGGTTTCTTTACCTCCTGCCATTATATCACAGTTTTAGGATTGATAAAATGACTGAATTAACCTTTGTTACCACCACCCATAGCATTCAGCATGTTGCTGTATACCGTATTGAGTGAAGCAAGGTTTTTAGAAAGCTCCTTAATGTTCTCTTTGTAAAGACGTGTGTCTTCAACAGAGTCATTGAGATTCGAAACAAGACTGGTCATGCCACTGTACAATTCACGTGTCTTCTCCAATTCTTGAAGTTGGAGTTCATACATATTGTTCAATGAAGATAAGTTCTCACTCATTTTCTGCAAGTTCTCACCTGCAGCTGCTCCATGTGCTTGACTGTCTTTAAGTCCGTTCAAAGATTCAGATGTAGCGGCATAGGTATCAGCCAATTCTGAAACTTTCAAAGTAGCATTGTTCAATGAATCAGAGTATCCCTTCGTAGCAACAGATGCCGAACTAATGTCGGTCAGCTGGCTAGCTTGAGTACTAAGAGTGCGCATACCCTCTCCTAGACTAGCGATTAATTCAGGCTCTATTTTGGCCTCAACTAACATGTTATCTAACTGTTGAGTAAGTGATTGGTTACCACCAACTTTTGACTCTCCATGCCCGTGATCTCCACTAGCTAGCTCAGGATAAACAAGAGACCAGTCTGGATCTTCATGAGGAGGCTCAAATGCTGAGAAGAAGAAAATAAATGCTTCTGTTGTAAGACCAACGATCAACATGGGACCTGCGAAAGGCCAGTGTTGAATTTTAAAGAGGGCTCCAATTATCACAATTGCTGCACCTATTCCGTACAGCTTTGCCATGAATAATTTCCATTTTTTACTTCCTGGTTTCATTTGCTTGCTTTTGGTTTAAAAAAAAAAATAAAGGCTAAGGGATTAGATTACGCTCAGCAGCGCAAAATTAGGGTACTTAATTAGTATTAAAATCTTCTGGAGCTACATTTTTACCACGACCTAGATAAGACATGACACATCGGAATCCGATGTAAGACTTAGCTGTATCTTGATATTCATAAGATCTTGTACCAGTTTGACAGTAATAACCGATGTCTTTCCAGGAACCACCGCGAATTACTTTACGCTTCAGTGACGGAGCGTCATCTGCTTTAGCGTGATATTGATACTCAGGACTCATGTCGAATGTGAAGTCATATACAGACTCATCATAAGCAGTGTTAGTCCACTCTGAAACATTGCCCGCCATTTGGAATAAGCCGTAGTCATTTGCACTGTAAGATTCAATTGGTACAGTATGACATCCAGCGTCTTCTACATAGTCACCACGCATTGGCTTAAAGTTAGCTAATGGGCAACCTAGGATATTTCGAACATAAGGGCCTCCCCAAGGAAAAGGACTCAATTCTAAACCTCCACGTGCAGCGAATTCCCATTCTGCCTCAGAAGGCATTCTGAAGCGCTGAACAAAAGACTCACCATTACCTTGCTTCCACTCATTCAAAATTTGAGTTCTCCATGCATTGAAGGCTTTCGCTTGTCCCCAAGAAATTCCAACAACAGGATAATCATCATAAGCGGGGTGCCAGAAATACGTTTCTGTCAAAGGCTCATTGAACGAATAAGTAAAGTCATGCACCCAAGCAAGTGTGTCTGGATAAACAGGAATGGTTTCTTCAATAACGAATTGTGAACGGTCAGAATGACCACGCACAGAATGAAGTTGATTTAATGAGTTCACCTCACCGTATTCTTCATCTTTTCCGTCTTTGCGAGCTGCTCCCTCAAAATCAATCCACCAGTAGCGGTAAACTAATTTACGTGAATCCAATTGTCTCCGGTTGTAGAAGCGGTCATTTCCTTGAAGGTAGAATTCATCGTAGAGAAGATCGAAGATGTCTTCGTCTTCCCAATCAATCTCTTCTTCCCAGTTAAGGACATAACCTTTATCGATAAATCGATCCAGTTCTCTGCCGTAATCATCTTCTGCGTAGAAGTAATACTCGTTGTCATTTTGCGCAAGTGCATCACGCATCAATGAATCTCGAACGTATTCTACGAATTGACGGTACTCATTATTCGAAATCTCGTGGATGTCGATATAAAAAGCTGGCAGTGTTACGGTCTTTGCTTTGGTGTTCAGTGCATATGGAACATCCTGATCACTAGGACCCATTGTGTATGAGCCGTAATGAATGTAGTTCATCCCATAAGGGTTCACCTGAATCCAATCCTCTCTAGGTTGAACTCCAACTAGCTCGCCTCTCGGCCCAGGATAACATCCAGCGAGGGTTACGAGCAAGAATAACGAATAAAGCGACTTTTTCATGATTTCCTAGGTTTTACAACGGGTTTAACTTCCAGTCGTAGAAATAGCAGGTTTCTATACAGATTGTACGTAGTATAACTGTGTTTGTTTCAATTTATTTTACAAAAAGAGAGGGTTCATTGGTCTAGTGCGCAATGGAATCTTCATGTAAGAGAAGCAAACACCTACGAACAGTTCATGTGAACCACCACTGTAATTTCTTAATTCAGAGGTTGTGAAGTCATAGCTATATCCCATTCGATAACAGATTGTTTTCTTTAAGGTTTTTTCAGAAGTTGTCGTTCCGTATTCAATTCCAGCGTGAACTGCAAAAGCATCACCTGGACGGTAAGACACACCTCCGTATAGCATCTGGCTGTAAAGTAGGTTAGCATTGATGTCTAAAGAAGACTTATTAAGGTCAGATTTAGCAAGGATGTTCGTGCGCAAATCAAGATCTCCACCAAGGCTGAAGTTCTTCCCTCCCATTAGGTAGTAATGACGCGCAGCTTTAATATTCAATTGATCGAGATCCTGGGCAGTCAAGTGAGTTGTCGAAAGACCTATGTAGTAATCATTAGGAACATAGTAGTAAAGACCTAGATTCATGTCGAAACTACCATCTGTAACTTCCTGGTTGTTGATTGCACCGTCTCCAGAAATAGATTCAATACCATCAGGTGGAAGCCAATCATTCCCAAGCTTCTTACCGAAGAAACCCAATGATAGACCCATAGAAAGCGTACCGCTGCCTACATTCTCTAAATGATATGCGCCAGAAGCACGAAAAACAGTGTTGGTCTCTTGTCCTAATTGGTCAGAATAAAACGTCACTCCAATTCCCATGGGAGAATTGTCATGTTTAGACGTTTGAAGTCTGCCTGAATAATTGAACATGAAAGTGTTCGGACGAGAAAGTGTTCCGTCTGAGTTTTCGAAACCAGACCATTGGTTACGGAAGAAACCGCCAATGCAGTTGTTTCCTCCACAGACTCCATCATTCGCTCCTACAAAAGCAGGGTTGAAAGATTGTTTATCGTTGAACCACTGTGTGAACTGTGGGTCTTGTTGTGCTTTAATTGCTGTAGAACTTAATACAACAAACACAAGTACTAGGATACGTATTATTCCCATTTTCCTCTTTAAAATGTGCAAATCCAGTTTTATCTCTTCTTTGAGAAGTGGCTAATATAGCTAAAATTCTCAGCACGCGAAATTAAGCAAGCGGTTAAGTTTTTAGTTCAAAAGCCTTGTCAGGCAAGGGGTAGGCGTGGGGTATACCATAGGTTGGCTCTTTTCCCCAATCACTTTAAGCTTTACATTTAGGTCAGTTTTTGGAAAGTTTTCCACCATCGGTCGGGCATTTCTTCATTGGTAGCCCCTTGATAATCTTCATAAGTGCACGGAACTAGGTGGTGCCGCTGGTATCTATTCCCTGATCCAGAGGGATAAGGAACATCCATCCACCACCGATCAGTCAAAGGTGATTTGTAAAACACCAATTCATGATCTGCCAGAGGAACGATGAACCTGATGTAGTCGTCTTTTGTCCCTACAGGGTAATCTCCTCTGCGCTGACTGACGCCTTCAACGAAATGCCATAACATTTGTGCTGCTAGTTGAGCAGACCTTCCTCGTTCATCATACACAGGGTTGTATTCGTAGATGCCGAAAGAAGTTAGTTTGTCACTCATTCCAGCATACCTACATATCTGACACATGTATTCTGCATACAAGCCATTTGGGCCTGCATTGGCAGATCCTGGGCTATCTCCCGCGCGAACAGAAGATAGGTCTATACTCACGATGTCTGCGTTTCGGAGGGCCGGCTCTGCATCACTAATGCGGGTATTCACTTCGCCCAAACGCACAAGGTCGAAATACATTTTGTCCATCAACTCAATCAAGTCCTTGTCAACCAGATAGCGCTGATGCGCAATATTGCAATAGTTAAACAGGTAGTTGGGTTGGTGAAGTACGATTTGATTAAGGTAATTGAACGCATCATTTTGCTCAGGCTTGCCACCGAAATCCAATCGTTGGTCAACTGTAACGAGATTAACTGTTTGCTCAAGAGACTCGTAAGCCGCGTAGTTTGCAAAGGTTAAGTCTTGGCTGCCACCTATGATTACCGGTATTTTGTCTGCACGAAGCAACTCTTCACAGACCATTCTCACAGCGGCATAAGTATCTTCAATGCGCGCTCCAGCATGAATGTTTCCTAAATCTACAATAGGCATAGGATTGTCTATGTCATGGAGTCGATAAAGGAATTTTCTTATTTCATCAGGTCCTTCAGCACAGCCGTCATTGCCTGCAGAATGGCGCTCTTCCTTTACTCCAAAGATGAAAATCTTCGCCTCTTCAGTGAAGCCCATTCGCGCTTTCGTGTGAATAACTGCGCTGTCTGCAATGCGACGAATACCGTCTTCCGAGGGGGAAATAGTGACGTCAGCAGGTTGGAAAAAATCCAATAAGCCGTCCATCATGACTTCTTCTTGCGTTTTGGTTTCTCAGGTGCGTTAGCTACAAGTTCCCTTACTTCTTCAAGTGTTAATTCAGAAGCCTCTTTGTCTTTCGGGATTTTAACGTTCTTTTTCCCTGCTTTGATGTAAGGACCATAACGACCTTCCAGTACTTTGATATCTGGTTCTTCGTCCCAGCTATTAATCAACGCTTTCGCATCTTTCTCTTTTTTCTCTTTTAGCAATTCAATGGCGCGTTCCAATGTAATAGTATAAGGGTCATCACCTTGCTCTTCTTTGATGGATACAAAGAGGCCATCATAGCGCACATAAGGACCGAATCTTCCGATCGCAGCGCTTACTTTTTTGCCTTCATACTCTCCCAATCCTCTTGGCAGCTTGAATAGGTCAAGCGCATCTTCCAAAGTGATGTTTGTAATACTCTGGTGCGGAAGCAATGAGGCGAAACGTTTTTCTTCATCTTCAGCATCTCCAATTTGAATCATTGGGCCATATCTTCCAATACGCGTAATGATCGGCTTTCCACTTGCAGGGTCTGCACCTAGACTGCGCTCTCCTGAGGCACGATCAGAATGTTCAAGGGTGTGCTCAACGCTCTTGTGGAAATCACCATAGAAGTTGCGAATCATTTCATTCCACTCAACTTTTCCATTGGCTATGCTATCAAACTCTTCCTCCACTGTTGCAGTGAAATTATAGTCAAGAATTTCAACAAAGTGTTCAACCAGAAAGTCATTCACAACGATGCCAATGTCTGTAGGGAATAGCTTTCCTCGCTCTGCGCCAGCCATCTCAACGGCATCTTCATCCTTTACTTTGTTGTTCTCAAGTGATATGATGCGGTATTTTCTTTCTTTTCCATCCCGTTCTTCCTTTACCACATACCCTCTCTTTTGAACGGTACTAATGGTGGGTGCATAGGTTGACGGTCTACCAATCCCAAGTTCTTCTAGTTTCCGAACCAAACTAGCTTCGGTGTAACGTGGTGGGTGGTGTGAGAAACGTTCGGTGGCCACAATGTCTTTTAAATTGAGGTCTTGTCCGATGGTTAAAGGAGGTAACATTCCTTTTGTGCTCTCGTCTTCTTCGTCATCTGTTCCTTCAAGGTAAACTTTCAAGAATCCTTCAAACTTGATTACTTCGCCTTTGGCAATAAATTGGAGATCATTTTTAGAAATAGAAATGGAGGCCGTTGTTTTTTCCAACTTAGCATCAGCCATTTGAGAAGCCAATGTACGCTTCCATATTAATTCGTAAAGACGTTCTTCATTTCGTTCGCCTTCTATTCGGTGCGTAGACATTTCAGTAGGGCGAATGGCTTCGTGAGCCTCTTGGGCACCCTTGCTTTTTGAGCTGTACTTTCGTGTTTCTGCATATTCTTTCCCATAGCTAGATGAGATTTCTAGAGAAGCAGCTTCTAGCGCACTTTGGCTTAAGTTGACACTGTCTGTTCTCATGTATGTAATGCGCCCACTCTCATACAAACGCTGAGCTACAACCATGGTCTGAGAAACAGAGAACCCCAGTTTTCGGGAGGCTTCTTGTTGCAAAGTTGATGTCGTAAATGGCGCTGCAGGAGATTTCTTAGAAGGTTTTGTTTCAAGGTTGCTGATGGCATAGTCTGCATCAATACAACTTTGAAGGAAGTCCATTGCTTCTTTTTCTTTGGCGAAACGTTTTGGCAACTCCGCTTTGAGTTCCGCTCCATCAAGTTTGAAAAGCGCTACTGTTCTAAAGCTACTTTCAGCCTTAAAGGCAATGATTTCACGCTCACGCTCCACAATGATTCGGACAGCAACACTTTGAACCCGACCGGCACTTAAAGCGGGCCTCACTTTCTTCCAAAGAACAGGTGAAAGCTCAAATCCGACCAATCGATCAAGTACACGACGGGCTTGCTGGGCATTCACCAAATTGATGTCTACCGTTCGTGGATTCTCAATGGCTTTAAGGATGGCAGTTTTCGTGATTTCAGAGAAAACTATTCGCTTCGTTTTTTCGGGTTTGATGTTCAGTGATTCTAGCAGGTGCCAAGAAATTGCTTCTCCCTCGCGATCCTCATCCGTCGCTAACCACACAACCTCTGCTGCCTTGGCTAGTTTCTTCAATTCTGCAACAAGCTTTTTCTTGTCTGGAGAAACTTCATAAACGGGCTTGAAGTCATTCGCAACGTCAATCGCCATATCACCTTTTGCAAGGTCTCTGACGTGGCCGTAACTCGACTTTACAACGAAATCTTTTCCTAGGTAGCCTTCAATGGTCTTCGCTTTTGCGGGAGACTCGACTATTACCAGATTCTTCGACATGTGTTTGATATTCTGCAGGTTATCACCAAAAAACGCTTGGCGACACTCAGTTGAGTGCGTTGCAAAGTAAGTACATATAAAGGTACCCTCGCAATCAAAAATTTCTACTCTTTCAAGAAAGGCCTTGCAGATGTGAACTGTTATTCATAGAATAAGGAGTGGGGATGGTACTTGAAAATACCCTCAAAAAAAAAATTCAAAGGGCAAATTGATGAATTGTTAACCTTTGTGACAATTTGTCATGCTAGAAGACTTTCACTTACCTTTGTGTCTCCTTCAAATGATCTGATTTGTTGAAGAATTTATTCTGAGTATAAAACGAAACGCTTAAATGCAAAAGGCAGAGAAAGTTATAGATGAAGGCCGCCAAGGTGAAAAACTCATGGTCCCTAAGTCAAAAGAACCGGGAAGAAAGCTTCTGTTAGAAAGTTATGGTTGCGCCATGAATTTTTCTGATTCTGAAATCGTCGCTTCTATTTTGGGCGAAGTTGGATTTTCTACTACACGTGATTCTGATGAAGCTGATGTAGTGCTTATTAATACTTGTGCCATTCGTGATCAAGCCGAAAAGCGCGTGCGAAAGCGTCTAGAGTATTTCAGGTCCCTCAAACGGAAACGTCCAGGAATGATCATTGGCGTGTTGGGGTGCATGGCTGAGCGACTGAAACAACAATTGCTCGAAGAAGAAAAATTGGTTGATCTTGTAGTAGGCCCAGACGCCTATCGAGATTTGCCTAAACTCATTGAAGAGGTTGACGGGGGTCAGCAAGCCGTGAATGTGTTGTTGTCTCGTGAAGAAACTTACGCTGAAATTAGTCCTGTTAGACTCAACAGCAATGGCATTACTGCTTTTATATCTATCATGCGAGGGTGTGATAATATGTGCTCTTTCTGTGTGGTGCCTTTTACCAGAGGAAGAGAACGAAGCAGAGATCCACTATCCATAGTGAGCGAAGCAAAGGCGCTTTTTGAATCAGGATATAGAGAGGTTACTTTGTTGGGACAGAATGTTGATTCTTACAAATGGAATATCACCAATAAAGGAGAGGTGAAAGACAAGGCACTTCCTGCTGTAAATTTCGCGCAGTTAATGGAAATGGTGGCGCAAGTAGATCCGTTACTTCGCATTCGCTTTTCTACAAGCCACCCCAAAGACATGACAGACGATGTGCTGCATGTGATGGCCAAGTATCCAAACATTTGTAAGTGCGTGCACCTGCCGGTTCAAAGCGGGAACAGCGATATGCTCAAACGAATGAACAGAGGCTACACACGAGAATGGTATTTAGATCGCATATCTGCCATTCGCAGAATCATGCCAGAATGCTCTATTTCTACTGATACCATCAGTGGGTTTTGTGGCGAAACGGAACAAGAACATAAAGATACCGTGAGCCTGATGAAAGAAGTAGTATTTCACATGTGCTACATGTTTAAGTACTCAGAACGTCCACGCACACTGGCAGAGCGTAAGTTCGAAGATGATGTTCCCGAGTCTTTGAAAGCGAGCAGACTGCAAGAAATTGTAGACACGCACATGGCTTGTGCTTCAGTTCGCACCAAAGAAATGCTTGGTAAAACAATGGAGGTCTTGGTTGAAAATACCTCTAAGAAATCTGAAGATGAGTATTCAGGGAGGAACACCCAAAATATGAATGTAATATTTCCAAAAGGAGATTGCAAACCAGGAGATTATGTTATGGTGCGCATCGAAAGATGCACTGCACTTACACTTATAGGAACCGTAGTTAACAATTAATCTATGGAACTTCAAACTGTAAAACAACGTTTTGGTATCATTGGGAATTCCCAAGCCTTGAACCGTGCAATTGATGTTGCCGTGCAAGTTGCGCCTACCAATATCTCTGTCCTCATCAATGGTGAAAGTGGAACAGGGAAGGAGGTGATGCCGAAAATCATCCACAATCTGAGTGCTAGAAAGCACGGGCCATATATTGCTGTGAATTGCGGAGCCATCCCTGAAGGGACCATTGATTCAGAATTGTTTGGTCACGAAAAAGGAGCCTTCACCGGAGCAACGGGTTCAAGAAAAGGCTATTTTGAAGAGGCAGATGGCGGAACCATATTTTTGGATGAAGTAGCCGAGTTGCCGCTGCAAACACAAGTTAGACTTCTTCGTGTATTGGAAACGGGTGAATTCATTCGTGTTGGTTCTAGTAAGGTCATAAAAACAGATGTGCGTGTTGTGGCAGCTACCAATGTGAAGTTTGGAGAAGCCATTTCGAGAGGGAAGTTTCGTGAAGATTTATACTACCGTTTAAACCAAGTGCCCATCTTCATGCCGCCCCTTCGAGAGCGAAAAGAAGACATCTATTTATTGTTCAGAAAGTTCACTACAGATTTCAGTGAAAAATACCGCATGCCTCCTTTGATGCTGAGCGAAGAGGCAGTTGTATTGCTGCAAAATTACCGCTGGCCAGGGAACATTCGGCAGCTCAAAAATATTACGGAGCAAATGTCTGTTATTGAGCAGTCTAGAGATATGGGTACAGCTGAATTGAAGCAATATCTCCCCGCTGATCAAGGAAGTCAATTGCCAATGGTGATTGGCGAAAAAAAGGAAGAGGCCTCTAATTTTTCAGAGCGTGAAATCCTGTATAAGCTGCTTTTTGAGATGAAAGCAGATTTGAACGATGTGAAAAAATTGGTGCTTCGCTTGATTCGAAATGACGGACAGCTTGATGATTCTGATGCGAATGTTGAATTAATGAAGAAGGTGTTTCAAGATGAGGGGTCAGCAGAGGAAGATGAGGCTTCTTACCTTCAGTTGCCTCCGCGTTCTCATGCCGAACACCTGAGAGATGAGCCTGAAAATGAAGAGGGTCATGTTGAGATTGAGGAATCATTTAGCTTGATGGAGACCGAGCGTGAGCTCATTCGAAAAGCGCTGGCAAAACATGGGAATAAGCGCAAATATGCTGCGCGTGAGCTTGGTATTTCAGAGCGTACATTGTACCGGAAAATTAAAGAATACAATTTGAAGTAAATTGAAGCCGTTTTGAATCCCTATGAAAGTAACTACAAGCATACTCCTGGTTTTCTTTTTGGCGTCATGTGGCATTTATACGCCTTATGGAGCTCAAACTTCGGGTGCGAAATCATTTTCAGTAGACTACATTAAGCCGCAAACACCCCTTGCGAGTCCGAGCATAGCTCAAAATTTCACTGAGGCGCTGCGTGACCTTATTCAGCGACAATCTACTTTGAAGTTGGAAGATGAGAAGGGCGAGTTGCAATTTCAAGGGATGATTACAGATTACCGCATATCACCAGTGGGCGTGTCAGGGGAAGAAACGGCTACGCGAAACCGATTGACGGTGACCGTGAAAATTAAATATACCAATACCATCGAAACTGATTTGAGTTTCGATCGTGTATTCACTAAGTTCTCTGACTATGATAGCACGCAAGATTTGCTCAGCGTTGAGGACTTGCTCATGGAAGACATATCAGAACAGCTAACGCAAGAGATTTTTAATGCTTCACTTGGAAATTGGTAATGCAGAAGGAACAGTTTTATAACGCACTATCTGAACCGAAGGAATATCTGGTTCCTCTTCGAGATGAATTGGTACAGCTTTCCGTTGACTATCCTTGGTTTGGTGCTTCTCATGTTCTTTTATGTAAGTCAGATCACATCGCCGGACATGTAGCCTTTGATGCTAATGTGAAACGCGCTGCCATTTATGCAGGCGAGCGAGAAGCTCTATTTGATTTGATTCATAAGGAAGATTTCTCTGCAAAAGTCAAAGCATTTGAAGAAGAGATTCAACGAATGGATGAAGAAGAGGCAGAGCATCCAGAGTATGTAGATGATGAAGACGGGTCTAAAGAGGATGGAAATGAGTGCACGGAGTATGAGCCGGAATTTGAGCTAGAGGGGAAGGAAGTGCCGTTAGAAGATGCCAGTGCAGACTCTGACCCCCGCGAAGCAGTGGTTGAGGAAGGAGAATCTGAGGAGCTTGAGGCGCGAAAGAAATTAGAGGATTTCGAAGGACTTCAGCGAGAAATCCTTCTAGAGGCCATTTCAAGCTCAATTGAACAAGAAGTGCAGGCTGAAAAGTCAGAAAAAATGCAGGAAGGGGCTCCTGAAGAAGAGAAAAAAGATGAATTAGCTGTTCCAAAGACCACCAATGAAGAAAAAAAGCAACTCTCTTCATTTGCTCAGTTTCTTCAAAAACGGTCCCATGAAATTGATTGGGAAACAGCAGTAAAAGAGGATGGGGACACTGATGAAGAGGATCAAATACCAACTCAATTGGAACCTGATGTTCCATTAGAAGAGCTGATAGACCGCTTTATAGCTGCTGATCCGAAAATAACACCAAAGAAATCTGCACTGTTCTCAAATGAGAACCTTGCGAAGCTGAGTCTCGTAGAAGATGTACAATTCGTCACTGAGACGATGGCCAAAATTTATGCAAATCAGGGTGCCGCAAACAAGGCAATTAAAGCGTATAAGTTATTAAGCTTGAAATATCCAGAAAAAAGCATTTATTTTGCCAACCAAATTAAAAAGCTGCAAGAGCGCAGAAAGTCAACGAAATAAGCTGAAGAAATGGGTGCTTTTATAATTGTTTTGATCCTCATCGTGTGTTTCCTGTTAGCGGGAGTGATCCTTGTACAGAACCCTAAAGGGGGAGGTTTAGCCACTGGTTTTCAGGGGGCTTCGCAAATTGGTGGTGTGCAAAAGACGGCAGACTTTTTAGAAAAGTCAACGTGGTACTTAACCATCGGTCTGTTCGCGTTGTGCCTGCTTTCGGCTAAATTCTATGGAAATGGAAGCGGCGAAGCAGAAGGTGCATTTAAGGAAGAGTCTTCTATAGATGTAATTGATCAGTCAGGTATTGACATTACAAATGGAGGTGAGCCTGCGGCAGCGCCAGTAGAATAAACTTCTACGCCAACGATATTTGAAATGTCAGTATGTCACCATACTGACATTTTTTTTGCCCAAAAAAATCAATTTTATGCAGCCTTGTCAGTTTTTAAGCATTGGCACGAATTCTGTCAGCTAAACGATTGATAATCTATATGTCAAATAATCTAAAACGACTATTAAAATGTCAGTAAACGTAAAACC